>JBBSQH010000089.1:0-14704 GCA_038258055.1 Actinomycetales bacterium
AGCGTCGTCTGGGTGTGCTGTTGTTGGAGCGGACCAGCCGTGGTGTGGTGCTGACCCGGGCGGGGTCGGTCCTGCTGGGGGAGGGGCGTGTCGTCCTTGACGCGGCGGCCGCCGCCGTCCTGCGGGTGCAGCGGGCCGGGCAGCCGGTGGCGCAGTTGCGGCTGGTGATGAAGCCCGACGGGGACGCGGGGCTGCTCGAGCAGATCCTGCCGCTGTATGGGGCCGATCCGAGCGCGGTCGAGGTCGAGGTGGTGGTGTGCGGGATCGGTGAGCAGTCGCAGGCGTTGCGGGAAGGGCGCGTCGACCTAGCCCTTGTCCCGGCGTCGGACCCGGACCTGACCGGCTTCGACACCGAGGTCCTGCTGACCGTCGCCCATGTGGCGGTGCTGCCGCGCCAGCACCGGTTGGCCGAGCGTGCCGCCCTGATCCTGGCCGACCTGGACGGTGAGCCCCTCGCCTACCGGGCGGGCACCGACCCGCAGGGTGCCCGTGGTCCGGCGGTGCGTGACATCGCGCAGCTGATGCAGCTGGTCGCACTCGGTCAGGCGGTCGCCGTCATCCCGGACCTGTCCCGGCGCCAGCTGCGTCCTGAGGTGGTCGCCGTGCCGGTGCTGGATGCTCCGACCGACGCGATCCTGCTGGCCTGGCCCGAGCATGCCCGCTCTGCCGCTGTAGCGGCCTTCGTCCGCGCCAGCATCACGGTCGCGGGCGCGGGGGCTACCGGCAGCAGCCCCGGCCCCACGACCGCTGCTGCGGGTCACGGTCAGGGCCGACGGGGCCTGTGACCGCCCGGTGAGGGGGCGGGACCGCGCATCCGGGGCGGGGCTGAACGGTGCTGGCGCTGTCGCGTGGCGTCATGTGCGTGCCGCGCCGCTGGCCCTGGTGCATCTCACGACGGGGTTCGCCACGGCTCCGGTGGCTGCGCTGCTGATCGTGGTGCTGGGGCTGATCGTGCTGCTGTGCGTGGTCGGGGTGGGGTTGCTGCTGCTGCGTCCCGCGCTGGGTGCGGTGCGGGGGTTGGCTGATCTGGAGCGCACCCGGCTGTCGTGGCTCGGTGAGGAGCTGGTGGGCCCGGGCGAGCTGCCGCGGGGTCTGCGGGCCGCTGTGGCCGATCCCGCGCTGCGCCGGGAGGTGGCCTGGCTGTTGCCTCACGCCACGCTGGGCCTGGCGTTGCCCGGCATCGCCCTTCAGCTCGCTGTGTACGCGTTCCAGTACGCCACTGCCCCGGGGTGGTGGCGTCTGGTCCCCGCCGGCACCGTGTCCCTCGATCTGGGGGGGTTCTCCTTCTTCACCGTCGATGACTGGGCGGGGGTGTGGACGATGTCGCTGTTCGGCGCGCTGTGCGCGGTCGCCGTCGTGCTGCTCGCGCCGATCATGGCCTGGTTGCAGGTCTGGCCCGGACGACGCCTGCTCGGCCCCCCTCCGGGAACCGACCTCTCGCTGCGGGTAGCTGAGCTGACCGCGACCCGCGCGGCAGCGCTGGACGCGCACGCCACCGAGCTGCGACGCATCGAGCGGTCCCTGCACGACGGCAGCCAGAACCGGCTCGTGGCCGTCACCGTGCTCCTCGGCGCCGCACGCCGGGCCCTCGCGCGTGACCCGGCCGTGGCCGATGAGCTGCTGGAGCGCGCCCAGGGCGCCGCCGAGCTGGCACTGTCGGAGCTGCGGGAGGTGGTGCGCTCGGTGCTGCCGCCGGTGCTCACCGACCGGGGCCTCGCCGGCGCGCTGAGCGGGCTGGCCGCCGACAGTGCCGTGGCCTGCCGTGTGGAGGTCGACGTCGCCGGGCGCCTGGCCGCGTCGGTGGAAGCCACCGCCTACTTCGTCGTGGCCGAGGCCCTGACCAACGCCGCTCGCCACAGCGGTGCAGGACAGGTGGAGGTCTCGGTGCGCCGCCGCGGGGACCGGCTGCGGGTACGGGTACGCGACGACGGGCACGGCGGGGCCGGCGAGGACTCCGGCTCGGGCCTGGCCGGTATCCGTCGACGGGTCGAGGCCCTGGACGGCACCATGACCTTGACCAGCCCGCCCGGCGGGCCCACCACCGTGGACGTGGAGCTGCTGTGCGGATCGTGATCGCCGAGGACGACGCCTTGCTACGGGAGGGCCTGGCCCTGCTGCTGAGAGCCGAGGGTCTGGACGTGGTCGCCACCGCCACTGATGGGGAGGGGTTGCTGGCCGCGGTGGGCGAGCACGCACCGGACGTCGCGGTGATCGACGTGCGCATGCCCCCTACCCACACCGATGAGGGGATCCGCGCCGCGGTGACCGCCCGCCAGCGCCAGAGCGGCCTGGCGGTGCTGGTGCTCTCGGCGTACGTGGAGCAGGCCTTCGCCACCGAGCTGTTGGCCTCTGGGTCCGCGGGGCTGGGGTATCTGCTGAAGGAGCGGGTCGGTCGGGTGGCGGAGTTCCTGGAGGCCCTGCACCGGGTGGCCGGGGGTGGCACGGCAATCGACCCCGAGGTCGTGGCCCAGCTGCTCACCCGCGCCCGCCCTGACGCCGGGCTGGAGCGCATCAGCCCCCGCGAACGCGAGGTCCTGGAGCTGATGGCCCAGGGCCTGGGCAACACCGCCATCGCGCAGCGGCTGGTCGTCAGCGAGGGTGCGGTGCACAAGCACGTGCGCAGCATCTTCGCCAAGCTCGACCTGGCGCCCACCGATGCGGTGGACCGGCGGGTCGCCGCGGTGCTCCGCCACCTGGACGAGGGCGCGCGCCGGCGACCCTGAGGTCGTCGACGCGCACCCGGTGAGGTGACGCTGGACTCAGCCGGCCAGGGCCAGCGCCTCCGGGTCGCGCCCGGGGGCCGAGCGCTGCACGGCGCTCATCTGCTCGACCTCGGCGACGCTCAGACCCAGGCGCCCCCGGGTGGCGAGGAGCACGATCGCCGCCGCCACGCTGGCGGCCACGGTGTTGGCCAGGGTCGGGCCGTACTCGGTGTTGATGCCGGGGAAGACTTCCATCCAGACCACGGACATCGTGGTGTTGATGCTGGCGTGGAAGACCATGATCAGCGGCAGCCCGCGACCGGTGCGGTTGAACAGCCACGTCATGACCATGCTCAGCGGCACGCAGGTGGCCACGAACGTCACCGGGTACCACCAGGCCACGTCGGGCCCGCCGGCCCACTCGGTGAGGAACAGCGGCAGGTGCCACACACCCCAGATCACCCCGAGGACGACCGTGCCCCACACCGGGCCGTACTGACGCTGCAGGCGGGGCAACGCGAAGTCGCGCCAGCCCGGCTCCTCCGCGGCCGCGGTGGTCACCATCTGCAGGATGAACACCGGTAGGTAGATCGCGAGCACCAGCAGGCTGGGGACGGCGATGCTGGCCAGCGCACCGGGCACGGCGAGGGTGGACACGAGCAGTGCCACGGGCACCCCGATCAGGACGCCTGCGTACCAGCGCCAGCCGACCCGCCAATGCGTCAGCCGGCGGCCCCACGCGCGCAGCCCTGGGCGGCCCTCGACGATGACGGTGACGATCAGCGCGGCGGACAGCGGCCCGGCGTAGGCGCCGGGCATCACCCCGACGAGCTGGGACAGGCCCAGGAGCTTCGGGAAGTCCAGGTCCAGCAGACCGAGCCCGCTGTTGGACAGCACGTACGGCAGCCAGAGCAGCCAGCTCACGCCCAGGGCCAGGGAGAAGAAGGACACCAGCGGGTGGCGCCGGATCAGCTCCTTGACGTCGATGCCGCTCTGGTGGGTGAGGGTGCTCATGAGATCTCCTGAGGTTGTTCTGGATGGTTCCTCGCGGCGGGCGCCGCTGGATCCGAGGTGATGAGCACACCAGCGCCGCCGCGCCGGATCACTCCCGCAGGAGGCCCGCTGCAGGTGGTGCCAGCACTACCCCAGCGGCCCCGCACGACGCCCACGTCCACGACGACGCAACCGCTCAACGTCGTCGGCGTGCAGGCTCAGCACTGCTGCGCCGACCGGGTCCGCGGGCAGGGACCTCGACGTCGGCGAGCACGCCGAGACGGTGGCGATCCCGCGGTGCCAGGGCTGCAACGGACGGGTCGTGCGCCAGTCCCCGGCCGGGGCCACCGCCCCGATGGCTGTCGCCGGGCTACGACGCCCCCCATCCGCGGTCCGCGACGTCGTTCCCAGCACCGACGAACTGGCCGACGCCCTGGCCGACGAACTGGGATCGGCCATGCCCGTGCCTGCCGCGGCTGACGGCGTGCAGCACGAGCACCAAAGCAGGGCCGTCGCAGAAGTCGGGCAGGCGACAAGCCAGCCGCACACCGTTTCGGAACCGACTTGTGAGACTTGGCGCGCCGTGAGCCGCAGCGCTAGGTGGCCCTGATCTCGCAACGCCATTTGGCGGGGTCAGCGGTCGGGCCAACGTGCAATTTGGACAGGTCCTTGGCGAAACAGGCGGCACGCGGGTTGTTGACTCTGCCGCCAACGGCACCGTCGGAACGGGCCATCGCAGGGGCGTCGTCCGGCTCGCCGGGGGGTGTCTCAGGACCTTGGTAGTGATACGGGGCTCACCGCCGAACACTAGGCCCAAGCGCTTCCCGGTCGGCAAGGGACAGTTCTGTTCTCAAGACACGGATAGCGCGGGTCGAGTTTCTGCTCAGACGTTGCCTTGCCCGAACCGGCCGGCAGCCGCGAGTTCGGTGATCTGCAGCACGGCCCACGGGCTGAGCAATACCGGCAGGTTAGTTGCCAGGTGAAGAAGGTGGTGCCGGTCGACCCAGGCCGTCTCGCACACCTCGCTGGCTACCGGGGTCGGGTCGCCGTCGAGCTCGACGAACAGAACGGGGCAGATCTCGTTCTCCATGATGCCGTTGGCGTCGACGGCGTTGTACCGGAAGTCGGGCAGCACCATCGTCACGGACGCCGGCGCCATCCCCAGCTCGGCGTCCAACCGCCGGGTAACCGCCGTTTCCAGGGACTCCCCAGGAGCAGGGTGACCGCAGCAGGTGTTGGTCCAGACTCCTGGCCAGGCCGTCTTGGTCGCTGCTCGCCGTGTCAGCAGCAACCGGCCGGAACGGTCGAACCCGTAGGTCGAGAAGGCGGCGTGCAGCGGTGTATGTGGCCCGTGCACCTCAGACTTGAGCATCGTCCCCGCCGGGCGGCCGTCGTCGTCGAGCAGGACCACCCGCTCAATGCTCCCCACAGCGGCGTACGTCCTAGGCACAGCATCAGCCGGGGAATCGGAGACGCCGTCGCAGGACGGCACGAGTCCTCCCTTCTCGGGCGAGGAGGTCGCTGGCCTCGCCACGCGCTTCGAGATGCTCATGTCGTCAAGGTGGGGGTGGCGTGCCTCCAGGTGGGCGTCAGGACCGGGTCGAGCATGAAGGTGGCGGCGTCGGCCCGGGGGATGGCGGTCCCTCCTGGGGGCCGGGAGCGAGGGTTGACGCGGTAGTCGCTGACCAGGGCGGTGACGTCCCACCGCCGTTCCACTGCTTGCCGGATGGTTTCCAGCCCGGTGGCGCCGGTGGCGCCGGTGGCGCCGATCAGCAAGATCCTCACGCCGCCGCCACCGCGGCGTCGCGGCCGGCGAAGACCAGGCGGCCGTGTTGATGTCTCAGGTCGAAGACAGCGAAGACGAGCGCTGCGCACACCACCCAGACGGTCAGGACGAGCACCCCGCTCAGCAGCCCGTCGCCGTCGAAGTAGGCCGCGCCGCGCAGCGCCCGCACCGCCACCCCGACCGGCAGCACCGCGGCCAGCGGCTCCAGCCAGCCCGGCAGGTACTGCGCCGGCAGAACACCGGTGCTGCTGGCGTTGCCGAACACGAGCAGCACGACGGCGGCGACGAAGGCGCCCGCCGGGCCAAAAGCCCGCAGTAGCGCGGCGGTGGTGGTTGCGACGGCCAGCGCGAGCAGCGCGACGACGGCAGCGGTGGTCGCGAACGGCGCCGGCAGGGAATCGAAGCCCGGCCCGAGCAACGAGGCGACGACCAGGCCGACCGCGACCGCGAAGGTGACCGCGACGCCCGCTCGCCACCGCAACGCCAGCTTCGCCCCGGGCTGCATGCTGGTCAGGCCGAAGAGGAATCCCGCCACGACGACGCCGAAGGCGCCGTAGAACACCGACAGACCACGCGAATCACCATCGCTCAAGGGCACCACGTCTGTGGTCTGCAGAGGTGCCTGCGACGCGGCAGCGGCACCGAAGCCGCCCTGCAGCGTCTGGGTGACCGAAGGACCGTTGGCCCCGGCGACCAGCAGCTCCTGACCCGCCGGGGAGACCACGAGGGCACCGAGGACGGTGTGCTCGCGCACCGCCGCCTCCGCAGAGTCGCGGTCTGGGTAGGTGCGCACCTCCAGCGGGCTGTCAGGCGAGGCCACCTGGGACTGCACCGTCGACAGCACGGCCGCAGGGGCGACGACCGCCACCGGTAGCTCGTGAGGCCTCGGGTTGTGGAAGGCGGCGAGGAAGACCGCGACGAACAGGCTGCCGATCAGCAGCCCCACTATCGGCGGGACCAGCGCAGCCCGAACCGTAGCGCTCCGCCGTCTCGTGCTGTCGGCACTGTGGGTTGGGCGCAACTCGCGGTCAGCCCGATCAGCCCGATCAGCCCGATCAGCCCGGTCAGCCCGGTGTTGGCGGTGCTCGGTCGGCGGCGGGGGTACTCTCGGTGGTGTGATGCTCACGGCTGTGAACATATCAGGTGCCTGACACAATGACACTCGATGATCCGGTGGACCGGACGGGGTACCTGTTGTGGCAGGCCGCACACCTGGTCGCCCGGCGGATGGCCGGCACGCTCGAGCCCTTCGGCCTGACCCCGGCGCAGTTCGGTGCCCTGGTCCACATCGGCCGGGAGCCGGGGGTGTCCGCTGCCGAGCTGGCGCGCCGTGTCAACCTGACCCCGCAGTCCATCCAGACCGCCCTGCGCCCGCTTCTGGACCAGCGGTGGGTGGAGCGGCGTCCGCACCCGGTGCACGGGCGGGTCCTGGGCAACTACCTCACGCCCGGCGGTCTGGTGCGCACCGAGCAGTCCAGCGCTGCGGTGGTCGAGGCCGATGCCCTCCTCGTCGCAGCACTCCACGAGGAGGAGGTCGCAGTGCTGCGAGGCCACTTGCTGCGCGTGATGCTCACCCTGAACCCCTCAGCTCTCGACCGCAGCTCCCTCCGATCCGACCCATAAATCGCCGAACCGTTTCCCGGGCGCGGTAGGCGCTGGCCCGCTTTCGGATCTCGTTCTCCATCTCCAGGACCCAAGTCCGGCGGCGCAGCTCGACAAGTTCGTTGTGTTCGTTGCTGGTCAGGCCTTTGTTGCGGCCGGCGTCGACGTCGTCAATCGATATCCAGCAGTGCGGCACAACTCGGTCCTTGGGGACCGCGGTGGCCTGGCCCGCAAGGACGGCTCTGGCTGCCGCGTCGGCGTCGACCGGGTCGCTCTTGCCCTTGCGGCGGTGGTTGGCTCGGTCCGGACGGTTGACCTCGACCACGGTCAGGCCGGCGCCCTGCAACCTGCGGGTGAGCTGGTAGCCGTAGCTGCCGGTGCCCTCGACACCGGCGGTCTGTGGTGACCCGTGACTGCCGGCCCAGGCAAGAAGCTCCGCTGCCTCGGCGTCGCTTGCCGGGACCTGCAGGCTGCCCTGGTGGCGGCCGAGGCCGTCGAGGACGACGGCCAAGTGGGTGTGCTTGTAGGTGTCGATCCCGAGCACGCTTGCTCCGTGCAGTGCCGTCGATGATGCCTCTCGCGTCGTCGGTGAAGGCGAGGTGGGCAACGGTAGAAAAGGGCACTCACGGTGCCCGGGCAAGGCCCCTATCGGGTCGCGACCCCAGCCACGGCTCGAGGCGGGTCGACTGCGCCAGGAACCTCCGCAGCCCCTCGGCGAGAGCGTCGCCGCCGACGACCCCCAGCAGCAGGCTGACATCGGTCTCGAGGCGGAGGGTGTCTGGGTCAGCGAGCAGGGCCGAGACGCCTCGTGGCCGGCGCGGTACAGCTCGCGCGCCTCCGGCACGGTCGACCGCTGTGCCGCGGCCACGGTGCCGAGCTGCCGCACGAGCAGGTCGATCTGCTGCCGGAGCGACTGCTCCAGCTCGACGAGCTCCTCAGCCGTCGATCGTCCCGGCGGACCCTTGAGCACCTCATCGACACGCCGGTCGGGGATGCCCCCGGTGCTCGCGAGCCAGCGCAGGTGGGCGCGGGCGCTCCGGCCGGGATGAACGGCGCGCGCCTCGTGCAGGGCCCCGACCTCACGCAGCGGCGCCCGGTGCTGGTGGTACGGCCTCCCGTTGACGAGCGCCCTGGCCGGACGTGGGGCGGTCCAGGTCGAGCAGCAGGCGCATCGTCGTGGTCGACTTACCGACGCCGTGGGGGCCGAGGAACCCGGTGACGTGGCCGGGGCGGGCGGTGAAGGTGAGGCCGTCGACGGCGGTCGTGGCGCCGTACTTCTTGGTCAGGCCTCGGGTCCTGATCATGTCTACCGCTCCCTCGGCAGGTGGCGGTTAGAGGTCGTCGGTCGGACATGGCGGTCAGTGGTCAGTGGTCAGCGGCACGTCGGCGGGCCGCGACGCGCAGCAGGTGGACCGTCGGCACGAGGATCAGGGCGGCGCTGAGCAGACCGACCGGGAGCAGCACCCAGACCGGGCCCGAGTCCGGCTGCGGTGCCAGGCTGAGGCCTGCGAGAAGGGCCACGAGCGGCGCGAGCGCTGCCGGCCAGGCCAGCGTTCCGATCCACCGGTCCGCCGTGGTCCACCGTGGGCCGTTCCAGACCATGACCACACCGGCGATCCAGCCGACCAGGGGAACGAAGAACCCGCCGAGCAGCAGCGCCAGCACGGCGAGCACGTCGTAGGCGAGGGCGCCGTCGACGCCACGCCGGGGCCTGGTCCCCGACTCGGCGCGGGCGGCCTCGGCGATCCCCTCCGGGGCCCCCAGCTCGTCGAGCACCTGCAGCACGCTCGCCTGGTCCCGCGCGTGCGTGGTGGCCTCCGCCAGGTGGACGTCGATGTCACCGAGCAGCTCGGCGCGACGGGCGGGCGGCAGGTCCGCCATGGCTCGGCTCAGCCTGTCGCGGTAGTCGGCGATGAGCTTGTCAGTGCTGTTCATGTCGGGTTCCCTCGGGCTGGTCGGGGTCGCTGCGGGTGCGGTCACGGTCGTCTCCCTCGTGGAGTAGTCGGTCGACGGCATCGCGGAAGTGCGCCCAGTCCCTTCGGAACACGTCCAGGGAGCGCCGTCCGTCGTCGGTCAGGCGGTAGTACTTCCGTGGCGGCCCCGAACGGGACTCCTGCCAGGTCGTCGCTACCAGGCCGTCGTCCCGCAGCCGGGACAGCAGCGGGTAGATCGTCCCCTGGCTCGCGGCCAGGGCGTCGGAGCCGGCGAGGTCGCTCACCAGCTCGACGGCATACCGCTCCCGCTCGTCGAGCAGTGCCAGCACGCAGAAGGCGACAGTGCCGCGCCGCAGCTCGGATATCGACTTATTGGCCTGACCAGGTTCCATGTGAGACATGGTATCTGGTGATACCGATAATGCCGACATGTGGCAGGGGCCTTGTCCGCGTGCTCGTCGGTCCCCACTGGACACGCCAGTCCACGACGCCGAGGGAGTCGACCTCGACGAGCCCAGGGCGACCTGCGCATCGTCGGGTGGGTGCGGATGACCCGGTCAGCCATCGGTCAACGGCGATAGGCGTCGCGTCGGTGGACCACCGACACGACCTCGATGACGAGGCGTCGCTCGACGATCCGGTAGAGGACGCGGTACTCACCTCGACGAGCTGACCACAGGGACGCCAGCGGCTCCCTCAGGCGCTTGCCGGCACGGCGTGGAGCAGTCCGCGCTGCGGGTCAGGACGACGTCGTGCCTGCCGCCCTCGCCCGCGTCGTCACTCACGCCTGAGGCGTCCGCGCTGCAGCCTCGCCGAGCGGACCTCATCCAGGGACGACGTGCGCCCGGCATCGAGGTCGGTAAGCCCCTCTTTCAGAGCCTCGACCTCGTCGGCGCGGCTGAGGACATCTACGGTCTCCAGCAGGGCGTCGTAGTCCTCAGCACTCATTAGCACGACGGCTCGGTTACCGTTGCGGGTGACCTCGAACCGCTCGTGGGTGGTCACCGCCGACTCCACGAGCTTCGACAGGTTGGCACGGGCGTCAGCCCGCGGCTTCAACGGCGCGGCGCCTGAAGCGGGCACCGGTCATGGACAGTCCGTGTGCGAGGGGTGGAGACAGTGATTGAACCCGGCCCGGTTGGACATGAGCCCCATAGCGCTTCGACGCGTGCCGGGGCGGAGCGGACGGCGGCATATGACCGGTTGACGGCGGCGTTCGAGCGGGCCCGGGCCGTGGGCTACCGTCCCGGCAGCCCGGAGATGTACGCCTTGGACCGCGCTGAGTCGGCCTACGAACGCGCCACGCGAGTTGTGGCACTGCAGTACGAGCTTCTGACGGCGGAGCCCTCTGGAGATGCCGGGCGACCTGGCCAATAGTCCCTTCACTACCTGGGTCATGGGTCATGGGTCATGGGTGTCGGGGGGTGTTGTGGTCCGGGGTCGCGTGCTGTGATGAGTCGTCACGCCGAGTGGGGGTGACGGAGTGGGGTTCGTCCTGGGCTGTCAGTGGTGGGGTTGACCGTGGGGCTACCGGGGGTAGTCGATGTCGTGGGGGTCGGGGAACTGGATGTGGGCCACGTTGTCGTGCAGGGGCGTGAGCTCGAGGTAGTTGGGGTGGTCGTCGGCGACGACGAGGAGGAGCAGGGCGGAGGCGGTCGTGGCCTCCAGGAGTACGCGGCGGCCATCTGCGGGCGGTGTCGCGTTCTCGGGGGTGAGCAGGGTGAGGGAGGGGCAGGTCCCGCATCCGCATCGGTGTCCGGCGCGGGTTCGCGGCACGTGGGCGAGCCAGCGGGCCCGGTCGTTGTCGGTGACGACGCCGCTGTGGCTGAGGGGGTCGCCTCGTGTGATGAGCGCGACCAGTACGGCTTCTTCTCCTGGTGTGAGGGGACGTGGAACGGTCGACTGCGGTGTGTCCACCATCGGAGCATCATGCCGGTCGATGCCTCACACGGGCACCGTGGCCGACACCGCTACTGTCCTGGCTGAGTATCAGCGGTGCAGGTGCAGGTGCGGGAGCCCCAACGCGAACGCCTACGCCTTCGCATGGACCCGGGGGTAGCACGTCCCGGCCGAGGTGCTCGTCGCGAGGACTTTCGACAGCTTCGGAGCGGCCGCCGTGTCGTCCGTAGTGGGTGACACGCGCGGAGCAACGACCTGGCCGTCCATGCTGGTCGGCGGGCCTAGGAGCCCCCCTTGTCGACCTCTGTCTGTGTCCGGTCCTGGTCGGGGTTGGGGGCTCGGTGCTCACCAGGGGCGTATTGCTTCACGGTCGCTGGGGTACCTGGCGCGGGGCTGGGTTCGGACGTGCGGGCAGCGTGGTTGGCGACGTGTGGGTGGGCGTCGGTGACGTGGTCTACTCCGCAGCGCGGACCCGCCGGCTGCCCCGGCCAGGGCGAGCACTCCGGCCTTCCGGCACTCACTATGGTGAACCCGACGGCGTGGTCTCCAGAGAAGCCGGTCCATGCCGAGGTCTCGAACCGATTCGGGGTCGGTCCGGTCGGACAGGACGACGATCTCCTTCCTGGTCTGCTCGTCGGGGGAGTGGCCCGTGTCCGACTCCCACGTCCGTCCCTCGGCTTCGTAACGCGAGCGGTGAGCCCGAGGACTTGTCGTAGTCGATGTCGGTGACGACCGCGGTCGTCTCCTGGCTGTCCGCCGCGGATGGGTGGTTTCGAACAGGTCGAAGCTGGCCAGCATGGGCCCGATCCGTTGTTTCCTCCAGACAAGCAGTCTCGTGGGCGCGGCCCGGTGCAGCGCCTCAGGGCGGGGCCGCCTCACGCTGCCTCGCCCCCGAAACGTGCTGCCGGCAGGACCAGGAAGACGGCGAGCAATGCCGACCCGGGTGCTCAGAGGCAGTAGCGCCGGCTGGGACCGCTGGGACCGCTGGTGGTCAGCGTCGGCTGTCGAGCTCGATGACGTGTCCGGCGGCGGTGGCGTCCTGGTGGGCGGCGAGTTCTGCGGCGAGGGCGGCCGCAACGTTGTCAGGTGCGAAGAGCAGCGCCGCTTGGGGGCCGATGCGCATCCGGGCAGCGACGAGTGCGACCCGGGCGTTGAGTGCGGCGTCGACGTCACGCGGTTGCACGTCGACGCCGTTGTCGTGGCAGATCCGCTCGACCTCCACCGCGAGCTCCGCGAACCGTGCCGTGCGCCGGGTATGGGCCATGGGCCCACTGTGCCGGGCGAGACGATCGTGCGGGGGTGGTGTGGCAGATCTGTGCCCCAGGCCCGCCGGTGGCCCGCGACCAACGAGGGGAAGGCCACGGGTTTGCCCTGTCCCGCTGCCGTGCATAGCAGCGGGACAGGACGTCTACCCACCCTGACGAGGGAGGAGACACGACGGTACGGGTCGGACGCGCCGCCCACCAGAGGGCCGTGACGATCAGCACCGCGGGTCGGCTCGCAGCCGGTCCGTTGTCGGCCGAGCAGAGCGGGCGTCGATGGCGTGGTCCGGGTGTCCGCGTGGTCTCGGGTGTCCGCGTGGTCCCGGGTGGCAGTCTCCGCGGGGACTCCTGATGCCGGCTTGGGCCCTGGGGTCACGGTGCGGGCCGTGCCTACTGTGCCTGATCTCAGCGGGGGTTGTGGGCCCGACATCAGCGCTTCGTCCCTGCACCTGCCCTGGCGATGGTGGCATTCGGGCTGACGTCTTGAGAAGGTGTGCGTGTCCATCGTTGCGGTCCTGGGGTCCGTCGCGGGCCGCTGGCCGGGGTCGTGGGGCGCTGGAGGTACTCGGCGGGGACCGCGGGCGCAGTGGTCGCAGTCCGGGGTGGCAGGCCAGCCCTGCGCGCGCAGCAGGCCGTGTGAGTAGGCCGTGCGAGTAGGCCGCCCGGCCCAGGTGCTGCAGGTCGTCCTCCAGCACGCTCCCAGCCGCGCCTCAACCGTGACCGGGGGTCGTAGGCGTCGCCGAGGACCCGGTCGCAGTCGGAGTCGGACAGCTCGGCCACGGCCCGGATCCGGGCTGGCCCAATGAGGGTCGTGCTCACGGGTATGGGTGGAAAGCTCCTCGGGCCGGTCGCAGTTCTCCGATGGCCGCGTCAATCAACGCGGTCTCGCTGAGTCGTTCGCCGGTCTCGGGGTCATCGTTGCGGATCCGTACTTCGCCCTGGCCAGGTCCCCTGCCCAGCACCAGGACGTGGACCTCCCCCGGCTGAGCTGGGCGGGGTCTGGCTAGTGCCGGTAACGGTGGCGGCGCAGGAAACGGAGGAGGTCCTGTCCTTCGGCGGTGGGCACGAGGCCCGACCCCTGGCACGCGTCGCAAGTCTGCGTCTGGGCCCCGGCGGGTTCTCCGGCGGCGTGGTCGCGGAGCTGGTCGTCGAGGATGGCGGCCTCGACGACGCCGGCGGCATGCTCGCGCTGCCGTAGCAGCTGGTCGCGGGTCTGCAGCCACTGCTGGCGTGTGGGGGGTGTCACCTGACCGGAGCCGGCACAGGCCGGACAGGCCTGCTCCCACACCGTCGCCGGTCCATGCTTGGTCACGCCTGTCATCGTGGCCTGCCCGCTGTCCGGCACGCCATCGACGTCCGGCACGCCGACAACGGGGGCTGGGACGCGTCGTCTGGCCCCGCGATGGCGAGTCAGGCTTAGGGATGAGGCACGGATCTGTGGCCCCGCGCGCGGAGGTTGTCGCAGGCGCCGGGGGGCTAACGTCAGCTGCATGGGCAGCGACGAGCTCGTTCCGCAGTCGGGTGCGCGAGTGGATGCCGGTGACCGTGCCCGAGGCGCACGGTATGAGTTTCTCGTCCGGGGTGAGGTGTCTGAGGCCGCGTTGGCGGCGTTCCCGCAGATGCGCTGCACCCCGGGCTTGGTCGGGGGGGCCGTGTTGTACGGGCCGGTCGACGACGCCGAGGGGTTGAGCGGGGTGCTGGACCGGCTCGCCGTGATGGGCATTGCCGTGGCCGAGGTGCGACGCCTGTCTGACTGACCTCAGCCCGACCGACGTGGGCCAGACGGTTTGTTTCGAAGCGCGGGCGGGGCGGGGCCGGATGGGCGGTGCGGGCCGTGCCTGCCCGCCTGGCCACACCTGGGGGGGAGGGGGCCTGGGCGGGTGCTTCGTGCCCGCACCGCGGCTTCCATGTTTGCACCGGCACGCCCGCGTGGCGATGTGGAGGGTCACCGTTCGAGGTCGGTGGGGCGGGGGGTGCGTGAGGGTGCGGCGGGTCGTTCGGTGGTTCGGGGGAACGCTGGTGGGTGGACGGTGTGGCGGGGTGGCAGGCCTTGGCGGGCGGTGGCGAGTGCAACGGCGGCTGCGGTGCCGGGGAAGGGGTTGACGCCGGCGGCGTGGGCGAGGTGGTGGGCGTGGGGGCGGGCGTCGACGAGGCGGTTGATGAGGTCGGGCTGCGCCGCGGGTGGTGTGCCGGGCGCTGCGCCGGGGTCGGGGGTCTGTCGGACCCAGATGGCGCTGGTGGCGCGTTCGTTGGGGTTGGGGACCAGCCACGCGCCGGTGCCGAGTTGCTGCCGGGCGGTGCGGTGGAGGGCGTCGACGACGTCGGGTTGGCTGCGGGCGATGGCGGCCGCGATCCGTGCGGCGTCGGGGTGTGGAGTTGACCCGGTTCCGTGGACACCTCGTTGCTGCGCGGTCTGAGGGTTCAGGCCGCGGTGGTGAGAGTGTGCCGTTCCTCGAAGGTGGCGGGGGCGATGTTGCCGAGGGCGGAGTGCCGGCGGCGGGGGTTGTAGAACGTCTCGAGGTAGTC
>JBBSQH010000090.1:0-14687 GCA_038258055.1 Actinomycetales bacterium
ACGCCCGGTCCCATTCCGAACCCGGAAGCTAAGCCCTTCTGCGCCGATGGTACTGCACGGGACACTGTGTGGGAGAGTAGGTCACCGCCGGACATTCTTTACGATAGGCCGCCCCGATTGGGGCGGCCTATCGTGCGTTGCTTAGGAGTATAGATGGACAACAGCTCTCGCCCCAGCGGCTCGGGTTCTGGCAGCGGACGGCCGCCCTCTCGCGGGGGACGACAGGGCGGCCCGCCCCGGAGCGGCGGTCCCCGTCGGGACGGTCCGCCCAGGGGCGAGGGCGGTCCCCGTCGGGACGGTCCGCCCAGGGGCGAGGGCGGTCCCCGTCGCGACGGCACCGCCGGCTCCAGGCCCGACCGCTCCGCTGGCCGTGGGGCGCCGGACCGCTCGGGCGGCCGTGGCGCGCCGGACCGCTCGGGCGGACGTGGGGCGCCTGACCGTTCCGGTGGTCGCCCTGACCGCTCCGGCGGCCGGGGCGGCGCGCCCAACCGACCCAGCCAGTCCCGTGAGGACTTCGACCCCGGCGTGCACGGTGCCCGTGACGAGCGGGCCGTCGTCCCGCTCGGGCCGCCGATCCCCGAGTGGGCGACCGAGGGCGCGCTGGACAAGCACGTCCTGCGCGAGTTCGAGGCGCTCGGTGAGCGTCGGTCCACCGAGGTCGCCCGACGACTGGTGGCGGCCTACGTGGCCGCCGACGAGGGCGACTTCGACACCGCGTTGGCTCACGTCGCCGTGGTGCGCGTGGCCGGCGCCCGGTTGGCGGCGGCCCGGGAGGCGGCGGGGATCATCGCCTACCGCTGCGGACGGTACGACCTGGCCTCGAAGGACCTGAAGGCGGCACGACGCATCAGCGGGCGCTTCGATACCCTCCCGGTGCTGGCCGACTGCGAGCGGGGCCTGGGACGGCCCGAACGAGCCCTGGAGCTCGCGGCGTCACCCGAGGCCGCCCGGCTCGACCTCGAGGCGCGGGTCGAGATGCTTCTCGTGGCCTCCGGTGCGCGCAAGGACCTCGGTCAGGCCGACGCGGCCGTGCTGACCCTGCAGGTGCCCGAGCTCAAGGCTCAGCACAAGCAGGAGTGGCACTACCGGCTGCTGGCCGGGTACGCGGAGGCCCTGGCCGACGCGGGCCGGGCCGACGAGGCGAAGGTGTGGCGGCTCAAGGCGGCGGCCCACCCCGCCGCGCCCGAGGGCCTGGAGCTGGAGGAGGGCGACGACATCGGCGACTTCCTCGACCTGGACCCCCAGGACGACGACGGTCGTGTGGACGGCGGGACCGGCCGCCCCGAGTGAGCACGTCCGCGGCCCTGCCGATCCCGGCCCCAGGGTCAGGCCGGCGGGTCCGTGACCTCGTCGGGCCGGCTCGGCTGCCAACCTGACAACGGTCGGACCAGCGCGCCCGAGGGGAGCTTGGGCTCGAAGGCCGTCGCCTTGTAGGGCATGAGCGCGCCGCGCCGGGACAGCGCGAGCACGTCGTCCAGGTCGGGGGCGGGCAGCAGCACCGCCAGGGCACCGCTGCGCCCGGAGGCCGCGGCCATCTCCGCCTGCGGCTCGCGCCGGACCCGGCACCGCACCGTGTCCTGCAGGACGTGGTCGACCAGGGTCGTCACGTCCGGGCGGGGGTGCTCGGGCCACGTGAC
The DNA here is from genome assembly GCA_038258055.1 of Actinomycetales bacterium. Classification (GTDB taxonomy): domain Bacteria; phylum Actinomycetota; class Actinomycetes; order Actinomycetales; family JBBAYJ01; genus Aquipuribacter. Next base: position 1,638 of record JBBSQH010000090.1, read on the forward strand.
CGTCCAGCTGCGGTCGCCGTGCACCAGACGCACGGCCCCGTCAGCCGCCGACGTGCCCCCGTCGACGACCGCCCCCGCCGCCCGGCAACGGTCGAGCACCCCGGTGATGACGTCCTCGGCGACCCGGTCCCGTCCGTGCAGGTCCAGCAGGACGCGGTGGATCGGGCCCAGCGACAGCGGCTCGTCGTCCGCGTCCACGACCAGGGCCGTGACCTGCGCCGGCAGCCCCTCGCGGCGCAGCTGCACCGCCCCCTCGAGCCGGTGGTGGCCGTCCGCGACGAGGTACTGGCGGCCGGTGAGCAGGGCCACCACCTGGTCGGTGACCTCGTGCGCCACCTGGCTCACGCGCACGTGGCGGTCCCGCTCCGTGACCTCGTAGACCGGAGCGGTCCGGCCCGCCACGAGGGCGGACACGGCCCCGCCACCACGGTGGGTCAGCAGCAGCGGGTCCCGGTCGACGTGGGCGGTGCGCAGCGCCTTCACCCGACGTCGCACCCCGCGCGGGTCGGTCTCCTCGTGGGGGAGCAGGCCACCGGAGGCGGGTGGGTCGACGACGTCCCACACCGCCACGACCCCGCGCACCTTGGCGTGCGAGGAGTCCAGCTCCACGGCGAACACCGCGGGAGGGCCGAGCAGGTCCCGTCCGGACTCGACCCAGCCCGCATCCCGGAGCCCGCTGTCATGCCGGGCCGTCTCGGGGTCAGGATGGAGCAGCCGGACCGGCGAGACCCCCGCCGTCCCGGTGATCATGTCCGGCATCGTACGGTCCCGGGTCGGGACTTCCAGACAGGAACGGAGGTGTCGGATGGTCGGCGCCCAGGAACCGGAGAGCGGTGGCACCGGCGGCCCCGACGACGTCCGTCGGCCCGCCGGCGACGTGTACGACTGGGTCTCCAGGGCCCGCGGGCTGCTCGCCCGCGGTGACGCTGGGGCCGCGGCCACGCTGCTCAGGCACGCCCTGTCCGAGGTGCCCGGGTCGCCCGAGCTCGTCGAGACCCTGGCCCGGGCCGAGTTCGAGACCGGTCGGTTCGCCGTGGCCCGCGACCTGTTCGCGGACCTGGTGGAGGCCAGCCCCGACTCCGACTACGCCCGGTTCGGCCTGGGTGCCAGCCTGGTCCGGCTCGGTCGCTACCAGGAGGCCCTGCCCCACCTGGCCATGGCCGACGTCATGCGACCCGGCCGGACCGAGTACGAGGCCCTGCTCGCCCGAGCCCGTGCCGTCACCGAGAGGAGCCCCCGTGCCGTCACCGAGAGGAGCCCCCGTGCCGATGACTGACCACGACGCCCTGCTGCTGGACCTGGACGGTGTGGTCTACGCCGGCGCCCGCGCCGTGCCGGGGGCGCCGGAGGCCTTGGCCCGGCTGCGGGAGGAGGGCACCGCGTTGCGCTTCGTCACCAACAACGCCTCTCGGACGCCGCAGCAGGTGGTCGACAAGCTGGTCTCCGTCGGGGTGCCCGCCACGGTCGAGGAGGTCCTGGCCTCCCCGCGGGCCGCGGTCGAGCTGCTGCGCGGGTCGGTGGGTCTGGCCGAGAGGGCGCACGTCGCGGTGACCGGCACGCAGGCCCTGATGGACGCCGTCACGGGTGCGGGACTGCGTGCCGAGCACGTCTCGGACGTGACGCACCGCCCGGACGCGATCGTGCAGGGGTTCTCGCCCACCACGTCCTGGGCCGACCTGGCCGCGACCACCCGCTGGGTGGCCGCCGGGGTCACCTGGGTGGCGACCAACCTCGACTCGACCATCCCCACCGACTGGGGCATCGCCCCGGGCAACGGGTTGCTGGTGCACGCCGTGGCCGAGGCCGCCGGCCGTCGGCCCGACGCCGTCGCCGGCAAGCCGGGGCCGCACCTGTTCGCCGTCGCCGCGCGATCCTGCGACTCCTCCCGACCGCTGGTGGTGGGGGACCGGCTGGACACCGACATCGCCGGCGGCGTCGCCGCCGGCCAGGACACCGCCCTGGTGCTGACCGGGGTCCACGGCCTGGTCGATGCGCTCCGGGCCGACCCCGACCACCGTCCGGGCGTGGTGCTGCAGGACCTCGGTGACCTGTGGGACTCCCCGGGACGGGAACGGTCCCTCGTGCTGACCCGGCGGCTGCACGAGGCCTGGGACGAGCTGGACGCGACCACCGACCCGACGGAGCGCGACGCGGTGCTGGCGCGGCGGTCGGAGGAGCTGTCCCCAGGGGCGGGGTGACCGCGTCGTCCGTGGGTGTCGACGGGTACGGTCGGAACCATGCAGGAGCAGACCCGGGCCGCGGTGGAGGACCTCGACGACCTCACGGTCGCGGTCGCCCGCCTGGAGGCGACCGCCGACGCCCTGGACGCCCGCCTCACCGGTGCCGCCGCCACCCCGGGGACCGACCGGGCGTGAGACGTCGCCTCGACGTCGAGCTCGTCCGGCGTGGTCTGGCCCGCAGCCGCGAGCACGCCGGTGAGCTGGTCGCGTCCGGTCGTGTCAGCATCGGCGGGCAGCGGGCGGACAAGCCGGCCACCCAGGTCGACGCGGCCGCGGCGGTGCTGGTCACCGAGCCCGAGGCCTCCGACTCCTGGGTGGGCCGGGGGGCGGGCAAGCTCGACGGCGCGCTGGACGCCCTCGCCGCCCGCGGTCTGGCCCCCGTGGTCAGGGGGCGGGTGTGCCTGGACGCGGGGGCGAGCACGGGGGGCTTCACGCAGATGCTGCTGGCGCGCGGCGCCGCCGTCGTCCACGCGGTGGACGTCGGCTACGGCCAGCTGGCCTGGCCGTTGCGGACCGACGACCGCGTCCTGGTCCGCGAGCGGACCAACGTCCGGGACCTGACGGCCGGCTCGCTCGAGCCCGCGCCCGACCTGGTCGTGGCCGACCTGTCCTTCATCTCCCTCGCCCTGGTCCTGCCCGCGCTGGTCGCGACCTCGACCGACGACGCCGAGCACCTGCTCATGGTGAAGCCGCAGTTCGAGGTGGGCCGGGACAAGGTCGGCACGGGCGGGGTGGTGCGCGACCCCGGGCTGCGGGCGGAGGCGGTGGTGTCGGTGGTCGACGTGGCCCGTCGGCTCGGACGGGAGCTCGTGGCCGTTACCGCCAGCCCTCTGCCGGGACCCTCCGGCAACGTCGAGTACTTCGTGCTCCTGCGTCGCGGCGGCGAGGGGTCCGGTGACACGAGGGCGGGCGACTCAGGCACGGGCGGCACGGGCGGCACGGGCGGCACTGGCGACGGGGATGCGGTCCCGGTGGACCCCCAGGAGCTCGACCGGGTCCGCGCCGAGGTCGAGCGGGCCGTGGCCGAGGGGCCGACGGGCGGCACGACCGGGAGCAGCCCCAGCACCAGCGCCACCAGCAGCACCAGCAGCACCAGCGCCACCAGCAGCGATGACGGCCCCGGCAGCGACCAGGGCACCCGCAGCACCGACGACGGCCCGGAGGCCCCACGATGACCGAGCGCCCGGCCGTGGCCCCCCGCAGCGTCCTCGTCATCGCCCACACCGGGCGGGAGCAGGCCCTGCAGGCCGTCGTGTCCGTCGTGTCCGCGCTCGCCTCGGCCGGGGTCGACGTCGTCGTGGGTGAGGACCAGGCCCAGGCGCTCGCCGCGGCCATGCACTACGCCGACGTGTCCGGCGACTTCCGGCACGTGCCCGTGGACGAGGTCGGGGCGCCGTCGCCGGAGGTCCTGCACGGCGTCGACCTGGTGCTGGTGCTGGGCGGGGACGGCACCATCCTGCGGGCCGCCGAGATCGTCCGGGGGACGCCCGCCCCGCTGCTCGGGGTCAACCTCGGGCACGTCGGGTTCCTGGCCGAGAGCGAGCTGGACGGCCTGGCCGACACCGTCGAGCGGCTGGTGGCCGGGGACTACGACGTCGAGGAGCGCATGACGGTCGACGTCGTCGTCCTCGACGCCGGGCGCGAGGTGGCCCGGACGTGGGCGCTGAACGAGATCGCGGTGGAGAAGGCCAGCCGGCAGCGGATGCTGGAGATGGTCGTCGAGGTCGACGGCCGTCCCCTGACGCGGTTCGGCTGCGACGGCATCGTGGTCGCGACCCCGACCGGGTCGACCGCCTACGCGTTCTCCGCGGGGGGACCGGTCGTGTGGCCCGAGGTCGAGGCCGTGCTGGTCGTCCCGCTGAGCGCCCACGCGCTGTTCGCCCGCCCGTTGGTGGTGGGGACCAGCAGCGTGGTGGCCATCGAGACCGTCCCGGGCCTGGGCGGCTCCGGCGTGCTGTGGGCCGACGGCCGCCGCTCGTTCGACCTGCCCGAGCGGGCCCGCATCGAGGTCCGCCGGGGCGAGGTGCCGGTCCGGCTGGCCCGGCTGTCGGCGACCGGGTTCACCGAGCGGCTGGTCCAGCGGTTCCGGCTGCCCGTCAACGGCTGGCGCGGCCCGGGGGCCGGGGCGTGATCGAGGAGCTGCGGATCCGCGACCTCGGCGTCATCGCCGACACCACTCTGCCGCTGCACCCTGGCCTGAACGTGCTCACGGGCGAGACCGGCGCCGGCAAGACCATGGTCGTCACCGCGCTGGGTCTGCTGCTGGGCGCCCGGGCCGACCCGGCCCTGGTGCGGGCCGGGGCCCGGGCCGCCACGGTCGACGGCCTGCTGCGGGTGCCGGTCCACGGCGAGGCGGCGCGGCTGGCCCAGGAGGCCGGCGGCGAGCTCGACGACGACGCGCTGCTGCTGGCCCGCTCCGTCCCCGCCGACGGGCGGTCCCGCGCCTGGGCGGGCGGACGTGCCGTGCCGGTGTCGGTGCTGGGCGCGGTGACCGAGCAGGAGGTGACCGTCCACGGCCAGTCCGACCAGCTCCGGCTGCGATCGACCAGCCACCAGCGCTCGCTGCTGGACGCCTACGCCGGGCCCGACCACGCCGACCTGCTCCGGCGGTACCGCGTGGCCTGGTCGGAGCACCGCCGCCTGCTGGCCGAGCTCGGGCAGGTCGAGGCCGCCGCGCGCGAGCGGGCCCAGGAGGCCCAGATGCTGCGCCTGGCCCTGACCGACTACGACCGGGTGCAGCCGCTGCCCGGCGAGGACGCCGAGCTGCACGGGGAGTGGGAGCGGCTGGCCCACGCCGACGAGCTCCAGCGGGCCGGGCACGACGCCCTCGAGGCGGTCGCCGGGGACGACGAGGCCACGACCCCCGGCGCCCAGGGGCTGCTGGCCGCGGCCCGGACCGCTCTGGAGGCGGTCCGCGAGCACGACCAGCGGGCGGCCGAGCTCGCCGACCGGGTTGCCGAGCTCACCTACCTGACGACCGACCTGGGCACGGACCTGGCCGGGTACGCCTCCGGCATCGACGCCGACCCCGGCCGCCTGGCCGACGTCGACGCCCGGCGCAACGACCTGACCCCGCTGCTGCGTGCCCACGGTGACCTGGAGGCCGCCGCGCAGTGGGCGCAGCGGTCCCGCGCCCGCCTCGACGAGCTGGACGACGACGGGCTGCCGCAGCGGCTCCGGCAGCAGGCCGACGCCGCCGGGGTCGAGCTGCACCGCCTCGCGGAGGAGCTGCACGGCTCGCGGTGCTCCGCGGCGCAGCGGCTGTCCGACGCCGTGACCGTGGAGCTGTCGTCGCTGGCCCTGGCCCGGGCGAGGGTCCAGGTGCAGGTGGACCCCGCAGAGCCCGGCCCGGACGGCGCCGACGACGTGGTGTTCCTGCTGGCCTCGCACTCCGGGGCCGAACCCCGGCCGTTGGCCCGCTCGGCCTCCGGCGGCGAGCTGTCGCGGGTGATGCTGGCCATCGAGGTGGTCACCACGGCCGACGACCCGGTGGGGACCTACGTGTTCGACGAGGTGGACTCCGGCGTCGGCGGTGAGGCCGCGGTCGAGATCGGGCGACGGCTGGCCCGCCTCGCGGGCGGCGGGCAGGTCGTCGTCGTCACCCACCTGCCCCAGGTCGCGGCGTTCGCCGACCACCACCTGGTCGTCACCAAGGCCGACGACGGCACCGGCACCGTGTCCGACGTCGCCGCGGTCGACGGCGCCGACCGGGTGCACGAGATCGCCCGGATGCTGGCCGGGCTCGGCACGTCCAGCACCGCGGCCGCCCACGCCCAGGAGCTGCTGGACACCGCCGCCTCGATGCGCGACGCGCCGCAGCGCCCCCCCGCCTCCCGCAAGGGGCCGTGACACCCTCGAACGATGAGGACCCTCCTGGGACGTCGCCGCCAGCAACGTGACGAGACCGGTGTCGTCGGCACCGCCCGCGTCGCCGAGCCCGGGCACCTGCCCGGCGGGCGCTGGCGGTCCGGGGACGTGGCGGTGCTCGACCTGCCCCACCTCGACGTCCGGACCGCGCAGCGGCTGCTCGACACCGGGCCGGCCGCGGTGCTGCTCGCCGGCAGCAGCACGTCCGTGCGCTACCCCCACCGTGGACCGGAGCTGCTGCTGGACGCCGGGGTGCTCCTGGTGGACCGGCTCGGCCCTCACCTGACGACGACCCTGACCGACGGGACGACGGTCCGCGTCGAGGACGGCCGGGTGACGGTCGGGGCGGGTCGTGACCGGTGGGTGGACACCGAGGTGCCGCTGCAGGGGCGGGTCCAGGACCGTGACACCGTCCGGCTCGCCGCCGAGCAGGCCTCCCGCGGCATGGCGGCCCAGCTGGAGGCGTTCGCCGAGAGCACGGCCCAGGTGCTCGACGTCGAGCGTGACCTGCTGCTCGAGGGGACCGGCGTCCCGGAGATCCCGGTGCGCCTGGCCGGCCGGCCCGTCGTGGTGGTCGTGCGCGGGTTCGGCTACGCCGAGGACCTGAGACGGCTGCGCTCCTTCATCGCCGAGCGACGACCCGTGCTGGTCGGGGTCGAGGGCGGCGCCGACGCCCTGGTGGAGGCGGGCCTGCGCCCCGACGTCGTGGTCACCGACGCCGACGCCGCCGACGGCACGTCGATCGGGGTCGCGGCCCTGTCGTCCGGCGCCCACGTGGTGGTGCACGGCCGCCCCGGCGCCGACGTCAGGCCGGCCGGGGCCTCCGACCCGGGCTCGACGCGCTTCGAGTCGCGCCTCACCACCGAGGACACCGCGGTCCTGCTGGCCCACGCCAACGGAGCCGACCCCGTCGTCATGGTCGGCTCGCCGGCCACGCTGGAGGAGTTCCTGGACCGTGGCCGGGCGGGGTCGGCCAGCTCGTTCCTGACCCGGCTGCGGGCCGGCAGCGCGGTGGTGGACGCCGCCACGGTGGCCCGGCTGCACCAGCCCCGCCGGTCCTGGGCGTTCGTGCTCCTGCTCGTGCTCGCGGGCCTGGTGGTGGTGGCCTCGGTGACCGCCGCGACGCCGTGGGGCCAGGACCAGCTCGCCGCCGTGGCCGAGGCCGCCCGGGGCTGGGGCCTGCCCGGCACCCCCTCCTCCGACGGCTGACCCCCGCCGGGCGAGCGTCCGGCGATCGGGGGTTCCCCGGGGGTACTGCGGCGACCCGTCGGCGAGGTCGTTACGGTTTCATCCACATGTCGAGCACCCCGAGCCCGCCCCGGGGCCCGGCCGGTCGCCCGACCCGCCCGGTCATGGAGGTCCAGGCAGTGCCGACGCCGACGAGCAGCGACGCGCAGGGTTACCCGCGCGCGGTCGTCGTCCTGTCCTCGCCGACCAAGACCGTCCGCGTCCACGTCCGGGGCCTGGTGCGGCGTCTGCTGATGGCCGGGGTCGACGTGCGCCTGGCCGGCTCCCGGGCCGTCCTGGCGGCGTTCGGTGACGTCGTCGACGTCGACGCCCGCGGCATAGTCCTCCCGCTGGGCGAGGACGTCCGCCCGGTGCACGACCTCGCCGCCGCGACGACCCTGCGTGCGGCCCTGCGGGCCCACCGCACCGACGTGGTCCATGCGCACGGCTTCCGCGCCGGGGCGGTCTCGGCCCTGGCGGTCCGCTCGCTGCGACCCCGGCCCGCCCTGGTGACCACCTGGCACGCACTGCCCTACCCGGGCGACAGTGGCCGCATGGCCCTCGGGGCGGGGGAGCGGCTCGTGGCCCGCTCGAGCGACGTCACCCTGGCCCCCAGCGCCGACCTGCTGGAGCGGGCCGAGGCCCTGGGCGCCCGCCGGGCCCGGCTGTCGCCGGTGGCGGCCCCGTCGGCGGACCGGCCGACCGGCTCCCGGGACGAGGTGCGGGCCACCCTGGCCCAGGAGCTGGGGATGGACGCCGAGGTGCCGTGGATCCTGACGGTCGGCCGCATCGTCCCGCAGAAGAACCACGACCTGCTGCTCGACGCCGCCGCACGCTGGCGGGGCCTCCACCCCTCGCCCGAGGTGCTCGTGGTGGGGGTCGGTCCGGCACCCGTCGTGGCCCGGCTGCGGCGGACCATCGCCGATGAACGGCTGCCGGTGCGCCTGCTGGGTGCCCGGGACGACATCGCGGCCCTGATGCACGCCTCGGACGTGTTCGTCCTGACGTCCCGGTGGGAGGCGCCTGCCCTGTCGGTGCAGGAGGCGATGCGGGCCCACCTCCCGGTCGTGTCCACCGCCGTCGGCGGGGTGCCCGACGTGCTGGGCGACACCGGCGTGCTGGTCCCCGGCGGTGACCTGGAGGCGTTCGCCGTCGAGGTGGCCCTGCTGCTGAGCGACCCCGTCCGCGCGGAGGCCATGGCCGAGGCCGCCGGGGCCCGGGCCCGGGCGATGCCCGACGAGGACGACGTCGCCGCGGACGTGCTCGACGGCTACGCCGAGGCGTGCGCGGCCCGTCCCACCCGGTCGCGGCGGCACCCGGGGGACCCGGGCGACTGATAACGTCGAGGTCCGTGGTGGAGCGCGCGGTCACTCAGCAGATATTCGTCACCGGGGGCGTCGCCTCGTCCCTGGGCAAGGGGTTGACCGCCTCGAGCCTGGGCCGGCTCCTGCGGGCCCGGGGCATGCGGGTGGTCATGCAGAAGCTGGACCCCTACCTCAACGTCGACCCGGGGACGATGAACCCGTTCCAGCACGGCGAGGTCTACGTCACCGAGGACGGGGCCGAGACCGACCTGGACATCGGGCACTACGAGCGGTTCCTCGACATCGACCTGGACGCCGCGGCCAACGTGACCACGGGCCAGGTGTACTCCGCCGTGATCGCCAAGGAGCGCCGCGGCGAGTACCTGGGCGACACCGTGCAGGTCATCCCCCACATCACCGACGAGATCAAGGCGCGGATGAGGGCCAAGGCCGGCTCCGACGTCGACGTCATCATCACCGAGATCGGCGGGACGGTCGGTGACATCGAGTCGCTGCCGTTCCTGGAGGCCGCCCGCCAGCTGCGCCAGGACATCGGGCGCGACGAGGTGTTCTTCGTCCACGTGTCGCTGGTGCCGTTCATCGGGCCGTCGGGGGAGCAGAAGACCAAGCCGACCCAGCACTCCGTCGCCGCGCTGCGGAGCATCGGCATCCAGCCCGACGCCATCGTCTGCCGGGCCGACCGGCACGTGCCGGACTCGGTCAAGCGCAAGATCGCGAACTCCTGCGACGTCGACGTGGACGCCGTGGTGGCCGCCATCGACGCGCCCTCCATCTACGACATCCCCAAGGTGCTGCACTCCGAGGGCCTGGACGCCTACGTGGTGCGCCGTCTCGGGCTGCCGTTCCGGGACGTGGACTGGACGCAGTGGGACGAGCTGCTGAGGACCGTCCACCACCCTTCCCACGAGGTCGAGGTCGCCCTGGTCGGCAAGTACACCGACCTGCCCGACGCCTACCTGTCGGTGACGGAGGCGCTGCGGGCCGGTGGGTTCGCCAACGACACCCGCGTCAAGCTGCGCTGGGTGCCCTCGGACACCTGCGACACCCCCGAGGGCGCCCGCCGGGCCCTGGAGGGCGTCGACGCGGTCTGCGTCCCGGGCGGGTTCGGCATCAGGGGCATCGAGGGCAAGCTCGGCACGCTGCGCTGGGCCCGGGAGAACGGTGTGCCCACGCTGGGGCTGTGCATGGGCCTGCAGAGCATGGTCATCGAGTACGCCCGGACCGTCCTGGGCCTGGAGGACGCGAGCAGCTCCGAGTTCGACCCCGACACCACGAACCCGGTCGTGGCGACCATGGCCGAGCAGCAGGACATCGTGGCGGGCGGCGGCGACCTGGGCGGCACCATGCGGCTGGGTTCCTACACCGCCCGGCTGGACGAGGGCAGCGTCGTCGCGGGCGTGTACGACGCGACCTCGTGCGTCGAGCGCCACCGCCACCGCTACGAGGTCAACAACGCCTACCGCGGCCGTCTGGCCGAGGCGGGGCTGGTGTTCTCCGGCACGAGCCCGGACGGCGCCCTGGTGGAGTTCGTCGAGCTGCCCCGCGAGGTCCACCCGTTCTACGTCGGCACGCAGGCGCACCCCGAGTTCCGTTCCCGTCCCACCCGGGCGCACCCGCTGTTCGCGGGCCTGGTCGCCGCCGCGCTGCAGCGGCAGGCCGAGGAGCGCCTGGACCTGGACGAGGCCGACATGGACCCCGCGGACCTGGCCGACGGGTCCGATGGGTCCGATGGGTCCGACGGGGCCGTGGGCGCCGGGCGACCGACCGCGGCCGCCGCCTCGGTGCCGGGGGCCTGAGGTGCCGCAGGACCGGTACGCGCCGCGGCCCGTGACGTCGCGCGAGCGCCTGGTCGAGGGCATGAAGTGGGACGTCATCGCGGACGAGTTCTCCCTCGAGCCGCCCGACGGCCAGGACGGTGAGCCCACGACGGTCCGCCGGGAGTACATCGAGCACCCGGGGGCCGTGAGCATCCTGGCGATGGACGACGACGAGCGGGTCCTGCTGCTGCGGCAGTACCGCCACCCCGTGCGCCACGACCTGTGGGAGCTGCCGGCCGGGCTGCTGGACATGGTCGACGAGGACCCCGTCCTGGCGGCGGCGCGCGAGCTGTGGGAGGAGGTCGACCTGCGGGCCGGGCGCTACGACCTGCTGGTGGACTTCCTCAACTCCCCGGGTGGCTCCGACGAGGCCCAGCGGGTGTTCCTGGCCCGCGACGTCCAGGAGGTGCCCGAGCCCGAGCGGTTCACCCGCGAGCACGAGGAGGCGGGGATCATCACCGCCTGGGTGCCGTTGGACGAGGCCGTCGCCGACGTCCTGGCCGGCCGGGTCCAGAACCCCGGCGCCGTCATCGCGGTGCTGGCCGCCGACGCCGCCCGGCGGGCCGGCTGGTCGACGCTGCGCCCCGTGGACAGCCCCTGGCCCATGCACCCGGACCGGCGACCCGCTCCGCGCGGCACGGACGCGCCGAGCACCTAGACTCCCGGGAGCCCGTCAGCCCCGAGGAGACAGAGGACCTACCCCGTGCTTCGCACCCACACGGCAGGCGCGCTGAGCGCTTCCGAGACCGGTACCGCCGTCACCCTCACCGGTTGGGTCGCGCGCCGTCGCGACCACGGTGGCGTCGCGTTCATCGACCTCCGCGACGCGTCCGGCGTGGTCCAGGTGGTCGTCCGCGACGAGACCATCGAGTCCTCCGGCGCGCACGAGCTGCGCAACGAGTACTGCGTCAAGGTGTCCGGCACGGTCCGCCGTCGCCCGGAGGGCAACGAGAACCCCGCCCTGCCGACCGGTGAGATCGAGGTCGACGTCGACGAGCTCGAGGTGCTCAGCCCGGCCGACCCGCTGCCGTTCCAGGTCGACGAGCACGTCGAGGTCGGCGAGGAGGCTCGGCTGCGCCACCGCTACCTGGACCTGCGCCGCCCCGGCCCCGCTGCGGCGATGCGGCTGCGCAGCGAGGTCAACAAGGCCGCCCGCGCCGTGCTGGACGACCAGGGCTTCATCGAGGTCGAGACGCCGACGCTGACCCGGTCGACCCCCGAGGGTGCCCGCGACTTCGTCGTGCCGGCCCGCCTGGCCCCCGGGTCCTTCTACGCGCTGCCGCAGAGCCCCCAGCTGTTCAAGCAGCTGCTCATGGTCGGCGGGCTCGAGCGCTACTACCAGATCGCCCGTTGCTACCGAGACGAGGACTTCCGCGCCGACCGGCAGCCGGAGTTCACGCAGCTCGACGTCGAGATGAGCTTCGTCGAGCAGGACGACGTCATCGCGGTCGGTGAGGCCGTCCTGCGCGCGCTGTGGGCGCTCATCGGCCACGAGGTCGGCGAGGTCCCGCGGATGACCTACGCCGACGCCATGGCCCGCTACGGCACCGACAAGCCCGACCTGCGCTTCGGCCTGGAGCTGGTCGACTGCACCGACTACTTCGCCGACACCCCGTTCCGGGTCTTCCAGCAGAAGGCGAGCGGCGGCCACGTCGGCGCCGTCGTCATGCCCGGCGGCGCCGGGCAGCCCCGCAAGGTGCTCGACGCCTGGCAGGAGTGGGCCAAGCAGCGCGGCGCCAAGGGCCTCGCGTACGTGCTGGTCGCCGAGGACGGCACGCTGGGCGGCCCCGTGGCCAAGAACCTGTCCGAGACGGAGCGCGACGGCCTCGTCGCGCACACGGGCGCGTCGGTCGGGGACTGCATCTTCTTCGGCGCGGGCCCCGTGTCGGAGGCCCGGGCCCTGCTCGGGGCCGCCCGGGTCGAGATCGCCCGCCGCACCGGCCTGATCGACGCGGCCGACGCCGCGGCCCCCGGCGGCAAGGCGTGGTCCTTCGTCTGGGTGGTCGACGCCCCGATGTTCGAGCCGTCCGCCTCGGCCACCGCCGCGGGTGACGTGGCGGTCGGCGCGGGGGAGTGGACGGCCGTGCACCACGCGTTCACCTCGCCCAAGCCGGAGTTCCTCGACACCTTCGACACCGACCCCGGCAACGCGCTGGCCTACGCCTACGACATCGTCTGCAACGGCAACGAGATCGGCGGTGGGTCGATCCGAATCCATCGCCGTGACGTCCAGCAGCGCGTGTTCGCGCTGATGGGCATCGACGCCGACGCCGCGCAGGAGAAGTTCGGGTTCCTGCTCGACGCGTTCAAGTTCGGCGCCCCGCCGCACGGCGGCATCGCCATCGGCTGGGACCGGGTCGTCATGCTGCTGGCCGGCGCGGACTCGTTGCGCGAGGTCATCGCGTTCCCCAAGTCCGGCGGTGGTCAGGATCCGCTGACCGGCGCCCCGGCCCCCATCAGCGCCCTGCAGCGCAAGGAGGCCGGCATCGACGCCAAGCCCGAGCCCACCCCCCACCCCTAGCCCCCCACCCCCCACCCCCCACCCCCCACTTGGCACGTGTCGTTCCGGGGACA
>JBBSQH010000091.1:0-14642 GCA_038258055.1 Actinomycetales bacterium
CGACGCCGCGCTGCGCGCCGGGCTCGACCGAGCCGGCGTCAGCGTCGTCGTCGCCTGACGCCCGGTTCCGAGCCGTCGGTCGATCCGCCCGCCCGAGACCGTTGACCACGGGTGTGGTGGAAGGTAATTTTCCATGTCATGCGTATAGAGGGAACAAAGTGACATCGCCGTCCGGTCCCTGCACGCCCAGCCGTCGTGGCGTCCTCGGGGGGCTCGGTGGGCTCGCTCTGCTCGCGGGCACGGTGGCCGTGGGCGGGCCCGCGGCCGGGGCCGCCACCGGACCGGGTCGGGCGCCGGGGCGGGAGCGGGCCTCCGCCCGGACCACCATCCGGCGGATGACGCTGGAGCAGAAGGTGGGCCAGCTGATGACGGGCTACGCCTACGGCGCGACGCCCGACACCGCCGACGCCCGCAACGTGGCGCTGTACGGGGTGGCGACGCCGGCCGAGGTGGTGCGCGAGTTCCACCTGGGTGGGGTCATCTACTTCGCCTGGACCGACAGCGTCCGGGACCCGCAGCAGATCGCCACGCTGTCCAACGGCCTGCAGCAGGCCGCCCTGGGCAGCGGCGCCGGCGTCCCGCTGCTCATCTCCACCGACCAGGAGCAGGGCGTCGTGACCCGGGTCGGCCCGCCGGCCACCCCGTTCCCCGGGTCGATGGCCCTGGGGGCCGGGCGCAGCGCCGACGACGCCCGCAGCGCCGCGGCGATCACGGGCCAGGAGCTGGCCGCGCTCGGCATCAACCAGGACTTCGCGCCGGTCGCCGACGTCAACGTCAACCCGCTCAACCCGGTCATCGGGGTGCGGTCGTTCTCGTCCGACCCGGACCTGGTCGCGGACATGGTGGCCGCCCAGGTCGCCGGCTACCAGCGAGACGGCGGCATCAGCGCCTGCGCCAAGCACTTCCCCGGCCACGGCGACACCGCGACCGACAGCCACTCGGCCCTGCCGATCATCGACCACACCCGCGCCGAGTGGGAGGACGTCGACGCGCCCCCGGTCCGGGCGGCGATCGGGGCGCAGGCCGACAGCATCATGACCGCGCACATCCTGGTGCCCTCGCTGGACCCGTCCGGCGACCCGGCCACGCTGTCGGCGCCGATCATGACCGGCATCCTGCGCGGCGAGCTGGGCTACCAGGGCGTCATCATCACCGACAGCCTCGAGATGGCCGGCGTGCGGCAGCAGTACGGCGACGCCGAGGTGGCGGTGCGGGCCATCGAGGCGGGCGCCGACGTGCTGCTCATGCCGGCCGCGCCGATGGCGGCCCGGCAGGCGCTGCTGGACGCGGTCGCCTCGGGCCGGCTGACCGAGGACCGGCTCGACGAGAGCCTGGCGCGGGTGCTGGCGCTGAAGTACCGGCGCGGCGTGGTCGCCGAGTCGCAGGTCGACCTGGGCGAGATCGCGGACGTGGTGGGCACGGCCGAGCACCTGGCCACCGCCCAGCAGGTGAGCGACCGCACCGTCACGCTGCTGCGCAACGACGACGACGTGCTGCCCCTGACCGCCGGGGCGCGGTCGGTCCTGGTCACGGGCTGGGGCGTCGCCACCACCGCCGCCGTCGGCCAGGCCCTGGGCCGTCGTGGTCACACGCCCGTGGTGCTCGAGACGGGCGCCCAGCCCACCGACGCCCGGATCGTGGCCGCCGTGGCGGACGCCGCGACGCGCGACCTGGTGGTGGTGCTGACGCAGAAGGCCTGGGACGCGGGCGTCACCGACCCGGGACGGCGCCAGCAGCGGCTGGTGGCCGAGCTCGTCGCCACCGGCACCCCGGTGGTGCACGTCGCGGTGCGCGACCCCTACGACGTCGCCTACCTGCCCGACGTCACCACGTCGCTGGCCACCTACTCCTACACCGCGGTGTCCATGGAGTCCGCGGTCAAGGTGCTGCACGGCGAGGCCGCGCCCGAGGGCGCGCTCCCGGTCGACGTCCCCGTGGCGGGCGAGCCGGACGAGGTCCTCTACCCCTTCGGCTTCGGGGAGACCTGGTGACCGGGCCCGCGCACCTCGGACCGGACCACGGACCGGACCAGGGCCCGGACCACGACCCGACCGGGGCCCCCGGCTTCGGTCGGCGCGGCCTGCTCGGCGCGCTGGGCGCCGCCGGGGCGCTCGCGGCCCTGCCCGGGCTGTCCGCCCCCGCCGCGGCGTCGGTCCCCGCGGCCGCCACCCGCCCCGGCGGCGTGCGCGCCGGTCGGGTCGTCCCCGGCGTCGACGTGCTCGCCGCCCGCGACTGGGCCGACCTGGCCGGGCAGCGGGTCGGCGTCATCACCAACCCGACCGGCATCCTCATGGACCTGCGTCACGAGGTGGACGTGATGGCCGCCAGCGGCGCCGTCGACCTGGTCGCGGTGTTCGGTCCCGAGCACGGCTTCCGGGGCACGGCCCAGGCCGGCGAGGCCGAGGGCACCTACGTCGACGAGCGCACCGGCGTCACGGTCTACGACGCCTACGGCGCCGACTCGACGGCGCTGGCCGAGCTGTACCGCACGGCCGGGGTCGACACCGTCGTCTTCGACATCCAGGACGCCGGGTCCCGGTTCTACACCTACATCTGGACCATGTACGACGCCATGGTCGCCGCGGCCCGCACGGGGGTCAGGTTCGTCGTCCTCGACCGGCCCAACCCGGTCGGCGGGCACGCGCGCGGGCCGATGATGACGACGCCGTTCACGACGTTCGTCGGCAAGAAGGAGATCGTCCAGCAGCACGGCATGACCGTCGGCGAGCTCGCGCAGTACTTCGACGCCGAGTTCCTGCCCGACGAGGCCGGCAACCGGCTGAGCGAGCTGCACGTGGTGCCGGTCGAGGGCTGGCGCCGCGAGATGGTGTTCACGGACACCGGCCTGCCCTGGGTGGCCCCCAGCCCCAACATGCCCACGCCCGACACCGCCCTGCTGTACCCGGGGACGTGCCTGTTCGAGGGCACGCTGGCCTCGGAGGGCCGCGGCACCACGCGACCGTTCGAGTGGATCGGCGACCCGGCCTTCGACTTCCGGTGGGCCGAGGCGGTCGGGGCCTACGACATCCCGGGCGTCGCCGTGCGCGAGTCCTACTTCACCCCGACCTTCAGCAAGCACGTCGGGGAGGTCTGCGCCGGGATGCAGGTCCACGTCACCGACCCGACCCGGGTCGAGGCCATCACCGTCGCGGTCGCGATGCTCGTCGAGGGGCGACGCCTCTACCCCGAGTTCGAGTGGCGGCAGGACGCCTGGGACACCGCCCGGCCGTACTGGGTCGACAAGCTGAGCGGGTCCACCCGGCTGCGCGAGATGGTCGACGCCGGGGCGACCGTCGCCCAGGTCGAGGCGGCCTGGGCCGACGAGCTGGCCGGCTTCGAGAGCCGTCGAGGACCGCACCTGCTCTACCGCGGGCGACGCCGGTGAGGGCGCACCGCCGCGCCACGACCCTCGTGGCGGGTGCGGCCGCGGGCGTGCTGGCGGCGGGGTTGCTGGTGACCTCCGCGGGCGCCACCCCCACAGCCGCCGCAGAGGTCCCCGTGGCGCGCTTCGACGAGCCGCACCGCGGCTTCGCGCCGGCGTCGACGCGGCTGCGCGACAGCTCCCCGGCCGCGGCCGGGCTCGACCCCGCCCCGATCGCCGCCGCCCTGGCCCAGGTCGAGGGCTGGACCGAGCCGTCCGGCCCGACCGGGCAGGTGCGCCCGCTCACCGCGGGTGCCGTCACCGTGATGGCGCACGACGGCGCCGTGGTGGCCCGCGAGGCCACCGGCTGGGCGCTGCGCTACGCCGACGGCGCGGGCACCGAGCTGCCGCGCGAGCAGTGGGTGCCGGCGACCGAGGACACCGTCTACGACATGGCGTCGGTGTCCAAGCTGTTCACCTCGGTCGTCGTCATGCAGCAGGTCGAGGCCGGCCGGGTCGACCTCGACGAGCCCGTGGCGAGCTACCTCCCCGCCTTCGCCGCGAACGGCAAGGACGACGTCACGGTCCGGCAGCTGCTCACCCACACCGCGGGCCTGCCGTCGTGGCTGCCCCTGTACAGCGCGTACCCCGACCGGGCGTCGCGGCTGGCGGCCGTGCTGGCCGCCACGCCGGTGTCCGAGCCGGGGGAGCAGTACCTGTACAGCGACATCGGCCTGATCACGGTCGGCCTGGTGGCCGAGCAGGTGAGCGGCCAGGGCCTGGACGAGCTGGTGGCCGAGGGCGTCACCGGGCCGCTGGGCATGGTCGACACCGGGTACAACCCGACCGGGTCCCAGCGCGACCGGGCTGCGGCGACGGAGTTCCAGGCCGTCCCGGCGCGCGGCATGGTGCGCGGCGAGGTGCACGACGAGAACGCCTGGTCCCTCGGTGGGGTGGCCGGGCACGCCGGGGTGTTCTCGACCGCGGCCGACATGTCCGTCCTGGCCCAGGCCGTGCTGAACGGCGGCACCTACGCGGGCGCCCGCATCCTGTCCAGGGACTCGGTCGAGGCCATGGTCACCAACGAGAACACCGCCTACCCCGGCCAGGACCACGGGCTCGGGTTCGAGATCGACCAGCGCTGGTACATGGGTGGGCTGTCGGGTCCACGGACCGTCGGCCACACGGGCTACACCGGCACGTCCATGGTCCTGGACCTGGACTCCCGCTCCTTCGTCGTCCTGCTGAGCAACCGCGTGCACCCGTCGCGGGAGTGGGGCTCGGTGAACCCGCTCCGCCGTGCGGTGGCCCAGGGGCTGGCGGCGGCACTGGCCGTCCCTCCGCGCCACGGCCCCACGGCCTGGGCGGCGACGTCGGCCGACTCGACGACGTCGACGCTGCAGGTGCCGCTGGACCTGCCCGCCACCGGGGGTCGGCTCACCTTCGAGGTGTTCGTCGACACCGAGAGCACCGACGTGCTGGCGCTGGAGTCCTCCTCCGACGGAGGCGCGACCTGGCAGCCCGTGCCGTTCACGACCCGGCAGGCAGGTGGGACGGTGACCCACGACGGCACGGTCGCGGCGTCCGGGCACCGCACCTGGTGGCCCGTCCGTGCGGACCTGCGCCGGACCGACGGAACGGCAGGACCGCTGCTGCTCCGCTGGCGCTACAGCACGGATGCGGCCAACCTTGGCCGCGGCGTCCTCGTCGACGGGGTCCGGGTCGTGGCCCGCGGCGGAGCCGTCCTCGACGGCGAGCGTCGCCCCGAGGCCTTCACCACGACGGGATGGACCGCGGTTGAGCGCTGACACCGGCACGGACGTCGCCGACGACGCCGAGGTCGACCCCGGGGTCGTGCTGCCCACCCAGGCCCGCGCCAGGACCACGGCGGGGGCACCCCTGCTGGTCCGGCTGCGGACGCTGCTGCCGTCGCTGGCCCCGGCGGCGCAGCGGGTGGCCCGTCGCGTCCTGGACGACCCCATGGGTGCGTCGTCGCTGACGATCACGCGGCTGGCCGAGGAGGCGGACACCTCCGTCACCACGGTCAACCGCTTCTGCAAGGCGCTCGGGCTGCCCGGGTACCCCGAGCTGCGCCTGTCCCTGGCCGCCGAGACGGGTGGCCCCGAGCCCCGGGAGCAGGTCGGGGCCGACATCGGCCCCGACGACACCCTGGACGACGTGGTCGCCAAGGTGGCCTACGCCGACGCGCGCGCGGTCGAGGAGACCGCGCAGCAGCTGGACACCGTCGTCCTGCGCGCCGTGGTCCAGGCCCTCGCCGACGCCGCCCGGGTCGACCTGTACGGCGTCGGGGCGTCCGCGTTCGTGGCGATGGACCTGCAGCAGAAGCTGCACCGGATCCGCCGGGTCTGCTTCGCGTGGTCCGACCCGCACGTCGCCCTGACCAGCGCCGCCCTGCTCGGCCCCGGCGACGTCGCCGTGGCGTTCTCGCACACCGGCACCACCACCGAACCCGTCGAGGCGCTGCGCCAGGCGGCCCGGGCCGGGGCCACCACCGTGGCCATCACCAGCCACCCCGGCTCGCCCCTGGCGCTCGCGGCCGACCACGTCCTCACCACGGCCGTCCGTGAGACGACGTACCGCTCCGGCGCCATGGCCAGCCGGATCGCCCAGCTGACCCTGGTGGACTGCCTGTTCATCGGCCTGGCCCAGCAGGACCTCGACCGGACCCGCTCGGCGCTGGAGGTCACCTACGCCGCGGTGCGCGAGCACCATGTCGGGCCCAGGCAGCTCTGACCCGCAAGAGGGCCGGCCCGAGGAAGGTCTGACCCGAGGAAGGTCTAGTCCAGGTACCCGACGATCGGGATGGGCTCGGTCTCTTCCCCGCCGAGCACGGCCTTCTCGTCGCGCCGGTGCACCAGCTGGTCGGCCAGGTAGTTGCGCATCGCCTCGTCCAGGCCGACGTCGTGCCCGGCCGACTCCGACATGAACCAGCGGTGCTGCAGGACCTCGTGGAACACCTCGGCGGGCTCGAGCTTGCCGCGCAGCTGGGGCGGGACCGACCGGACGACGGGCTCGAAGACCGTGCTCAGCCAGGTGTGCGCCACGATCTCCTCGTCCTCGCCCTGCAGGTCGTTGGCGGCCGAGAACGAGTCCATGTCGTTGAGCAGCCGCCGGGCCTGGTTCTCCTCCACGTCCAGGCCGGTCAGGCGCAGCAGCCGGCGGGTGTGGTGGCCGGCGTCGACCACCTTGGGCTGGATCTGCACCGACGTGCCCGTGAAGTCGGTCGTGATGGCCAGCTCGCCCACGTCGAAGCCCAGCTCGTTGAGGCGCCGGATCCGGGCGTCGACGCGCCACCGCTCGCCGAAGTCGAACGACTCCTCGTCCGTCAGCTCCCGCCACAGGCTCTCGTAGCGGTGCACGATCCGGTCGCTCGCGGCCAGCGGGTCGAAGTCGGCGTCCAGCAGCTCGCCCGCCTGCAGGTCGAACATCTCGCCCGCGATGTTCACCCGGGCCAGGTCGACGTCGTAGGCCCGCTGGCCGTCGGTCAGGGCCGGGTGCAGCTCGCCGGTCTCGGCGTCCACCAGGTAGGCGGCGAACTCGCCCGCGTCCCGGCGGAACAGGGTGTTCGACAGCGACACGTCACCCCAGTAGAAGCCGGTCAGGTGCAGCCGCACCAGCAGCACGGCCAGGGCGTCGATGAGCCGGGTGGCCGTGTCCGGGCGCAGCGTCTGGCTGAACAAGGCCCGGTACGGCAGCGAGAACTGCAGGTGACGCGTGATCAGAGCCGCCTCGAGCGGTTCGCCGTCGGCGTCGTGGCGTCCGGACACGACCGCCGTCGGCTCGACCGACGGCACGGCGAGGCGACGCAGGTTGCGCAGCATCTGGTACTCGCGCCGGGCGACGGCCTCGGTGATCTCCTTGACGGCGTAGACCTTGCCGCTGATCCGGACGAACCGGACCACGTGGCGGCTGATTCCTCGCGGCAGCGCCGCGATCCGCTCCTCGGGCCAGGTCTCCAGCGGCAGCTCCCAGGGCAGGTCGAGCAGGCCGGACTCGGCGGTGGTCGAGGTGATCTGCAGGGAGCTGGTCACGGGGGTCATGCTGCCTCATCCGTGGGACGTGGGAGTCGCAGGAGCGGGGGTGACGACGACGGGCGCCCCGCGTGGTCGCGAGGCGCCCGTCGTCGAGCAGGGGATCGGCTCAGGAGTTGAGCCGGGCCCCGGTCGTGATGTCGAAGAAGTGCGCGTGCCCGGCGTTGCTGGGGACCAGGTGGACGGTCTCGCCGCGGGTCGGGGGGCGACGTCCGTCGGTACGGGCGATGACGTTGTTGCCGCTGTTCTTGTCCTCGCCGCGCATGTCCGGGTCGTCGATGTCGACCTTCTCGGCCGCCTCGGTCGTCCCGTAGATGTAGGCGTCCGCGCCCAGCTCCTCGACGACGTCGACCTGCACGGGCAGGCCCTCTCCGGTGGTGGAGATGTCCAGGTCCTCGGGGCGGACCCCGACGGTGACCCGGTTGCCGGACGTCTTGGCCAGGTCCTCCCGCGCGATCGGCAGGAGCATGGTGCCGAACTGCGCGCCCTGGTCGGTCAGCGGCAGCGTCATCAGGTTCATCGCGGGGGAGCCGATGAACCCGGCGACGAACACGTTCTGGGGCTTGTCGTACATGTTCCGCGGGCTGTCGACCTGCTGGAGCAGGCCGTCCTTGAGCACCGCCACCCGGTCGCCCATCGTCATGGCCTCGACCTGGTCGTGGGTGACGTAGACGGTCGTGACGCCCAGGCGACGCTGCAGCGACGCGATCTGGGTGCGGGTCTGCACCCGCAGCTTGGCGTCCAGGTTGGACAGCGGCTCGTCCATCAGGAACACCTGCGGGCTGCGGACGATGGCGCGACCCATGGCGACACGCTGACGCTGGCCACCGGACAGCGCCTTGGGCTTGCGGTCCAGGTAGGGCGCCAGGTCGAGGATCTTGGCGGCCTCCTCGACGCGCTTGCGGATCTCGTCCTTGGCGACGCCGGCGATCTTGAGCGCGAAGCCCATGTTGTCGGCGACGGACATGTGCGGGTAGAGCGCGTAGTTCTGGAACACCATCGCGATGTCGCGGTCCTTGGGAGGCATGTCGGTGACGTCGCGGTCACCGATGTAGATGCTGCCGCTGGTCACCTCCTCCAGGCCGGCGAGCATGCGGAGCGAGGTGGACTTGCCGCAGCCGGAGGGCCCGACCAGGACGAGGAACTCCCCGTCGCCGACCGAGAGCTCGAGCTGGTCCACCGCGGGCGTCTCTGCCCCGGGGTAGAGCCGGGAGGCCTTGTCGAACGTCACTGTTGCCATGACCGTGTGTTCCCTTCACCGGCAGGTACGTGCCGGACGATCCGTCGTGAAGGCGGCCCGGGGGTCCCGGGCCTCCCGCCAGGTGCTGCCGTCGTCGTCGACGTGCTCGGGAGTGGTGCTGGTGGTCCTGGTGGTGCCGTGGTGCTCCGTCGCACGAGGTGTCGGACGGCGGTGCCCGACCTGGTGATCCTGCCTCATAGCGCTCCCGGGGTCCACCGGTCCGCCCCCGTCCGCTGCGGTCCGAGGGGCGGGACAGGGGTAAAGAAGCCGTAACGAACGTGGTGGAGCGACGTCGTTCGGTTGGTACGCGCCCGGCCGTCCCGGTAGGCAGGACTTCGAACCCACGTCCTGCCACCGAGGAGAAAGGCTCGAACGTGCGCCCCACGACGTCAGCCGTACCACCCGTCCGTCCCGTCCGCCGCGCCTCGGTCCTGGTGGCCGGCGTCTCTGCCCTCGCGCTGACCCTCGCGGCCTGCAGCTCGGGCGAGGGCGTCGACGCGGAGGGCCTCGAGGACGCCCCCGACCCCTCCGCGTCCGCCGAGGACGCCGCCGGCGGGGACGCCCCCGCGGGCACCCTGGTCGCCGCGCTCGCGAACACGCCGGACCAGTTCGACCCGCACGCCACCACCAGCCAGGCCAGCTTCCAGGTGCTCGAGAACGTCTACGACACCCTCGTGGTGCCCAGCGCCGAGGACCTGACCTTCGAGCCGTCGCTGGCCACGGAGTGGACGACCAGCGAGGACGGCCTGGAGTGGGTGTTCACGCTGCGCGAGGGCGTGACGTTCCACGACGGCAGCCCCTTCGACGCCGAGGACGTGGCGTACTCCCTCAACCGGATCATCGACGAGGAGCTCGCCAACGCGTTCCGGTTCACCAACGTCACCTCGGTCGAGGCGACGGGGGACCTCGAGGTCACCATCACCGTGAGCGCGCCCACCCCCAACCTGCTCGCCAACGTCGGCGGGTTCAAGGGCATGGCGATCGTCCCCAGCGAGTCCGCCGAGCTCGACCTGGCCACGCAGGCCGTCGGGACCGGCCCGTTCGAGCTGGTCTCCACCTCGGCCGGGGGCGTCGAGCTGGCCGCGTTCGAGGACTACTGGGGCGAGGGCCCGAGCATCGAAGGCGTCGAGTACCGCTACGTCGGCGAGTCCGCCGCGGCCCTGACCGGCCTGGAGAACGGCGACATCGACTGGACGGACAACGTCCCGGCGCAGTCCATCGAGGGCCTGGCCCAGACCGAGGGCGTCGAGCTGGGCCAGACCGGCGGCAGCGACTACTACTACATGGCCTTCAACCAGACCCGGCCGCCGTTCGACGACGTCGACGTCCGCCGGGCGATCGCGTACGCCGTCGACCGTGAGTCGATCACCGAGGCGGCCACGTTCGGCGCCGGCACCGCCAACCAGACCGCCATCCCGTCGGCGTCCTTCTGGGCCAGCGACTACGCGCCGTTCGATCAGGACACCGCGCAGGCCGAGCAGCTGCGGGCCGACGCGGGCGCCGAGGGCCTCGAGTTCTCGGTGATGGTGCCCGACTCGGACGAGCCGGCCGTGGCCTCGGCCCAGGTGGTCGCCAGCCAGCTGGCCGAGGTGGGCGTGACCATGGACGTCGACACGGTCGAGACGGGTGTGTTCCTGGACCGGCAGGGCCAGGGCGACTTCGACGCGTTCAGCTGGGCCTGGGTCGGCAACATCGACCCGTTCGACTTCTACCAGGCGCAGCACCTCACCGACGCGAGCTCGAACTTCCAGGGCTACAGCAACCCCGAGGTCGACGAGCTGCTGACCCAGGCCGCGTCGGAGACCGACCAGGACGCGCGCAAGGACCTGTACGCGCAGGCCGAGCAGCTGATCGTCGACGACGTGTCGTACCTGTTCTACTTCAACCCCGACGTGGTCGAGGCGTGGAGCTCATCGGTGAGCGGGTACACCGCGCGCCCCGACTCGGCGGTCAACTTCGAGACCGTCACGCTCACCGACTGACGTCGGCCGGACCTGACGAGCCCATCGGGTGAAGACCTACATCGCGTCCCGGCTGGCGCAGGCCGCCGTGGTGCTGGCCGGGGTCGCGGTGCTGGTCTTCTCCATCATGCAGCTCGTACCGGGCGACCCCGTGCGGATCGCCCTGGGCACGCGCTACACCGAGGAGGCCGGCGCGGCGCTGCGGGAACGGGCGGGGCTCGACCAACCCGTCCTGGTCCAGTTCTTCAGCTGGGCGGGCTCGGCGCTGACCGGCGACCTGGGGGTGAGCTTCCGCTCCGGCGAGCCGGTGACGGCGCTCATCGTCGAGCGGCTGCCCGCCACCATCAGCCTGGCCGTGGTGTCGATCGTCGTGGCCCTGCTCATCGCGGTGCCGCTCGGGACGATCTCGGCGCTGCGGCCCCGCAGCGTGGTCGACGGCGTGGCGACGGTGTTCAGCCAGGCCGGCATCAGCATCCCCGACTTCTGGATGGGCATCATGCTCATCGTGTTCGTGGCGCCGCTGCTGGCCCTGCCGACCGGCGGCTACACCCCGCTGACGGAGGACCCGGCCGCCTGGGCGCGGTCGGTGGTGCTGCCGGCCATCACCGTCGGGGTGACCAGCGGCAGCATCCTCACCCGGTTCGTGCGCTCCGCCCTGCTCGAGGCGGCCGACTCCGAGCACGTCCGGACCGCCCGGTCCAAGGGCCTGGGCCGCGGGACGGTGCTGGGCTGGCACGTCATGCGCAACGCCCTGCTGCCGTTCGTCACCGTGGTCGGCGTCCAGCTGGCCTACCTGCTGTCCGGGGTGGTCGTCGTCGAGATCGTGTTCAGCTACCCGGGCCTGGGCGAGCTCGCGCTGCAGGCGGTGCAGGCGCGCGACTTCCCGCTGCTGCAGGGCGCGGTGCTGCTGTTCGCGCTGGTGTTCCTGGTCATCAACCTCGCGGTGGACCTGTCCTACGCCGCCCTCGACCCGAGGGTGGGGACCCGGTGAGCGGGCTGGCCCGGGCCGGGCGCACCCTGCGCCTGGTCGCCGGTCGCGCCGGCGGGGCCTTCGGCCTGGCCGTCATCGCCCTGGTCGTGCTGCTGGCCCTGCTCGACGACCTGCTGGTGCCGGGCGGGCCCAACCAGGTCGACATCCCCAACCGGCTCCAGCCGCCCTCGGCCGGCGCCCCGATGGGCACCGACCAGCTGGGCCGCGACGTGCTGGACCGCGTCATCCTGGGGGCGTCGGTGAGCCTGCAGGTCGGCTTCGTCGCCGTGGGCATCTCGCTGGTGGCCGGCGTCCTGGTCGGGCTGCTGGCCGGTTACTACCGGGGACCGCTGGACGCGGTGCTGATGCGGTCGATGGACGTGCTGTTCGCGTTCCCGGCGATCCTCATGGCCATCGCCGTGCTGGCCCTGCTGGGCCCCGGCACCCGCAACGCGATGATCGCGATCGGGATCGTCTACATCCCGATCTTCGCCCGGGTCACCCGCGCCGCGGTGCTGTCGGTGAGCGAGGAGGTCTACGTCCGGGCGTCGCGGTCGGTGGGGTCCCCGGACGCCCGCATCCTGCTCACCCACGTGCTGCCCAACGCGGCCCCGTCGATCATCGTGCAGACCTCGGTCAGCCTGGCCTTCGCCATCCTGTCCGAGGCGGCGCTCAGCTTCCTGGGCCTGGGGACGCAGCCACCGAGCTCGTCGTGGGGCCTGATGCTGTCCGAGGGGCGGGGGTTCCTGGAGCAGGCGTGGTGGATGGCGTTCTTCCCCGGCTTCGCGATCTTCCTGACCGTCCTGGCCTTCAACCTGCTGGGCGACGCGCTGCGTGACGTGCTGGACCCGCGGCGCCGGTCGTTGATGACGGCCGGGACCGGCGGGGCCGACGGGTCGACCGGGGCCGGTCGTGCGGCGGGCGAGCCGAAGGTGGGCACCGATGGCTGACACCTCGACCGGACCCGCGCTGCAGGTCGACGACCTGCACGTGTCGTTCCCGACCCCGCGCGGCCCGGCGCACGTGGTGCGCGGCCTGGACCTGACCGTCGCGCCCGGCGAGACCCTGGCCGTGGTGGGGGAGTCCGGGTCGGGCAAGAGCGTCAGCATGCTCGCCGTGCTGGGTCTGCTGCCCGACGCGGCCACCGTGACCGGGTCCGCCGTGCTCGGCGGGCGGCAGGTGCTGGGCGCGAGCGAGTCCGAGCTGCGGTCGCTGCGAGGCCCGGGCGTGGGCATGGTGTTCCAGGACCCGATGACCTCGCTCAACCCGGTCCTCACCGTCAGGCGGCAGCTGGTCGAGGGCCTGCGCGCCCACGCCGGGCGCGACGGGGCCCGCCGCGGCAAGGACGCCCTGCTGGCCCGGGCCCGGCAGCTGCTGGACGAGGTCGGCCTGCCCGACCCCGACCGGGCGCTGCGCTCCTACCCCCACCAGCTGTCCGGCGGGCAGCGCCAGCGCGTCATGATCGCCGTCGCGCTGGCCCACGACCCGGCCGTCCTGGTCGCCGACGAGGCGACGACCGCGCTCGACGTCACGGTCCAGGCCCAGATCCTGGCCCTGGTGCGGCGGCTGCAGGACGAGCACGGCACGGCCGTGGTGTGGATCACCCACGACCTGGGCGTGGTGGCCGGCATCGCCGACCGGGTGGCCGTGATGTACAGCGGCCGGGTGGTGGAGACCGGCACCACCGACGCGCTGTTCGCGGAGCCCACCCACCCCTACACGCGGGGTCTGCTGGCGTCGCTGCCCGACATCGACGACCCCGCCACGGGCCATGACCGGGCGGACCTGCTGGCCATGCCGGGTCTGCCGCCGGACTCGGTGGACCCGCCGGCCGGGTGCGCGTTCGCGCCCCGCTGCCCGATCGCCCACCCCGACTGCGTCGGCCACGAGCAGCAGCTGCGCGAGGGCGGCCCCGACCACGCGGCGGCGACCCGCTGCCCGGTGCCGGACCGCACCGCCCAGCCGCAGGAGGTGGCCCGTGGCTGAGCCCGCCGGCACGGGCCAGGACGACGAGGTCCTGGTCCGTGTCCGTGGGCTCGAGGTCCACTTCGGTCCCGCCAAGCGGCCCGTCCGCGCCGTCGACGGCGTGGACCTGGACGTCCGTCGGGGAGAGACGCTCGGCCTGGTGGGGGAGTCGGGGTGCGGCAAGTCCACCCTGGGCAACGCCATGCTGCGCCTGGTCGAGCCGACCGGGGGCACCGTGGAGCTCGACGGCACCGAGCTGACCGCGCTGGGCAAGCGGCAGATGAGGGCCGTCCGCCGTCGGGCCGTCATGGTGTTCCAGGACCCCTACGCCAGCCTGGACCCGCGCCGCAGCATCGGCGACGCCGTCGCCGAGCCGCGCGTCGTGCACCGCCTGCACGGGGACGGCGCCTCCCGCCGCCGTCGGGTCGGTGAGCTGCTGGAGCTCGTGGGGCTGCCTGCGGCCGCGGCCGACCGCTACCCGCACGAGTTCTCGGGCGGTCAGCGCCAGCGCGTCGGCATCGCCCGCGCCCTGGCCGGCGAACCCGACCTGATCGTGGCCGACGAGGCCGTCGCGAGCCTGGACGTGTCCATCCAGGCCCAGGTGATGAACCTGCTGAGGCAGCTGCAGCGTGACCTGGGCCTGACGCTGCTGTTCGTCAGCCACGACCTGGCGGCCGTCCGCCACGTCAGCGACCGGATCGCCGTGATGTACCTGGGGCGCGTCGTGGAGGTCGGCCCCGCGCAGCAGGTCACCAGCGACCCCCAGCACCCCTACACCCGGGCCCTGCTGTCCGCGGTGCCCCGGCCCGACCCGGTGGCGGAGCGTCGCCGCGAGCCGGTGCTGCTCACCGGCGACGTCCCCAGCCCGACCGACGTCCCGTCCGGCTGCCGGTTCCGGACGCGTTGCCCGAGCGCGTTCGACGCCTGCTCCCGCGTCGACCCGTCCCTGCTGGACGTCGGGCCCGGGCACCAGGCCGCCTGCCTGCTGCACGCCCGGGCCGACCTCGCCGCCGGCGGCGCCCCCGACCCCCGTACCCCCCGGGCGCCGCGGCCGGTCAGCGGCTGAGCCGGGCCAGCAGCTCCGGGCCGCGCC
>JBBSQH010000092.1:0-14324 GCA_038258055.1 Actinomycetales bacterium
CGTCACGAGGGCCTCGGCGCTGCGCTGTCCGATCCCCGAGACGCGCTGCAGGTCCTGGGCGCCCGAGGACCCGGCGGTCGACGCCGCCGTCGACCCCGCGGCGGGCACCGCGGGCTCGGGCGCCACGGACTCGGCGGCCGCAGGCTCGGGCACCGCGGGCTCGGCGGCCACGGGCTCGGCGGCCGCGGGCTCGGGCGCCACGGGCTCGGCGGCCGCGGGGGACGCCGCCGGCACCGGGGGCGTCGGCCGTACCGTCGTTCCTGGTCCCGGCCCGGCTTCCGCCGGGTAGGCCGGGAGGGCCGGGTCGCGGCGCCGCAGGACGAACCACGCCCCGGTGACCACCGCCGTCGCCGTCACCAGGAGCGTCAGCAGCAGCGACAGCAGGCGAGCCCGTCGGCGCCGAGGTGCGTGCTCAGCCGCCAGGGTGTCCGTCGAGGCCATCGGCAGATGTTGTCAGAATCCCTGGACGGTGCCCAGCGCGACCGGGCTGACCCGAGACATCCGCTCCAACCGGCGCACGGCCCCGCTGGTGTTCTCGTCGAGGCGGCCGGCGGCGTGGAGCAGCGGCAGGTCCAGGACGCCGGTCAGCACCGCGGGCAACGACTGCACCGGCAGCGTGACGTCGGCGGTCCGGGTCGTCCGGGCGACCTCGGCGTCACCCGTGTCGCCCACCGACACCTGCCAACGGCCGCCGGCGGGACCGCCGGGGTCGACGACCTCCAGGACCACGTCCCCGGGGCCGGACCAGCTGCGCCCCGCGAGGGCGGCCACCGGGTCCAGCACGCGCCACCAGTGCCCGTCGAGGGCCGAGGTGACCCGGACGGCCCGGGGGTCGGCGGACAGCTGGGGGAGCAGCTCGCCGTGACCCCGGTGCTCGGCGACGAGCGTGCTGACCAGGTCCAGGTCGACGCAGAAGCGCCACAGGGCCGCCACCACGTCGGGGGTCGCGCCGACCAGGTCGTCGACGGTCGCCTTGTTGCTGGGGGCGCCGTCGGTCCACCTCATCTCCAGGCGGAGCCGGACGTAGCCGTCCACCGTCCCGTCCGGGGCCAGGTGGACCGCGCGCAGCCTGGGCCCGTCCGGCTTGGGGGTCGGCGGGACCCGTTCCAGCAGCCGGAGCCAGCTGACGTCGTTGCGGCCCACGGCGCCGGGCATCCGACGCCGCGCCGCGTCGAAGAGGGCCGGACCGACCGCGGCGATCTCGTCGTCGTCGGACAGCCTGGTGCGGCCGGGGGCCACGGGCGCCCCGGCGTGCCAGCGGGTCACCGCCCGGGTGTCCACGGTCAGGTCGTGCACGCGGGTGGCGACCCCGAAGCCGTACCGGCCGTAGATGGCGGCCTCGCTGGCGAACAGGCTGGAGACCACCACGCCGGAGTCCGCCGCGTGGCGCAGGCTGTCACTCATCAACCGCGTCAGCAGGCCCCGGCGGCGGTGGGTCGGGGCCACGGCCACCGTGCTGATCAGGTCGGTGGGCAGCGTCCGGGTGTCGGACGCGTGACCGGTGAGCGCGCCCCCGGGCACCGCGCTGTCGCCGGACCAGCTGCGGAACGTCGCCACCCAGCGCCCGTCGTCCCGCATCCCCGTGAGGCGTTGGTCGCGGTAGGTGTCGCGGACCGCGTCCACCTCCTCCGTCGTGGCCGCAGGCAGGGCGAAGACGCTGCTGAAGGTGTTCCGCCAGACGAGCAGGTCCTCGCCCTCGACGTCGGGGGACTCGATGGCCAGGTCGTGGAGGTCGGTCACGGCCCCGAGGCTAGGGGGACGGGCCGACGAGGGACGAGCGCGTTTCGTCGGCGACGTCGTCGGTGCGCACCACGACGTGGGCGCCGACCTGTGGCTCCTCCGCCGCCAGGTAGGCGTCCTCCTGGTCCGCCCAGCGGCGCCAGTGCGGGGCGTAGGACTCCCCGTCCCGGGCCATGGCCCGCCCGTGACGGACCGCCTCCGGCGCCTCGAGCCAGACCAGCAGGTCCAGCAGCGGGCGCGCCGAGCCGGGGCCGGACCCGACGCCCTCGACCAGCACCACCTGCGCCGGCCTGACCGGCACCCGGGGTCCGGGCCGGTCTCGCACCCAGCTCCAGGACGGGTACTCGGCCCTCAGCCCGGCGCGGAGACGGGGGAGCAGCTGCTCGCCGAGGCGCTCCGACGCGGCCGCCAGGCCGTCCCAGCCGGGGTAGACGTGGTCCAGGTGCAGCACCGTGACCGAGACACCGCTGTCGCGCAGCTCCCGGGTCAGCCGGCGGGCGAGCGTGGTCTTGCCGCTGCCGCTTCGGCCGTCCAGAGCGAGGAGGAACGGCACCCCCGCGGGCCGCCCGACCAGCCCGGCCCGGACCCGCGCCGCCAGGTGGCCCACGGCGTCGGTCGCCGCCACCTGCTCAGCCACGGGTCTGCGCCGGTACGTCGACGCGGCCGGGGACCCAGGCGCGTGAGCCGCGGGAGGGCCGGGATACTGACGTGGTGATCGATGCCGTCGTGGTGGTGCTGGCCGCCGGGGGGACCGTCCTGGCGGTCTGGGGCCTGGTGGCCGCCCGGCGGGGGGCCGCACCCGGGCGGGCGATGCTCGGGGCCGCGGTCGGGCTGGAGCTGCTGCTGCTGGTGCAGGCCGTGCTGGCCACGGTGCTGATGCTGACCGGGCAGGACCCCGTCGGCTCGACGGTGCTGTTCGTGTCGTACCTGGCCACGGTCGTGTTCGTCCTGCCCCTGGCGGTCTGGTGGGCGATGTCGGAGCGGGACCGTTGGTCGTCCGCGGTGGTCGCCGTGGCCGCGTTCACCGTCGCCGCGATGGTGCTGCGGTTGTGGGACGTGTGGCGCGGTGGCGTGCAGATCGGTGGCCCCGGTGCGTGACGGCTCAGGCCGCGGTCACGTCGCGGACCACGATACCGGCGGGGCCACCGGCGGTGGTCTCCGGCAAGAAGCGCCGACCGAACGCGAACAGCGCGTACTTCCAGCCGTACTTGCGTCGCAGCGCCGCCTCGACGCGGGGTACCAGGTCACCGTCGACCGCGACGGCGACGCCGTCGACCGGCCCACCGCGCAGGTCGCCCCGGGAGTCGCAGGCCGCCAGCGTGACCATGGGGGTGTTCCGCACCCGCCGCAGCTTCCAGGCGTCACCCGAGGTGTAGACCACGAGCGCGTCGCCGTCGGGTGCCGCCCACACCGGGGTCGGCTTGGCGCGGCCGTCCTTGGTGTAGGTCGTGAGCAGCAGGTACTCGCCGCCGGCCAGGTCGTGGACCGAGGTCGGGTTCACGGTGTCCACCATCGGGCCAGGGTAGTCCGGGCGTGAGCGGGGTGCCCCCGGGGCGGGCCGGGTCCGGTGGGGCGCGGGCGACGCGCAGCGGCTTCGGCAAGGTGCTGGTCGTCCTCTACGCCGTGTTCGCCGTGGGGGCGACGAGCCGGGCCACGTTCCAGATCAGCACCAAGTACCAGGAGGCACCGTTGGCCTACGGGCTGTCGGCCGCGGCAGCCGTGGTCTACGTGGTGGCCACGGTCGCGCTGGTGGTGGACCGGGCGTGGGCGCGCCGGCTGGCCTGGGCCGCCCTCACCTTCGAGGCGGTCGGGGTGCTCGTGGTGGGGACGTTCAGCCTGCTGCAGCCCCAGCACTTCCCCGAGCCGACC
Organism: Actinomycetales bacterium; assembly: GCA_038258055.1. Taxonomy (GTDB): domain Bacteria; phylum Actinomycetota; class Actinomycetes; order Actinomycetales; family JBBAYJ01; genus Aquipuribacter. The sequence continues at coordinate 3,610 of JBBSQH010000092.1, forward strand.
GTCTGGTCGGACTACGGCCTGGGGTACCTGCTGATCCCGCTGGTCCTGCCCTTCGTGGGGCTGTGGTGGCTGCACCGCACCCGCGCGCGACCGTAGGCCTTCCTTGTCGCGTAACGGCATGGTTACATATCAGGATGGACGCGTTCGAGGGTCTCGCGGACCCGGTGCGCCGGGACCTGCTGAGGCGCCTGGTCGAGGGGCCGGCCCGGGCCGGTGACCTCGCGACCGGGTACGGGATCAGCCGGCCGGCCGTGAGCCGCCACCTGCGCGTCCTGACCGAGTCGGGGCTGGTGCAGGCGCGGACCCGCGGGCGGGAGCGGTGGTTCCGGCTGCGGGGCGACGGCACCCTGCCGGTCCAGGCCCTGCTGGACGAGCTCGCCCGGACCGCACCGGCGGGGCATCGCGAGGGCGGTCCTACCGAGGGCCAGCTCATGGCCCTGGACACCGAGGTCCGGCGCACCACCCGTGACCGCGAGGCCGCCGAGGCCGGCGAGGCAGCCGAGGCCGGCGAGGCAGCCGGGGCGGCTGCGGCGACCGGCACCCATCAACCCACGAGCACCCAGGAGTCCGCATGACACCACGACCGACCGGCCGCCTCGAGAACCGCGACTTCGGGGAGGCGGTGGTCCTCGACCGCACGTTCCGAGCCCCCGTCGCCGACGTGTGGGCGGCCGTCACCGACCCCGAGCGCATGCAACGCTGGATCGGCACCTGGACCGGTGACCCCACGATGGGCGAGGTGGTGTTCCGGATGACGGCCGAGGGGGAGGACGCCGGTGACGAGCCCGTCACCATCCACGAGTGCACCCCTCCCCACCGGCTGCGGGTGACGACGCGGGCGGCCGACGCGGCCCAGGGGTGGGAGCTGGAGCTCCGCCTGGTCGAGGTCGACGGGGTGACGACGCTGACCTTCGCCCAGTCCACGGCCGGCGAGGTCCCGATGGACAGCGTCGGCCCTGGCTGGGAGTACTACCTCGACCGGCTCGTGACCGACCTCGAGGGCGGGGACGTGTCGACCGTGAGCTGGGACCGCGACTACTTCCCGGCCATGCAGGAGCACTACCGAGGCCTGGTCGGCTGAACCCGCCGGCTGAGCCCCGCCCGCCAGCCCCGTCCGCCCAGCCCCGTCCGCCCAGCCCCGTCGGCAGCGTCGCGGTTCAGGGGCCGACGACCACGTCGACCCCGTTCCGACCCGCCCACTTGACCTCGTGCAGCGGCTCGTCGGCGCGGGCCAGCAGCCGCATCACGAAGTCCTCGCCGTCGTCGTCCCGGGCGGGCGACAGGCAGGCCCCGCCCACGCTGACGGTGACCGGAGGTCGGGTGGGCGCGGTGGCGACCGTGGCACGCAGCCGCTCGCCCGCCGCGGCCAGGTCGTCGGAGCCGCCGCAGACCAGCAGGACGCAGAACTCCTCGCCACCGATCCGCGCCACGACGTCGCCGTCGCGGGCGACCTCTAGCACCGCCCGCGCCAGGACCCGCAGCACCTCGTCCCCGGCCAGGTGACCGTGGACGTCGTTGACCGCCTTGAAGCGGTCGACGTCCATCAGCAGCACCCCCACGAGGTGACCCCCCGCCGCCGCCCGGGCCACCAGGCCACGCGAGGCGACGGCCAGGCCGTACCGGTTGAGCAGACCCGTGAGGTGGTCGTGCTGGGCGACCCGGTCGGCGTCCAGCACGTCCCGCTCGAGCGGTCGACGGAAGCCGAAGAACAGGACCAGGCCCGGGGCCACGCCGAGCACGGTCACCGTGGCGGTGGTCAGCAGCAGGGTGACCCCGGTGGTGCCCTGCCCCGCGAGCAGCAGGGCGACGGAGATGCTGCATCCCACCGCGACGACCGCCAGCTCGGCCCCGCCCAGGTGGGCCGCGGCGTTGACGACCACGATCGCCACGGTCACGAAGCAGGCGGCCAGCACCCCGAGCTCGTCGGTGCTGGTGCCGATCACCACCATCAGGACGAGCGCCTCGACGAGCTGCGCCCACAGGGCCAGGCGCCCCACCCGGCCCTGCACCAGGGCCAGCAGCCCGAAGGCGACGAAGGACACGACGCAGGCCAGCAGCCAGGTCGTCCGCTCGGGCCGGAACACGTCGCCGAGCGCCAGCAGGACCACCAGCACGACGGGGCAGGCCACCCCGACGGTCATGCTCTGCCAGGCCAACGGCGTGAACCCCCCGACGTGCCGGCGCAGACGACCACGCCCGGAAGGGGGCGGCGACGTCGGGGCCTGGGGAGTCCTCACCGCATGGACATCGGCTCCTGGGCCCCCGGACCTGAACCGTCGGGCGCCATGACGTCGCCGGGCCCGGTGCCCCGGCCCCTTGAGACCGGCCCGTCGGTTGGGCAGGGTGGCCGGGCATGAGCGACGGCAGCCCGACCGAGAAGACGATGCTGCTGCAGTACCTGCAGGTCGGCCGCGACTCCCTGCTGTGGAAGCTGGACGGCCTGTCCGAGCACGACGTCCGGCGTCCCCTGACGCCGACCGGGACCAACCTGCTGGGGGTGGTCAAGCACATGGCCGGGACGGAGGCGGAGTACCTGGGCCTGGTCTTCGGCCGACCGTTCCGCGAGCCGCTGCCCTGGATGCAGGAGGAGGCCGAGCCGAACTCCGACATGTACGCCACGGCCGAGCAGTCCCGCGACGACGTCGTCGGGCTGTACCGACGGGTCTGGACGTCCTCCGACGCCACGGTGGAGGCGCTGGGGCTGGACGCCCCCGGGCACGTCCCGTGGTGGTCGGAGCACGCGAACCCCGTGACGCTGCGCCTGGTCCTGGTGCACCTGGTCGCCGAGACCCACCGGCACGCAGGTCATCTGGACATCGTCCGGGAGCTGGTCGACGGGGCCAGCGGCCTGCGCCAGGAGGCGCCCAACCTCCCCGACATGGACGCCGGGTGGTGGCGGGCGTACCGGCAGCGCGTCCAGGACGTCGCCGACACCTTCCGCTAGGACGGCGGGCGACGGACGTCGAGGCGTTTTGCATATCTATGCAGGAGCCTGGATACTGCTCGCATGTCCAAGGTGCTGAACTCCCTCCCTGTCGGTGAACGTGTCGGTATCGCCTTCTCGGGCGGCCTCGACACCTCGGTGGCGGTCGCCTGGATGCGCGACAAGGGCGCCGTGCCCTGCACGTACACCGCGCACCTGGGCCAGTACGACGAGGACGACATCGAGTCGATCCCGGGTCGCGCCCACGCCTACGGCGCCGAGGTCGCGCGCCTGGTCGACTGCCGCGAGGCGCTGGTGGAGGAGGGCCTCGCCGCCCTGACGTGCGGGGCGTTCCACATCCGCTCCGGCGGTCGGACGTACTTCAACACCACCCCGCTCGGGCGTGCGGTCACCGGGACGCTGCTGGTGCGGGCGATGCTCGAGGACGACGTCCAGATCTGGGGCGACGGGTCCACCTACAAGGGCAACGACATCGAGCGGTTCTACCGCTACGGCCTGCTCGCCAACCCGTCGCTGCGGATCTACAAGCCGTGGCTCGACGCGGACTTCGTCCACGAGCTGGGTGGGCGCAAGGAGATGTCGGAGTGGCTGCAGGCCCACGACCTGCCCTACCGCGACAGCACCGAGAAGGCCTACTCCACCGACGCCAACATCTGGGGCGCGACCCACGAGGCCAAGGCCCTGGAGCACCTGGACGCGGGTATGGAGACCGTCAACCCGATCATGGGCGTCGCCCACTGGGACCCCGCCGTCGAGATCGCCCCCGAGGACGTGACGGTCGGGTTCAGCCAGGGCCGACCGGTCAGCATCAACGGCCGCACCTTCGACTCGGCCGTCGACCTGGTCATGGAGGCCAACGCCGTCGGCGGTCGTCACGGCCTGGGCATGTCCGACCAGATCGAGAACCGCATCATCGAGGCCAAGAGCCGCGGGATCTACGAGGCGCCGGGCATGGCCCTGCTGCACGCCGCGTACGAGCGGCTCGTCGCGGCCATCCACAACGAGGACACCGTCGCCAGCTACCACAACGAGGGGCGCCGGCTCGGCCGGCTCATGTACGAGGGCCGCTGGCTGGACCCGCAGTCCCTCATGCTCCGCGAGTCCCTGCAGCGCTGGGTCGGCATGGCCGTCACCGGCGAGGTGACGCTGCGCCTGCGGCGCGGCGAGGACTACTCGATCCTCGACACGTCCGGCCCGTCGTTCAGCTACCACCCGGACAAGCTGTCGATGGAGCGCACGGGTGACTCGGCGTTCGGCCCGGTCGACCGGATCGGCCAGCTGACCATGCGCAACCTCGACATCGCCGACTCCCGCGCCAAGCTCGAGCAGTACGCCGCGCTCGGCATGGTGGGTGCGGCGCAGACGGCCGGCACCGGGCTGATCGGGGCGCTGACCGAGGGCGGGGCCGAGGCGATCGCGTCGCGGGGCAAGGTGTCCGGCGACGACGAGCTGCTGGACCGGGCCGCCATGGAGTTCGGCACCGACTGAGCGCCAAAGCCGGGTGCCGCCTGCCGCGGCGCCCGGCCGGCCCAGCCGCGCCTCAGCCGGCGAGCGCCTTGGTCTTGAGCTGCTCGAACTCCTGGGGGGAGATCACCTGCTCGTCGAGCAGCGCCTTGGCCTCGGCGACCTGCTGGGCCGGCGACGTGGTGCCGGCCACCTCCCGCACGTAGGAGTCCTGCGCCGCCTTGGCCCGCAGCGCCGCGTCGGTGGCCCGCTCCGCCATGCCCCGGCCCCGGGCGATCAGGTACACGACCAGGGACAGGAACGGGGCGACGATCAGGAAGATGATCCACACCGCCTTCGCGAACCCCCCGGTGTCCCGGTCCCGGAACAGGTCCGTCAGCACGCTGAAGAGCACCATCAGGTAGGCGACGAACAGGTAGGACAGCAGCAGGAGCCAGAGGAAGTCCCAGAACGACATGGTGGTCACCTTCCGTAGTGGTGGGGGTCCAGTGTTCGGCGTGCGCACCTGCTGGGACGTCATCCCTGCCAGATGAGAAGCAGTGGTCAGCGACGCCCGTCGCGGCGCGCGGCCCGTCGACGGTGACGGCGCAGGATGCCCAGACCGAGCCAGACGAAGGCGCCGACCAGCGCCGAGGACAGGGTCAGCAGCCACACGGGCCACGTGAAGTCCCAGAGCAGGAACGTCAGCGTGACGTCCTCGCGGTTCTGGAGCATGAACACCAGGAGCGCCGTCAGCCCGGAACCGGCGACCACCACGCTCGTGCTCACCGCGGTGCCGGAGGACTGGGGCCCGGCCGCCGGCGGGCCGGAGGGGGTGCTCACGGTTGACCTCCGGCGGGGCGGGCGACGGGCCCCGGGGGGGCCGGTGAGGCGGGGTCGGCCCAGGTGGTGGGGACGTCCTCCCCGCCCTGCGGCGACAGCCGTTCACCGCTGCGGAACAGCTGGGGGGTGGGCGAGATCCGGCCGGCCACGAGCCCCTCGCCCAGGCCGAAGGCGGGCGCCTGCGCGATCAGGCCCCGAGGCACGTGGGAGAAGACCTCGGCGAGGTGGTCGACGTCCGACGCCGAGTTGGTCTTCATCAGCAGCAGGTTCTCGCACTGCGACAGGACACCCGGGTGCAGCTTGCCGGGGCTCTGGGTGGCCAGCAGCAGGTACAGGCCGTACTTGCGTCCCTCCGCCGCGATCCGGACGGTGTGCTCCACGCCCAGGGCCTGCTGCGGGTCGGTGCTCTCGCGCGGGCAGACGTTGTGGGCCTCGTCGATGACCACCAGGACGGGGGAGCGCTCCGTGCGCCTCATCCACAGCCCGGTCAGGATGGACGAGACGACCGCGGTCCGCTCCTCGGCGTGGGCGACCCCGCCGAGGTCGACCACGAAGGCCCGCCAGTCCTCGGGCAGCTGGGCGAGCAGCGGGGCCTCGTCCCGGCCGGCCCAGATGCCCCACGACGCGGCGCCCAGGTTGTCTATGCGCAGGGCGAGGCGTCGGGCCGCGGAGCCGGGGGAGAGGTCCTCCTGCTCCTCCAGCGCCTGCCGCAGGTCGCTCATCGAGTACTCCGTCGTCCCCAGCCGTTCGCTCGTCCGCCTCAGCAGGGCGTACTCCTCCAGGTCGGCGAGCGGGTCCAGCCGCAGGACCATGGCCTGCTGCAGCAGCGGCAGCCGGCCGTAGCGGACCTGGAGCCGGTGCGCCCCCTTCGCCCGGAACACCGTGACCGAGCCGGGGTCCGGGGACCCCTCGACCCCGCGGACCCCGTCGAGCTGGTCCAGGCCCACGTAGTCGGAGTTGGGGTCGATGACCACCACGCGCAGCCGGGTGTCGCGCAGCACCCGTTCGAGGACCACGCCGAGGGAGTAGGTCTTGCCCGAGCCTGACTGCCCGCACATGAAGGTGTGCCGGTTGAACCCGGCCGCCACCAGGCGGGCGGGCTCGCTCGACGGCTGCCGCAGGCGTCCGATCCGCAGCGACGGGCCGCCGCTGAGCGCCGACCGGCCCGCCGCGATCAGGGCGTCGCTCGCCGGTCGGGCCGGGGCGTCGGGGAAGGAGTCGTCACTGGCGGCGGCCACGACGTCGTCGCCGTCGACCCTTGCGAGCAGGGTGCCCTCGGCCAGCAGCCGCCGGCCGCCACCGTCGTCCGTCTCTCGGCTCGAGGTCTCGACCACCTGGCCCAGGAAGCGGCCGGCCACCGCGTCGATCTCGACCAGGCTGCCGACGGGCAGGTGCGCGACCAGCGGCGCGTCGAGGGAGAACCGGCGTCCGCCCAGGGACCACGCGGTCGCGGTCGTCGGTCCCGACCAGGTCTGCGCCGCCACCCGGTGATGATCAGGCGCCGACGCGACACCGCGCCTCACCCGGTGCGGACGAGGCGGGCGGGCCTGTTGCGGGCCCCTGCGCCCGTGGTGGGATGCCGGCATGGAGCTCGCCTACCTCTACGTCCCGGTCACCGACCTGCCAGCCGCCGAGGCCTTCTACCGGGACACGCTCGGCCTGGAGGAGTCCTGGCGGGAAGGCGCGGGGACCATCGCCTTCTGGAGCCCGGACCGGTTGGTGCAGCTGATGGTGGACACCGACGGCTACCCGGGCGGCCCGATGTACCAGGTCGACGACGTGGTGGTGTGGCTGGCCGAGCACGACGCGGTACCCGTGCGCGTGCCGCGCTACGAGATCCCCGGGGGTGCGGTCACCGGCCTCCAGGACCCGGCGGGAAACGTGTTCTACGTCTTCGACCAGGCGACCGCGTCCTGAGGACCCTCGCGGTCGCGGATGTCGAGAACAGCCGACCGGCTCCGTCCCAGAGGCAGGTGCAGCCACCCGGGCGCACCGGACACGAAGGAGACCGACCGTGAAGTACCTGCTCCTCAAGCACTACCGCGGCGCCCCCGCCGGCGTCAACGACGTCCCGATGGACCGCTGGACCCCGCAGGAGGTCGCCGACCACATCGAGTACATGGACGACTTCGCCACCCGTCTGGAGGGGACGGGGGAGTACGTCGACGGGCAGGCCCTGTCGCCGGAAGGGACGTTCGTCCGCTACGACGGAGAGGGCCGGCCGCCGGTCACCGACGGGCCGTTCGCGGAGACGAAGGACCTGATCGCCGGCTGGATGGTCATCGACGTGGACAGCTACGAGCGGGCCCTCGAGCTCGCGGGAGAGCTGTCCGCGGCGCCCGGCGCGGGCGGGAGGCCCATCCACGAGTGGCTCGAGCTGCGCCCGTTCCTCGGCGCACCGCCCACCGTCACCGAGTGAGCGGGCCGGGCGGGGCGGGGGTGGACGAGGGGCTGCTGCGCGAGATGACGCCCGCGGTCATCCGGGTCCTGGTGCGGCGTGGGGTCGACTTCCCCGGTGCCGAGGACGCCGTGCAGGAGGCGCTCGCCCAGGCCGCCCTGTCCTGGCCGGGGGACCGTCCGAGAGACCCCAAGGGCTGGCTGGTGACCGTCGCGTGGCGCAAGCACCTGGACGCCCACCGGTCCGAGGTGTCCCGCCGCGGGCGGGAGCAGCTCGTGGAGGTGGAGCCGCCGCCCGGCCCGGCCCGGTCCGTCGACGACACGTTGCAGCTCTTCTTCCTCTGCGCCCACCCGTCGCTGACCCCGGCGTCGGCGGTCGCACTCACGCTGCGAGCCGTGGGCGGGCTGACCACCCGGCAGATCGCCACGGCCTACCTGGTGCCGGAGGCGACCATGGCGCAGCGCATCAGCCGGGCCAAGCGCACGGTCCGCGACGTGCGCCTCGACGCCCCTGGCGACCTCGCCACCGTCCTGCGGGTGCTCTACCTGGTGTTCAACGAGGGGTACACCGGCGACGTCGACCTGGCCGCGGAGGCCATCCGGCTCACCCGGCAGGTGGTGGCCACGACCGACGACGAGGAGGCCGCCGGCCTGCTGGCGCTCATGCTGCTGCACCACGCCCGGCGGCCGGCGAGGACGTCGGCGGACGGCACCCTCGTCCCGCTCGACCGGCAGGACCGTTCCCGCTGGGACGCCGACCTGATCCGCGAGGGCGTGGACGTCCTGCAGGCGGCGCTGGCGCGTGACCGGCTGGGGGAGTTCCAGGCCCAGGCGGCCGTCGTCGCCCTCCACGCCGACGCCCCGCGGGCCCAGGAGACCGACTGGGTGCAGGTGGTCAGCTGGTACGACGAGCTGCTGCGGCTCACCGGCAGCCCGGTCGTCCGGCTCAACCGGGCCGTCGCGGTGGGGGAGGCCGACGGCGCCGCGGCAGGACTGGCGGCCCTGGCCGAGGTGGACCCCCACCTGCCCCGCTGGGTCGCGGCGTCGGCATACCTGCACGAGAAGGCCGGGGACCGCCGGGAGGCGGCCGCGCTCTACGCCGAGGCCGCACGCTCGGCCCCGACGGTCGCCGAGCGCCACCACCTGGCCCGGCAGGCCGCACGCCTGAACCACACGGACGACCTGCAGGCGGGCCCTCAGCCATGACCGAGAAGCTCGACCTGAGGAGGACCCTCGACTCGTTCCGGGCGCGCACGGGCGAGGTGCGGGTCGTCGACGTGCCCGACCTGCAGTACCTGATGGTCGACGGGGAGGGCGACCCGAACACCCCGGCGTTCTCAGAAGCCGTCGAGGCGCTGTACCCGGTGGCCTACGCCCTGAAGTTCGCGAGCAAGCAGCAGCTCGGGCGCGACTACGTCGTGCCGCCCCTGGAGGGGTTGTGGTGGGCCGACGACATGGACGCCTTCACGGTGTCCCGCGACAAGTCCCGGTGGAGCTGGACGCTGATGGCGATGGTGCCGGACTGGCTCGGGCCCGACGCGTTCGGCGCCGCCGTGGAACGGGTCGCGGCCAGGCGGCGACCGGAGAGGTTGGACGACGTCCGGCTGGGCACCCTGTCCGAGGGACGGTGCGTGCAGACCCTGCACGTCGGGTCGTTCGACGACGAGGCCCAGGTCCTGGCGTACCTGCACGAGGACTTCGTCCCGGCCCACGGGTTGCGGCTCGCCGGCCGGCACCACGAGGTCTACCTGAGCGACTTCCGGCGGGTGCCGCCCGAGAAGCGGCGCACGATCCTGCGTCAGCCGGTCGTCGCGGCGTGAGGGTGAGGAACGTCACCGTCCTCACGATGGGCCCTGGGCGCTCGGCAGGTCGACCAGGTGGCCGGTGACCCCGGAGAGGAACTGCGCCCCGAGGGGTGTGAGCGAGAGCTCCTTCCGCTTGGCGCCGGTGCGGGCGGCGTCCACCCCGGTGCTGCTGAGCAGACCGGCGTCCTCGAGCCGCTTGAGGGTCCGGTAGAGCCCCCGTTCCGTGACCTGCCAGCCGGTCGACGCGGCCACGCCGGCCGCTACCTCGGCGACCCCGGCAGGCTGGAGCCTGGCGACGTGGGCGAGGGCCACCGGGGTGAGCATCGACTTCTTGTAGGTCTCGACCCAGGCCTCGACGCGGTCGGACAGCCACTCCTGGGTCTCGCCCGGGCGGGGCGCGGCCACGGTCAGTCCTCCCAGCCCCGGCCCAGGACCGATCCGACGAGGTGGACGAGCAGCCCGAGGCCCCACGCCGAGCTCATCACCAGGGTCGCCCCGAACCAGGGGGTCGCCAGGAGCTCCTGCGCGGCGGCGTCCAGGCCGCCGTCGGAGCCGAGGGAGACCGTGCGCAGCAGGGCGTGGACGTTGAACGAGGTCGTCACGCACACGAACGCGATGGCGTGGGCGACGACGACGCCGAAGCGGACGTGCGTCAGGCGGCGGTAGGTGCGCTGGAGCCACACCGCGATGCCGACGGCGACCAGGACGGTCAGGGCCGCGGCCAGGACACCCACCTGGCCTCCGGTCAGGGCGATGGTGACCTGGAGCACGACCACGGCCGCGAGCAGCGTCAGGGTGTAGGGGAGCAGCAGGGACCGTGCGTTCGTGGCGGAGGCGACCTCGGTCTGCGTTGTCATATCGGTACTGTACCAATGGGACAGTACCGATGCACAGCATTCAGCGGTCGGACGTTCTGACTGGTCGGCAGACGCGTCGGCCTCGACGTCGACCGGTTCGCCCGACGGCGACCAGCGCCCGCCGACGTCAGCGCGTCACGGTTTGCCCGGGGACGGTCCAGGGCGGACCGGTTCACGTCGAACATGTCGACATCCGGTCGAGATGCCGGCGAGCAGATGTCGGCACGCGGAGGAGGGTGGACCAATGGCATGCGAGGGGTGCGTCCGCTTGATCTGACATAACGTTCGTTATCGGCGTTAAACCACCGGGAGTTGCATCTAATGCGAGTACTCCCGGTCCACTGCGTAGTCGCATCGCCGCAGGTCACGCGGGAGTAGCGCGGCCCCCTGCAGCACAGCGGCAGGCTGACTCTGGTCAAGAACGCC
>JBBSQH010000093.1:0-13842 GCA_038258055.1 Actinomycetales bacterium
ACGCCGCCGAGCCGAGGGCAAGACCACCCGAGAGATCAAGCGCTGCCTCAAGCGCTACATCGCCAGACAGATCTACCGACAGCTAGAACACCCCACCCACCCCCTTGCCGCTTGACGCGCCATAGGAGCATCCAGCGACACAACAGGCCGTCCGGACGGTCAAGGCACCCCGGGGAAGGAGTTTGCGTCGCTGGGCCGTACAACGCCGGCCGTCGCGCTCGGCCGGGCCCCGCCGAGACCAGGGTCCGCATGTGGTCGTCGACCCGGGGGCGGGGGAGTGCCACCCGGCGGAGGAGGCCACATCAGCCCGGTGTACGCCTCGACCAGGGGGCCAGACCGCCCGCGACCGACGCCACCACTCTCGAACGGTTGGTCGACTCGTCCAACTGTCCGAGACGGGCGGTGCTCGCTCCGTGAGGGGTGGTCGGGCCAGGTTGTCGTCGGACTCGCGAGGGACTCGCGGACCCCTGGCCGGTCCGCGGTCCTTGGGCGAGGCGTGTACCGACCAGCGACACGAGTCGGGCTCTCGACGGCCAACAGGAAGATCTCGCGGCTCTGATGTCGCTCGTCGGTACGCCCCCGGGGTTTCTCACGCACCACGCACCACGCACCACGCAGCACCCCGGCGCCCAGAAACCTGGCGCCTGGGCGCCCTGGGTGGCCGTGCGCCCCGGTGGTGTCGGTCCCGCGGGCTGGGGGCCCAGGCCGTCAGGCCGGTGGGGTGAGGCCGGCGGCGGCCAGCACCAGGGCCTTGACGTCGGTGGCGGCGACGCGGTCGGCGGCCAGCGACGGGTCCGAGCAGATCAGGACGGGGGCGTCGTCGCCGGGGCCGGGCAGCCGGCCGTGGGAGCCCTTGACCCAGCGCGCGTCGGTCGGCACGACGCTCATGGCGTAGCGCAGGCCGACCTTCTTGCGGACCAGCTGCAGCCCCGCCTTGGCCTTGGCGCTGCGGTCGGCCGGGTCGAAGAACAGCTCGGCCGGGTCGTAGCCGGGCTTGCGGTGGATCTCGACCCCGCGGGCGAAGTCGGGGGCGTGGGCGTCGTCGTGCCAGTAGTAGTACGTGAACCAGGCCCGCGGCTGCGACACCAGCACCAGCTCGCCTGAGCGCTCGTGGTCCAGCCCGGCCTCGCGCTTGCCGTCGGCGTCGAGCACCTGCTCCACGCCGGGCAGGGCCCGCAGCAGGGTGGCCACGTGCTCGACGTCGGCGGGGTCGTTCACGTAGACGTGGGCGACCTGGTGGTCGGCCACGGCGAAGGCCCGTGACGTCCACGGGTCCAGGTACTCCATGCCGGCCTGGGTGTACACCTCGAGCAGCCCGGCGTCGCGCAGCACCCGGTTGACGTGGACGGGCTGGTCGACGGCCGTGATGGCGTACTCGCTCAGGGCCACGACGGTGACGCCCTGGGCGCGGGCGTCGGCCAGCAGCGGTGCGAGCTCGGCGTCCAGGTCGGCCGCGGCCTCGTCGGCCTGCCGGGACTCCGGGCCGAAGCGCTGCAGGTCGTAGTCCAGGTGGGGGACGTAGGACAGCGTGAGGTCGGCCCCGGGCATCAGGTGGCGGGTGGCACCCACGATCCAGCGGGTCGAGGCGATGGACGCCGTCGGGCCCCAGTACTGGAACAGCGGGAACTCGCCCAGCTTCTCGACCAGCTCGTCGTGCAGCTCGGGCGGGCGGACGTAGGCGTCCGGGGACTTGGCGCCGTCGGCGTGGTAGATCGGCCGGGGGGTGACGGTGACGTCGGTGGTGGCCCCCATGGCGTACCACCAGCAGACGTTGACCGCACGGAAGGAGGGATCGCTGCGGCGGGCGGTCTCCCAGACCTTCTCGCCCTGGACCAGCCGGTTGTGCTGGCGCCACAGGTAGACCTCGCCCAGGTCGCGGAAGTACCAGCCGTTGGCCACGGCCCCGTGCTCGGACGGGGCGGCGCCGGTCAGGAACGTCGACTGCACCGTGCACGTGACCGCGGGCAGCACGGTGTCCAGCGGCGCCCGGAAGCCCTGGGCCGCCACGGCGCGCAGGTGGGGCATGTGGGTGAGGGCGCGCTCGCTCAGGCCGACCACGTCCAGCAGCAGGACCGGGGTGCGGGGGCGGGGCGTGGTGGGGGTGTCGTCGGCGGTGCTCATGCGGACTCCAGACCGTGGTCGAGCAGGTGGTCCCGGACCCAGGCGAGCTCGCTCGCCAGGCCGTGGGCGAGGCCGTCGTCGACGGCTCCCGGGGTGGTGCTGCCGGCTCCGCCGGCGAGTCGGCGCTGCTCCTGGGGCAGGACCGACCAGGTGTAGGTCTCCACCTCCACCAGGTCGACCCGGGACCCGGGAGCCGCGACGGGCGCGACCAGCTGGTCCAGGGACGCGACCAGGGCCTGGGTGGCGACCTGCGTCTCGGTGGTCCCGGCGGCGTGCAGCGGCAGGTGGACGTGGCAGCGCCACGGGGCGGCGCCCGGCAGACCGCCGGCCAGGGCCTCGCCGAGGTCGTCGGTGCCCAGCGGACGCGCGTCGCCGTGACGAGCGGTCCCGGACGGACGCTCGCGGGCCTGGTGCAGGAACCGGGGCTCGTCGAACTCGGCCAGCGCCGCCTGCGACACCCGCGAGGCCGGGTCAGGCACGTGCAGGGCGGCCGAGGCCTGCAGCTTGACCACCGGCACCCCGGCGGCCGCCACCCGGTCCCCGACATCGGCCAGGTCGTCGAACCCGACGGCGCTGTGGCAGGTGTCCAGGCAGACCCCGACCAGGCCCTCGCGCAGGTGCTCGTCCGCCAGCAGGGTCGCCAGCCGGTCGGGCCCGGTCAGCACGTCGTCCAGGACCTCCCAGACGCACCCGGGCTCGGGCTCCAGGCCGACGGTGACCCGAGGGCCCGTCGCGGCGAGGTCGGCCAGGCCACGGGCCAGCTCGCCCAGGTGCCCGCGGGCGGCCTCACGCCGGGCGTCGTCCCACGGGGTCCGCCAGGACAGCGGGAGGGTGCTCACGCTGCCGGTCGCGACGTCGTCGGGCAGCAGGGCCGCCAGCACCCGGGCGCAGGCCAGGGTGTGCTCCAGCCGGCTGCGCTCGGTCCAGTCGGGGCGGTAGACCGCGTACTTGACGACGGGGGAGTGGAAGTCGCCGTAGGGGAACGCGTTGAGGGTGACGACCTCCAGACCCAGCCGGGCCAGCTCGTCCCGCAGCCGGCGCACGTGCCCCAGGTCGTCCGCCAGCCGGGCGGCCACCGGCGCGGGCAGCCAGAGGCCGACCCCCAGGACGTCGACACCGAGCTCCGCGCGGACGGGGACGGCGTAGCGGCGCAGCTGGGCCAGGATGCCGTCGAGCTCGGTGGCCGGGTGGACGTTGGTGCAGTAACCGACGTGGACCAGGCTGCCGTCCGGGCGACGCAGCCTCACGCCGCGACCGCCGCACCGACCGGCCGGCCAGGGGTCACGCGGACGCCCTCGGCCCGCGCAGCACCGAGCTCCCCTCGAACTCCGCCCCCAGGTCCGTCTGCACGTCGTCGAGCATGAGCCGGTCGCTCTGGCCGTAGAACTCGACCGGGTTGCGCCACAGCACCCGGTCGACGTCGTCGTCGGTGAACCCGGCCGCCAGCATGGCCTGGCCGACCTTGAGCGTCTTGAGCGGGTCGGAGCGGCCCCAGTCGGCCGCGGAGTTGACCAGCACGCGCTCCAGGCCCCGCTCCTGCAGGATCCGCACCATCCGGTGCTCGTCCATCTTGGTGTCGGGGTAGACCGAGAACCCGAGCCAGCAGCCGGACTCGTCCACCGGCTGCAGGGTCGTCTCGTTCAGGTGGTCCACGGCGACCATGCCCGCGCCGATGCCGGACGCCTCGACCAGGTCCAGGGTCCGGCGGGTGCCGGCGGCCTTGTCCCGGTGCGGGGTGTGGACCAACGCGGGCAGGCCGTGCTCCTTGGCCATCGCCAGCTGCCGTTCGAACGCGTCCGTCTCGGCGTCGGTCATCGAGTCGAACCCGATCTCACCCACCGCGACCACGCCGTCCTTGGCCAGGTAGCGGGGCATCACGTCCAGCACCGGGGTGCAGCGCGGGTCGTTGGCCTCCTTGGGGTTGAGCGCGATCGTGCAGTGGTGGGCGATGCCGTACTGCGAGGCGCGGAACCGCTCCCAGCCCAGCAGGCCGTCGAAGTAGTCGACGAACGAGCCGACCGACGTGCGGGGCTGGCCGAGCCAGAACGCCGGCTCCACCAGCGCCTGGACGCCCGCGGCCGCCATCGCCTCGTAGTCGTCGGTGGTGCGCGACGTCATGTGGATGTGGGGGTCGAAGATGCGCATGCGGAGCTCCTGGCTGGGCGGGGTCTGGGGTGGCGCGGGTCGGGGCGTCAGCCGCGGGGGAGCAGCAGGGCCCGGGCCCGTGAGGCGGCGGCGAGGCGGTCGGGGTGGCCGCCCTGCAGGTCGTCGGACAACCCGGCGTGGGCCAGCGCGGGCGAGGTGGGCGGCAGCACGTCGCCGACGTCGGCGGGCACGTCACGACCCGCGGCCACGCGTTCGGCGACGTAGCGGGCGGCCATCACCTCCAGCTCGTCGTCGGTGCGCTCGTGCAACCGGTGCACGCAGCGCAGGGGGACCCCGGTGAACAGGCACTTGAGGACGGCCTGGCGCCAGCCGGGAGCATCGAGCGCGTCGGCGGCGGGGCCGAGCGCGGCGGCGACCAGGCGGGGGTCGTTGGTCCGCAGGGCGTCCTCGAGCAGGTCCGTGACGTCGTCGGCGGACGGGAGCAGGTGCAGCGAGCGCAGCACCGCACGACGCTCGGCGGCGTCGCCGTCGCGGTACAGGTGCCGCGGCAGGTCGGCGCGGTCGGTGGCCGTCCGCACCAGGAGCACCCGCGCCAGGTCGTCGACCGAGCCCAGCAGGCCCTGCTCGTCGCCCTCGGCCAGCGGGGCACGCCCGACGGTGCGCCCGGTCGCCGGGAACACCACGTCCAGGCAGCCCGGGTCGTCGGCCACCCGCTGCTGCGCCGCCCGCCACCGCGGCAGCGAGTCGTCGGTCAGCCGGGACTCCAGCTCGGCGGCGAGCGCCGGGACGTCCTGCGACCAGCTCGCGACGGTCCAGCTGCCGCTGCTCACGACCGGCTCCCGGCGGGGCTGGACGCCACGGCGCTGCGCTGGGCCCGGGAGGACAGCGGCGGACCCTGCCGGTCCACCGCGGCCGTGGGGGCGCCCGTACGGCGGGCGGCCTCGGCGACGGCGGCCTGCAGCGCCAGGGCCGCACGCCGCGCCACGGCCGGGGCGGCGTGGGAGTGCCGGGGCAGCTCGACCGCCGCCAGCCCCTGGTAGTCCAGGTCGAGCAGGGTCTGGACCACCTCGACCATGTCGACGTCGCCGTCGCCCATCTCCAGGTGCTCGTGGACGTCCGGGCGCATGTCGTCCAGCTGGACGTTGGCCAGGCGCAGGCCGACGTGCCGAAGGGTGTCGCCGATCCCGCGCGGCTCGTTGCAGATGACGTGACCGACGTCCACCGTGAGGGCGAGGCCGTCGGGGTGCCCGAGCCGGTCGAGCACGTCGAGGGCCTCGTCGACCACGCTGACGTGGTGCCCCGGCTCGGGCTCCAGCGCGAGCCGGACCCCGGCGGACTCGGCCTGCGGGACGAGCTGCTCCAGCGACGCCACCAGGCGTTCGGTGCCCTTGCGGGCCGGCGTGCCGGTCGGCAGGACCCCGCTCCAGAAGGAGACCACGGGGGCACCCAGGTCGCCGGCGACGCGGATGGCCCGGGCCAGCAGGTCGACGCGGCGGGACCGGCCGTCCTCGCACACCAGCGTCGGCTCGTGCTTGCGGACCGGGTCCAGGACGTAGCGCCCACCCGTCTCCACGACCACGGACAGGCCACGCTGCTCCAGCGCCGTGCGGACCTTGGCGCTGCGGGCGGGCAGGTCGTCGGCGAACGGGTCCAGGTGGTGGTGGTCCAGCGTCAGCCCGACCCCCTCGAAGCCGAGGGAGGCGATGACGTCGAGCGCCTCCGTCAGCCGGTGGTCGGCGAAGCCGTTGGTGCCGTAGCCGAGTCGCAGGCTCATGTCGTGGGTCCTCCTCGCAGCAGGCGTGAGACGAGCGTCCCGACCCCGACGAGCGACACCGCCTGGACCGGTCGGCCCAGGGCGGACAGCAGCGCGGACTGCAGGGGCAGGAACGCCTTGATGCCGGTGATGGTGGCGTGCTTGGCGTCCGGGCCCGTGCCGGAGCGCCCGGCCTCGGCCTGGGCGCGCAGCAGGGGGACGCTGTGCGCGGCGAGGGCCGCCGTGCCCAGCACGACCTCGGCCACGACCCGGCCGGTGCGGCTCGTGCGCCCACCCGTGGCGGGGGACGACAGGCGGTGCAGCAGCACCGGGACGACCGCGGCTGCGGCCAGCGCCGTGGTGGCGCGGGCCCGGTCGGCCTGCGAGGCGAGGGCGCCGTGCACCTCGCCGCGGGACAGGTCGGTGACGGCCAGCGTGTGCAGGCCCGTCGTCAGGGCCGGCAGCAGTGCGGGCGGCAGACCCCCGCGAGCCGACGCGGGTCCGGGGGCGCCCGTGGCCCCCAGCGCGACGTCGAGGGCGCGGGTGAGGGACATGCTCACCGGCGCCCACGCGCGGGGCTTGGCCACGAGGTCGTAGGACCACACGGCTGCGGCCAGGACCGTGGCCGTGCCCGCGCCGCGCCGCCCCGACGCGACCGCGGCCAGCCCGATCGAGACCGCGGTCAGGGCGGCTGCGGCCCCCAGGGCCTGCCGCGGGCTGATGCGTCCGCTGGGGACCGGCCGCTCGGGCCGCTCGAGCTGGTCGAGGTCGCGGTCGGCCCAGTCGTTCAGGGCCATCCCGGCCCAGTACATCGACACCGACGCCAGCGGGAGGAGGGCGCTGCGGGGACGGACCGGCCCCCCGGCCGCGGCCAGGCCGACCAAGGCGTCACCGGGGACGGTGACGGCGGCCGGCAGCCGGACCAGCTCGGCCCAGTCCCGCAGCGTCGGGCTCACCTCGTCGTCGTGGCGGTCGCGTGGGCGGGGGCCGACAGGTCGACCGACGCGGGGGAGGCGTCCTGGGTGAGCGAGCCGGCCAGTCGCAGCAGGTCCTGCCACTGCACGGCGAGGGCGTGCTCGTCGCTGCCGAGCGGGTTCTTGAAGAAGAAGCCGAGCTCGCTGACCGGACCCGTCCGCCCGGCCGCCATGCAGGCGGCGGTGAGGCGGGCCAGGTCGAGCACCAGGGGTGCGGCCAGGGCGGAGTCGCAGCCCTGCCAGGTGAACTGCAGCGTCATGGCCGTGCCCAGGAACCCGGAGAACCGGATCTGGTCCCAGGCGGTCTTCCAGTCACCCATGTCGGGGACGTAGTCGATGTGCAGCGGGCCGGGCACGTGCCGGCCGAGCATGGCCTCGAGGCCGGCCGCCTTGGTGCTGGTCTTGCTCTTCGCGGCCACCGGGTCGGACAGCGTGCTGCCGTCGCCACCGCCCAGCAGGTTCACCGACGCCCACGAGTCCACCCGGAGCGCCCGCTGGACGAACATGGGGGCGAGCACCGACTTGAGCAGCGTCTCGCCCGTCTTGCCGTCCGCGCCGGCCCAGGTGGCGCCGGTCTCGCGGCCCAGGTCCACCAGGCAGGGCAGGTCGACCCCGGGGCTCGGGGTGAACGCCACGTACCCGGCGCCCGCCTCGAACGCAGCCCACGGGTGGACGGCGCTGGGGGGCAGCGGGGCGCGCCCGGCGTCCCAGGCGTCGCGGACCGCAGCGGCCGTGGCCAGGTCCGGGTGCTCGACGTCGACCGGGGCGTGGGTGCTCGACACGTCGACCACGACGACGCGCGCGAGCCCGTGCCGCTCGGAGAAGTCGACCAGGTCGGCCTGAAGGCGTTCCACCTGGGCCCGCTGGGCGGCGCCCGCGTCACGGGTCGCCGCCTGGTCGTCGGTGACGACCTGCCGGACCTCGGCGTCGGCGTGGGCCAGGGCGTCGGTCAGCGGCGTGAGCAGCTGGGCGGGGATGACGGCCTGGGCGGCCAGCTCCTCCGCGCGCTTGCGGTAGGGCGCGTCGGTGACGTCGTGACCGCCGAAGACCAGGCGGTCGAAGCCCGGCAGGGGTGCGTCGGCGAGCTCGGGGAGCTCGGTGACGCAGCCGAGGCCCGGTGCGAGCCCGTCCCGGATGGCCAGCGCGCCGACCAGGGCGGTGGTGGCGACCGAACCCTTGGCCCCGACGAACCAGACCCCTACCTGCTCACCGACCCCAGCCGGCCCCGTCGAAGGGGTGGGCACTTCGGCCGGTGTGTGAACAACTTTGTCCATGTCGCTGAGCATAAGCCTCTCCTGAGCTGGGGCAAACCCTGTGGGTGGGGGGCGGGGTCCTGCGCATCCGAGCCGTGCCGTCACTAGCGTTCCGACCAGTACATATCGATCCGCAAACGACGCGCACCTTCTGCTTGACCCTGTGCGCAAGGCCTGTCTAGCGTCCGAACTCGGCAGCAACGATGCGGTCGGTCCAGCACTTCTGCGCGGAGCGGGTCGGGCTTCTGCAGGGTAAGGCTTCACAACCTCGCCTGGGAAGCGATACGTTTCGGCGGCAGACGAACTAATTGCAGGACGCGTCGAGGTCGACGTGTCCCCACACGAGGAGGTGTGCATGGAGTCGTCCCTCCTTCAGATGCACGGGATCGTCAAGACGTTCCCGGGGGTCAGGGCCCTGGACGGGGTGGACCTGGACGTCCGCGCGGGTGAGGTGCACTGCCTGCTGGGTCAGAACGGCGCCGGCAAGTCGACGCTGATCAAGGTCCTGGCCGGGGCGCACCAGCCGAACGGCGGGCACATCACCTGGAAGGGCGAGGAGGTCAAGCTCGCGACCCCCCAGGCCTCCACCAAGCTGGGCATCGCGACCATGTACCAGGAGCTCGACCTCGTCCCCGGGCTCTCGGTGGCCGAGAACGTGTTCCTGGGGCACGAGTCGTCCCGGTTCGGCATCACGCTGACCCGGACCCGCGACCGGCGGACCCGCGAGCTCCTCGCGCAGCTGGGCCACCCCGAGATCAGCCCCGACCGTGAGGTGGGCAGCCTGTCCGCCGCCGGCCAGCAGGTGGTGTCCATGGCGCGGGCGCTGTCCCGCGACGCCCAGGTCATCGTCATGGACGAGCCGTCCGCGGTGCTCGACTCCGACGAGGTGGCCAACCTGTTCCGCGTGGTCCGTAGCCTGACCGAGGCCGGGGTCGCGGTCATCTACATCAGCCACCGGCTGGAGGAGATCCGTGAGATCGGCGACCGCGTGACGGTCATCAAGGACGGTCGCACGGTCGCGGAGAACCTCCCGGCCAAGGACACCCCGACCGCCGACGTCATCCGCCTGATGACGGGCAAGACGCTGGACGGCGTCTTCCCGGAGAGCACCGGCGCGGTCGGCGACGTCGTCCTCGACGTGAAGGACCTGGCGTGCGGGGACCGGTTCTCCGACGTCTCGCTCCAGGTCCGCGCCGGCGAGATCGTCGGTCTGGCCGGGCTGGTCGGCGCCGGGCGCTCCGAGATCCTCGAGACGATCTTCGGTGCCCGCAAGGCCACCGCCGGCCAGGTGACCGTCGACGGGCGCAAGCTGCGCCCCGGCATGGTGAAGGACGCCGTCCGTGCGCACGTGGGGCTGGCCCCCGAGGAGCGCAAGAGCCAGGCCCTGGTGATGCAGCAGTCCATCGCGAGCAACATCACCCTGGCGAGCCTGACCCGCTTCTCCAAGGGCGGGTTCATCGACTTCGGCGGCGAGCAGAAGCGGTCGGAGCAGCTGACCAGCGACCTCGACCTTCGTCCCGTCGACGTCAGCCGCCAGGTCTCGACCCTGTCCGGAGGCAACCAGCAGAAGGTCGTCCTGGCCCGCTGGCTGCTGCGGGACTGCCGGGTCCTGCTGCTCGACGAACCCACCCGTGGCGTCGACGTCGGTGCCCGCAAGGAGATCTACGACGTCGTGCGGCGCCTCGCCGACTCCGGCGTCGCGGTGCTGGTCGTCTCCAGCGAGGTCCCCGAGGTCCTCGGCCTGGCCGACAAGGTGCTCGTGATCCGGGAGGGTCGTGTGGTCCACACCGGCCCCGCCGTCGACCTGGACGAGTCCAAGGTGCTCGACCTCGTCATGTCCGAAGAACACCAGCGCTCACGCGGGCACCACCCGCAGGAAGGCGATGCCGCATGAGCACGTCCTCTACCGCCACGTCTGATCGCAGCGACGCCGACGCCCCCAAGGCGCAGACGGCCGCCTCGAGCCCCAAGAAGCCGCTCATGTCCGAGTCGGTCATCCGGAACCTCGGCCTCCTCGGGGTGATGGTCGTCCTCGTCATCATCGGGGTCTGGACCGCCGGCGACCGGTTCCTGTCCGGGTCCAACCTGCTGATCATCCTCGAGCTCGGCGCGATCATCGCCGTCATCAGCGTGGGGATGACGTTCGTCATCACCGGCGGGGGCATCGACCTGAGCGTCGGGGCCAGCGTCGCTCTGGCCAGCGTCTGGGCCACCACCGCAGCCACCCAGTACTACGCCGACCTGTACGGCTGGTGGGTGATGGTGATGTGCGCCCTGCTGGTGGGCTCGGCCGTCGGCGCGGTCAACGGGTTCCTCATCGCCTACGGACGGATAGTCCCGTTCATCATGACCCTGGCCATGCTGGCCTCGGCCCGCGGCCTGGCCGAGCAGATCAGCGAGAACCGCTCGCAGCTGGTGACCGTCGACTCCTTCTCGGACATCTTCCGGGCCCGCATCCTGGGCGTGCCCTTCACGGTGTACATCATGGCGGCCGTCGCGGTGGCCGGCTGGGTGCTCCTCAACCGCACCACGTTCGGCCGACGCACCCTGGCGGTCGGCGGCAACGCCGAGGCCGCCCGGCTCGCCGGGATCGACGTCAGGCGCCACACGATGCTGCTCTACACCCTGCTGGGCCTGTGCACGGGCATCGCCGCGATCATGATCACGGCGAGGACCACGACGGGCACGTCGACCCACGGCAGCCTGTACGAGCTGGACGCCATCGCGGCGGTCGTCATCGGCGGCACGTTGCTGTCCGGCGGCCGCGGCACGATCGTGGGCACCCTGCTGGGGGTCCTGATCTTCACCACGGTGACCAACATCTTCACCCTGAACTTCCTGCCCACCGCCACGCAGGAGGTCGCCAAGGGCGCGATCATCGTCGTCGCGGTGCTGCTGCAGCAGCGGCTGGCCGGTGGTGGTGGCCTGCCGCCCTGGCTCAAGCGGTCGGGGGGTACGGGCAAGACCCCGGCCCAGACGGGCGCCGCCCTGGACCCGGACAAGCCGACGGCCGGCTGATCCCGCGCACCGACCACGTGGTCCGACCCGTGGCAACCCAGACCGTTCCACCCGCGACCGGCGCCCTGCCGCCGCGGCCAGGCCCCAGATCCCCAGCACCAACTCGATTAGGAGTACCAACATGACCGATCCCCTGAGCCCCCGACTGCCCCGACTGGGCCGACGAGGCTTCCTGCTCGGTGGTGCCGCCGCCGGCGCCGCGGGTCTCGCCGCCTGCACCGGTGCCGCACCGTCGGACGAGGCCGCTGCCTCAGCCGCTCCCGCCGCCGGTGGCGGGGCCAGCGCCGAGCCCGGTGAGCCCGTGACCATCGGGTTCTCCGCCCCGGAGGCCGACCACGGCTGGACCGCGGCCATCACCAACAACGCCCGCGCCCAGGCCGACACCCTCTCGGACGTCACGCTGCAGCTGACCGAGGGCACCAACGACGTCAACCTGCAGATCAGCCAGGTCCAGACCCTGGTCGACTCCGGCATCGACGCCCTGGTGATCCTGCCCTTCGACGGCAACGCGCTCACCGAGATCGCCCGTACGGTGATGGACGCGGGCATCCCCGTCATCAACCTGGACCGTCGCTTCGCGTCGCCGCTGGCCTACCGGACGTTCATCGCCGGTGACAACTACGGCATGGGCGTCGCGGCCGGCAACTTCATCGCCCAGCGGCTGACCGACGAGGGCGTCAGCAACCCGGTCATCGGCGAGATCGCCGGGATCGACGCCCTCGAGCTCACCCAGCAGCGCAGCCAGGGCTTCGCCGACGCCCTCGCCTCGTTCGGCTTCGAGGTCGGCCCCCGCCAGGCGGCCGAGTTCACCGTCGAGTCCGGTGACGCCGTCACCCGCCAGCTGCTGCAGGCGACCCCCACCTTCGACGCCATCTGGAACCACGACGACGACCAGGGCATCGGCGTCCTGGCCGCGGTCGAGGCCTCCGGCCGCGACGAGTTCTTCATGGTCGGCGGTGCCGGCTCCCTGAACGCGATGGAGCTCATCCAGGCCGGCGACTCCGTCCTGGTGGCAACGGTGACCTACTCGCCGTCGATGGCGTCCTCGGCCATCAACCTGGCGCGCCTGGTGGCGCAGGGCCGCGGCATGACCGACCTGGTCGAGAACGAGGTCCCCGAGGAGATCATCCTGTCCTCGGCGACCATCACCGCCGAGAACGTCGACCAGTACCTCGAGCTGGGCTTCGAGTCCTGATGCCCGACGGCACGCTGGGGGTGGCGCTCGTCGGCCACTCGTTCATGGGCGCCACGCACTCCCACGCGTGGCGGACGGCACCGCGGGTCGCCGACCTACCGCTCGGCATCGACATGGCCGTCGTGGCCGGCCGGGACGCGGGGCGGGCCAAGTCGGCCGCCTCGCAGCTCGGCTGGCGCGACAGCACCGACGACTGGCGCAGCGTCCTGACGCGTGACGACGTCGACCTGGTCGACATCGTCACGCCCGGGGACAGCCACTGCGAGATCGCGGTGGCGGCGCTGGAGGCCGGCAAGCACGTCCTGTGCGAGAAGCCGCTGGCCAACACGGTCGAGGAGGCGCAGCGGATGGCCGACGCCGCCCGCGCCGCCGCGACCGGCGGGGTCCTGTCCATGGTCGGGTTCAACTACCGACGGGTCCCTGCCATCGCCCTGGCCCGGAAGCTCGTGGCGGACGGCCGGCTCGGCTCGATCCGCCACGTCCGGGCGCAGTACCTGCAGGACTGGATCACCGACCCGGAGTTCCCGCTGGTCTGGCGCCTGCAGGCCGACCGGGCGGGGTCGGGGGCGCTCGGCGACATCGGCGCGCACATCATCGACCTGTCGCAGTTCGTCACCGGCGCCCGGATCACGGGTCTCACCGGCCTGACGGAGACCTTCGTCAAGCAGCGGCCCCTGCCGTCGGAGTCGGCCGGCCTCAGCGCCGGTGCGGACTCCGCCGGCGCCATGGGCGAGGTCACCGTGGACGACGCCGCGCTGTTCCTGGCGCGGTTCTCCGACGGTGCGCTCGGTTCCTTCGAGGCCACGAGGTTCGCCTCGGGCCGCAAGAACGCCATCCGGCTGGAGGTCAACGGCTCGCTCGGCAGCGTCGCCTTCGACTTCGAGCAGATGAACGAGCTGTGGTTCCACGACCACACGCTGCCCGCGGCGGAGGCAGGGTTCCGCCGCATCCAGACCAGCGAGCCCGACCACCCCTACGCCGCGCTGTGGTACCCGCCCGGCCACGGGGTGGGCTACGACGCGTCGTTCGTCCACCAGGTCGTCGACCTGGTGGGTGACGTCGCCGCTGGGCGGGCCCCGAGCCCGTCGTTCGACGACGGCGTGCAGATCCAGACCGTGCTCGACGCCGTCTCCCGCTCCTCCGACCAGGGAACCACCTGGCTCGACCTCTGAACCCGAGCCGCCCGGGGATGCACCCCCGGGCGGCTCGGCTCCCGCCTCGAGACCGATCGCTCGGCATCCCGAACCGGCCCCTCCAGAGAACGGAAGAACAACGATGTTCCCACCCTCTCCCCGTCCGTCCACCCATGTCCCACGCCGCAGACGAAGAGGGGTCGCCGCCGTGGCGGGCCTCGCGCTCGCGGCGGGCATGCTCGTCGCGGTCCCCCCGTCCGCGCCCACCGAGGTCGCTCCGCACCGCCCG
>JBBSQH010000094.1:0-13047 GCA_038258055.1 Actinomycetales bacterium
CTGTTGCTCGCCCCGGCCGCGATCAGGCGACCGAACAACTCCCGCTGCTCGAACAACGGCTCGACACCGGGACGCCCTCTTCCTGCCATGACGCACCACCAAGATCCTGCTCAGGTGCTGCGACGACCGCTGGAATCCGCCGCGCCACGGTGGGGCCAAGTCGGGTTGACACACCCACCTTGGTCCAGCTCGACCAGTTCACAACCAGGTAACGGCGGCCGGTCCTCGAACCAGGCAGGGCTCGACGTCGCGCTCGGCGGAGTCAACAGCGGCCGGCCTCGGCGTCGGCAAGTCCTCAGCGCAGCCTGCAAGCAGGACTAGCAGCGACGCCGTCCCCAGCACCCCCATGGTCTTCACGCCGCTGAGACGAGCGGCCGCCGCCTCCGGTTCCAGCCGTCCACCACCAGGTGGGGATCCCGTGCGGGACGCGTCGTTGAGCCGATCGAGACGTGCCGGCTGCGCCGGTTGCCGTTCCGCTACTGGAACGGCCCCAGCCCCGCCCGCGAGCCTCGAAGGCGCTCGGTAGACAGCCGTCACCGAGGATCTTCGTCTGCCCTGTAACGCTGGCCCCCGTTGCCGGCCATGTATGAGGTGTCAGGGCAGGGCGGCATGGGGGAGACGGTGTTATGACGGACCGCGAACGTTTCGAGGAGCTCTTCGAGCGTTGTTACGACGCGCTGATGGCGTATGCGGTCCGTCGTACATCCTCCGCCGAGGACGCTGCTGACGTCGTGTCCGACACCTTCACCGCCGC
This sequence comes from Actinomycetales bacterium, assembly GCA_038258055.1. GTDB lineage: Bacteria > Actinomycetota > Actinomycetes > Actinomycetales > JBBAYJ01 > Aquipuribacter. The sequence goes on from JBBSQH010000094.1 coordinate 755, forward strand.
TTGGCGGCGCATCCACAAGCTGCCGCCCGGGGACGAGGCCCGGCTCTGGCTCTACGGGACGGCGCGACGGACCATCCGCACGCATCGACGTGGCTCTCTGCGCCGCCACGCGCTGGACGAGCGCCTTCTCACCCACGCCCGCATCCTGCACGCGCGCGCACAGGTCACCCCGTCGGACGGGGGAGCCGACGGGCTGGTGCGCGCGATGCGGGCCTTGTCCGAGGCTGACCAGGAAGTGTTGCGTCTGGTGGCCTGGGAAGACCTCGAGGGCCCGCAGGTGGCTCAGGTGCTCGGCATCTCCGCCCCTGCAGCCCGGGTCCGGCTGCACCGTGCAGGGCGCAGGCTCCGCAGCCGGCTGGAGGCCGACGAGCGCGTACCCGGACCAGACCACGGGCAAGACCCCGGACCGGGCCCTCGCACACCGTCACTGTTCGCCCGCGCCACGAACCAGGAGGACTCATGACTACCGACGAGGACCTGACGCGGGCGCTGGCCCGCCACAACCCCCTGCCGGAGCACACGGTGCGGAGCGTCACCGACGGCCAGCACCGAGACATCGCACACGCCTGGACCGACGAGGGCGTGGTCCCCTCGCTCGCCCCTGTCGGAGCGGGTGCCCGGTTTGGCGGGCGCCCCGGGCGTCGTGCCACCTCGCTGCTCGTGGCGGCCGCGGTGACCGGTCTCGTCGCCGCGTCGGCGTTGGTCGGCGGGAGGGGCCTGCAGGGGCTGCAGGACCGAGTCGCGGTCGCGGGCATGCCGGAGGTCCCCACGCCGGACCGCACCGGGGAGGCGGCGAGGTACGACGCCTGGGCCCAGGAGGTCGTCGACTGCCTCGTCGTGGAGTACGAGCCGTGGGTGAGCGCCGTGGACGGCGGGTACGTGCACGACAGAGAGGGCCAGGTCGCGACGCTGCCCAGCGGAGGCTCGGCGAGCTTCAGCGAGGACGACTGCCGGGCCGCCGCCGGAGCGCAGCCGCAGCCGGCTCCCATGACCCCGGAGGAGACCCGTCAGCATCTCGTCGAGCTGCGCGAGACCGGACAGTGTCTGCGCGGCCTTGGGTATGAGGTGCCGGAGGCGCCGTCGCTGGAGGCGTTCCACGACTCCTGGCAGGACGAGTTGCCGGACGCTCCGCCGTGGACCCCGTACGCGGAGGTCCCCGACGCCGACGTGGTCGGGGCGACGGAAGCGTGTGGGTTGCCCGCGCCGGCGTCCCGGGCCCGGTGGACGAGCGTCCGCGGGGCTGAGCTGGACCGGTCCCCTGAGGCCCCCGAACCGGCAGGCACCCACGCGGCTGCCGTTCGTTTCCTCACTGCTACGGAGTTCGCTGAGGTCAAAGCGTCATGCCTCACTGATCTCGGCGTGACGGCCCAGGTCGTGTCAGGTGGGCTGGAGTACGAGAACGCAGACGAGGACGAGCAGCAGACGCAGGTGGCGGTGGCTGTCTGCGGCGACCGGTACCCGCAGAACCCCCTGTACGAGCTGCCGCTGAGTCAGGAACAGCTGTCGACCCTCTACGACTGGTACGTCCAGACGTCCGAACCGTGCTTGCAGCAGCGCGGCGTCACCGTGGAGCCCGCGCCGACCAAGGTGGCCTTCCTCGACGACTACCCGGACACCTGGACCCCGTATGACTCCGTCGACATCCAGGACCTGTCGATCACCCTCGAGGACGGCACCACCCTCACTGGCCGAGGGGCGTGGGAAGACCTCGAGCAGGCGTGCCCGCAAGGGCCCCCGGACGACGTGCTTTTCGCCAACTGACGGGCACAACCCGTGGCCACTCCTCCAGTCCAGCAGAGTGCAGCGAGGTGGAGGAGTGGCTGCGGCGGTTCGCCCAACAGGGCCCCGGGGAGATCAGCGCTGCGTCCCGATAGCCTGAATTCACCGATCTCCTGCGGCACGATGCCGGGCCGGCCACGCGTCGACTGCCCCGGTGACCGATCGGCTACCGGTAACAGCCACGGCCGGGCTCGCGGCAGGGCGACGGACGCGCCGATGCTCGGCCCTCCGGGGAGCCGGCCCACTGCGGTCGTACTGTCCGGGGTGAGGCCATGGGGGACGAATGACGCTGCGCGTCGAGAGTGTGACGATCGAGCGTGGGCAGGGCGCCGCGAAGGTCGTGCCGGTACGGGACTTCTCGATGACGGTGGAGACGGGGTCGACGACGGCGCTGGTGGGTCCAAGCGGGGTGGGTAAGTCGTCGCTGCTGCTGGCGGTCGCGGGTCGCCTCACGGTCAGCGCGGGGACGATCACCGTGGACGGTGCCGATCTGGCTGCGGCGGGGTCATCGACACGGGTGGCGTTCGTGGCGCAGGACTACAGCGTGGTGGAGTTCTTGTCGGCGTTGGAGAACGTGATGCTTCCGCTGGAGCTCACGGGGGTGGGCCGACGGGAGGCCGCAGCCTCTGCTGCGGGGGTGCTGGCCGAGCTGGGCGTGGGTGACCTGGCGGATCGGTTGCCGGGTGCGATGTCGGGTGGGCAGCGCCAGCGGGTGGCGGTGGCGAGGGCGCTGGTGACCCGGCCGGTGGTGCTGCTGGCGGATGAGCCGACGGCGTCGGTGGACCGGGCGACGGGGACGGCGCTGGTCGCGGACGCGATAGCGAGCAACCGTGCGCGGGGTGGGCACATCGTGCTGGCCACGCACGACCCGGTCATCGCCGCGTTGTGCGATGAGGTGGTGCAGCTGGGTGAGCCAGCTGACCTGCCCCGTTCTGGCGGTTGATGGTGATCCCGCGTCTGGCGCGCCGGCTCACGGTCCACCAGTTCCGGCAGCAGGTCACCAGTCTGCTCGTCCTGCTGCTGTGCGGGGCGTTGTTCGCCGCGGCCTTGCTCATCCCGATGCTGTACCGCGGCGTCATCGTCGACTCTGCCCAGGCGGCCTTCGCCGGGGACAGGTACTCCGTCGTCCTGCCCGACGGTGTCGAGCCCGAGCGGTCACAGTTGGTGCGGACGATCGCCACGCTGCCGTCGACCATCACGTCGCAGACCGGCACGGCCGAGGGAGTCGGCCACGTCAGCGACTCGCCCGGCTTCTTCTCCGCCTTCGGCGTCACGGTGCAGCAGAGCTCCCCCGCCGGTGGTTCCGGCGACGCCCCCGACGCCGGTAGCGACGCTGGTGCGGAGAGCCAGGCGGGGCTCAGGGTCGGGCTGTCCCGTCAGGCTGCGGCGGCCGCGGGAGCCGACCTGGGTGACGAGGTCACGGTGGTCCCGGGCACCGGTGACCCGCTGCAGGGCCAGCTGGTCCGCATCTTCTCCCTACCGGCGGACCCGGCCGCGGTGGTCGCCGTGGTCGAGTCTCCCGCTGGTGAGGCCGGGCGTCGCTACAGCAGCGGCCAGGAGCTCGAGGAGTTCTTGTCCGCTGACGCGCTGGAGCAGGCCCTGATCAGCGGTGCGGATTCACGGACCAGGGACGTGGTCGAGGAGGCCGCCCCTCCGCGGCTGGTCACGGTTGCTGGCTACGGCGTTCCGACGGTCGCCGCGCTGACCGTGCTGTGGGTGCTGGCCGCTGCGGTGCTGTCCCGCCCCGTGCAGCAGCGTCACCGCCGCAGCCTCGTCGACGCCGGCCTCACCGAGGGTCAGGCGTCGCGGGTCCTCGGGCTCGCCTCGGGCAGCTCGGCGCTGGTCGCCCTCGTGGTGGGCCTGCTCGCGGGTGTCGCCGTGGTGGCCTTGACCGCGCCGCTGCTCGGGCCTGCTGTCGGTCAGGAGTGGTTGCTGCCTCGGGTCGTGGCCACGGCCCAGCCGGACGCCTCACGGGCCTGGCTGGGGGTCCTCCTCCTCGGGGTGGCCGCAGCGGTGGTCCTGGGACCGTGGCTGCGGCTGCCCGTGCCCACCTCTGGCCGCTGGCCGGCACTCACCGCGTGGACTGGGGCCGCCCTGGTGGTCCTGGCGGCCGTGCTGCTGCTGTACCTGTGGCTGACCCAGGGCCCTGTGCCGGGCTGGTACCTCGCCGGGGTGCTGACACCGGTCCTCGCGGCGGTCGGGGCGACCCTCCTCGTGTCCCGCGGCCGTTGGCGTCGTGGTCCTGAGATGAGTGGTCTGGACCAGCTTGGTCGGACCACGCGTCGTCGCCTGCTTCCCCTGAGCCTGGCGTGCGTGATCCTGGGCACGACGGCGACCGGTACCGCTGCGTTCCTTGTCTCCCAGAGCGTCTGGGGCACCCGGGTCAACACACCGCTCATCGAGGGCGGCTACATCGACTTCTTCGGCGTCTCGGCGTCGGGCATCGCGGCCGCGGACTCACTGGACCTCCCCGCCCAAGGGTTGTCCGTGACCACCGCACGGGTGCCCGACAACGGGGTACGGCTCAGAGTCGTGACGCCCGACCTGGCCGAGTGCTACGAGCAGTACGTCGGCGCGGACCTCTTCACGGCCGACTGCTTCAGCGAGGACCCCGACTACAGCACACCTTTCTCCGAACCTGCTGGTCTGCCCGCCGACCTGTCCGACACCCAGGTGCGCGCAGCCCCGCTGGTCCTACGAGACGGGGCCGTGACTCTGGTCGTGTCCGACGAAGACTTCATCATCCAGCGAGTCGAACAGCGCCCCGCCACCCCCGATCCTGGGCTCGGGGGCATCTACACCCCGTCGGTCACACTGCCCGTCATCGACCCCCTCGTCGAGGAAGCAGGCCTGAACCCCGAGGACGAGTTCACTCTGCGGGTCAGCGGCGTGGGCGACCTGTCCCGCCTGGAGTACGCCGGCATCCGGGGCGAACTGCTCCTCAACACGTCCTCCACGGTGTTCGCCGAGGACCTGGGCTACGACGACGACGGCTCCTACTTCGCCGGTGTGCTCCTGGTCCTGGTGCAGACCCTGATGGCCACCGCCGCGTTCCTGGCATTGGTCGCCGCCCTGCGTCAGGAACGTCGCTCCTGGTGGCCGTTGACCGGCGACCTTAAGCTCACCGCACGTCGACGGCTACAACTGATCTGGCCGTACCTGGCCCCAGCCGTCCTGGGCATGCTGGCCGGCGCCGCGACCTGCGCCGCCGCCGTCACCTGGATGGTCAACAACTCACCAATGCTGGACAGCCGCCTGGTGTTCCTTGCTCCGGCCAGTGCCGTCGGCCTGCTTGCCCTGGCGCAGCTGAGGCGACTCACCACCCGCTAGTCGTAGTCAACCTCCGGCGGTGTTCCGATAGACGACCGGTAGACGAACCCGACCCGGCGACGCCGCGACGGCTCGGTGCCCGCAGGCGCCGCTGCCCCACACAGGATCGACTACCGGACAGCGTGCGGAGCGGCCCTCGCCCCTAGATCTCCCCTCGATCACCCGCCCCAACGGCCGGCTGTGTCAGTCAGGGGGCGTCTACCGTTGTCGGACGTCGCAGGCCCGTTGGGCCCGATGGGCAGCCAGCCTGGTTTGCCTTGAACCTGACGCAGGGGTAGGTCCTAGCGTCGAGGGCATGGGTGAACCGGTAGAGCGCCAACAGCAACGAGGCACCCCTGACGTCCACGACGTCCACGACGTCCACGACGTGCTTGCGTGGGCTCGTGCCCTGCCCGGGGTCGACGTGATGACGGTCGAGGAGGGCAGCGAGGCCCCACCGAGCGCCTGGGGCGACTCCTTCGTCACCTACGACCCCGACGGCACTGCGGACCGGAGCCGATGGCAGCCGTTCGCCACAGTCGTGACCTCGGACTACCCCGGCTTCGACACCACCTCCCGACTGGACCGGCCGGGGGTCTTCCGGGTCAACGTGTCCGCGGGTCGAGAACTCTTCACCGAGCTCCTCGGCTACCCGCCGGCGCAGGCTCAAGGGCGCCAGGACGACGTGGACCACGCGGTCATCGACACGTGGCTGCCGCACCCGGTCTACGCCGCGCAGGGATGGGTGTGCGTACTTTGCCCCGGCCCGGCGACCGGGCCGCGCCTTCGGACCCTGCTCCAAGAGGCCCACGCGCGCGCGGCCGCACGCTATCGGGGCCGGTAGTGGACGGCGAAGTCTCCGGAGACCAAGGCGCGAGCTGGACGGTCGGGCAGGTGGCGGCCGCGGCCGGCGCGTCGGTGCGGGCGCTGCACCACTACGACCGCATCGGGTTGCTGCGCCCCTCCGGCCGCAGCCGGGGCGGACACCGCCTGTACAGCTCGGGCGACTTGGCGCGGCTGCGGCGGGTGCTGTTCTACCGCGAGCTCGACTTCCCCCTACCGGAGATCGCCCGCCTGCTCGAGCACCCCGACCGCGGGGACCACCACCTGCGTCGCCAGCACGCACTGCTGCAGGCCCGCTTGGAGCGCACCCGCGTGCTGCTCACAGCGATCGAGGACGAGCTCGCCGCCCAGCACGCCGGGATCTCGCTGACCCGGGACCAACAGCTGGCCATCTTCGGCACCGACACCTTTGCCGAGCACCTCTCCCACGCTTCCGTCTCTTCCCCGGACGGGTACAGCTCGGTGGACCCCGACGACAACGTCGGCGCGGACGAGTGGCTGGCCCGGCGCACCGCGGCGTACACCGAGGACGAGTGGCGCCAGATCAGAACCGAAGCCGACGCCGCCATCGAAGCCTTCGCCGCGGCCCTGGCCGCCGGCGAACCGCCGGACAGCCCGCGGGCCAGGGCTGCCGCCGAGCGACACCGGCAGCACCTCGCCCGGTGGTTCTTCGACTGCGACCTCACACAGCACGTCCGCGTCGCCGACGGCTACCTCGCCGACCCCACCGCCGCCCAGCAGTGGGACACCGTCGCCCCGGGCTTCGACCGATACGTCCACGCCGCCGTCACCGCCAACGCTCGGCACCCAGCCCGCTGATCAGTCGTTCCGACAGACAATCGCCTCCTGGGATCGCCTCCCCGCATTCTCGGGCCGGCAGGCGGCAGTCCTGCGAGGTCCGGGTGTCGTCCTAGGCTCCTGTGGCCCAATGGCCATGAGCGCGACGAGCGCGGCTGGGTCGAGACACCCACTGGTTGGAAAGCGGTGCAGACGGTGACACGCAAACAGCTGTGGGACTACTGGCCCAGTGCGGTGTTCATGAGTTCGGGGTTGTTGGGTGTGACCGCCGGCTCATCGCCTTGGAACCTGCTGTGGCTGTCCGCCGCACTGGTAGGCCTGCTGGGCGCAGGCTGGACGTCACGCCGGCTGTGGAGGGAACGGCAGTCTGCCTCCGCCAGACGAGCAGGGCTTCCTTGCTGGGGACGGGCCCGGAGGACCGCAGCGACTCCGCTCATGATCGCCACTAGGCGATCGTCCACCGGTAGGCGCCTGCTGCCACCCTTTCGGCGACCCCGACGAACGCACTGGAAGTAATGACGGGGTGGAACCGGCGAACGTACGATCCGTCCTGGTGCCAGCCGTCCGGCGGGCCGCAGCCCGGGGAGTGGGACATGACCGATCTGGTGGCGTCGGGGATCTACGCGAACGACAACCCCACCCCGGTGCCGCCGGCCCCGCCGGTGGCACCCAGCCCGCTCGGTCTTGTCATGTGGGGAACGGGCACGGTCGTGGCCGGGGTGCTGCTGTGCCTCGCCGGCCCGGTCGTCGTCCTCGTCCTTGCCCCCGAGCTGGCGTGGGCGCTCGGCGTCAGCGGCTGGGTGGACGGGTTGCTGAGGACCAGCGCGGTGGCACTGGCCGTCCTCGCTGGTCTCGCCATGATCACGCTGGGCCGTGGGGTACGAGCCCTAGCCTGGCTCTCCCACCGCGCGCAGGAGCAGGACGCCACCAGGACGGTCGACGGCTCCTCACCGGATCCGTCGTCACGACTCCCGTGAGGCCGCACCGGCTCCTGAGCACCTGTGCCATCTGCGTGCTCCGGTAGTCGATCGCCAGCTGGGGATCGTCATCTGGGAATTGGCGACGAGAGGTTGTCGTCGAGGCCCCTCCCGTTCGGCTTGGAGGGGGTGGGGGGAGGTCAGGGTCGCGTTCGTGGTCGGGATACGGCGAGGCTGCTAAGGCCAGTCAGCAGGGCGAGGGCGGCGATGGTGTTGGCCCAGGTGGGTGGGCTGGTGGAGCGGATCACGGCGATGTTGTTGACCCATTCGGGGTCGCGGCCGACGCTGAGGATGGCCAGGTAGACGAACACGGTGATGGCTGCGGCGGCGCGGGTGTCGAGGCGGGTGGCCACGAGCAGGGTGAGTCCGGTGCTGAAGGCGAGGCTGCGTAGGTAGAGCCAGCCGGTGGCGGGTACCGCGAAACCGAAGACGAGGCCGATGGCCAGGGTGTGTACGGCGAGCAGGGCCAGGACCAGGCTGAGGTCGTAGTAGTTCAGGTGCCGGGTGGCGGTGGCGTCGCGGACGTTCTGGCGGGCGGTGAGGCCGAGCGCGAGGGCGGTGCTCAGCACGAGCGGGAGCAGGACCGACACCGGTACCACGGGGGCTGCGGTGGCGCCGGAGATGGGGACGGGCACGCTGGTGCCGCCCCAGACACGGACCAGCAGGATGAGGGCCGCGCTGCAGAGGAGGAGCAGGGGGACGTGGCGGGTGGCCGCCCACCACCTCACGCGTCGTCGGCTCGGGGGTCGGTGATGCTGCGGGCGAAGAGGTCCTTGACGTAGGCCTGGCGCTCACCCCCGGTGGGCAGGTGGCTCAGCGGTTCATCGGCACGGACCCGCCCCTGGTCCAGCACGGTGACCCGGTCCACGACGTCGACGACGTCGTCGATCTGGTGGGTGGAGACCAGCAGCCCGCGGTCGGTGATCGAGGCGACGATGCGCTTGAGGCGGTCCTGCTGGACGGGGTCCAGGCCCGCGAACGGTTCGTCCAGGAGCAGGAACGGGGCGGGGGCGATGAGGACCTCGGCCAGGCCGACCCGCCGCAGCTGTCCACCGGACAGGGTGCTGCTGCGCTGGTCGGCCTTCTCGGTGAGGTCGACCCTGGCCAGCGCGTCAGGGGTGCGCTGGCGGGCCAGTCCGTGCGACTGACCGGCCAACCAGCCGGCGTAGGCGACCTGCTCCCGCACCAGCAACCGCCCCAGGGGCTGGATGGTCTGCGGCATCAGGGCCACCGCCCCACGAGCGCCGCCGCCGCGACCCCCTGACCGTACGACCGAACCAGGCCCCGGATCCGGACCCGTCTCCGGCAGGCCGCCGCCGCTCGTCCCCCTCGCGGCGTCGGCGCCGGTGGCCCTGGTGGTGCTGGTCAGGTGCACGGTGCCCGTGGTGGGCCGGGCCAGCCCGGCCAGGAGCCGGAAGAGGGTGGACTTACCGGCGCCATTACGGCCCAGCAGCAGCACCCGCTCACCCACGGAGCAGTGCCAGGTGAAGTCCTGCAGGACCGGTGCACGGCGTAGGGAGTAACGGTAGGACACGTCCTCCACGGCCAGCACCGACCTCGGGGCCACGGTCACGGCCGCTCCCCTCGACCGGTCATCCACGCCATCGCTGCCCCAGGTGACGCGCTCCTTCTGCTCACCCTGCTCACCCTGCTCACCCTGCTCATCCTGTTCACGTTGATGATCCGGCCGCCCAGGGCGGCCACATCGGGGCGGTGGCGTCCTGCACCACCAGCCAGGCACCCCAGGTGTGGGTCAGGGCGATCCAGGCGAAGCCAGGGACCAGACCGGCCGCGGCCACGCCCAGCGCTGCCACCGTCGCGGTCAGGGCGGTGACGGTGCGCTGGCCCCGCAGCAGCAGCAGGGCCGCGATGATCCACAGGACCGCGACGCCCGTCGCGCCGAGCTGGCTGGCCACCGAGGGCACGGTCGAACCCGCGCAGCAGCCCGTCGGTACCCCCGTCAGGTGCCGCACCCACCACAACCACCCCCCGGTCGCCGGGGCCCAGGAGAACCAGGACCAGCTGGTGATGGCGACCACGGGGACCGAGACGACCGCCGGGACCCCACGACCGAACACCACCGCGAGCAGGACGTGCGCCGGGATGACGGCCACGACCGGGAGCAGGAGCAGCCAGTCCACGCCGTTGCCGTTGCGCACCATCGTCACAACCAGCAGCACCAGGAACACGGCCAGACCCGCGACGGGCACAGGCCACAGCAGCACCACGAAGCTCGCCGCACGCCCGCGCGTGGCCGGCTTACCCCCCAGGTAGACCTCGATCTGACGGGCCTTCCACGCCGCGAACCCCGCCATCACCGGGACCGACCCGTACAGCGAGAACGCGGCCGCCAACGTCGCCGAGGAAGGCAGGCCAGTCTCCAACGTCGACTCCAGGCCCACCGCCCACCAGTAGAACGTCCCGAACATCACGACCACCGGAACCAGCAGCCCGGCAGACACGAACCTCACCGCCGACGCCCCAACCCCCAGCGCAGCCACCCGCCCACCAGTGGACACCACCATCGGTGACGCCATTCGCTGCCCCCCAACGGATCAGTCCCAGCCAGAACGGCACGCGCCCTCACGACCACCCGCCGGTCGCGAACCTACGACGGCCCCAGCAGCGCCACGACCACCACACGCCGCCACTGTCGAACCGTTCCCAGCGCGGCCAGGTCCTACAGCCGCCGTGTCGGTGACCGATCGGCTGACGGGACGCGGCTCAGGGCGCGGCGGACGTGTCACGGAGCAGATCGGCCAGCAGTGACGGTAGAGGTGTCAGGCAGTCGGCGATCGGGGCGCCCAACAACGCCGCAGCGAGATGCGCGCTGTCGGAATCCTGCTGGCGCAGCACATCGGCGAGGTCGTCGGCCTCAAGACGTACCCCGCTCACTGTCCAGGTGGCCTGGTCCAGGGCTACGTCGACAACGAGATCGATGCACATGGTGCCCCACCCATCCGAGGGCTCTCGGCTGGGCGGAAGGGCAGGGAATCGGACAGCGAAGTCGTCAGGGGCGGCGCACCAGATGAGTTGCCCTCGTGACTCACCAGTCCCGACTTGACCCGCAGCGAAGCCACGCGGGATCAAGACAGCGTCGACGGCCACGCGCAACTGCAGAATGCTGGAAGACCCTTCCTGCCCGGTCATCCGCCCAGTGTGGCCGGATGCGGGGGGCAGCGCTCACCGTTAGCCGACCCGCCTGCCGGCGACGTCAGCCCCTGGCAGCGGCTCGTGCCCGACCGGCACACACCGTCCCGCAGGGGATCGTCTGGTGGCGACGCACCGCGAGACGGCCGCGCCGACCCGCATGACGTGGTCCCGTGGCGTCCGACGCGTCAGCCCCAGACGAGGATCGCCTGCACCACCAGGACGAGGACACCCAAGACGATGAGGGTGCCTGCCACGCGCCGGGTCCGGGTTGTGACGGCGACGTCACGTTCGATCCGCAGCCACCCGAACCACTGCACGAGCCCGTTCCCGACGAGGAAAATGCCGAGGATCTGCAGGGCCACCTCGAACCAACGCATAAGAAGTCTCCTCTCACTGTCTTCGCTTTCGGCAAGAGCAGCAGTTCGCGCCCACCCGAGCTACGGGCACTCCGAACGTATCGTTCCTGCGTCGACTAGCTCGCGATTTCTCCGCCAGGTCGGGCTGTCCCGCAGGGTATGGCGAATTCAGGCGGTCGTCGCAACGACGGGTCGACCGGGGTCTGACAGTAGGCGCTGGAGGGCGTCCTCAGGTGTGATGCCGCCGAGGGTTTTGCGGGGTCGCTGGTTGAGCTCGGTGGCGACCTCGAGCAGCCGCTCGGGGCCATGGACGGACAGGTCGGTGCCCTTGGGGAAGTACTGGCGCAGCAGGCACAGTGTTCTCGTTCGACCCGCGCTGCCAGGGGCTGTGGGGGTCGCAGAAGTAGATGGCCATCTCGCTGGCCATGGTGATCTGACGGTGCTGGGCCAGCTCGGTGCCCTGGTCCCAGGTCAGGGTCTTGCGCAGGTACGCGGGCAGCGTCTTGATGGCGGCGAGCAGGCCGTCGCGGACCGCGAGGGCGCCATGGCCCTCGGGCAGGTGGACCAGCATCGTGAACCGGGTCTGCCGTTCGACCAGCGTCGCGATCGCGGAACGGCAGTTCGAGCCCAGGATCAGATCGCCCTCCCAGTGACCGGGGACAGCGCGGTCGGCGACCTCGGCCGGCCGTTCGCTGATCATGATCATGTCGGGGATCTTCCCCGAGCCGCCCGTGGTCTTGGGTCGTCTCGGGCGCCTGACGGCGCGACCGCTGCGCAGGTGCTGGTGCAGGTCAGCGCGCAGGTGCCCGCGGCCCTGGACGTAGAGGGCCTGGTAGATCGTCTCCGGACTCACCTGCAGCTCCAGTCGCTCGGGCACCACCACGGCGAGGTGGTCGCTGATCTGCTCGGGACTCCACTTCAGGCACAGCTTGGCCTGCACCATCTCGGCCAGCTCGGCGACGTCGAACTTGCTGGCCTTCGGTCGGCGGGCCCGCAGCTCGGCCCGCTTCTGCGCCGCGTACGGCGCGTAGGAGACCGCGTTGACGACACGGCGTGCCCGTCGCGCGACGGGGCTGCC
>JBBSQH010000095.1:0-12123 GCA_038258055.1 Actinomycetales bacterium
CACTCGGCGTATCATTTGTCAAGTTATCGGCACTTATTGATAACGTCTAGAGAATGCCGTTCTGAGGCTCGTAGTTTTGTTTTTGACCCTTGGGGTTGCTGATTTATTCTGAGGGCGTTGGAGGGCTGCTGAGGCGTCCTGAGGGGCTGCTCGGCCACACCGACGGTGCTCTCGGCGCTGGCCATTTCTATATCTACTCTCGGTGTGCCCGCCAAGCCGAAGATGGTCGCGCATCGCCTCAACGCCAAAAGACGGCTACTACGAGTCTTCGCCAACGGGTTCTAAGACTTGACCTTTAAACGGGTTCTTGCTGGCTGGTTCGACCGGTTGCCCTCCGGGGAAAGTGCTGAGGCCCGCCGTGAAGAACTTCAAACAAGCCGGTCGCTCTCGACCACCAAGCAGGACCCCGGCCTCTCCCTCGGGATTGGTCGCGATTGGTTGGTCAGACTCATCGTAAATATCGACCATCTTGGCTGAGGTTAAAATAGCTGTTACTTCGCACGGCATGCCGTTCTGCATGAGATATATCCGGTTGCGATTGAGTTGCAGATGCGATTCAATCGCCGTTTCGCGATAATCGGGCACGGCATTCTGCTGTATTGGTGTCTCAGGGTCGGCTTGGGGACTATCTGTACTGCATGCGGCGCCACTCATGACGACGAGCGCGGTCGCCGTTAACCTAGCGGTAATTTCGAACACGATTGCCTCCCGGGTATTCGCTTATGATAGCCCTCGTCTGAGGTCTTGTATAGGGATGCATGGGATTGGTCAAGACCGCCGAAGAGCGCGGTATAAGAAAAGAGTATCTGGAACAGAAGAGTGTTAAGTGAGTAACCCGGGACCAGTTATTCCGCCGACCAAGAGGCTTTTAAATACATAGGTCCACCCCAATGGGCGTGTGGTCTGTGTTGAGGCCTACGGCAAACTAGCCTAATCGGTTTTGGATAGCCATTCCGAGGAAGCAATAACCTTGTAAGGCCCCATATTCTTTAGGCGCTTGACCTCACCATCAGTAAAGGTCACTTCTAAACGAGAGTCATCGCGCTTGTTCTTGCCCTTAGCATTCTTAGGGGCAGAGACAGCGACGGTAGAAATAAACCTCTGCAGATAGACCCTCTTCTGACTGAGATTAAACTCAGGCCAATCTAGTTGGGGCTGGACCCATGGACCCATATCATTAACAATGTTAGTTGCCTGTTGAGATAGCAACTCTGTCCTTTTGGCTTTCTGTGTCTTTTGCATACTGACCATCTCGGGTAGAGATATATCACCATCAGTATAAGCCTGGCGAAGTTCTGCAATAGAGGTGTCTAGTTTGGCAATCTCGGCGGTATGGTCAACTGAATTAGACTTGACCTCAGTATCTTTACCGGCCGCTTCTAGCAACTGCTGTTTAACAAACAGAGCCTCAATAACAGCCCCATCAGCCCAATCGAGATTAATGCTTAAGCCTGTGCACTCATCGCGATTGCCACAAACGTAACTGCCTTTGCGCTTCTCAGTATCGGCATTGACCACTTTGCCTTTCATGGTGGTCAAACATTTAGAGCACACCAGAAACCCACTCAGCAGGTGCTTGCGGGTGTTGGTGCCCTTAGAGTCAGCAATGAGATTAGAGGCCACGGCATCAAAAACTGATTCCTGCACAATCGCCGGGTATGAGGTGGAGCCGATAATCTCACCGTTGTAAAGTCTCCTACCGGCATATCCGGGCTTGGACAGCAATTTAGTAAGATTGGCACTAGTCCACTTATTGCCCGGCTTGCATTCGCCACACTCGCTCATGCCCTCAGGGTTAGCAGAATGAGTGCGACAGATGAACTCTACTGTTCTCAATCCACGTGTGTTCAAATCCCTGGCAATAGCGGTGCAAGACTCACCAGCAGCCCTACGCTTGAAAACTTCCCTAACAATCTTTGCCTCATGGTCAATCGTTTCCCATTGGCGGGTATAACCGTAAACCCTGTACCGGCCACCCTGCGGCTTACCATCTGCTGCCCGCTGTGCTTTGTGAGCAATGAGACGTTCGCTAGTCTCATCAGCCTCCCCGGTTGCAATAGAACCTTTGATGCGAGCCATGCGCTTACCGGATGCGGTAGATAAATCATCATCGCCAGATACGACGGTATTGAACTTGACGCCGGTATCTTTTGATAACTCAATCAAGTCTTCTAGTTCACGCATGCGCCTAGTAAGGCGAGAGTTGGAATAAGCAACGATTACATCAAACTTGCCTAAGTGGGCGTCAGTGAAGAGTTTCTGATATGCGGGTCGGAAAATGACTTTTCGGCCCGCTGCCGAGATATCATTATCTTCATAGATTCCAACAATCTCATAGCCCCTGTTGGCGCACAGGTCACGGACGGCATCGGCCTGGCGACGCACCCCGTCACCCTCGCCGGCGTAGTCCCGGCTAATGCGTGTGTAGACCGCTGCCCTCATGGTGCAGCCTCCCCAACCTCCCTAGCCCCAAAGATGGCTAGGCTTAAAGTGCCCCTTACGCTACATGTAGCCGAAGTTGGCCGGCGTGCCGAGCAGCACCCCGTCGGAGCCGAGCACGTCGTCGGCGGTGGCCTCCAGCGCCGACCGCTCGAGCACCTCGACGCCCTCGATCGCCTCGTCGCGGGTCCCGGCCAGCGCCGCGGCGGCCAGCGCGGCCGTGCCACGGGTGGGGGAGTGGTGCACGACCAGGAGCCTCGTCATCCGGTCGACCGTAGCGCTGGTCGGCTGCCGGCCGACGGAAGAACGTACACAAGGCCGTTCTCGGCGGTTCTCCCTCCGAGGGCACGTCCCTGACCTGCGACGACGTGGCGCGTCGCCGGGGAGATCCAGGGACTGCACGTTCTTCCGTCGCCCGCTGGCCGGACAAGGCCGCCGTCTCCGCCGCCGGTCGGTTAGAGTCCTGTCCATGTCGTGCGCGCTGCTCCTCCTTGGCCGCCGCAGCGAGGTCTGAAACCGGACCCCCTCGCTGCGGAGGTTCGTGCTGTGCCCGGTGACCACCACCCGCCACACCTCGCGAGGACCCCGATGAACCAGCAGATGAGCACCCGTTCGGTCGTCAGCTTCGACACCAACCCGCAGCAGCCCAGCGGGATGCCGCACCAGCGCTACGAGCCGTTCGTGCCGGTCGTCCTCGACGACCGCACCTGGCCGACGCGGTCGATCACCCAGGCACCGCGCTGGTGCGCCGTCGACCTGCGCGACGGCAACCAGGCCCTGATCGACCCGATGTCGCCGACGCGCAAGCGGGCGATGTTCGACCTGCTGGTGGGGATGGGCTACAAGGAGATCGAGGTCGGGTTCCCCAGCGCAAGCCAGACCGACTTCGACTTCGTCCGCCAGCTGATCGACGACGGCGCGATCCCCGACGACGTCGTGATCCAGGTGCTGACCCAGGCCCGCGGGGAGCTGATCGAGCGCACCTTCGAGTCGCTGCGCGGTGCGAAGCAGGCCATCGTGCACCTCTACAACTCCACCTCGACGCTGCAGCGGCGGGTCGTCTTCGGCCTCGACCAGGACGGCATCCGCGACATCGCCGTCCAGGGTGCGCGGCTGTGCAAGAAGTACGAGGAGAGCATCCCGGGCACCACCGTGTTCTACGAGTACTCCCCGGAGTCCTACACCGGCACCGAGCTCGAGTTCGCCGTCCGCGTCTGCAACGACGTGCTCGAGGTCTTCGAGCCCACCGCCGAGAAGCCGGTAATCATCAACCTGCCGGCCACCGTCGAGATGACCACCCCGAACCTCTACGCCGACTCGATCGAGTGGATGGACCGCAACCTGGCCCACCGCGAGCACGTCGTGCTGTCGCTGCACCCCCACAACGACCGCGGGACGGCCGTGGCCGCCGCCGAGCTGGGCTACCTGGCCGGCGCGGACCGGATCGAGGGCTGCCTGTTCGGCAACGGCGAGCGCACCGGCAACGTGTGCCTGGTGACCCTGGGGCTGAACCTGTTCACCCAGGGCGTCGACCCGCAGATCGACTTCTCCGACATCGACGAGGTCCGGCGCACCGTCGAGTACTGCAACCAGCTGCCGGTCGCCGAGCGCCACCCCTACGGCGGGGACCTCGTCTACACCGCCTTCTCCGGCAGCCACCAGGACGCCATCAAGAAGGGCTTCGAGGCCCTGGAGCGCGACGCGGCCGCCGCGGGCCACGACGTCGACCAGCACCCGTGGGCCGTGCCGTACCTGCCGATCGACCCCAAGGACGTCGGCCGGTCCTACGAGGCCGTGATCCGGGTCAACAGCCAGTCCGGCAAGGGGGGCGTGGCCTACATCCTCAAGACCGAGCACAAGCTGGAGCTGCCCCGCCGCGCTCAGATCGAGTTTAGCCGCACCATCCAGGCCCGCACCGACGCCGAGGGCGGCGAGGTCACCCCCGACGAGATCTGGGCGGCCTTCCGCACCGAGTACCTCGACCGGACGTCCCCGCTGCGCCTGGATTCCGTGCACACCTCGTCCGCGGCCGGGGAGCGCGACGCGCTCACCGTGGGCGTCGAGGTCGACGGCGAGCTGCGCCGCCTCGAGGGGACGGGCAACGGACCGATCGCGGCCTTCGTGACGGCGCTGAACGGCCTCGAGCACGACCTCGACGTGCGGGTGCTGGACTACCACGAGCACGCCCTGTCGGCCGGCGGCGACGCGATCGCCGCGGCGTACGTCGAGTGCACCGTCGGCGACGAGGTGGTCTGGGGCGTCGGGCTCGACGCCAACATCGTGACGGCGTCGCTGCGGGCCGTGCTGAGTGCGGTGAACCGCTCGAAGCGCGCTGGTGCCGCTGGTGCCTGAGCCCGCGCGGGTCCTCGTCTCGGAGCGGATCGGGCAGCTCTTCCACGAGGGCGAGGGCAGCCGGGACCGCCTCGAGTTCACCGAGTACGGCGCGGGCGAGCGCTGGGTGGTGCTGCTGCACGGCCAGCTGATGCCGCGCCGGATGCACCAGCACCTGGCCAGGGCGCTGGCCGCGGGCGGGATGCACGTGGTGACCCTGGACCTGCTCGGGCACGGCCGCTCGGACCGGCCGGCGGACCCGCTGATGTACTCGATGACGGCCTTCGCCGAGCAGGTCGTCGCGCTGCTGGACCACCTCGGCGCGGAGCAGGCCGTCGTCGGAGGCACGTCGCTGGGCGCCAACGTCTCGCTCGAGGTCGCCGTGATGGCCCCGGACCGGGTCCGCGGGCTGCTGCTGGAGATGCCGGTCCTCGACAATGCGCTCGAGGCCGGGATCCTGGCGTTCGGCCCGCTGCTCTTCGCCGCCCGCTTCCTGCCGGTGAGCGTCAGCGCGCTGCGCCTGGTCACCCGCCCCGTGCCGCGCGGACTGGTGCCGTTCTGGGTCGGGATCGGGCTGGACACGCTCGACCAGCGGCCCGCGCCGATGGCCGCGGTGGTGCACGGGCTGTTCTTCGGCCGGATCGCACCCGCGCGGCGGATGCGGCGCGCGATCGATACCCCGGCGATGATCGTGGGGCACCCGGCCGACCCGATCCACCCGGCGGCCGACGCCGCGATGCTGGCCGACGAGATGCCGCGGGCGCGGTTCGTCCGGGCCCGCAGCATCCTGGAGTGGCGCGTCTCGCCGGCGCGGCTCGACGGGCTGGCGCTCGACTTCGTGCGTGAGTGCTGGTCGTCGCCGGTCTCCGCCGCCGACCCGCGCACGGCCTGACGCCTCCCCGGTGGTCGAGGAGTGAGCGCAGCGAGCGTCTTGAGACCTTGGACGCGCGGTGGTCGAGGAGTGAGTGCAGCGAGCGTCTTGAGACCTTGGACGCGCGGTGGTCGAGGAGTGAGTGCAGCGAGCGTCTCGAGACCTTGGTGGTTGGTTGCCGGGTCTCGAGGCTCGGGCCTGGCGGCCCTCGCACCTCGACCACCGAGGGGACCCGCCCCGCCTCACGCGCGGGCGACCGGGGCTGGGGGATGATCGGGGGGTGCCGACCTACCGTGACGAGGCCGTCGTCCTGCGCACCCAGAAGCTGGGCGAGGCCGACCGCATCATCACCCTGCTGACGCGCTCCCACGGCCGGGTGCGGGCGGTGGCCAAGGGGGTCCGTCGTACGTCGTCGCGGTTCGGGTCGCGGCTCGAGCCGTTCACCTACGTCGACCTGCAGCTCTACGAGGGCCGCAGCCTGGACCCGATCACCCAGGCCGAGACCCGGGCGGGCTGGTACGCCGAGCTCGGCGTCGACTACGAGCGCTACACCGCCGGCACCGTGATGCTGGAGACCGCCGAGCGGCTGGCCTCCGAGGAGCGCGAGCCGGCGGTGCAGCAGTTCCGGCTGCTGGTCGGAGCGCTGCACGCCCTGGCCGGCGGGCGGTCGCCGGGCCAGGTCCTCGACTCCTACCAGCTGCGCGCGCTCGCCACCGCGGGCTACGCGCCGACCTTCGACCACTGCGCGCACTGCGGTCTGGTCGGTCCGCACGGGTGGCTGAACCCGTCCATGGGCGGTGCGCTGTGCGCGACCTGCCGGATCCCCGGCTCGGCCAGTCCCGCGCCGGAGACGATGACCCTGCTGGCGGCGCTGCTCGCGGGTGACTGGCCGACGGTCGAGGCCGCCGAGCCCCGGCACGCCAAGCAGGCCGCCGGCCTGGTCTCGGCGTTCGTGGCGTGGCACCTCGAGCGGCAGCTGCGCTCGATGGAGCACCTCGAGCGCTGACCCGTCGGCCGGGTCGGCCCGACGCCCGTAGGCTGCGCGCCGTGAAGCGTGCCGTCCGTCTGCCGACCCCCCACCCCTCCGGCGCGACCCCGCCGCCGGTCCCGCCCGAGCTGGTGCCACGCCACGTCGCGGTGGTGATGGACGGCAACGGGCGGTGGGCCAAGGAGCGCGGCCTGCCCCGCACCCGCGGCCACGAGCAGGGCGAGGCGGCGCTCTTCGACGTGGTCGAGGGCGCGATCGAGATCGGCGTGAAGGCGATCTCGGCCTATGCGTTCTCGACCGAGAACTGGTCGCGCTCCCCGGAGGAGGTCCGCTTCCTGATGGGCTTCAACCGCGACGTCATCCGGCGACGGCGCGACGAGATGCACGAGCTGGGCGTCCGCGTCCGCTGGGCCGGACGCGCGCCGCGGTTGTGGCGCTCGGTGGTCAAGGAGCTCCAGGTCGCCGAGGAGCTGACCCGCGACAACGACGTGCTGACGCTGACCATGTGCGTGAACTACGGCGGCCGCTCCGAGATCGCCGACACCGCCCGCGCGATCGCTCGGGAGGTCGCCGCGGGCCGGCTGGACCCCGAGAAGGTCGACGAGAAGACTTTCGCCCGCCACCTGTACGTGCCCGAGCAGTCCGACGCGGACCTCGTCTGGCGCACCTCGGGGGAGCAGCGGCTGAGCAACTTCATGCTGTGGCAGGCGGCGTACGCCGAGCTCGTGTTCACCGACGTGCTCTGGCCCGACGTCGACCGTCGTGAGCTGTGGAAGGCGGTCGACCTCTACGCGCGCCGGGACCGGCGGTACGGCGGGGCGCGCTGACCCTGTCGGTGGGTGGGGGCGGTGGCGAGGACCGGGGGTCAGCAGCGCCCGGTGTAGCGGAGCGCGTCGGTGTCGCCGAGCCCGCCCTCGTCGGTGCTCAGCCCGAAGCCGAACCTGTGGGTGCGGGTGTCGGGCAGGCGGAGGACCCGTACCGCGCTGGTCTGCCCGGGCTGCATCCGCATCCGGACGCGGGAGACCGTCCTCTCACCGCGGGTCACGGAGAAGCTGGTGGTGACGACCTCGGACGATCCGTTGACCTGGCGGACCCTGATCTCGACGGACCGTCCCTGCTCAGCAGGGATCTTGCAGGCCTGGGGGCGTGCCCCGTCCACGTTGGCGAGGGTGGTCCACGACGCGGCGCTCGCGGGGGGCGCGATGCCGAGCGGGAGGACGACGGCGACGCAGGCGCCGACCAGGGCCAGGCAGGTGGGACGACGACCGGGGCTTCTCATCCGGGCACCCTAGGAGCCCGGGTGGGGCATCCCGCATCCACCCGCCTACTGGTCCAGCCCGCCCGGACCGCACCCGGGCGAGCCGGTCACCGACTACTGCCGCGGGTCCACCAGGATCTTGCCCGAGGAGCCCCTGCTCGCGAGCAGCCGCTGCGCTTCGGCGGCCTCGGCGAGAGGGAAGGTCGCGGCGAGGGTGACCACCATCGACCCGTCGCGGACGGCGGCGAACACCCGCTCGCACCGCTCCATGAGCTCAGCCCGGTCGACGACGTGGTCGACCACGGTCGGGCGGGTGAAGAACAGCGAGCCCCGCTTGCTCAGGTCCGGGCCGCTCACCGGGTCCGGCGCCCCGCTGGCCTGCCCGAACAGCACGTACGTCCCGCGGCGCTGCAGGCTGTCGAGGCTGGCCCCGCGGGTGCTCGCGCCGACCCCGTCGTACGCGACGTGCACCCCCCGGCCGTCGGTCAGCCGCCGGACCTCGGCGGCCACGTCGATGCCGTCGCCGTACTGGACGGTGGCCACGGCGCCGGCGGCCTCGGCCGCCCGGCACGTCTCCGGCGTCGAGGCGGTGCCGATCACCCGCGCCCCGAGCAGCGTGCACGCCCGGGTCAGCAGGAGTCCTGTCCCGCCCGCAGCGGCGTGGACGAGGACGTCGTCACCGGAGGAGACGACGTGCGTCGACCGGGTCAGGTAGTCGACCGTGACGCCCTGCAGCATGACGGCCGCAGCATCGACGTCGGTCAGCTCGTCCGGGACGGGAACGCAGCGCTCGGCGGGGACGACCACCCGCTCGGCGTACCCGGCGCCCGGCACCATCAGCCAGGCCACCCGGTCGCCGACCGCCACGTCGAGGACGTCGTCCCCGACCTCGACCACGCGTCCGGCGCCCTCGGACCCGGCGGTGAACGGAGTCTGCAGCGGGTAGACGCCCTCGCGCTGGTAGAGGTCGATGTAGTTGACCCCGGCGGCGGCCACCTCCACGACCACCTCGCCCGGACCGGGCCGGGGGTCCGCCAGCTCGACCAGGACGAGGACCTCGGGCCCGCCGAACTCCGTGACCTGGACCGCGCGCATGGTGCCTCCTGGGGTTGTTCGTCGTGAGGTCGACAGTCCAGCACAGCCGCCAGGGTCAGGTGACCGCACCGGCCAGCGGCCACAGCAGCGCCGCCAGGGCGAAGGCGCTGAGGCCCAGGGTGGTCTCCATGACCGTCCAGGTCTTGAAGGTGGTCTTCTCGTCCATCCCGAAGAACCGGCTGACCAGCCAGAAGCCCGAGTCGTTGACGTGGGACAGCACGGTGGCGCCGGCGGCGATGGCGACCACCACCAGCGCGATCTGCAGGTTGCCCAGCTCGGCGGCCTGGGAGGCCACGAGCCCGGCGGCGGTGGTCAGGGCCACGGTGGCCGAGCCCTGGGCCACCCGCAGGGCGGTGGCGATCAGGAACGCCTGGAGCAGCAGCGGGACCCCCAGGTCGCCCAGGGAGCTGGTCAGCGCCTCGCCGATGCCGCTGGCGCGCAGCACACCACCGAACATCCCGCCCGCGCCGGTGATCAGGATGATCGAGCAGATCGGGCCAAGGGCGTCGTCGAGCAGGCCCTGGGTCTCGCTCAGCGTGCGACCGCGGCGCCCGATCGTGGCGATGGCGGCCAGCACGGTGATCAGCAGCGCCACCGGGGTCTGTCCCACCAGCACGAGGGTTTCGGTGAGCGTGCTCGCCCCCACGACGTCGGCCTCGATCAGCGTGCTCACGACGGTGTTGGCGCCGATCAGCACCATCGGCAGCAGCAGCAGGGACAGCACCAGCCCGAACGACGGCGGAGCAGTCGTCCGGGTGGCGGTCGCCGTCCCGCCCGCGCCCGTCCCGCCGGCGTCCCCGGCCACGTCCCCGGGTGCGTCGCCGTGGGTGTCGCGCTGCTGGCCGAGCAGCAGGTCCGGCATCGGCACGTAGACGCGGGCGCCGATCCAGCGGGAGAACAGGTAGACCCCGACGTACCAGGAGATCAGCGCGACGGGCAGCCCGACGAGCAGCAGGACGCCGATGTCACCGCCGAGCAGGGTGCCGGCGGCGACGGGTCCCGGGTGCGGCGGCACGAGGGCGTGCATCGCGGCGAAGGCGCCGGCGGCCGGCAGCGCGTAGTAGAGGAGCGAGCCGCCGAAGCGGCGGGCGACGGTAAGGATGATCGGCAGGAAGACCACGAGGCCGGCGTCGAAGAAGATCGGGAAGCCGAAGACCAGCGCCGCGACCCCGAGCGCGAAGGGCGCCCGCTTCTCCCCGAACCGCGAGACCAGGGTGTCGGCGAGCACCTGGGCGCCGCCGGTGGCCTCCAGCAGCCGCCCGAGCATCACGCCGAAGCCGACCAGCAGCGCCACCGTCCCCAGGGTGCTGCTGAACCCGCTGACCAGCGCTTCCGGCACGTCGGCCACGGGGATGCCGGCGGCGACCGCCGTGAGCAGGCTGACCAGCACGAGCGCGATGAACGCGTGGAGGCGCACCACGATGATCAGCACGAGCAGCAGCGCGACCGCGGCGGCGGCGATCAGCAGCAGCACTCCGGTCCCGTAGGCGGGGGCGAGGGCGTCCATGGGGTTCTCCTGTACGGCAGGGGCTGGGCGGGTCAGGGGTGCGGTGCGGTGCGGTGCGGTCAGGCGTTGAGGCGTGCGCGCACGGCCGCGAGCGCGTCGTCGACGACCTCGGTGGCGCCGGGTGCGACGTCGACCACCGCGCCGTCCTCGTCCTCGCCGAGCAGCTCGAGGGTGTCGAACTGCGAACGCAGCAGCCCCGTGGGCATGAAGTGCTTCTCGCGCTGCTGCATCCGCGGCTCGAGGACGTCGTAGTCCGCGTGCAGGTGCACGAAGAACATCGCGTCGACGTCGTCGGACAGCCGGTCGCGGTAGGACCGCTTGAGCGCCGAGCAGGTCAGGACGCTGCTGCGGTCCTCGGCGGAGTGCTCACGGGCGACCCGGTTGATCTCGTCGAGCCAGGGGGCCCGGTCGGCGTCGGTCAGCGGTTCGCCGGACTCCATCTTCGCGACGTTGCTGCGGGGGTGCAGGTCGTCACCCTCGACGAAGGTCCAGCCCAGCTCGTCGGCCAGGCGGTGGCCGACCGTGGACTTCCCGGTCGCGGAGACACCCATGACCACGATCTGCAACGACGACATGTCGCCGCACGCTACCCGTGCCGACCGGGACCTCCGGCCCTGCCCTCGGGCCGGTCCGGGGCAGGAACCGGCGGCGGACGCGGAGGTGCAGTCGCGGCAGGACCCGAAGATCTCGAGCGTGTGGCTGACCTCGGCGAAGCCGTGCTCCTCGGCGATGGCCCGGGTCCAGCGCTCCACCGCGGGCCCCTCGACCTCGACGGCCGCGCCGCACGAGCGGCAGACCAGGTGGTGGTGGTGCGTGGCCGAGCAGCGCCGCCACAGCGCCTCGCCGTCCTCGGTACGCAGGGCGTCGACGTCGCCGGACTCCGCCATCCGCTGCAGCGTCCGGTAGACGGTGGCCAGACCGACCTTCTCGCCGCGCTGCCCGAGCAGGGAGTGGATGTCCTGGGCCGAGCGGAAGTCGGTGAAGGAGTCCAGGGCCCGGGCCACGGCCGTGCGCTGGCGGGTCGGGCGCATCTCCGTGGCCGTCTCGCGCTCAGTGCTCGTCATAGTGCCCTCCGTGGGGAGCGTGCCGGTGGCCATCGTGAACGTAGTCGACGTGGTCGCCGTGCGGCACCGCCGGGTGACCGCAGTCCTCCCCGTGCGCGTGGTCGTCCTCGTCGTGGGCGTGCGCGTGGTCGGCGGGCACCT
Organism: Actinomycetales bacterium; assembly: GCA_038258055.1. Lineage (GTDB taxonomy): Bacteria > Actinomycetota > Actinomycetes > Actinomycetales > JBBAYJ01 > Aquipuribacter. The sequence continues at coordinate 11,695 of JBBSQH010000095.1, forward strand.
CGTCGTCGAACGGCACCCTGGCCCGTTGTCGGCGCCGCAGCCAGACCCCCAGCGGCCAGGTGAGCACGAACACGGTCAGCGACAGCAGCACGATCGTGGCACCGGGGGCGACGTTCGCGCGGAACGACGCGAGTGCCGCGATCACCAGGCCCCCGAGCGAGGCCAGGACCCCGAGGCCCATCGCGGCCACCAGCGTCGTGCGGAACGACCGGGTCACCTGCTGCGCGGTGGCCACGGGCACCACCAGCAGCGCCGAGACCAGCAGCAGCCCGACGGTCCGCATCGCGACCGTCACGCTGAGCGCGGCCAGCACCGCGACGAGCAGGTTGTAGGCCCGCACGTTCAGCCCGGCCACCCGGGCGAACTCCTGGTCGTGCGACACCGCGAACAGCTGCGGCGCCAGCCCCAGGCACAGCACGGACACGACCG
>JBBSQH010000096.1:0-11889 GCA_038258055.1 Actinomycetales bacterium
CGCCGTCGCCGCCGGCGTGCCGGGGCTGCTGGTCCGCGTCGACGACGGCACGGGTCCGGCTCGCACCCTCGTGCGGCAGTCGGTGTCCAGCGCGGCCGACCACCGGCTGCGGGTCACCGACACGTTCGACATGGGCTCGAACACCAAGACGCTGACCGCGGTCCTCGTCCTGCAGCTGGTCGAGCAGGGGCGGGTCGGCCTGGATGACCCGATCGAGCGGTGGCTCCCCGGGGCGCTCCCCGACGGGGAGGCGGTCACGGTTCGGATGCTGCTGCAGCACACCAGCGGCCTGGCGGACTACGCCTACGACCCGAGCGTCCTCGCCACCATGACCGGTCTGCAGGAGGTGCCGCCCACCGCCGAGGAGCTGCTCGCCATCGGCGCGGACCAGCCGCTGCTGTTCCCGCCCGGGCAGGGCTGGTCGTACAGCAACAGCGGCTACTCCGCCCTGGGTCTGCTCCTGGAGCAGGTGACCGGTCGGACCTTCGCGGAGCTGGTCGAGCTGCGCATCGCCCGCCCGCTGGGCCTCAGGCGGACATACGTGCCGACCACGGCCCCCGACCTCGACGGCAACCGTCGCCTGGCGCACGGCTACGAGCCCGACGCCGAGCGCCTGGCGCCCCTGCTGCCCGAAGGCACTCCGGAGGGCTTCGGCTTCGTCGGGCCGCAGCGGGCGGGTCTGGTGGACGTCACCGGGAACGACCGGTCGTGGGTGGGGGCCGCGGGCGGCGTCGTGTCCACGGCGGCGGACTGGGCCCGGATCGACCAGGCGCTGATGGCGGGGGAGCTGGTCCCGGCGCACCTGCTCGCGCAGATGAAGGACACCGTCGCCCAGGAGGGCCCGGCCGGCGAGGGGCGCCGCTACGGCCTCGGGCTGGAGCAGGTCAGCACCCCCTGCGGCCCGGTCTGGGGTCACGACGGGGCGCTGCCCGGGTACCGCAGCGACACCTACACCGACGCGTCCGGTGAACGCACCGTGGTCGTCCTGACCACCACCCACTTCAGCCTTCTCCTCGACCCCGTCATGGCCGAGGCCCAGGAGCAGGCCGTGACCGCTGCGGTCTGCGTGATGCTCGGTGAGCCCGTCCCCGCCGCGGCGCAGTGACAGCCGGTCCGGGGCAACCTCGCGAGGGGGCTGCCGCTCGTGGACGGACACCGCTAGGTTCTGACTAACGTCATAAGTTTGACCACCTGGGGGAATCATGACCGAGTTCCTGACCGTCGACGGCGGGACCATCGCCTACGACCTCACCGGCACCGACGGACCGCTGGTCGTGCTCGCCCACGGCATGGGCGACACCCGCGCCGCCTACCGCTTCCTGACCCCGGCGCTGGTCGAGGCCGGGTACCGGGTCGCCACGGTGGACGTGCGCGGGTTCGGGGAGTCCAGCACCGGCTGGACGTCCTACACCCGCACCGCGATCGCCGGGGACCTGATCGCCCTGGTCGAGCACCTGGGTGGGCCGGCCGTTCTCGTCGGCCACTCCATCGCCGGCGGCGCGGCCACCATCGCGGCCGCCCAGGCCCCGGACCTGGTCACCGCCCTGGTCGAGCTCGCGCCGTTCACCCGCAAGCAGTCGGTGTCGTTCGCCGACCTGCGGGTGGCCGCCTACCGCCGCGGCACGGCACGACTGATGGGCATGGCCGTCCTGGGCAGCACCAAGCAGTGGACGAAGTACCTCGAGCTCGCCTACCCCGGCCGCAGGCCGGCGGACTGGGACGCGCGCCTGCAGCAGATCACCGCGATGCTGAAGGAGCCGGGCCGGATGAAGGTGCTGCAGAAGATGGGCACGATCTCGCCGGCCGACGCCGGCGAGGCGCTGGCCGGCGTGCGCTGCCCGGTCCTCGTCGTGCAGGGCAGCCTCGACCCGGACTGGTCGTCACCGCAGGCCGAGGGCGAGGCGATCGTCGCCGACCTGCCGAGCGGGCTCGGGCGCCTGGAGATGATCGAGGGGGCCGGGCACTACCCGCACGTGCAGTTCCCGGAGCAGACGCTGGCCGTGGTCCTGCCCTTCCTGTCCGGCGTCCGTGCCTAGGGCCGGGCTGGACCAGGCCACGGTCGTCGCGGCCGGCGCGGCGCTGGCCGACGAGGTGGGCTTCGCCCAGCTGACGATGGGTCAGGTGGCCACACGGGTCGGCGTGCGCGTGCCGTCGCTGTACAACCACGTCGCCAGCCAGGGGGCGCTCAACCGCAGCATCGCCGAGCTCGCCGTGACCGAGGTCGCCGACGCGATCGCGACGGCCACGAAGGACCGCGAGGGGCCGGACGCGTTGGTCGCCGCGGCCCGGGCGATGCGCGACTTCGTCGTCACCCGTCCAGGCCGCTACACCGCCACGCTCGGTCTCACCCCGACCGGTCCCGACGACCCCATCGCGGTCGCCGAGGCGCGGGGGCTCGGTGCCTTCGCGGCGCTGCTGCGGGACTACGACATCGCCCCCGCCGACATGACCCACGCCCTGCGTGCGCTGCGCAGCGTCTTCCACGGCTTCGCCAGTCTGCAGGCGGCCCACGGCTTCCAGTGGTCCACGGACGTCGACGACAGCTTCGAGTGGCTCCTCGACCTCGTCGACCGCGGCCTGCGCAGCAAGGCGGACGCCGCGGCCACCGGTCCTCCGCACGACGCGTAGCCACGCACCACCCCCGTCCTCCCACCCCGTAGACAGGACAACCACCATGACCGTGGTCCTCACCGCCGTCGTCGACATCGACGCCAGCCCGGACGAGGTGTGGGGTGTCCTCACCGACTTCCCCCGCTACGGGCAGTGGAGCAACTTCACCAAGGCCGAGGGGACCGCCCAGGTCGGCACGAGGCTCCGCATGCAGATGCCCGGCATGTCGTTCCGACCCACGGTCGCCGTCGCGTCGCCGGGCGAGGAGCTGCGGTGGGTCGGCACCCTCGGGCGCAAGCGGCTGTTCCACGGCCAGCACTCGTTCACCCTGTCCACCAACCCCGACGGCACGACCCGCGTCACGAACCGTGAGGAGTTCTCCGGCGTGCTGGTCACCCTGACGCGGCCGCTGCTCAAGCTGTCCGGCAGCAACGGCTACGACGCCTTCAACCAGGCCCTGAAGAAGCGGGTGGAGGGCCTCGGGCGCGTCGAGGGCTCGTGACGGACGACTTGCACGCCGCGGCGCGCCGGGCGGCTGACCGACGGACGGGCGACCTGGGCTCGACCCTGGTGCACCGCCTGGTGCTCGCGGCTTTCGCGGCGTACCTGCTGGTGCTCGCGGGCGTGGCGTTCCTGCCGCTGCCGGGTGCGCCCGCGCCCGGGACGGTGGGGGAGGTCGCGGTGAACGTGTCGTTGTCGAGGCCGGACCTGCTCGGTGGGTGGGAGGCCCGGCGGAACGTCCTGATGACGGTGCCGTTCGGCCTCCTGCTGCCGCTGGTCGTGCGCTGGCGCTACGAGGCGATGGTCCTGGCCTGCGCGGCGGTGCCGGTCGTCATCGAGACCGGGCAGCTGCTGGGCTCCTTGCTCGCCGGCTGGGCGTGGCGCTCCTTCGACGTCGACGACATCTTCAACAACACCGTGGGCGCGTTGCTGGGGTTGGCCGTCACCACCACGGTGCTGCTCCTGGTCCGGTACCGCGAGGACCGCGGGCGGTGGCCACGACCAGCGGTCCGCCGGCTCGCGGTAGGGACCCTGGCCGCCGCCCTGGTGGTGTGGGCTGCGGTGTCCACCGTGACGACCCCGCCGGTCGTGCCTCTCGTCGACGCGTGCGGGGAGGCGCCCACGGGCGCCCTGACCGAGCTTCCCGGCGGGGTGACGGTCTACGCCGTGGACGACGGCTCGCTCTGCCTGGAAGGGCCCTTCATCGGTTCGAGCTCCGTGCCGGCCGACGTCGAGCCGGGAGTCGTGCTGACGGTCGAGCACGAGGGTGGTGGGGGGTTCGAGGGGGGTGTCGCCCGGCCCGGGGCCGCGTCAGCCACCGACGGCCTCGGGGACCCGGTGCAGACCTACCCGGTCGAGGGGTCCGACCTCCTCGTGTGGGCAGCGTCCTCGCCCTAGGTGTCACGACGGCGGCCGACGTGCGCGACGTCCGCAGCGCGCAGCGCGACCCGACATCGCCCGGCTGATGCGAGCGGCGTTCGACCGGGACCACGCCGCCGACCGGCGCGATCGGGCGGCCCACGCCCGTGACGTCGAGGCGGACCGTCGCCCGGTCGTCACCGAGTCCGACCGGGCCGCCGCGTCGGACCGCGCGTCGTCCGCCGTCGACCGGCTCTACTCCGGACGTGACCGCGACACGTCCGCGGCGGACCGGCTCTTTCTGAAGGAGGTCCGTTCCCGCGCGGCTCGCCGCCAGGAGGAGGCCGCGAGCGAGCGTGGCGAGTCGGCTCTGGACCGGATGGTCGCCGAGGGCGACAGGGTCGCCAGCGACAAGGACCGCGAGGCCGCGGCCGGGGACCGCAGCGATGCCGAGCGCCCCGACCGCGCAGACCGGCCGTAAGCCGACCCGGCGGGTCGGTCCGGACCAGGCGGTCGGCCAGGTACAACGCGACCGCGCCGGCCGCGAGCCCCGACGCCAGCGGAAGGCCCCGCCGGTGAGGAACCCCGCCTGCGCCAGCTCGGAGGAGATGCTGGCGATCATTGCGCCCGCGCCGAAGCCGAGGACGACGACGTGAAGGCCGTGACCGCGACGCCGATCCCTGCCACCCGTCCCGCGGGACGGCGCTCGTGGCCTGGTCGACGACCTCTGCCTCGACCGTGTCGGCGCGGGGTGAGCAACGCCACGGACCCGGACGGCCCTCAGGAGCTCCGGTCGACGCACCGGAACCCGGTGTGGGTGGTGGCCGACTCCTCCGACTGCGGGCTCCGGGCGGCGGGGCGGTACCGCAGGCAGTACTCGGGGGCGCAGAGGTGGGAGCCACCCTTGAGCACGCGGCGGGGGTGGCGCTCCCCGGGTGCGCGGGACAGCTGTGCGAGCCGGTGCACCTGGTCGTCGCCACGGTCGTCGCCACGGTCGTCGCCACCGTCGTCGCCACGCTCGGCGGCTGCTCGGCTGGGAGCGCAGCAGCCGGACGACGGGGCGCTTGGTCGCCCGAGCAGCTGGGCCTCGTCCCTGGCGGCTCCGTCGACGAAGTAGGTGGTCGTCCACTCCCAGACGTTGCCGATCGTGTCCAGCAGGCCGAACCCGTTGGCGGGGAACGTGCCCACGGGCGACGTGCCCCGCCACCCCAGGGCGCCGGTGTTGTGGAAGGGGAAGCGCCCCTGCCAGGTGTTGGCCATCAGCCGGCCGGCCGGGCGCAGCTCGTCCCCCCACGCGTAGACGGTTCCGCGCGAGCCCCCGCGGGCGGCGTGCTCCAGCTCGAGCTCGGTAGGCAGGTCACGACCGGCCCACGCGGCGTAGGCGGCCGCGTCGTCGAAGGCGACGAGCACGACGGGGTGGTGCGGACGGTCCGCGATGCGGCTGCCGGGCCCGTACGGCGACCGCCAGCTGGCGCCCGGGAGCCACCGCCACCAGAGGTCCCAGCGGTCCAGCGGTACCGGCCCTGGCGTGGGCACGAACACCATCCCGCCCGGCACCAGGGTGGCGGGGTCGGCGCCGGGGTAGTCGGCCGGGTCCAGGTCCTGCTCGGCCACCGTGACGTACCCGGTGTCGTCGACGAACGCGCTGAACTGCGCGTTGGTGACCGGGTGACGTTCCAGGGCGAACGGCTGCACCTCGACCTCCCGGACCGGCGCCTCCTCGGGGTAGAAGCCGGTCGACCCCACCAGGGTCCGCCCGCCGGGAACCGGTACCAGCTCCGTCACACCGTCTCGACCGGCCATGCGTGCTCCACCTCCCTGCGACGGTCTCCGCGGACCACGACCCGTCCTGGAGCCCAGGAGAGCTCGAGGACCTCGACACCCTGACCCGCGCCGGCCGGTGGCGAGTCACCCGGAACGGACGATGTACCGACGCGTCGGCCCGGGCACCGTCGACCCGCTGGCCGTCCCGTCGTGACCCTCGACATCACCCGGCCGCATCCGCCGCGGTGCTCTGCCTGCCACGGCTGGCGAGTGCACCGCGGCTGACGACATCAGCCGGGCTGTTCAGCCTCGGCATCGAAGGCTTGCAGTGGGTGCTGCCGCTGGGCCGCGTGGTGTCCCCGACGGACGTGGCCCTCAACACCTCGGGCGCAGTGCTGGCGGGACTGCTGACTGCTCGCCTGGCGGCTCGCGCTGCAACTCGCGTTATGACGAGCCCGCGTCCGAGCTCATGAGGGAAGGCGAGCCTGCTCGGTGAGGACCGCTCGGCCGGTGGCTGAGTACCGGGCGGTCATCGTCGCCGCGGCCTGCTCGACTGCTTTGGTCAGCTGCTCCGGTGAGGGGTTCCACTGCGGCAGGAGCAGCCTCGGCCAGAAGGCGTAGTCGGCGATCATCCCCAGGAACTGGGTCGCGGCCAGGTCGGCGTCGTCCACCTGCGCCGCTCCGGTCCGGGCCTCGGCGACCAGGTGGTCGCGCACCGAGCGCCAGAAGGGGAGCTTGCCGTGGTCGAAGTTGGCCCGTCCCAGCTCGGGGAAGCGCGGCGTCTCGGCGATGACGACCCGGTAGAGGTCCACCATGCCCTCTCGGGTCAGCAACCTGACGTAGCGCGACCCCAGGGTGACCAGACCTGCGTGCAGGTCGCCGGTGGCGACAGGCCCCTCGGCGTCTGGGCCGCCGACCCAGAAGTCCGCCACGATCGCGTCGAAGAGCTCGGCCTTGGTCGGGAACTGCTTGAACAAGGTCGCTCTGGAGACGCCGGCCTCGACCGCGATCGAGGCCAGGGACGTGCGTTCGTAGCCGCGCAGCAGGAAGGCGCGCAGGGCTGCGTCGACGATGGCCGTGCGCTTCTCCTGGGCCACGCGGCGGTGGTAGGTCGACGGCTCCGGCACCGGTCCAGTATGGACCTGCTGTGACGCGGTGAGTCGCTTGACTCACCATCGAACGGTGCTTACGTTAGATGGTGAGTCAACCGACTCACCACCTAACGAGCCGCAGGAGACCTCACCGTGCCCCACACCACCGACCGCTTCACCGGTCAGACCGTCCTCATCACCGGCGCCACCGGCGGGATGGGCAGCAGCCACGCCCGCGCCTACCACGCCGAAGGCGCCAACGTCGTGGTCGCCGGGCACGACGACGCCGCGGGCCAGGCGCTCGCGTCCGAGCTCAACAACCCCACGGGCGAGCCTCCGCGGGTCGGGGACGAACGTGCCCTGGCTGTCCGCCTCGACGTCACCTCCGAAGCAGACTGGGTCTCCGCCGTCGCTGCGACCGAGGCCCGTTTCGGGCCCGTCACGGTGCTGGTCAACAACGCCGGGGTGCAGAACCCGGCCGCCGTCCTGGAGCAGACCGACCTCGCCGTCTGGCAGCGGGTCATGTCCGTCAACCTCACCGGCGCCTTCCTCGGGGTCAAGACGGTCACGCCGTCGCTGCGCCGGGCGGGAGGCGGAAGCATCGTCAACGTCGTCTCCACCATGGCCCGTGGCGGGACGCCGTACTTCGGCCCGTACGTGGCGAGCAAGTGGGCGCTGCGAGGGTTGACCCGGACCGCAGCCCTGGAGCTGGGTCGCGACGGCATCCGCGTCAACGCCCTGCTGCCGGGCGTGGTCTCCACCCCGCTGATCAACACCCCCACCGCCCCCGGCCAGACCCCGATCGCCGACGTCTACTCACCCGATGCCTTCGCGGTCCCCCGCGTCGCGCAGCCGGAGGAGATCAGCGACCTGCTGCTCCACCTCACCGCCCCGAGCACGACCTTCGTCACCGGGGCCGAGCTCGTCATCGACGGAGGGCTCCTGCTCGGGCCCGCTCTCGTGCGGGAGTGACGGTGGACGACCGCGTCCGCCGCGCGCTGGCCATCACGCCGACATCCACCGCGCGGGAACGCACCATCGACATCACCACCACCGGCGCCCGCACGGGCAAGGCCAGGCGCATCGAGATCTGGTTCTACCGCCACGAGGGCACCATCTACCTGAGCACGACCCCGGCCCGACGCAGCTGGTACGCCAACCTGCTGGCCAACCCTCGGTTCACCGTCCACCTCACGCGCGGCGTCCGGGCCGACCTGGCGGCAACCGCCGTCCCCGTCACCGACCCGGCGACCCGACGCCGCGTCTTCCAGCACTTCATCGACGATCTCAACCAACCCATGCACGCCGGCTACGTGACCCAGCCTCAACGCCTGGAGGAGTGGATGAGCGGGAGCCCGCTGGTGGAGGTCGTCTTCGACGGGGGGTGAGATCCCTCCGGAGGGTAGGACTGCGGGGCCGTGGATGAGTGGGCCCTGGATGCCGTTCGAGTCCGGCCCCAGCCTGATGGAACACACACACCTCGGGAAGGGACCCGGACATGACCGACATGACAGGCAAGGTCGCTGTCGTCACCGGCTCGGCGCGTGGCATCGGCAAGGCGATCGCGCAACGGTTCGCCTCGCTGGGAGCTGACGTTGTCATCAACTACTCCGGCGACGAGGAGAACGCCCAGAAGACGGTCGCGGACATCGAGGCGGAGGGTCGGCGCGCCATCGCCGTCCGCGCCGACGTCTCGTTCCTGCCGGACCTCGACACCTTGTTCGCCGAGGCCGTCGACACGTTCGGCCACGTCGACGTCGTCGTCTCCAACGCCGGCCTGGAGATCGTGGGCGGCGCGGTCCTGGAGACCACGGAGGAGGAGTTCGACCGGTCCTACGCCGTCAACGCCAAGGGCGCGTACTTCACCCTCCAGAAGGGCGCCAGGCTGCTGTCCGACGGCGGCCGGCTGATCCACATCGGCTCCACCACCGTGGCGAGCGCGCACCCGGGCTCCGGGCTGTACTCCTCCAGCAAGGCCGGCGCCGTGCACCTGGTCAAGGTCCTGGCCCTCGAGCTGGGCGCGCGCGGCATCACCGCCAACGCGATCCTCCCGACCGCGATCGCCGGGGCCGGGGTCTTCACCGACCTCAGCGAGGGCGACGAGTTCTACCGGATGAACTCGATGCGTCCGCTCGGAGGGCGTCCGGGCCTGCCGGCCGACGTCGCCGACGCCGCCGAGTACCTCGCCGGCGACCTGTCCGGCTGGGTCAGCGGACAGAGCCTCGTCGTCGCCGGCGGCCTCGGCTACTGATCCGCCCCGGGTGCCGCACCTGTCCCACCGGCGTGGCGCGCCCGACCGGAGCACCGCACCACGTCTCAGCCCCCTCACCACGACACAGAGAGAGAAACCACATGTCTGACCAGAAGATCGCCCTCGTCACCGGCGGCAACCGCGGCCTGGGTCGCGCCGACGCCATCGCACTCGCCCGCAGCGGCGTCGACGTCGTCCTCACCTACCGCGGCGGGAAGGACGAGGCCGAGCAGGTCGTCGCCGAGATCGCAGCCGAGGGCCGCCAGGCCGCCGCCATCCAGCTCGACACCATGGTGGTCGCGGGCTTCAGCCTCTTCGCCGACCAGGTGCGCGACGTCCTGCTTTCCCGGTGGGAGCGGGACACCTTCGACGTCCTCGTGAACAACGCGGGCTTCCCCCACACGGCATCCTTCGCCGAGACCACCGAGCAGCAGCTCGACGACATGATCGACGTGCACCTCAAGGGCGTCTTCTTCCTGACGCAGACCCTGCTGCCGCTGATCGCTGACGGCGGCAGCATCGTCAACGTCTCGACCGGCCTCACGCGCTTCGTGGCCGAGGGCAGCGCCGCGTACGCGGCGGTGAAGGGCGCCGTCGAGGTGCTGACCAGGTACCAGGCCAAGGAGCTGGGGCCCCGGGGCATCCGCGTCAACGCCGTCGCCCCCGGCCCGACCGCCACCGACTTCGGCGGCGGGTTCATGAGGACCGACGACTTCAAGGCGGCCATCGCCTCACAGGTCGCGCTCGGTCGGGTCGGCGAGCCGGAGGACATCGGGACCGCGGTCGCGTCGCTGGTGTCCGACTCCAACCGGTGGATCACGGCCCAGCGCATCGAGCTGTCCGGCGGCGCCATGCTCTGACGAGCCAGGGAAGGGGGACTGAGGGGCCGTGGCTGCCGACGCCGAAGGGCGGTAAGAACGGGGATGACCACAGGAAGGGTGCAGCCGTGATCGACAGGGCGGGACTGGCGGAGTTCCTGCGGCGGCGGCGGGAGTCGCTGCAGCCGGAGGACGTGGGTCTGCCGCGTGGGCAGCGCCGCCGCACCGAGGGGCTGCGCCGGGAGGAGGTCGCGCTGCTCGGCCACATCTCGACCGACTACTACTCGCGCATCGAGCGGCAGCGCGGTCCGCACCCGTCGGAGCAGATGATCTGCTCGATCGCCCAGGGCCTGCACCTCACCCTGGACGAACGCGACCACCTGTTCCGGCTCTCTGGCCACACCCCACCGTCTCGGGACTCGGCCAGCGACCATGTCAGCCCCGGCCTGCTCCGAGTCCTCGACCGGTTGGACGACACCCCCGCCGAGATCGTCAGCGAGCTCGGCGAGACGCTGCGACAGACCCCGCTCGGGGTCGCCCTGACCGGCGACAAGACGCGCTGGACCGGACCCTCGCGCAGTCTGGGGTACCGCTGGTTCGCCGACCCCGACGAGCGGCGGCTGTACTTCGCGGAGGACCATCCGTACCTGTCCCGGATGTTCGCCTCCCGCCTGCGCCACATCGCCACCGTCCGAGGACGGTCCTCGCGCGCCGCGCGGTGCTGCGAGCTCCTGCTCGAGCAGAGCGCGGAGTTCCGGGGGCTGTGGGCGGACCACGAGATCAGGCTCACGTTCGAGACCGTCAAGCGATTCGACCACCCCGAGGTGGGCAGGCTGGAGCTGCACTGCCAGGCGTTTGGACGACCCCGAGCAGTCCCACTCCCTGCTCGTGTACACCGCCGTCCCGGGCAGCAAGAGCTACGAGAAGCTGCAGATGCTGGCCGTCATCGGCGCACATCGGGCGCCGTGACCTCTGCGACCCAGGGACGGACCGGCGGGGTACCCGCCGGGCAGGCACAGCACACCCACGTCACAGACAGGAGCTCGACGATGCGGACAACCGTGACGGTCGACGGCAGGAACCGGACGTACACCGTGGTGGGCCAGCAGGACCCCGGCCGGCGCCGGGACCTCGTCCTGGTCTTCCACGGGTCCAGGCAGGACGGTGCGACGCACCGCGAGTTCACCGGGGGCTCCTTCGACACCCTCGCCGACAGCGGTGCTGCGGTGGTCGCCTACCTGGACGGGTACCAGGACAACTGGAACGACGCCCGCCGGGAGAGCTACTTCCCGGCACGCCTCGAGAACGTGGACGACGTGGGCTTCACGCGTGCGGTCGTCCAGGACCTGCAGGTCTCCCACCACACCGATCCGGCACGGGTGTTCGTGGTCGGCTACTCCAACGGCGGTCAGATGGTCATGAGGCTCGTCCACGAGGTGCCCGGCCTGCTGGCCGGTGCGGCTGTGCTCAGCGCGACGATGCCCACCCCAGAGAGCTTCGTCGTGCCCGGGGGGACGTCGGAGGTCGTACCGATGCCAGTACTCCTCGTCCACGGGACCAAGGACCCGATCGTCCCCTACCAGGGTGGCTCGATGAGCTGGTGGGCGCGGCGTGCGTTCAAGGTCGGCGGGACGACGCTGTCGATGCCCGCGACGGCCGAGTACTTCGCCCGACGCAACGGCATCGGGACCGCACCACGCACCACGCGAAGTCAACCCGCCGCTGCCTCCGGCAGGACATGGGTCGAGCAGGTCGACCACGAGGAGCCCGGACGGCACCCGGTCCGGCTCCTCACCGTCCACGGCGGCGGTCACACGATCCCCGGCCCCGGCAAGGCCCCGTTCGTCCTCGGCAGGACCAACCACGACGTGTCAGCCGCTGCTGCCGTCGCAGAGTTCTTCGGCATCCGTGAGGAGGGCCCCGCCGGGCGGAGCGAAAGCGTTCCTGACCTGCGGAGCGGGTGACGGGAATCGAACCCGCACGACCAGCTTGGAAG
>JBBSQH010000097.1:0-11819 GCA_038258055.1 Actinomycetales bacterium
CCGGGTCAGCAGCAGGCACCCCCCGTCCGAACGCCCCACCACCACCACGCATCATGGGAACCCAGCCCCGGGGGGTGGGGCAACCGCCCCCCCGGTCGTCTCCCCCGTGCGCTGCAGCCGCACCCAGCACCCCGCCGTGCCCCACCCGCCCCGGAGAGGACCGACCCGTGACCGCGACGCCCCCGCCGACCGGACCCGCAGCGCCCGCTGCTCGGGGTCGCTCGCGCTGGACCGCGGTGGTCGCTGCCGTCGCCCTGGCCGCGGTCCTCGCCCCGGTGGCCTGGCTCGTGACCCGTCCGGAGCCCGACGCCGGCCTGCCGCTGGAGCAGGCCCTGGCCGCCGGGCCCACCGCCGTCGCGACGGACGCCCCCACCACGCCCGACGTGCCGCCGTCGGCGGCCGCCGACACCCCCCGGAGCGCCGCCCCCACGTCCCCGTTCGGCGTCGTCGGCGTCCGCGACGCCTCGCTCGACGCGCTGCCCACCACCACCGGCCGGGCCCCCGCACGCCTGCTGGTCGACGGCCTGGGCATAGACGCCGCCGTCGACGCGGTCGGGGTCGAGGACGACGGCTCGATGGTCGTCCCCGCCGAGATCGACCGGGTCGGCTGGTACCGGTTTGGCCCGACCGCCGGCGCCGACCGGGGCAACGTCGTCCTGGCCGGACACGTCGACGCGGCCGGCGAGGGCCCGGGGGCGCTCTTCGACCTGCGCGGCGTCGAGGTCGGCTCGGTGCTCACCGTCGTCGACGAGGCCGGCGACGAGCACGACTACGAGGTGGTGGGCCGCGAGACCATCGTCAAGGACGTCCTTCCGGTCGACGACATCTTCGCCCGCGACGGCGAGCACCGACTCGTGGTCGTGACCTGCGGCGGCCCGTTCATCCCCGAGCTCAGCAGCTACCGGGACAACGTCGTGGTCACCGCCGTCCCCGTGGACGCGGCGTGAGCGCCGCCCTCGCCACCCCGTGGCGGCCGGTCGACGTGTCGCTCGAGCGCCCCCGCCCTAGCCTGAGGCTCGTGGAACCTGCGTCCGGAGTCCCCGACCGCCGCACCAGCGGTACGGTCGCCGACGTGCGCGACCTGCCCGCCGGCCCCGGCCGACCACAGGACGAGGTGGACGAGTCCGCGCTCGCGGCCGCGTTCCACGCCGGGGAGGAGTGGGCCCTCGCCGAGGCGTACGAGCGCTGGGCGGGCCTGGTGCACGGCGTCAGCCTGCGGGCCCTGGCCGACGCGCCCGACGCCGAGGACGCCACCCAGCAGGTCTTCATCCGCGCCTGGCGCGGGCGGGCCACCTTCGACCCCAGCCGCGGCAGCCTCGCCGGCTGGCTCGTGGGGATCGCCCGGCACGTCTGCGCCGACCTCTGGCACCAGCGGGCCCGTCAGGCCAAGCAGGTCGACGCGGCCCGGTCCGTGATGGCACCGGAGCAGGCACCGGCGTCCGACGCCCCCGAGCAGTCCGTCGAGCGGCTCACGCTGCTGGACGCTCTGGACGACATCGACCAACCCGCCCGGGGCATCGTCGAGCTGGCGTTCTTCCACGACCTCACCCACACGCAGATCGCCGAACGGACCGGTATGCCGCTGGGCACCGTCAAGAGCCACATCCGCCGGTCGCTGCTGCGGCTGCGCGACAGCCTGGAGGTGAGCCGTGCGGCCACATCCTGACGTCGACCTGCTCGCGCTGCACGCCCTCGGCGAGCCCGTCCTCGACCCCGCCGACCGGTCGCACCTGGACTCCTGCCAGACCTGCTCGACCACGGTCGATGCGCTCGCGCACACCGTCCGGACGGTCCGCGGCGACCGGGACGAGGCCCTCACCCCCGACCACGCCGAGCGGCGCGGGGCGGCCGGGACGGTACCGCCGCACGTCTGGCAGGGCATCGCGACCGAGCTGGGCCTGGACGAGTCGGTCCGGCCCGCCTCGGTCGGACCCTCCATCGTCCCCGTGCGCACCGGTGGCCCCTCGACCGAGGTCCGCGCACCCCACACCGGCGCCGCCGGCCTCCCGGCGTCCCGTGACCCCCACCGGTCCGTCGACCCGCTGGACGGCGACCCCCCGACCACCGGCTCCACGAGCAGCCCCGCGACCACCGGCCCTGCGCCCGCCGCGTCGGCCGCCCCCGGACCCGGCTGGGCCGGCGAGCGTCCGGCCCGTCGCTCCCGCCTGCGCCGGGCCGCCCCGCTGCTGGCCGTCGCCGCCGCGGGCCTGGCGGTCGGGGTGGCGGGCTCCGCCGTGATCGCCTCCCTCGAGGGCGGCGACTCCCCCACCGACCCGCAGGTCCTCGCCGCCGCCGATCTCGAGGCGTTCGGCCGGGTCGAGGGGACGTCGGTGACCGGCGCCGCCCGGCTGGAGACGCGGCCCGCCGACGACGTGGACGGGGCGGGCGCCGCCGGGGACGAGACCCGGGTCCTGCAGGTCTGGCTCGACGAGCTGCCCGACACCGGCGACGACGGCTTCCTCGAGGCCTGGCTCATCGACCCGGTCACCGGGTCCATGGTCTCGCTGGGGCCCGTCGACACCGGGAGCGGCCGCGCCGCGACCGTCGAGCTGACGGTGCCGTCCGGCCTGGACGTGGGCACCTACGCCCTGGTGGACGTGTCCGCCGAGCCGCTGGACGGCGACCCGACGCACTCGGGCGACAGCCTGCTGCGCGGGACGCTCGGCACCTGATCGCCGCCCTGGCCCGGGCCGTCGTCGGGGCACCCACCCCCTGGGCCGCGGCCGCGACGGAGCGCCCTATCCTGGTCGGCATGGCCGCACCTCCCGCCCGGGTCTCCCGGGCACTGTCCGTCGTGGTGCTGGTCAACCTCGTCGTCCAGGTCGGCATCGTCGTCACCGGCGGCTGGGTCCGGCTGACCGGCTCCGGCCTCGGCTGCCCCACCTGGCCCGAGTGCGTGCCCGGCTCCTACACGCCGCTGGTGGAGCAGGAGGAGGGCCTCCGCGCCGCCATCGAGTTCGGCAACCGGCTGCTCACGTTCGTCGTGGCCCTGGCCGCCCTCACCGTCGTCGTCCTCCTGTGGCGCCGACGTCGTCGCCTCGTCGGCTACGGCGCCGCCGTCCTCCTGGGCACCGCCCTGCAGGCCGGGATCGGCGGCATCACGGTGCTGGCCGGACTGCACCCCGCCACGGTCGCCGTGCACTTCCTGGTCTCGGCCCTGCTCATCACCGTCTCCGCCGTGCTGCTGCTGCGGCTGCGCGAGCCGGACGGCCCGACCGTTCCGGTCGTGCCGCGGCCGCTGCGGGTGCTGCTCGCGGGCCTGGTCGTCACGGCCGCCGCGACGCTGGTCCTGGGCACCCTGGTCACCGGTTCCGGCCCCCACTCCGGTGACGCCGAGGTCCCGATCCGGTTCGACCTGGACTTCGCCGCCGTGTCGGTGCTGCACGCCGAGGCCGTCGTCCTGTTCATCGGCCTGCTGGTCGGCCTGCTGGCCGGCCTGCACGCCGTGGGTGCCCCGCGCCTGACGCTGCGACGCACCTGGCTGCTGCTGGGCGTCACCCTCGCCCAGGGCGGCCTGGGCTGGCTCCAGTACTTCACCGGCCTGCCCCGCGCCATGGTCAGCCTGCACATGCTCGGCGCCTGCCTGCTGGTGGTCGCCGTCACCGCCGTCGTGATGTCGGCCCGGGTGCGCACGGCCCCCGACGCGGCCCCGGTCGACCGCCGTTCCCCCGCGGGTCAGCTGGTGGGCTCGTGACCCACGGCCCGTTGACCACCACCCCCGACCCGGCCACCACCCCCGACCCGCCCACGCGCAGCCTGGCCGCCG
Source organism: Actinomycetales bacterium (assembly GCA_038258055.1). Lineage (GTDB taxonomy): Bacteria > Actinomycetota > Actinomycetes > Actinomycetales > JBBAYJ01 > Aquipuribacter. Next base: position 3,767 of record JBBSQH010000097.1, read on the forward strand.
CCTACCTGGCGCTGACCAAGCCGCGCATCATCGAGCTGCTGCTCGTCACCACGCTGCCGACCATGATCCTGGCCGCGGACGGCCTCCCCGGCTGGGGCACCACGGTGGCCACGCTGGTCGGGGGCACCCTGGCCGCGGGCAGCGCGAACACCCTCAACCAGGTCGCCGACCGCGACATCGACGCGGTCATGCGCCGCACCCGGGGCCGCCCGATCGTCACCGGCGAGATCAGCCCGCGCGCAGCGCTGCTGTTCGGGCTCGGCCTGGGCGTCGCCGCGGTGGCCGTGCTGTGGGCGTTCACCACCCTGCTGGCCGCGGTCCTCGCCGTGGTCGCGGTGTTCTTCTACGCCGTCGTCTACACCCTGGTCCTCAAGCGCCGCACCTCGCAGAACATCGTGTGGGGCGGTGCGGCCGGGTTCATGCCCGTCCTCATCGGCTGGGCCGCGGTGACCGGGTCCCTGGCCTGGGCGCCGGTCGTGCTGTCGGCCGTCATCTTCTTCTGGACGCCGCCGCACTACTGGCCGCTGTCGATGCGGTACCGCGAGGACTACGAGGCGGCCAACGTCCCGATGCTCCCGCTGGTTGCCTCGCCCACCTCGGTGGCGTGGCAGACCCTGGGCCACACCGTCGCCATGCTCGCCTGCACGCTGCTGCTGATCCCGGTGGCAGGCATGGGGCTGCTGTACTCGGTCACGGCCGTCGTGGCCGGCGCGGTCTTCACCGTGTCCGTCGTCCGGCTCTTCCAGCAGCTGCGCAGCGGTGGTGCCGTCCAGCCGATGCGGGTGTTCCACCTGTCGATCAGCTACCTGTCGGTCGTGTTCCTGGCCGTGGCGGTCGACCCGTTCCTGGGGTGAGCCGTCCGACCACCGGTCACGTCTGGTGCACCGCCCGGCACTCACTACGCTGTCAGGACGACGTGGAAGTCCACGTCACGCTTCCTGCACGAGCACTGCCTCGAGGGGTCGGATGCGGCCCGGATGGAGTCCACCTGTGACCGACGGCGCCACGAGCACGACCACCACCGAGGCCCTGGAGTGGGGCGAGAAGGACGTCCGGGCCGTCAACGCCTCCCGGGCGCTGGCCATGGACGCGGTGCAGAAGGTCGGCAACGGCCACCCGGGCACGGCCATGAGCCTCGCCCCGGTGGCCTACCTGCTCTACCAGCGCATGATGCGCCACGACCCGGCCGACACCGAGTGGACCGGCCGCGACCGGTTCGTCCTCAGCGCCGGCCACTCCAGCATCACGCAGTACGTACAGCTGTACCTGTCCGGCGCCGGCCTCGAGCTGGACGACCTGAAGTCGCTGCGCACCTGGGGCTCCAAGACCCCCGGCCACCCCGAGTACCGCCACACGGCGGGCGTCGAGACGACCACGGGCCCGCTGGGCCAGGGCCTGGCCACCGCGGTCGGCATGGCCATGGCCGCCCGGCGCGAGCGGGGTCTGCTGGACCCGGACACCCCCTCCGGTGAGTCCCCGTTCGACCACACCATCTGGGTCATCGCCTCCGACGGCGACATCCAGGAGGGCGTGACGTCCGAGGCGTCGTCGCTGGCCGGGCACCAGGAGCTGGGCAACCTGGTCGTCATCTACGACCAGAACCAGATCTCCATCGAGGACGACACCGACATCGCGCTGTCCGAGGACACCGCCAAGCGGTACGAGGCCTACGGCTGGCACGTGCAGACCGTCGACTGGCGGGGCACCCGCGAGTCCGAGGGCGGCTACACCGAGGACGTCGAGGCGCTGCACGACGCGTTGCAGGCCGCGAAGCTGGACCCGCGTCCGTCCTTCGTGGTCCTGCGCACCGTCATCGCCTGGCCCGCCCCCAACGCCCAGGACACCGGCGCCTCGCACGGCTCGGCGCTGGGGACCGACGAGGTCCGGGCCACCAAGCAGATCATGGGGATGAACCCGGACGCCGACTTCGACGTCGCGGACGAGGTCCTGGCCCACGCCCGCCAGGTGGGCCGGCGCGGCGCCGAGGCGCACGCCCGATGGAGCGAGGCCTTCACGGCCTGGCGCAGCAGCAACCCGCAGCGGGCCGCGCTGTTCGACCGGATGTCCGGCAAGCAGCTGCCCGACGGCTGGACCGACTCGCTCCCCACGTTCGAGCCCGGGAAGAAGGTGGCCACGCGGGCCGCCTCAGGCAACGTCCTGACGGCCCTGGCCGACGCCCTGCCCGAGCTGTGGGGCGGCTCGGCCGACCTGGCCGGCAGCAACAACACCACCATGAAGGGCGAGCCGAGCTTCGTCCCCGAGAAGTGGGCGACGAAGTCGTTCCCCGGTGACGAGTACGGCCGGACCCTGCACTTCGGGATCCGCGAGCACGCCATGGGCTCGATCCTCAACGGGATCGCGGTCCACGGCGGGACCCGCCCCTACGGCGGCACGTTCCTGGTGTTCAGCGACTACATGCGCCCCGCCGTCCGGATGGCCGCGATCATGGGCCTGCCGGTGACGTACGTCTGGACCCACGACTCGATCGGTCTCGGCGAGGACGGTCCGACCCACCAGCCCATCGAGCACCTGGCCGCGCTGCGCGCGATGCCCGGCCTCGCGGTCGTCCGTCCGGCGGACGCCAACGAGACCGTCGTGGCGTGGCGCACCGTCCTGGAGCGCGCGAAGCCCGCCGGGCTGGCGCTGTCGCGGCAGGGGCTGCCGGTGGTGGACCGCAGCGAGGGCTCGGACTTCGCCTCCGCAGAGGGCGTCGCCCGGGGCGCGTACGTGCTGCGCGAGGCCGCCGGCCTGGCCGACGGCGCGCTGCCCGACGTGGTGCTCGTCGCCACCGGGTCCGAGGTCCCCCTCGCGCTCACGGCCCAGGAGCAGCTCGCGGAGCAGGGCATCGCGGCCCGGGTCGTCTCCATGCCCTGCATGGAGTGGTACGCCGAGCAGGACGCCGCCTACCGCGACTCGGTCCTGCCCCCGGGCGTCCGCGCCCGGGTCGCCGTCGAGGCCGGGGTGTCCATGCCCTGGTACGCCGTGGTCGGCGAGTCCGGCCGCATCGTGTCGATCGAGCACTACGGCGCCAGCGCCGACGCCGAGCGGCTCTTCGTCGAGTTCGGCTTCACCCCGGAGGCGGTCACCGCCGCCGCCGTGGAGAGCGTGTCCGCCGCCAAGGCCATGTCGGTCTGAGCGTCCCCGCCCGGTCGACGCCCCCGCCGTCGACCGGGCATCCCCCGGGCCGAGGCCCACCACCCGCCAGCAGCCAGGAGCGCCACGTGAGCACACAGCCCGTCGAGTCCGAGTCCGTCGCCGCCCTCGCCCGCCACGGGGTCTCCGTGTGGCTGGACGACCTGTCCCGGGAGCTCGTCCGCAGCGGCGACCTCGCCGGCCTGCTGGCCCGCGGGGTGGTCGGCGTCACGAGCAACCCGACGATCTTCGCCTCGGCCCTGGCCAAGGGCAACGCCTACGACGAGCAGGTCGGCGAGCTGGTCGCGGCCGGCGCGGACGTCGAGGCCGTCGTCACGGCCATCACCACCACCGACGTCCGTGAGGCCTGCGACGTGCTCCGGCCCGTGTACGACGCCACCGACGGCGTCGACGGCCGGGTGAGCCTCGAGGTGGACCCGCGGCTGGCGCACGACACCGCCGGCACCCTCGAGCAGGCCCGCTCGCTGTGGGCCACGGTCGACCGGCCCAACCTCATGATCAAGATCCCGGCGACCGTCGAGGGGCTACCGGCCATCACGTCGGCGCTGGCGCAGGGCATCAGCGTCAACGTCACGCTGATCTTCTCCCTCGACCGCTACCGGGCCGTCCTCAACGCCTGGCTGGACGGGCTGGAGCTCGCCGTGGAGGCCGGGGTCGACGTCGCGGGCATCCACTCGGTCGCCTCGTTCTTCGTCAGCCGGGTCGACGCCACCGTCGACAAGCAGCTCGACGCCATCGGCACCGACGAGGCCAAGGCGCTGCGCGGCAAGGCTGCCGTCGCCAACGCCCGTCTCGCCTACCAGGCGTTCGAGGAGGTGCTGGCCTCGGCCCGCTGGAGCGACCTGGTCGCGGCGGGCGCCCACCCGCAGCGGCCGCTGTGGGCCTCGACCGGCGTCAAGGACCCTGCCTACCCGGACACCAAGTACGTCGTGGACCTGGTCGCCCCGACCACGGTCAACACCATGCCCGGGGGCACCCTGTCGGCCACCGAGGACCACGCCGAGGTCGCGGGCGACACCGTGCGCGACACCTACACCGACGCGGCCGACACCCTGGACGCCGTCGAGCGGCTCGGCATCGGCTACGTGGACGTGGTGACCGCCCTGGAGAAGGAGGGCGTGCAGAAGTTCGCCGCCAGCTGGGACGAGCTGCTCGCCACGGTCCAGTCCGCGATGGACGAGCAGGCCGCCCTCGGTCGCACCACCGACGAGCAGGGCCGCGCATGAGCGGCCCCGCCCAGGTCACGGTCTCCGGTCCTGCGCAGGCGGGTGTCGACGCGGCGCTCGGCCGCCTGGTCCAGGCCCGGGTGGCCTCGCGCGTCAGCGCCGGCGACGCGGACGTGTGGGGCCCCGAGGCCCGGTCCGAGGCCTCCGTCCGGCTGGCGTGGACGACGCTGCCGAGCACCTCGCAGGAGCTGGTGGCCCCGCTGCTGGCCCTGCGTGAGCAGCTGCGCGCCGAGGGCGTCGACCGGGTGGTGCTCGCCGGGATGGGCGGGTCGTCGTTGGCGCCCGAGGTCATCTGCGCCGCCCACGGGGTGCCCCTGGTGACGCTGGACGCCACCGACCCCGGCCAGGTCCGCGCCGCCCTGGTCGACCTTGAGCGCACCGTCCTGGTCGTGTCGAGCAAGTCCGGCTCGACGGTCGAGACCGACAGCCAGCGACGGGTGTTCGAGGCGGCCTTCACCGAGGCCGGACTCGACGCCGCCTCCCGTGTCGTCGTGGTGACCGACCCCGGCTCCCCGCTGGAGAAGACGGCCGAGGAGGCCGGCTACCGCGCGGTTTTCCGCGCCGACCCCCACGTGGGTGGTCGCTACAGCGCCCTGACCGCGTTCGGGCTCGTGCCCTCGGCCCTGGCCGGCGCCGACGTGGAGGCCCTGCTCGACGAGGCCCTCGCCGTCGTCGAGCAGTGCGCCGTGGACGGCCCCGACAACCCGGCCCTCGTGCTGGCCGCGGCCGTCACCGCCAGCCCCGCCGCCGTCGGCGGGCTGCGCGACAAGCTCGTCCTGGTGGACGTGCCCGGCGCCGGCCTGCCCGGTCTGGGCGACTGGGCCGAGCAGCTGGTGGCGGAGTCCACCGGCAAGCAGGCCACCGGGCTGCTGCCCGTCGTGGTGGGGGCCGACGCCCCCGAGGTCACCGACCCGCTGGCCGACGGGGTCCGCGTGGCCGTCACCAGCGGCAGCCAGGTCCCCGACACCCTGGCCGACGTGGTCGTGACCGCCCCCCTGGGCGCGCAGCTGCTGCTGTGGGAGCACGCCACGGCCGCGGCCGGGTTCCTGCTCGGCATCAACCCGTTCGACCAGCCCGACGTCGAGAGCGCCAAGAACGCGGCCCGCGGCCTCCTGGACGCCACCCCGGAGCCGGCCGCCGCCCGGTTCGTCGACCGCGGGGTCGAGGTGGTGGCCGACGACGAGACGCTTCCTCCCAACGTGCCCGAGACCCTCGACGCCGCGGTCCAGGGGCTGCTGAGCCATCTGCACGACACCGCCGACCGCGGCTACGTCGCCGTCATGGTCTACCTGGACCGGCTGGCCAACGCCGACCTGGCCGGGGTCCGGGACACCCTGGCCCGACGCACCGGCCGGCCCGTGACGTTCGGCTGGGGACCGCGCTTCCTGCACTCCACGGGCCAGTTCCACAAGGGCGGCCCCCGCGCCGGCGTGTACCTGCAGGTGGTGGGTGACGTCGGGCCGGACCTCGAGGTGCCCGGCCGGCCGTTCACGTTCGGCCGGCTCAAGGCGGCCCAGGCCGACGGCGACGCCACGGTCCTCAAGGACCTGGGCCGCCCGGTGCTGACGCTTCGGGTGTCCGACGCCGCCGGCCTGGCCGCCGTGGCGGAGGTCCTGGGCGGTCGAGGATGAACCCCCACACCCCGGGACCGCCGGTCAACCCGCTCCGCGACCCCCGGGACCGCCGGCTGTCACGCATCGCCGGCCCGGGCGGCCTGGTGATGTTCGGGGTGACGGGTGACCTGGCCAAGCGCAAGCTGATGCCGGCCATCTACGACCTGATGCAGCGCGGGCTGCTGCCCCCGGGTTTCGCCCTCGTGGGATTCGCCCGGCGTGACTGGGACCGGCAGGACTTCATGGCCGTCGTCCACGACGCGGTCAAGGAGAACGCCCGGACGCCGTTCTCGGAGGAGGTCTGGCAGCAGCTGGCCGACGGGCTGCGGTTCGTCCAGGGCACCTTCGACGACGACGACGCGTTCGACGAGCTCGCCCGCACCGTCAAGGAGCTGGACGAGGACCGCGGTACCCGCGGCAACCACGCCTTCTACCTGTCGGTCCCGCCCAGCTCGTTCCCCGTCGTGGTCAAGCAGCTGGCCCGCAGCGGCCTGTCCGACAGCGAGGCCGACGCGTGGCGCCGCGTCGTGGTCGAGAAGCCGTTCGGGCACGACCTGGCCAGCGCCCGCGAGCTCAACGAGGTGGTGGAGTCCGTCTTCCCGCCGGACTCGGTGTTCCGGATCGACCACTACCTGGGCAAGGAGACGGTCCAGAACCTGCTGGCGCTGCGTTTCGCCAACCAGCTGTTCGAGCCGGTCTGGAACGGCAACTACGTCGACCACGTCCAGATCACCATGGCCGAGGACATCGGCATCGGCAGCCGCGCCGGGTACTACGACGGCATCGGCGCCGCTCGCGACGTGATCCAGAATCACCTGCTCCAGCTCTTCGCCCTGACGGCGATGGAGGAGCCGGTGTCCTTCGGCGCCGACGACCTGCGCCTGGAGAAGGAGAAGATCCTCTCGGCCGTCCGGCTGCCCGAGGACCTGTCGCTGGCCACCTCTCGCGGGCAGTACGCCGAGGGCTGGCAGGGCGGGTCGAAGGTCAAGGGGTTCCTGCAGGAGGACGGTATCCCGGCCGACTCCCGCACCGAGACCTACGCCGCCATCCGCCTCGACGTGGACACCCGCCGCTGGGCGGGGGTCCCGTTCTACCTTCGCGCCGGCAAGCGGCTGGGGCGCCGGGTCACCGAGATCGCCGTGGTGTTCAAGCGCGCCCCGCACCTGCCGTTCGAGCAGACCGCTGCGGGCGGGCTGGGCAAGAACGCCATCGTCATCCGGGTGCAGCCCGACGAGGGCGTCACGCTCCGGTTCGGCTCCAAGGTGCCGGGCACCGCGATGGAGGTCCGCGACGTCACGATGGACTTCGGCTACGGGCACTCGTTCACCGAGTCGTCCCCCGAGGCCTACGAGCGGCTGATCCTGGACGTCATGCTCGGGGACCCGCCGTTGTTCCCCCGCCACGCCGAGGTCGAGCTGTCGTGGCAGATCCTGGACCCGATCGAGCAGTACTGGGCCGAGAACGGCACGCCCGAGCAGTACGCCTCGGGCACGTGGGGCCCCGCCGGGGCCGACGAGATGATGGCCCGCGACGGAAGGACGTGGCGCCTGCCATGAGCCGACGATGATCCTCGACCTGCCCTCGACCACCACGTCCGGCATCAACCGGCGGCTCGTGGAGCTGCGGGCCAGCGCCGGTGCCGTCGCCCTCGGCCGGGTCCTCACCCTGGTGGTGCTGACCCGCTCGGAGGACGCCGAGGACGCCATCGGTGCCGCCACCGACGCCAGCCGCGAGCACCCGAGCCGGGTGCTGGTCGTGGTGTCCGGCGACCCGGACGGCGAGACGGGCCTCGACGCCCAGATCCGGGTCGGCGGCGACGCCGGGGCCGGCGAGATCGTGGTCCTCGGGCTACGGGGCGAGCTGGCCGACCAGGGCGCCTCCGTGGTCGTCCCGCTGCTGCTGCCCGACGCACCGATCGTCGCCTGGTGGCCGGGCGAGGCGCCCCACCGCCTGGCCGAGGACCCGATCGGCCGGCTGGCGCAACGGCGGATCACCGACGCCGCCGCGTGCTCGGACCCCCTGGACGCGCTGCGCCGGCGCGGGCACCACCACAGCGACGGC
>JBBSQH010000098.1:0-11728 GCA_038258055.1 Actinomycetales bacterium
CGATCGGCCGGCTGGCGCAGCGGCGGATCACCGACGCCGCGGCCTGCACCGACCCGCTGGCGGCGCTGCGCAGCCGGGCCCGCCACCACAGCGACGGCGACACCGACATGGCCTGGACCCGGATCACGCGGTGGCGGGCGCTGCTGGCGGCCGCGCTGGACCTGCCCCCGTTCGAGCCGGTCACGGCCGCGGTGGTACGGGGCGCCGCGGACAGCCCGTCCACGGACCTGCTGGCCGCCTGGCTGCGGGGCCGGCTGCACTGCCCCGTCGACCGCGAGGTGGCAGGGGAGGCGGGCATGCACTCCGTCGAGCTGCACCGTGACGCCGGGACCGTGACCCTGTCGCGACCCGAGGGGGCGCAGGCCGTGCTCAGCCAGCCCGGTGAGCCCGACCACCGCCTCGGCCTGGCCCGCCGCTCGGTGGCGGAGTGCCTGGCGGAGGAGCTGCGGCGCCTGGACCCCGACGTGACCTACGCCGAGGTCGTGCGCTCGCTGGTGGAGGACGCGGCGTGAGCTCGCCCACCTCGGTCGTCGTCCACGCCGAGAAGGCGACCCTGGTCGCGGCGGCCGCGGCGCGGTTCATCACCACCGTCACCGACCTGCAGTCCTCCGGCGTCGTGCCTCACGTGGTGCTCACCGGTGGGTCCGTCGGCATCGGTGTCCTGGCCGAGCTCCGCGACTCCCCCGCCCGGGCCGCCGTGGACTGGTCGCGGCTGCACGTGTGGTGGGGCGACGAGCGGTTCCTGCCCGCGGGGGACCCCGAGCGCAACGAGACGCAGGCGCGCGAGGCGCTGCTGGACCACGTCGACGTCGACGAGACGCTGGTCCACGCGGTCCCGGCGGCGGGCAGCCCGGACGGGGCGACGCCCGAGGCGGCGGCGGACGCGTACGCGGCCGCGCTGCGCGCGCACCGGCGCCCCGGCGACCGGGTCGAGGTGCCCCGCTTCGACGTGCTGATGCTCGGCATGGGCCCCGACGGGCACATGGCCTCGCTGTTCCCCGAGCACCCCGCCCTGCACGCCGGCGGCACCGTGACCGGGGTGCGGGGCTCGCCCAAGCCCCCGCCCGAGCGGGTCACCCTGACCTTCGAGGCGATCCGGGCCGCAGCCGAGGTCTGGTTCGTCGTCGCCGGCGAGGACAAGGCGCCCGCGGCGGCCATGGCCCTGGGCGGGGCGGGTCGGCAGCAGGTGCCCGCGGCCGGCGGCCAGGGCACGCGCCGCACCCTGTGGCTGCTGGACCGTGCCGCCGCCGCGCGCCTGCCCGACGGCCTGGCGCGACCCTCCTCACCCTGAGCGCAGGGGCCCCGCACCCCCGCACGCAGCGAGCCCCGGTCCAGCAGGACCGGGGCTCGTCACGTCGAACGGGGGACGTCGCTCAGACGATGATCTTGCGCTCGCGCAGACGGGTCAGCGCCTCGTCGAGGATGGCCGCGCCGTCGGCGTCGCTGCGCCGCTCCTTCACGTAGGCCAGATGGGTCTTGTACGGCTCGACCTTGTGCGGGGCCGGGGGGTTCTCCGGGTCACGCCCGGCCGGGAAACCGCAGCGCGGGCAGTCCCACTGCTCCGGCACCTCGCTCCCGCTCTCCTCGGCGAACGAGGGGCGCACCGTGTGGCCGTTCGCGCAGTAGTACGTGACGTTGACGCGAGGCGCCGCGTCACCGCGCTCGGCCTCGCCCATCGGGCCTGCTCCGACCCTGCTCCCGCGGATCGCGCTACCGCCTGCCATGGGTGTCCTTCCTGACGTGCTGAGTGGTGCCGGTACCGGCGGACGGGATGCGTCGCGCCGGGAGGTTCCTGGTCAGATCCCGAACCTCGTGAGGAGGTTGAGCAGCACGATGACGGTGAACCAGACCAGGCCCACCGAGATGGTCAGCCGGTCGAGGTTCCGCTCGGCGATGCTGCTGCCGCCCATGCCGCTGGAGGCGCCGCCGCCGAACATGTCCGACATGCCGCCTCCCCTGCCCTTGTGGAGCAGGATCAGCAGGATCAGGATGAGGCTGGTCAGGGCCAGGATGCTCTGCAGCGCGATGGTGAGGACGTCGGTCACGGGAGGGTCTGTCTCCGTCGTACGTGGTCACCGGCCGGCGGGGACCACAGGGTGGATGTCGGGCGGGTGGTCGACCCGCACAGGCGAGGATACGTCACGCGGTCGGGTGCTCCCGGAATCTCACGATCCCGGCGAAGTCCTCGGCCTTGAGCGACGCCCCGCCGACGAGCGCGCCGTCGATGTCGGGGTGGCTCATGATGCCGGCCACGTTGGAGGGCTTGACCGAGCCGCCGTAGAGCACCCGCACCCGGTCGGCGACGGCGTCGCCGTGGGTGGCGGCGATGCGACGGCGGATGGCGCCGCACACCTCCTGGGCGTCCTCGGCGTCGCAGGTCTTGCCGGTGCCGATGGCCCAGACGGGCTCGTAGGCGACCACGCTGCTGGCGACCTGCTCGGCGTCGAGCCCCGCGAGGGAGCCGTCGAGCTGGGCGAGGGTGTACGAGACGTGGTCACCGGCCTCGCGGACGTCCAGCGGCTCACCGACGCACACGATCGGGACGAGCCCGCTGCGATGGGCGGCGGCGGCCTTGGCGGCCACGGTCGCGTCGTCCTCGCCGTGGTACTCGCGGCGCTCGCTGTGCCCGACGCAGACGAACGAGCAGCCGAGCCGGGCCAGCATGGAGCCCGCGACCTCACCGGTGCGGGCGCCCGAGTCGTGCGCGGACAGGTCCTGCCCGCCGATGCGCACGGGCAGGTCGTCGGCCTCCACCAGCGTCTGCACGCTGCGCAGGGCCGTGAACGGGGGCAGCACGGCGACCTCGACGCTGCTGTGGTCGTGCCCGGCGTCGCGCAGCAGCCACGAGAGCTTCTGCACCAGGTGGGTGGCCTCGAGGTGATCGAGGTTCATCTTCCAGTTGCCGGCCATCAGCGGGGTACGGGTCGCCATGCTGCTCCTCATCCGTCCGTGGGCGCGTCGGGGTGCACGCGCGGGTTGGTGGTGCGGTGGTGCGGTTCGGTGGCGCGGGTGCCGCCGGCCTCGGGGGCCGTCAGCCCTCGAGGACCGTGAGCCCCGGGAGGGCCTTGCCCTCGAGGTACTCCAGGCTCGCCCCACCGCCGGTGGACACGTGACCGAAGTCGTCGTCGGAGAAGCCGAGGGCCCGCACCGCGGCGGCGGTGTCGCCGCCGCCCACGACGCCGAGCGCCCCCAGGTCGTCCAGCGCCGCCAGCGACGTGGCCACGGCGCGGGTGCCGTGGCTGAACGGCTCCATCTCGAACACGCCCATCGGGCCGTTCCAGAACACCGTCCGGCACGTGGCCAGCTCGGCGGAGAAGTTCGCCGCCGCGTCGGGGCCGATGTCCAGGCCGATCCGGTCCGCCGGGATCGCGTTGACCTGGACGACCTCGTGGTCCGCGTCAGCCGCGAAGGCCGTCGCCGCCACGATGTCGCTGGGCAGCACGATCGTGACGCCCCGCTCGTCGGCGGTCTCGAGATAGCCCTTGACGGTCTCGACCTGGTCCTCCTCGAGCAGGCTGTTCCCGACCTCGTAGCCCATGGCCTTGAGGAACGTGAACACCATGCCCCCGCCGATCAGGATCCGGTCGGCGGTGCCGAGCAGGTTCTCGATGACGGCGAGCTTGTCGGACACCTTGGCGCCGCCGAGGACGACCGCGTAGGGCCGCTCGACGTCGTCGGTGAGGCGCTTGAGCACCTCGACCTCGCGCAGGACCAGCCCGCCGACCGCGTGGGGCAGGCGCCGGGCCACGTCGTAGACCGAGGCCTGCTTGCGGTGGACGACGCCGAACCCGTCGGACACGAACGCGTCCGCGAGCCGGGCGAGGTCGTCGGCGAAGGCGCCGCGCTCACCGTCGTCCTTGCTGGTCTCCCCCGCGTTGAACCGCAGGTTCTCCAGCACCAGCACGTCCCCGTCGGAGGCGGCCGCGACCGCCTCCTCCGCCTGGGCGCCGACCGTGACGGGCACGAAGGTGACCTCGCGACCGAGCAGCTCGGACAGCCGGGCCGACACCGGGGCCAGGGAGTACTTGTCCTCCGGGGTGCCCTTGGGCCGCCCCAGGTGGGCGCACACGACCACCACGGCACCCGCGTCCGACAGCTGGCGGATCGTCGGCACGGAGGCCCGGACCCGCCCGTCGTCGGTGATCACGGGGATGTCGCCGGAGTGGTCCAGCGGCACGTTCAGGTCGCTGCGGACGAGCACCCGGCGGCCGGTGAGGCCGCCGAGCGCCGTCGCGAGCTGGTCGACGTCCTGCACGGGGCTCAGAGGGAGCGGCCGACGAGGGCGACGAGGTCGACGAGACGGTTGGAGTAGCCCCACTCGTTGTCGTACCAGCCGACGACCTTGACCTGGTTGCCGATGACCTTGGTCAGGCCCGCGTCGAAGATGCAGGACGCCGGGTCGGTGACGATGTCGCTGGAGACGATCGGGTCCTCGGTGTACTTGAGGTGGACGCCGGCGGCGACCTTCTTGACGGCCGCGTTGACCTCCTCGACGGTGACGTCGCGGCTGAGCTCGACCGTCAGGTCGGTGGCGGAGCCGGTGGGGATCGGGACGCGGACCGCGTAGCCGTCGAGCTTGCCCTTGAGCTGGGGCAGCACGAGCGCGATGGCCTTGGCCGCACCGGTGGAGGTGGGGACCAGGTTGACCGCGGCGGCGCGGGCGCGACGCAGGTCCTTGTGGGGGGCGTCCTGCAGGTTCTGGTCCTGCGTGTACGCGTGGATGGTGGTCATCAGGCCCTTGACGATGCCGAACTCGTCGTCGATGGCCTTGGCCATCGGGGCGAGGCAGTTCGTCGTGCAGGACGCGTTGCTGATGATGTGGTGGTTGGCGGGGTCGTAGTCGCCGTCGTTGACGCCCATGACGACCGTGAAGTCCTCGTTCTTGGCGGGCGCGGAGATGATGACCTTCTTGGCGCCGGCGTCGATGTGCGCCTTGGCCTTGGTGCCGTCCACGAAGATGCCGGTGGACTCGATGACCACGTCGGCACCCAGCTCGCCCCAGGGCAGCGCCGCCGGGTCGCGCTCGGCGAGAGCCTTGAAGGTGTGCCCGCCGACGGTGATGGAGCCCTCGTCGAAGGAGACGTCCGCGGGCAGGCGGCCGAGGATGCTGTCGTACTTGAGCAGGTGCGCGAGGGTCGCGTTGTCGGTGAGGTCGTTGACCCCGACGATCTCGATGTCTGCGCCTGCGGCCAGAGCGGCCCGGAAGAAGTTCCGGCCGATGCGCCCGAACCCGTTGATGCCGACCCGTACGGTCACGTCGTTCCTCCACTGTCGATCGGTCACGTCCTGATTGCCAGGAACCGTGCTGTTCTGGAGCAGGAGTGTCGTCCTCGTCACACCACGTCGACCCTACAAGCGTGGTGCGCCGGTCGAGTAATCGCGTCCGGGCCTCAGACCTCGAGCATGTCCGGGGTCAGGTTGGCGTCGGTGCCGGGAACGCCCAGGTCGGACGCCTTCTTGTCCGCCAGCGCCAGCAGCCGTCGGATGCGCCCGGCCACGGCGTCCTTGGTCATCGGCGGGTCCGCCAGCTGGCCGAGCTCCTCGAGGCTGGCCTGCTTGTGGGCCAGACGCAGGTGGCCCGCCTCCCGCAGGTGCTCCGGGACGTCCTCGCCCAGCAGCTCCAGCGCCCGCTCGACCCGGGCCCCGGCCGCGACGGCTGCGCGGGCCGACCGACGCAGGTTGGCGTCGTCGAAGTTGGCCAGCCGGTTGGCGGTGGCGCGGACCTCGCGACGCATCCGCCGCTCCTCCCACACCATCACCGCGTCGTGGGCCCCGAGCCGGGTCAGCAGGGCGCTGATGGCCTCGGCGTCACGCACGACGACCCGGTCCACGCCACGCACCTCGCGCGCCTTGGCCTGGATGCCGAGCCGGCGCCCTGCCCCGACCAGGGCCAGCGCGGCCTCGGGCCCGGGGGCGGTGACCTCCAGGGAGCTGGAGCGGCCCGGCTCGGTCAGCGAGCCGTGGGCCAGGAACGCACCGCGCCAGGCGGCCTCGGCGTCGCACACGGCGCCGCCGACGACCTGCGGCGGCATACCGCGCACGGGCCGGCTGCGGGGGTCCAGGAGACCGGTCTGCCGGGCCAGGGTCTCGCCCTCGCGGCTCACGCGGACCACGTAGCGCGTGGCGCGACGGAGCCCTCCGGGCTGCAGCACCAGCAGCTCGCTGGGGTGGCCGTAGACCTCGCCGATCTCGCGTCGCAGCCGCCTCGCGGCCTGCGCGGTGTCGAACTCGGCCTCGACCACGACCCGGCCCGCGACGATGTGCAGCGCGTTGGAGAACCGGAGCATGGCGGTGACCTCTGCCTTGCGGCAGCAGACCCTCGTCACGGGTAGTCGGCTCAGCTCGTCCTTGACCGATGCCGTGAGCGCCATCCCCTCATCCTGCCAAAGGATGGGGCCCGCGTCCGACGCACGCCGGGACCCGTGGCCACCCGATGGCACCCGGCCGCCGGCCGTGACCCCACCGGATCCCTGCTGCGGCGGGGTTCCGGCGGGTCGCGGTCACGAGGACACGTCGCCGGTGACCCCCGAGAACACGTCGGCGTAGGCCGCTGCCAGCCGGAGCGGGTGGTGCTCCGCGCTGCCGTCGGCCACCGCGACCTGCCGCATCACCAGCACGGCGCCGAACCGGGCCGCCGCGTCCGACAGGGCGTCGAGGTCTTCGACGGCCGACGGGTCGGCCACCACGGCGTCCAGGGTCAGGTCCGGGGCGTACGTGCCGAGCGCCTCCAGCAGCTGGTGGGGGCGGTAGCCGGCCGTCTCGCTGGTGCCGGACGTCAGGTTCAGGGTCACGCAGCGCCGCGCCGGGGTGCGCTGGAGCGCCTCGGCCAGCTCGGGGACCAGCAGGTGCGTGCAGACGGAGGTGAACCACGACCCGGGACCGAGGACGACCCAGTCGGCGTCCATCACGGCCTGGACCGCCTCCGGGTTCGCGGGCGGTTCCTCGGGGACCACGCGCACCTGGCCCACGCGCCCCTTGGTCGAGGCCACCTGGTCCTGACCGGTGAGGACCGTGAGGTCCCCCGTCACCGCGTCCTCCACGTCGGCCTCGATGGTGAGCGGGAGCAGCGACATCGGCAGCACGCGCCCGCAGGCCCCCAGCAGGTCACCCACGACGCCGAGGCCGTCGGTCGGGTCCTCCAACAGCTGCCAGAGGGCGACGATCAGCAGGTTGCCCACCGCGTGGCCCGCGAGCGGCCCGTCCCCGGAGAACCGGTGCTGCAGGACGTCCCGCCACAGGTGCCCCCAGCCCGAGTCGTTGCAGAGGGCGGCCAGGGCCATCCGCAGGTCACCGGGCGGCAGGACGCCGAACTCCTCCCGCAGCCGCCCCGACGACCCGCCGTCGTCGGCCACGGTGACCACGGCGGTCAGGTCCTCGGTGACGTGACGCAGCGCCTGCAACGAGGCGGACAGGCCGTGGCCGCCGCCCAGAGCCACCACCTTCAGGGGCACCGGGGTGGTACCGCGACGCAGCGCCCGGCGGGCCGGTCCCCGCACGGACCAGGACGGCGAGGTGGCCACCGGTCACTCCCTCCCGAGGTCGCGGTGCACCGCGTGGGTGACGACGCCGTCTCCGGCCAGGCGCAGCACCAGGGCCTCCGCGACGGCCACGCTGCGGTGCTTGCCGCCCGTGCAGCCGACCGCGACCACGGCGAAGCGCTTGTTCTCCTCGCGGTAGCCCTTGGTGATCACCTGCAGGCACCGGGTGTAGGCGTCCACGAACTGCTGCGCCGCAGGGTCGGCGAAGACGTAGTCGGCCACCTCGGCGTCCATGCCGTTGCGCGGGCGCAGCTCCGGCACCCAGTGTGGGTTGGGCAGGAACCGGACGTCGGCGATGTTCTCCGCGTCCACGGGGATCCCGTGCTTGAACCCGAACGACAGCACCGTCAGGTGCAGGTCGGCCGACACGGCACCTTGCGGTCGCAGGGCGGCCCGGACCTTGGCGGCCAGCTGGTGGACGTTCGTGTCGGTGGTGTCGATGTACAGGTCGGCCATGTCGCGCACAGGCTGCAGCAGCCGACGCTCGGCGGCGATGGCGTCCAGGATCGTGCCGGGTGGCTGCATCGGGTGCGGCCGGCGCACCGACTCGAACCGTCGCACCAGGACACGGTCGGCGGCGTCCAGGAACAGGACGACGGGGGTCATGCCCTTGGCCCGGACGTCGTCGAGGGCGCGGCTCAGGTCGGGCGTGAACGTGCGCCCTCGGACGTCGATCGCGACGGCCAGGCGCGGGACGGCGCCGGCCGCGCGCAGGGTGAGCTCGGCCAGCGGCGGCAGCATCTGCGGCGGCAGGTTGTCCACCACGAACCAGCCCTCGTCCTCCAGGACGTTGGACACCGTGGAGTGCCCCGCACCGGACAACCCGGTGATGATGAGGACCTCGGACTCGTCGTTGGCGAGCGGCTCGCTCACGGTGGTGGCTCCTACCGGTCGGTCTGCGGTGGTCGGGCCCCAGCATGCCTGCTCACGGCGTGAGGATCTCCCCCGTCGCGACGTCCACCGCACCGACCCCGGTCCGGGTGCCGTCGCCCAGGGCGTCCGGTGCGTCCCGCGCGTCCGGGGCGTCCGCCGACCGGGCGGGCGGGGACAGGGCGGTCACGACCGCCTCGGCCAGCGCAGGGCCGATGCCCTTGACCTCGGCCACGGCGGCGGCGTCGGCCTGCCGGATGGCGCGCACCGACCCGAACGTGTCGAGCAGGGCCTTGCGCCGGGCCGGGCCCAGCCCGGGGACGCCGTCGAGCTCGCTCGCGGTCATGCCCTTGGTCCGGCGGTTGCGGTGCCGGCCGATGGCGAAGCGGTGGGCCTCGTCCCGCAGCCGCTGCAGCAGGTAGAGCCCCTGGGAGCTGCGGGGCAGCACCAGCGGGTGGTCGTCGTCGGGCAGCCACACCTCCTCCAGCCGCTTGGCCAGGCCCACGACGGCCACGTCGGCCACCCCCAGGTCGGCCAGCGCCGCGGTGGCCGCGGCGACCTGCGGGGCCCCGCCGTCCACCACGACGAGCTGCGGCGGGTACGCGAAGCGACGGGGGCGACCCGTGCTGGGGTCGATCGCCCCCGGGCCGACCGGGCCGGTCTCGTCGTCGGGGTCGGGACCCATCTCCAGGTCGCCGGCCTGCTCGCGGTCCTCCAGGTAGCGGCGGAACCGTCGCGACAGGACCTCGCGCATGGCGGCGGTGTCGTCCTCCCCGTGGTCGCCGCGGACGTTGAACGTCCGGTACTCGCCCTTGCGCGGCAGCCCGTCCTCGAACACCACCATGGACGCCACCCGGTCGCTGCCCTGCAGGTGCGAGACGTCGTAGCACTCGATCCGCAGCGGGGCCTCGGGCAGGCCCAGGGCCTCCTGGAGCTCCTGCAGCGCCAGGCCGCGGGTGGTCAGGTCCCCGGCCCGGCGGGTCTTGTGCAGCGCGAGTCCCTGCTTGGCGTTGCCGGCGACCGTGTCCATCAGCGTCCGTTTGTCCCCACGCTGCGGCACGCGCACGTCCACCCGGGAGCCGCGGCGGGCGCTGAGCCACTCGACCACCTCGGGCAGGTCGGTCGGCTCGACCGGGACCAGCACCTCGCGGGGGACGCTGCCCGTCGCGGCCCCGGCGTCCTCGCCGCCGTAGACCTGCTGGAGCAGCCGCTCGACCAGGTCGGGGGTCGAGACGTCCTCGACCTTCTCCACGACCCAGCCGCGTTGGCCGCGGATCCGGCCGCCGCGGACGTGGAACACCTGGACGGCGGCCTCCAGCTCGTCCTCGGCCAGCGCGAAGACGTCGGCGTCGGTGGCGTCGGGCAGGACGACGGCGTTGCGCTCCAGGGCTCGCTGCAGCGCACCGATGTCGTCGCGCAGCCGGGCTGCGCGCTCGTAGTCCTGGATGGCGGCGGCGTCCTTCATCCGGCCCTCGATGCGACGCACGAACCGGGCGGAGTCGCCGGCCATGAAGTCGACGAAGTCGTCGACGAGTCCGCGGTGCTCCTCAGCGCTGACACGGCCGACGCACGGGGCGGAGCACTTGTCGATGTACCCCAGCAGGCACGGGCGGCCGACCTGGCCCGCGCGCCGGAACACCCCGGCGCTGCAGGTCCGGACCGGGAACACCCGCAGCAGCAGGTCGACCGTCTCGCGGATCGCCCAGGCGTGGGAGTACGGGCCGAAGTAGCGGGTGCCCTTGCGCTTGGCGCCACGCAGCACCTGCACGCGCGGGAACTCCTCGCCGACCGTGACGGCGAGCCAGGGGTAGGACTTGTCGTCGCGGTACTTGACGTTGAACCGCGGGTCGAACTCCTTGATCCAGGTGTACTCCAGCTGGAGCGCCTCGACCTCGGTCCCCACGGTGGTCCACTGCACGCTGGAGGCGGTGAAGACCATCTGCTGGGTGCGGGGGTGCAACCCGGCCGGGTCGGCGAAGTAGCTGTTGAGCCGCGACCGCAGGCTCTTGGCCTTGCCGACGTAGATGACTCGGCCGTGCGGGTCGGAGAACCGGTACACCCCGGGCTGGTCGGGGATCTCGCCCGACTTGGGACGGTAGGTCGAGGGGTCCGCCACGGCGTCGAGGGTAGGTCCTCAGACCGACAGCAGGACCAGGTCCCCCTCGATACGCGCCTGGACCTGCCCGAGCGGGGCCGACGCAGGGCCGTTGAGGACCGCGCCGCCGTCGCCCGCGTCGAACCGGCTGCCGTGGTTGGGGCACAGCAGCTCGAGGCCGCCCGCGGCCTCCACCTGGGTGCCCTGGTGCGTGCAGGCCGCGGAGAACGCCACGACCTCGCCCGCGGACGGCTGCGCGACGACGAACCGGCTGCCGAGGGCGTCGACCACGACGGCCTCCCCGACGGGGACGTCGGCCAGCGGGACCGACGCCTCGGCGACGGCGTCGCCGGAGGGGCTGCCGCCGTCCGTGGTGCCGGACCCGGTACCCCCGCCGGCGGTGCTGCCCTCACCCGCGGTGCCGTCGCCCGCGGTGCCGTCGCCGGTGGCGCCCGTGGAGCCGCCGCCCCCGGAGGCGTCCCCACCGTCCTGCGGTCCCGAGGTGCTCCCGTCCGCCCCGCAGGCGACCAGCACCCCGGCGGCGATGGTGGTCACCCCGATCCCGGCGAGCGTCCGGATCACACCACGGCGGGAGGGGCAGTCGAAGGTGTCCACGTCACGATGATGCACGTGGTGCCTACGAGACGGTCACCCGCCCCGGTCGCCCTCGAGCTCAGCCCGCCTTGCGACGGGTCCGTCGGGCCGGTGCGGGCGTGACGATGTTCGCCAGGAACTGCCCGGTGAAGCTGGCCTCGACGGCCGCGACCTCCTCGGGGGTGCCCTGGGCGATGACCTGGCCGCCTCCGGAACCGCCCTCGGGACCCATGTCGATCACCCAGTCCGCGGACTTGATGACGTCCAGGTTGTGCTCGATGACGATCACCGTGTTGCCCTTGTCCACCAGGCCCTGCAGCACCTCGAGCAGCTTGCGGATGTCCTCGAAGTGAAGCCCGGTGGTCGGCTCGTCCAGCACGTAGATCGTCCGGCCGGCCGAGCGCTTCTGCAGCTCGGTCGAGAGCTTGACCCGCTGCGCCTCGCCGCCGGACAGCGTCGGGGCGGGCTGGCCCAGCCGCACGTAGCCCAGCCCCACGTCGACCAGCGTGTTCAGGTGCCGGGCGATGGCGGGGACGGCCGCGAAGAACTCGGCCGCCTCCTCGATCGGGGAGTCCAGCACGTCGGCGACCGTCTTGCCCTTGAAGTGGACCTCGAGGGTCTCGCGGTTGTA
>JBBSQH010000099.1:0-11080 GCA_038258055.1 Actinomycetales bacterium
CCCGCGATCGCAACCAGGACCGCGACATGGAGCGGGCGGGTCGCGACCAGCAGGGTCGCGACCAGGCCCGGGACCTCGGGGCCGACGACGACCGCAGCCAGTCCGGCCCGCGCGACGACTTCGACGACGAGCGCGGCGGACGGCGTCGCCGTGGCCGCAACCGGCAGCGCGACAAGCAGGGCAACCGTCCCGCCGGCGGCCGCGAGCGCGGGCCCGGGGGCATGGACTCCGAGCCCGAGGTCCGCGAGGACGACGTCCTGGTCCCCGTGGCCGGCATCGTCGACATCCTCGACAGCTACGCGTTCGTCCGGACCTCCGGCTACCTGCCCGGGCCCCACGACGTCTACGTGTCCCTCGCCCAGGTCAAGAAGTACGGCCTTCGCAAGGGCGACGCCGTCGTCGGCCAGGTCAAGCAGGAGCGCCCCAACGAGGAGCGCCGACAGAAGTTCAACGCGATCGTCCGGGTCGACTCCGTCAACGGCCAGCCGGTCGAGGAGGCCCGCAACCGCGAGGAGTTCGGCAAGCTCACCCCGCTGTACCCGCAGGAGCGGTTGCGCCTCGAGACCGAGCCTGGCGTCCTCAGCACGCGGATCATCGACCTGGTCGCACCGATCGGCAAGGGCCAGCGCGGTCTGATCGTGTCCCCGCCCAAGGCGGGCAAGACCCTGGTCCTGCAGGCGATCGCCAACGCGATCACCACCAACAACCCGGAGTGCCACCTCATGGTCGTCCTCGTGGACGAGCGTCCCGAGGAGGTCACCGACATGCAGCGCACGGTCAAGGGCGAGGTCATCGCCTCGACCTTCGACCGTCCGGCCGAGGACCACACCACGGTGGCCGAGCTGGCCATCGAGCGGGCCAAGCGCCTGGTCGAGCTGGGCCACGACGTGGTCGTGCTGCTGGACTCGATCACGCGGCTGGGCCGGGCCTACAACCTGGCCGCGCCGGCCAGCGGTCGGATCCTGTCCGGCGGCGTCGACTCCTCGGCCCTGTACCCGCCGAAGCGGTTCTTCGGTGCGGCTCGCAACATCGAGAACGGCGGCTCGCTGACCATCCTGGCGACGGCGCTCGTCGAGACCGGGTCCAAGATGGACGAGGTCATCTTCGAGGAGTTCAAGGGCACCGGGAACATGGAGCTGCGGCTGTCGCGCCACCTGGCCGACAAGCGGATCTACCCCGCGGTGGACGTCAACCCCTCCGGCACCCGCCGCGAGGAGGTCCTGCTCGGGGCCGACGAGCTGCGGATCATGTGGCAGCTGCGCCGCGTCCTCAGCGCCCTCGACGCCAACCAGGCGATCGAGCTGCTGCTGGACCGGCTCAAGAAGTCCCGCAGCAACGCGGAGTTCCTCATGCAGGTGAGCAAGAACTCGCCCGGCGGGAACAGGGACGACGCCTGACGCATTGACGTGTCCGGACCAGCACGGTCCATACGTCACACTTGTTGACGACCAGGTTCCGGTTCACGTGCACCGCCACCGCGGCTGACGACCCGGCGACCGCCCCAGGAGGAGAGCCATGAAGCCCGAGATCCACCCCGAGTACGTGCTCACGACGGTGTCCTGCACCTGTGGGAACACCTTCCAGACCCGCAGCACCGAGACCAGCGGCAAGATCGCCGCGGACGTCTGCAGCAACTGCCACCCGTTCTACACGGGCAAGCAGAAGCTGCTGGACACCGGCGGTCGCGTGGCCCGGTTCCAGAAGCGCTACGGCAAGGCCCCGGCCGAGTCCGACGCCAAGTAGGACCGCCGTCCCGGCGCCCGCCCGCACCCTCACCGGTCGCGGGCGGGCGCCGTCGTCGTCCTGCCGGGCCTCCCGCACGGGTCGCCCCGGTGAGCGCAGCCACCAGCAACGAGGTCATGAGGTGTCGTGTACGACGCGGTGAAGCCCTTGCTCGACGAGCACTCCGAGGTCGAGGCCGCCCTGGCGGACCCGGCCGTGCACGCCGACCCCGTGGCGGCCCGACGCCTCGCGCGCCGCTACGCGCAGCTCGGCGCGGTCGTCGCCGCGCACGCCGCCTGGTTGGAGGCGCACGAGGACCTCGAGACGGCTCGTGAGCTCGCCCCCCAGGACGTCGGGCTGCGCGAGGAGCTGCCGGGCCTGGAGCAGGCCGAGCACCAGGCCGCGGACCGGCTGAAGCTGCTGCTGGTGCCGCGCGACCCGGACGACGCCCGCGACGCGATCGTCGAGGTCCGGGCGGGGGAGGGCGGCACCGAGTCGGCGCTGTTCGCCGGTGAGCTGGTGCGGATGTACACGCGCTGGGCCGAGCGACGGGGTTGGCGGACCGAGGTCATCGACGCCACCCTGGGCGACCTGGGTGGGGTGAAGAGCGCGACGCTGGCGGTCTCGGCCCCGGAGGGTGCCTACGGCCTGCTGCGGCTGGAGGGTGGGGTGCACCGCGTGCAGCGGGTCCCGGTCACCGAGTCCGCCGGCCGGGTCCACACCTCGGCCGTCGGCGTGCTGGTGCACCCGGAGGCCGACGAGGTCGACGTCGAGGTCGACGCCGGCGACCTGCGCGTGGACGTGTTCCGTTCGTCGGGACCGGGCGGGCAGAGCGTCAACACCACCGACTCGGCCGTCCGGATCACCCACCTGCCGACCGGGACGGTGGCCACCTGCCAGAACGAGAAGTCGCAGCTGCAGAACCGGGAGCAGGCGATGCGGATCCTGCGGGCCCGTCTGCTGGCCGCGGCCCGGGCGACGGCCGACGCGGACGCGGCCCGGGTGCGCGCCTCGCAGGTGCGGACCGTCGACCGCTCGGAGCGGGTCCGGACGTACAACTTCGGCGAGAACCGGATCGTGGACCACCGCAGCGGCTACAAGGCCTACAACCTGGACGCCGTGCTCGACGGCGACCTCGACCCGGTGCTGGAGAGCCTGGTCCGGCTGCGGACCGAGGAGCAGCTGACCGCCCAGCAGGACCAGGCGTGAGCCGGGGCGACGACTCGGCGGAGCCGGGGGTCACCTCGGTCGCGCAGCAGCTGACGGTAGCCACGGCACGGCTCGAGGCGGCCGGGGTGCCCTCACCGCGGGCCGATGCGGAGCTGCTGGCCGCGCACGCGGCGGGCACGGACCGCGGGGGCGTCCAACGCCTGGTGCTGATGCGTGGCGGCTGGCCCGACGGGGCGCAGCCACGGTTCGAGGCGCTGGTGGCCGAAAGGGCGACCAGGGTCCCTCTCCAGCACCTGACCGGTCGCGCCGCGTTCCGCGGGATCGAGCTGGCGGTCGGACCGGGCGTCTTCCTGCCCCGGCCGGAGACGGAGCTGCTGGCCGGCTGGGCGGTGGAGGAGCTGCGCGCCGTGGCCGCCCGGGAGCGGCGCGACGCCGTGGCGGTCGACCTGTGCACCGGCTCGGGAGCGGTACCGCTGGCCCTGGTGGACGAGGTCCCCGACCTCGAGGTGGGAGCGGTCGAGCTGGACCCCCACGCCCACGCCTGGGCCGCGCGCAACGTGGCGGCGCTGGGCCGTGGTCGGGTCGAGCTCGCCCTGGGCGACGTGGCGCGCACCCCGGAGCTGCTGCCCGGCCTCGTCGGGCGCTGCGACGTGGTGACGGCCAACCCGCCGTACATCCCGGACGACGCCGTCCCGGTCGACCCCGAGGTGGCCGAGCACGACCCGGCCCTGGCGCTGTACGGCGGGCCCGACGGGCTGCGGGTGCTGCGGGTGTGCGTCGACGTCGCGGCGCGGCTGCTGGTGCCGGGCGGCCTGCTGCTGCTGGAGCACGCCGAGCCGCAGTGCGGCGGGGCCGCCGCCGTCCTGCAGCGGAGCGGTCTCTGGCACGACGTGGCACACCACGACGACCTGACCGGTCGACCGCGCTCCACGAGCGCGCGGCTGGGCCCTGCGCCTGCGGTGGGAGACTGACGCGGTGAGCCGTACCTACGACTGCGCCGTGCCCCGTGACCGTGAGCGGGGGGTCTCGGCCGCCGCTGCCGCGATCTCCCGAGGAGCCCTGGTGGTGGTCCCGACCGACACCGTCTACGGCATCAGCTGCGACGCCTTCACGCCGGGCGCCGTCACCTCGCTGCTGGAGGCCAAGGGCCGCGGCCGCGACTCCCCGCCGCCGGTGCTGGTGGGCGACATCGCCACGCTGGACGGGCTCGGGGCGGGGGTGCCCACGTACGCCCGCGACCTGGTCGAGGCGTTCTGGCCCGGTGGGCTGACCGTGGTGGTCGACGCGCAGCCGACGTTGTCCTGGGACCTGGGGGACACCGGCGGGACGGTGGCGCTGCGGATGCCGCTGCACCCGGTCGCGCTGGAGCTGCTGGCCCTGACGGGACCGCTCGCGACGTCCAGCGCCAACACCACGGGAGAACCCGCCGCCCTGTCGATGGCCGAGGCCAAGGGCATGCTCGGTGACTCCGTGGCCATCTACCTGGACGGTGGCGCGTGCCTGGACGACCTGGCGTCGACGATCGTCGACTGCACGGGGGAGCGGCCGCGGCTGCTGCGCCCCGGGGCCATCGGCGAGGACCTGCTGCGCGAGGTGGTCCCGGGCACGTGGGAGGGCGACCCGGAGCCCGAGCCCGAGTCGGAGGTGGAGCAGCCGGAGACCGACGCGACGCCGGAGACCGACGCGACGCCGGAGACCGACGCGACGCCGGAGACCGACGAGCAGCCCGAGGCCACCCCCGGTGACGCGACACCTGCCGCCGCCCACGAGGAGACCCGATGAGCGACCAGCCCAGCCCCCCGGACCCCACCGGCCCGACCGGCCCGACCAGCACCGGCCCGACCAGCACCAGCCCGACCAGCACCGGCCCGACGGCCGGTGACCGGCCGACCGCCGGACCGTCGATCCCGTACGGCTCGAGCGCGCCCGCAACGCCGGCCCCGCCGGTTGCCGTCGGCGAGGGTGGCCTGGCCCTGCGGGCCGCGCTGATGCGGGCCGTGCGCCTGGCGACGCTGGTCTGCCTGGCCGCCGGACTGGTGACCGCGGTGGTCGCGGGCCTGGTCGTCGGGATGCCGGGCGTGTGGGGGGCGCTGCTCGGGTTCGCCATCGCGCTGGGGTTCCTGGCCACCACCGCCCTGGTCGGTGCGCGCACCGCCGGGGGTGACCCGGTGGTGGTCGCGGGGTGGGTGCTGGGCTCCTGGTTGGTCAAGGTCGTCCTGGTCGGCGTGGCCCTCTTCGTGCTCAACGACATGACCTTCTACGACCCCGTCTCGCTGTTCGTCGGCATCGTCGTGGGCATGGTCTGCACCCTCTACGCGGAGTTCCGGGCCCTCACCTCCGCCCAGATCCCCTACGTGGACACGTCAGGCCGCTGAGGCGCCGAGGCAGGTTCGGCGGACCTCGATCATGTTGGTAGGGTTCGGGCGTCCGAGGGCAGCGGGCCACCTGGTTGTGGCTGCCGCCCCGACCTCATTGCTCGCTCGCCGGTCCCCACGCCGGCCAGACCCCGGGAGTCGACGCTGACGACGCTGACTGCGTTCGCCGCGCTACCGATGTCCGCAGAGGACTCCGAAGGCTTCCACCCGCCGGGGATCTACGAGTTCTTCCCCGAGAGCTTCCTCTTCATCGGCACGCCGTTCGAGATGAACCGGATCATGATGGTCCGGCTCATCGCGATGGCGGTCCTCGTGATCGTGTTCGCCATCTACGTCAACCGGGCCAAGCTCCTGCCGTCCCGGTTCACGAGCACCATCGAGTTCATGCTCGACCTGGTGCGGACCCAGATCGCGGAGCAGATCCTCGGGGCCAAGGACGGACGGAAGTTCCTCCCGCTGCTGGCGACCTTCTTCTTCATGATCTTCGCGCTGAACATCACCGGCGTCATCCCGTTCCTCAACATCGGTGGGACGAGCGTCGTCGGCGTCCCGATGCTGCTGGCGGCGATCGCCTACGTGACGTTCATCGTCGTCGGCATCCGGGCCCAGGGGGTGGGCGGCTACTTCAAGTCCAACCTGTTCCCCCCGGGCGTGCCCAAGCCGCTCTACGTCCTGGTGACGCCGATCGAGTTCGCGTCTACGTTCATCATCCGGCCGTTCTCCCTGACGATCCGTCTGCTGGCCAACCTCATCGCCGGGCACCTGCTGCTGGTGCTGTGCTTCTCCGCGACGGACTACTTCTTCCGGCAGGCCTTCTTCGAGGGCGAAGCCGTAGGGGCGTTCTTCGTCCTCACTCTGGTGGGCGGGTTCGCGTTCACGCTGTTCGAGATCCTCGTCTCGGTCCTCCAGGCGTACATCTTCACCCTGCTCACCGCCGTGTACATCAGCGGTTCGCTCCACCCGGAGCACTGACCACCCACCGAAAGGATCCCTCGTGGACACCACCGTTCTCGCCGGCCTCACCGGCAACATCGCCACCGTCGGCTACGGCCTCGCGGCGATCGGCCCCGGCATCGGCATCGGCGTTCTCGTCGGCAAGACCGTCGAGGGCCAGGCCCGTCAGCCGGAGATGGCCGGTCGCCTCCAGACCACGATGTTCCTCGGCATCGCCTTCACCGAGGCGCTCGCCCTGATCGGCTTCGCGGCCGGCTTCGTCTTCGCCTGATGCTCACCGTGCACTCCGCAGTACTGGCTGCGGCGACGGAGGAGGAGGGCGGTAACAGTGTCCTCCTGCCCGCGACCTACGACATCGTCTGGTCGCTCGTCGTCTTCGTCGTGCTCGCGGTGCTCTTCGCGAAGTACGTGCTGCCGACCTACCTGCGGGTGCTCGACGAGCGCGGCGCCAAGATCCAGGGCGGGCTCGAGAAGGCCGAGAAGGCGCAGGCCGAGGCCGACGCACGGCTCAAGGAGTACGGCGACCAGCTCGCCGAGGCTCGCGAGGAGGCCGGCCGCATCCGCGAGCAGGCCCGCAGCGAGGGGGCCGCGATCATCGCCGAGATGCGTGAGCGCGCCCAGACCGAGGCCGCCCGTGTCACCGAGCAGGCCCAGCGTCAGCTCGAGGCCGAGCGCACCCAGGCCGTCGCGCAGCTGCGCACCGAGGTCGGGCGGCTCGCCGTCGACCTCGCCGGTCGCGTGGTCGGGGAGTCCTTGACCGACGAGCAGCGTCAGCAGCGTGTGGTCGACCGCTTCCTGGCCGACCTCGAGTCCGGCGACGCCCAGCCCGCTGGTCGTACCGGCTCCGGCGTCTCGGGTGGTGGCCTCGCCTGATGCGCGGAGTCAGTCGAACCTCGCACGCCGAGGCCGCCGAGCGGCTCGAGGCGCTGCTGGACCGCACGCCCGACGCGGACCAGCGCTCGGCCCTCGGGACCCAGCTGTTCGCGGTGGTCGACCTGCTCGACTCGTCGGTCCCGCTGCGCCGTGCGCTCACCGACCCCTCGCGGGACGGCGAGTCCAAGGCCCGGCTGCTCGACCGGCTGCTCGCCGGCAAGGTGTCCGCCGACGCGGCCGACCTGCTCGGTGGCGCGGCCCGGTCCCGGTGGAGCGCGGCGCACGACCTGGCCGACTCCGTCGAGATCCTCGGGGTCGACGCCGTGCTGGCCGCGTCCGAGGCGGCCAACCGCCTCGACCGCGTCGAGCAGGAGGTCCACCGGGCCGGCCAGGTGCTGACGGGTGACCGCGGCCTGCGGGCCGCCCTGCTGGAGCGTCGCGGCAGCGACGAGGCCAAGGCCGCCATGGTCGGCCGCTTCGTCGACACCCAGGCGGCGCCGGAGACGGCCACCCTGGTCCGTCGGATGGCGAGCAACCCCCGCGGTCGCCGTCCGGAGCACGCGTTCGAGTTCGTCACGCAGGCCGCGGCGCGCCGACGTGAGCGCCTGGTCGCCCACGTGGTTGTCGCGAGCTGGCCGACCGAGGACCAGCAGCAGCGCCTCGCGGCGTCCCTGACCCGCCGCTACGGCCGCCAGGTCCGGCTCGCCGTGGACATCGACCCCGGGGTCATCGGCGGCATGCGGGTGCAGATCGGCGACGACGTCATCGACGGCACCGTGGCCCGGCGCCTCGGTGCCGCCAGCGAACAGCTCGGCCGCTGAAGCGGCAGCAGCACCCTGGACGATCGCACGACCAGCAAGACCTGATCTGTTGCACAGCCCAGCACCACGACGACACGAGGAGCACCGAGATGTCCGAGCTGACCATCCGTCCGGAGGAGATCCGCGACGCGCTGGACGAGTTCGTCCGGTCCTACGAGCCGACCGGCGCCTCCACCGAAGAGGTCGGCCGCGTGACCGAGGCCGGCGACGGCATCGCCCGCGTCGAGGGCCTGCCGGGCGTCATGGCCAACGAGCTGGTCCGCTTCGGCGACGAGGCCGGCACGCTGGGCCTGGCCCTCAACCTCGACGTCCGCGAGATCGGTGTCGTCGTGCTCGGTGAGTTCACCGGCATCGAGGAGGGCCTCGAGGTCCGTCGCACCGGCGAGGTGCTGTCGGTCCCCGTGGGCGACAACTACCTCGGCCGCGTCGTCGACCCGCTCGGCAACCCGATCGACGGCCTGGGCGAGATCGTCCCCGAGGGCCGCCGCGCCCTGGAGCTGCAGGCGGCCGGCGTGATGGACCGCCAGGAGGTCCGCGAGCCGATGCAGACCGGCGTCAAGGCCATCGACGCCATGACCCCGATCGGCCGTGGCCAGCGCCAGCTGATCATCGGCGACCGCCAGACCGGCAAGACCGCGGTGGCGATCGACACGATCATCAACCAGAAGGCCAACTGGGAGTCCGGCGACGAGAAGAAGCAGGTCCGCTGCATCTACGTCGCCATCGGCCAGAAGGGCTCGACGATCTCCGGCGTGCGCGGTGCCCTGCAGGACGCGGGCGCGCTGGAGTACACGACCATCGTCGCGGCCCCCGCCTCGGACCCCGCCGGCTTCAAGTACCTCGCCCCGTACACCGGCTCGGCCATCGGTCAGCACTGGATGTACGCCGGCAAGCACGTCCTCATCGTCTTCGACGACCTGTCCAAGCAGGCCGAGGCCTACCGCTCCGTGTCTCTGCTGCTGCGTCGCCCGCCGGGCCGTGAGGCCTACCCCGGCGACGTGTTCTACCTGCACTCCCGTCTGCTGGAGCGTTGCGCGAAGCTGTCCGACGCCATGGGCGGTGGCTCGATGACCGGTCTGCCGATGATCGAGACCAAGGCCAACGACGTGTCGGCCTTCATCCCGACCAACGTCATCTCGATCACCGACGGCCAGTGCTTCTTCGAGTCCGACCTGTTCAACGCCAACGTGCGCCCCGCCATCAACGTCGGCATCTCGGTGTCCCGCGTCGGTGGTGCCGCGCAGGTCAAGGCCATGAAGTCGGTCTCGGGCTCGCTGCGTACCTACCTGGCGCAGTACCGCGCGCTGGAGGCGTTCGCCATGTTCGCCTCCGACCTGGACGCGGCCAGCCGTGCCCAGCTGTCCCGCGGTGAGCGTCTGGTCGAGCTGCTCAAGCAGCCGCAGTACACGCCGTACCCGGTCGAGGAGCAGGTCGTCTCCATCTGGGCCGGCACCACGGGCCAGCTCGACGACGTCGCGGTCGAGGACATCGCCCGTTTCGAGCAGGAGTTCATCGACCACCTGCGCCGCAACGACCAGGTCCTGGGCGGCATCCGCGAGACCGGCAAGCTGGACGACGACGCCATCGGCACGCTCGAGAGCGCCGTCGCCGAGGTCAAGCAGGGCTTCCGCTCCGGTGACGGGAGCGCCATCGGCGCCCCCGGCAACGAGGAGTCGGACGCCATCGACGAGGACGACGTCAACCAGGAGCAGATCGTCCGCCAGAAGCGCTGAGGCGCTCCGGCTCGATCTGACCTGACACACAGACCTCGACGGAAGGGACGGCGAACACCAGATGGCAGCTTCGCTGCGGGTCTACCGAGAGCGCATCCGCGCGGTGACCTCCACCAAGAAGATCACCCGCGCCATGGAGCTCATCGCGGCCTCCCGCATCGTCAAGGCCCAGCAGCGCAGCCGTGAGGCGGCGCCGTACGCCCGGGCCATCACCCGGGCCGTGTCGGCCCTGGCGAGCTTCTCCGACGTCGACCACCCGTTGACGACGGAGCGCGCCGAGGTCAAGCGCGCCGCGATGCTGCTCATCACCTCCGACCGGGGCCTGGCCGGTTCCTACTCCTCCTCGGTCATCAAGGAGGGCGACCGGCTGGCGGAGCGGCTGCGGGACAGCGGCAAGGAGGTCGTCCCGTACCTGCTGGGTCGCAAGGGCGTGGCGTTCTACGGCTTCCGCAGCCGCCACGTCGAGGAGTCCTGGACCGGTGACTCCGACGCGCCCAAGTTCGAGACCGCGGCCGAGGTCGGGCAGACCCTGGTCGACGCGTTCCTGGCCGGCAGCGACAACGGTGGCGTCGACGAGATCAACATCGTCTTCACGCGGTTCGTCAACATGGTCAAGCAGGAGCCGACCGTCATCCGGCTGCTCCCCGTCGAGGTCGTGGACGAGGTCGCCGAGGCGCAGGCCGAGGGCTCCGGGTCCGACCTGATGCCGCTGTACGCCTTCGAGCCCGATCCGGCGTCGGTGCTGGACGCGCTGCTCCCGCAGTACATCCAGAGCCGCATCTACTCCGCGATGCTGTCGGCCTCGGCGAGTGAGCTCGCGGCGCGGCAGCAGGCGATGAAGTCCGCGACCGACAACGCCACGGACCTCATCCGCCGCCTCCAGCAGCAGGCCAACGCCGCCCGCCAGGCCGCCATCACCCAGGAGATCAGCGAGATCGTCGGCGGCGCCGACGCCCTCGCGTCCTCCGGATCCGAATCATGACCACCAGCTCGAAGCCCAGCACGACGACCCAGCACGACGGAAGGAACTCCTAATGACCGCCACCGCCTCTGAGCAGACCACCTCCGGTTCTGCCGGCACCGGCCGCGTCTCCCGGGTGATCGGCCCGGTCGTCGACATCGAGTTCCCCGTCGACGCCATGCCCGACATCTACGCGGCCCTCAAGTCCGACGTCGTCATCGGCGACGTCACCCGCACGCTGACCCTCGAGGTCGCCCAGCACATCGGCGACAACCTGGTCCGTGCGATCTCGATGCAGCCCACCGACGGCATGGTCCGGGGCGCGACGGTCATCGACACCGGTGAGCCCATCACCGTGCCCGTGGGCGACCAGACCAAGGGCAAGGTCTTCAACACCATCGGCGAGGTGCTCAACCTCAAGGAGGGCGAGACCTTCGAGGTCAAGGAGCGCTGGCCGATCCACCGCACCGC
>JBBSQH010000100.1:0-11002 GCA_038258055.1 Actinomycetales bacterium
CCGGGCCGGTGCCGACACCAGCGCACGGGCGAGTCCCGCGAAAGGCACTACGGCCAGTCGGTACGAGGGCCACGTCCGCTGCTGCCGGCTCCAGCCCACCACGCAGGACAAGGCTGGCCAAGAGATCCTCACAGTCGGTACACCAGGCCGGGGACCGGGGTCGCCGGGCCGGGCTCGACCCGTCGACGCGCCACACCCCCGCCGACGGCTCACCCCACCGGCGCCGCCTCGGGGTCCACGTGCTTGCCGTGAGCCTGCGCCGCGAGCTCGCCCGGGGCGTCGGCGCGCGACATCGGGTGCGGCCACCAGATCCGGCGACCGAGCTCGTAGCCCAGGGCCGGGACGAGCAGGGACCGGACCACGAAGGTGTCCAGCAGCACACCGAACGACACGATGAAGGCGATCTGGGCCAGGAACAGGATGGGCAGGACACCCAGTGCCGCAAAGGTCGCCGCGAGCACGATCCCGGCCGAGGTGATCACTCCCCCGGTCACCGACAGCCCGGCCAGGATGCCGGGGCGGGTGCCGATCCGCAGCGACTCCTCCCGCACCCGCGTCATCAGGAAGATCGAGTAGTCGATCCCCAGCGCCACCAGGAACACGAACCCGAACAGCGGCACCGCGGGATCGGCGCCGGGGAAGTCGAAGACGTAGCGGAACACCAGCGCGGAGGCGCCCAGGGTGGCGGCGAAGGACAGGATGTTGGCCGCCAGGATGAGCGCGGGCGCCACGACGCTGCGCAGCAGCAGGGCCAGGACGACGAAGATCACGGCCAGGACCACCGGGATGATCCGGTAGAGGTCCGCCGTGGACACGTCCAGCACGTCGAGCTGCTGGGCCGTGGCCCCGCCGACCAGGGCGTCCTCGCTGACCTCGTCCAGGTCCGCGCGCAGCTGCTCCACGGTCGCCTGCGCCGCGAGGGAGTCCGACGGGTCCGACAGGACCGCCTCCACCTGCACCCGACCGTCCACGACCAGGGGGTCGCCGGGCGAGGTCGGGTCGGCGCCCGGCTCGCTGGTCAACGTGGCGGACTCCACCCCGTCGGAGGCCTCGACCAGCTCGAGCACGGCGTCGGCGTCCGCCTCGGGGGCCACGACGAGGGTGGGCGAGTCCGACCCCGCCGGGAAGTGCTCGGCCAGCACCTCGCCGCCGGTGACCGACTCGACCTCGACGAGGAACACGTCGGACTGCGCGACCCCGTCGGCATCCAGCAGCGGCAGGAACGCGGCCAGGGCGCCGAGCACCACGACGGTGGACACCCACACCCGGCGCGGGCGGCGACCGATCGTGCGGGCGAGCCGGGCCCACACGCCTGAGGCGCTGGTGTCCGGCGAGCCCAGGTGCGGCTCGGACGGCCAGAACACCCAGCGGCCCTGCTCGGTGGGCTCACCTGCGCTCTCGCGCCGACGGGTGCGGGCCCGCAGCCGCAGGCCCACCAGCACCGTCAGGGCCACACCGACCAGCGCCCCGACGACCGCCAGGCCCAGGACCACGGGGGTGTCGGCGCCCAGCAGCCCCGCCACCAGCGCAGGCACCCCGGCCCCGGCGCCCACGATCAGCAGGGCCACCAGCGGCCCGGGCAGCAGCAGAGCGGCGGGCAGGAACGTCAGGGCCGAGAGCATGGCGGCGACGATGCCGACGGAGGCGACCGGGCCCAGGCCGCGGTTGCTGCCCAGGTCGGACAGCAGCAGGCACAGCAGACCGAGGATCACGGTCGTGCCCGAGGCCACGATGGGCTCGAAGGCCCGGCGCCAGGCGATCCGCATCGCCCGGTACCGGTCGTCGTGGCGACGGAGCTCTTCCCGGTAGCGGGCCACCAGCAGCAGGGCGTAGTCCGTCGCGGCCCCGACGACCAGGATGAACAAGATGCCCTGGGACTGCCCGTTGAGGCCGATGACCTCCTCGCGCGCCAGGTAGTAGACGACGACGCTGGCCGCCGCGAGGGCGAACACCGAGCTGAAGATGACGAGGAACGGCAGCGCGGGGCTGCGGTAGACCAGCAGCAGGATGATCAGCACCGCCGACAGCGCGACGCCGAGCAGGATGCCGTCGATCTCACCGAAGGCCTCGCCGAAGTCGGCGCTGGCCCCGGCCGGGCCGGCGACGTGGCTCACGAGCCCATCGGGCAGGCCGTCGCCGTCGGCCTCGCGGACCGTCTCGACCAGGACGCCCAGGGCGACCTCGCCGTCGGCCAGCTGCTCCGCCACGGCCGCGTTGTCGAAGGGCAGCAGCAGCAGGACCGCCTCACCGTCCTCGGACGGGATGACCGGCACCGCCCCTCCCCCCGGCGCCTGCGCCGCCGGGTCCGGCGCCACGAGGAAGTCCCCGAGCACGGCGTCCGGGAAGTCCTCCTCGGCCGTGCCGACGGGAACCGTCAGGTCCGGCAGGTCGGCGGCGAAGGCGGCGACCCCCTCCAGCTGCTCGGGCGTGAGCGCGCCGTCGGGCGACTCCACGACGACGAAGGCCGGGAACGTCTCGTCGTCGCTGAACCCGGCGCTCAGCTCCGTGACGTCGGTGGACTCCACCCCGTCGGGCAGGAACGCCGCGGCGTCGTTCTCCTGGACCTCGGCCAGCCGGCCCTGGAACGGGCCCCCGACCGCGGCGATCGCCAGCCACAGCACCAGCAGCAACGCCGGGACGAGCCAGCGCGCCCGGGAGCCGGAGCGCTCCCGGTCGGGCTCGGGGGCGGCGCGGTGGGTGTGGGTGTCAACGGGCACGACGACCTTCGCAATCACTTCGTAGGCTAACCATCAGCATGCGTAGAGTACGACCATGTCCCCCGTGCGTCATCCCGTACGCCACGGGATACCGTTCTTCGGGTGGGATCACGCCGCGAGGAGCACCTGATGCTGAACGGTCGGCCCACGGACGGCGGCACGCTCGGCGGAGCTCCCCGGGACACCGCGGCCGAGAGCGGCGAGGACCCGACGCGATGGGCCACGGGACGCCTCCTGTCCACGGCCGCCCGGCTGGTCGAGCACCGTTGGAACGAGGGTCTCGCCACCTTCGGCCTGACGCACGCCGGTTTCGGTGTCATCGCGCACCTGATGGGCGGTCCGCTGTCGCAGCACGAGATCGCCGGCCGCACCAAGGTCGAGGACCAGACGATGTCCCGCACGCTGGACCGGCTCGAGCGTCAGGGCCACATCGAGCGCGCGCAGGACGCCACCGACCGGCGCCGGCGCATCGTGTCGGTCACCGACGACGGCCGCGAGGCCTTCACGACGGTCGCGCGCTCGCAGCTGGACCGCGAGCTGGTCGACCAGCGGATCGCAGAGCACTGCGACCTGACCTCGTTCCGGGCCGCCCTGCTGGCCCTGATGGACCCGGAGGACACCGCATGAGCCCGTCCAGCCCCGCCGTCAGCGACCGGCCCACCCGTCCCCGCGGCGACACGGTGGTGACCCGGCCGGACGGTCTCGTCCCCTACCTGGACGGCTGGGCCCTGCAGCGCGCGCAGCACGCCTCGGTCGCCGACGGTGGCCCGGACCGGCTCCTGCTCCTGCAGCACGAGGCGGTCTACACCGCCGGGAAGCGGACCGCACCGTCGGACCGCCCCACCGACGGCACCCCGGTGGTCGACGTCGACCGCGGCGGGCGCATCACCTGGCACGGCCCCGGCCAGCTGGTGGGCTACCCGCTCGTGCGCCTGCCCGACCCCATCGACGTCGTGGCCTACGTGCGCGCCCTCGAGGGCGCGCTGATCGCCGTCTGCGCCGAGGTCGGTCTGCCCACCGAGCGCGTCGAGGGACGTTCCGGGGTGTGGGTACGCGGCGACGGCTCCCCCGGCCCGGCCGGCCTCGACCGCAAGGTGGCGGCGATCGGCGTCCGGGTGGCCCGGGGCGTGACGATGCACGGCTTCGCGCTCAACTGCGACTGCGACCTGGCCTGGGCCGCTCCGATCGTCCCCTGCGGGATCCCGGACGCCGGCGTGACGTCGCTGACCGCGGAGCTCGGTCGACGGGTCGCCTTGGCGGACGTCGTCGACCTGGTCGAGCGCGAGGTGCTGGCGGCCCTGCCGCAGGCCTGACACGAGCGTCCCGTCGAGCCGCTGACCGCGGCCGCCCCGACCACGGCCCCAGGCGCCCCGGGGACCTGGGGCCTAGGTGGACCTCAGCGCTCGACGACCCCGGTGACGGCCGCCGGCTGGGCGACCGACGCGGTGACCGGTACCTCCGCCGACGGTCTCCAGCTCGACCGGCCGACCATGACCCGCGCCACCATCACCGACGCCCACGCCACGACCGCGCCCGCCACGACGTCCAGGACGTAGTGCCAGCCGAAGTAGACGGTCGCCACGGCCGTCAGGGCGAAGAACGCCCAGGCGATCCACTGCACGAACCCGGGCATCCGCGTGAGGGTCACGATCAGGGCCGCCGTCAGCGTGATCGACGTGTGCAGCGACGCGAACGCCGCGACACCGTGCACCGCCGAGGTGGCGAACGGGTCCGCGAGCACCTCGGCCCGGTTGCGCCACAACCCGGCCTGCAACGACGTCACGGCCGTCTCCGGGAGGTCCGTGTACCGGTAGGCCTCCACGTAGATGGGCCCCAGGGCGGGGAGGATGTAGTAGGTGACGGTGCCCAGCACCCAGTTCAGGCTCAGCGCGATCGCGTACCAGGCGCCACGCATGATGTTGTCGCCCCACACGAGCGCGGCCGCGAGCGAGATCGGCACGAGCGGCAGGTAGATCATGTAGACGAACGACAGCAGCCCCGCGCTGGCCCCGGTCCCGAGCAGCTCGTGGAGCATGTCGCCGGGGTGGCTGCCGAAGGCGAGCCAGCGGTCGGTGTCCACCAGCCACGGGTCGTGCAGGTCCTCGCGCAGGAACGGCAGGAAGCTCTTGAGGTTGCGGTAGGAGACGTAGCAGACGTAGAAGATGCCGAACCCGAGCGCCATCAGACCGATCCGTCGGCCCGACCAGCGCTCGCGCACCACGTCGCGGACGACCTGGACCGGGGCACCGCCCCGGTAGGTCCGGCGCGCCACGCGGGGCACCACGTCGATCAGCATCATGGCCAGCGCGATCAGCGGCAGCCGCACCCAGCTGGGCCCGAGGAACCCGTCCGGGTCCCGCAGCGGGAGGTCGGCCACGGCCGCCACCACCAGCGTCAGGGCCCCGAACGCCAGGGCCAGCACGACCCCGCTGACGTAGAGCCGTCGCCACCCCAGCACCTGCACGCGAGAGACCTGCTGCTCCCCCTGAATCGTCTCCATCACCCCGAAAAGTACAGGGCACCGGGCCCAGATGCCGAACGCACCGCCATGAAGTGCGGGTTCACCCCGCCTGAACATGGTCTGAACATGCGATGAGACGCAGGGGCGCACACCGCCCGCCGGTCCGCTCAGCCGGGCGCCGAGCCGCGGCGCAGCTCGAGCAGGAGGACCCGGACGAGCTCGGGCGGAGCCGTGAACGCCACCCCGTGCGCCGCCCCCGGTATGACCACCAGCCGCGATCCCGGCGTGCCGGCCACGACCCCCTCGCACCACGCCTGCCGGACCACCGGGTCGCGCTCGCCGCGCACGACCAGCAGCGGGACGTCGACGGTGACGTCGAGCTGCTCGACCGCGCGCCGGATGGCGCGGCTCATCAAGGTCACCATCTGACCCGGCCCGGCCCTCAGGTAGTCCCCGACGGCCAGCAGCAGCAACGACGGCGGTTCGAGCCGGGCGTCCTGCACCAGTCGGAGCGCCAGCTGAGGGACGCTGCGACGCTCGGGGTCGCCCGTCGGGGCGATGACCACGAGGCGACGGACCCGCTCCGGCGCCTGCAGGGCCACCTCCCCCGCGACCTGCGCCCCCAGCGAGTGCCCCACGAGCACCGCCTCGGTGACGTCGACCTCGTCCATCCACCCGAGCACGACCCGCGCCAGCGCGTCGATGCCGAGCATCCCGGCCCTCGGTTGCGGGCTCAGCCCGTACCCCGGCAGGTCAGGGGCCAGCGCCCGGGTGTGCTCGCCCAGGGCCCACATGGACCGGCTCGACATGCCCAGCCCGTGCAGCAGGACGACCGGCACGTCGGCGGCGCCGTCGGCGGGCGGGGGCTCGACCTCGGACGCGACCACGGCCTCGGGCTCTGCCCTGCCGGCGGGCGAGGCCTCCCGGTGCCACATCCGCCCCACCACGTCCTCCCCCACGGGCCGCCGCCGGGTGACCAGCCACCACAGGACGAAGGAGACGAGGGACAGGCCGGAGCCGCAGGCCGCCAGCAGGACGACGGGCCTCGCGGATCGACGGACCAGGGACCGCACCGACGTCCTCCCCGCTGCTGCGCCCGGAGGACATCACCGGGACGGGTGCCGAGTGTGCCGCAGCGGACCGGCACCCGCCGCCCGGCAGGTGGGTCCGACGACTCAGCCCCGGTGGGCCCGGGCACCCACCGGTGCGGTCGGCGGCGACGCGAGGCTGCCACCGTGACGACGAGGGCACGCGGGGACGACGCCGGCGCCGCCGTGCTGGAGTACGTCGGGATCCTCCTGGCCGTCGCGGCCCTCGTCGTGGTGGTCGCGGGCACCGTCGGCCCGTTCCGCCCCGTCGTCGCGGAGGCGGCCTCGTGCGCCTGGGACACGGTGCTGGGCGGCGGCGGAGGCGACTGCGGGGGCACCGGGGACGACGGGACGGACGACAGCCGGGCGGCCGACCTGCTGGACCGGCTGGACGACCTGGCCCTGTACGCGAGCTCGGGCAGCGAGACCGCGGACCTGGCGCAGCAGGTCCGCGACGCGGTCGACGCCGGTCACCTCGACCTCGCCGAGAGCCTCCTCGACCAGCTGGCGCTGTACGAGGACCTGGTCGGCACCGACCCCCGTGGCCAGTACCTGTCGACGCTGTTCGGCGCGTCCGACAGCGAGTTCCTCGCCCTGCGCGAGGAGGGCACCATCTACGTCGACGGCGGCGCCTACAACACCACGTACTTCCAGCTCGACGACCCGCCCGGGGGCGGTGTCGTGGTGATGGACTACTTCATCGACAGCGGCACGTCCGGCGGCCTCCTCAAGGGCGACGACCGCGACCACCAGGACCCGCTGCGGGGCGACGTCCCGTTGGACGAGTCGCGGATGATGCTCGTCGTCGACCTCGAGACCGGGCGGGGCCAGGTGTACGTCACCGAGACCTGCACCGCCGGCATCAGAGTCTGCAACGAACCGAGGCCCAACGTCCTGGACGGGTCGATCTGGTCGAACGACACCGGCACCCGGCCCCTCATCCCGATCCTGCCCAACGACTTCGACATCGCCAACCAGTTCACGTTCACGAACGTGGACGGCGGGTTCCAGCTGCAGTACGACGCCCTCAACGGGATCATCCCCGTCGGCTCGGTCGACGGGACCGTGTCGGTCCACGTGGACGGGGACGGGAACCTGGCCATCGGCGAGGACGACCGCGACAACTACCCGTCGATCGGTACCTACTATTACTCGCAGCCCGGGGAGACCCAGGTCGTCGAGCAGCGGGAGCAGGAGGGGGTCGTGTGCGGCGCGCTACCGGTCAACATCTGCTGATCGCCGCCGGGGTCCTGCTCCTCGCCGGCTGCGGCGCGGGCGCCGTCCCGGCCGCGGCCCCTGACGCCATGTCGACCGCCGACGCGGGCACCGCCATGGCCACCGCCCCCACGACCGACGGGACGGGCCTGACCGACGAGACCACGGCCCCGCCCGGCCAAGGCACCCTGGCGGACTCCCCCGCCTTCACCGAGGAGTTCGACGCGGGCACGGAGGCCTGGCCGACCCCCGGGGCCTTCGACGAGGGCGAGTACGTCCTGGCCAGCGGAACGGCCGTCGACGTCCCCTACCAGGTGCCGGCCGAGGCCCTCGGGGCCCTGGCCGAGGTGGGGGTCACGATGACCGACGGCGGCGCCACGTCGCTCACCTGCGACCTGGGCGAGTCCGGTCTCGTCGTGCTGCGGCTCGCGGCCGACGGCTCCTACACGGTGACCCAGCAGGTCGCGGCGACCACGACCGAGCTCGCTGCCGCGACGTTGCCGGCCGGTCAGCGCGGCGAGCCCGGTGAGCTCACGGCGTTGCGGCTGCTCTGCTCGGACTCCCCCGACGGCCTCGCCGTGGCGCTGTCCCTGCACGGAGCCGGCCTGAGCTTCGTCGAGGGCGTCCAGGGCGAGATGCCCGCGCAGGGACCGGCGTGGTCGGTGCAGGCCTCGGGCGAGGTCTCGTCCCTCCTCGACACCGTCCTGGTCACCCTGGTCGAGGACTGACCCGTGCGCGCCACCCGCGCGGGGACCGCGGTGGACGGCTGGCTGCACGCCCGCCGGCCCCCCCTGGTCCGGACGCTGGCCTGGGCCGCCGTCAACTACCTGCTGCTCCTGGCGGCGACCGTCGTGGGCTACCTCGTGGCCGCGCTGCCCCCGCTCGCGTGGCTCCCCACCGGCAACCCGCTGAGCCTTGAGGACGTGGTCCTGCTGGTGGTGGTCTACGGCACCATCGGGTGGCCGCTGCACCTGGGCCTGGTCGCGGCGGTGTCCCGGACCCGCCGGGCGCGGCTGTGGGTCGTGCTCGGCACCCCGCTGCTCAGCGTCATCGCGTTCGGGCTGCCGTGGGTCGTCGCGGCCTTCGAGACCACGAGCCGCGCTGCGGTCGTCGCGTACCTCGCCTACGGCCTGCTCTGCCGCCTGCACCCACGACGCCTCGACCCACCGGCCGTCGGCGTCACACCCGCGGCATGACGTCCTCGGCCACCAGGCGCAGGTGGTCGAGGTCGTGCAGGTCCAGGACCTGCAGGTAGACCCGTTCGCACCCGATGGCCGCCCAGCGCGACAGCGTCTCGACCACCTCCGCGGGGGTGCCGGCGAGTCCCGACGAGCGCAGGTCGTCCGCGTCGCGACCGATGGCGGCGGCCCGGCGGGACACCTCGGCGCCGTCGGTGCCGACGCAGGTCGTGAGCGCGACGGAGAACGTCATGGAGGCGGGGTCCCGGTCCACGGCCTCGCAGGCGGCCCGCACCCGGTCGAACTGCGGGGCGGCATCGTCCACCGACGCGAACGGCATGTTGAACTCGTCGGCGTAGGTCGCGGCCAGCCGCGGGGTCCGCCGCTTGCCCGAGCCGCCCACGAGGACGGGCAGGTGCTCCTGCACCGGCTTGGGCAGCGCCGGGCTGTCGACGAGCGTGTGGTGGCGGCCCTCGAAGCCGAACCGCGCGCCGACCGGCGTGGACCAGAGCCCGGTGACTATCGCCAGCTGCTCCTCGTAGCGGTCGAAGCGTTCCCCCAGGTCGGGGAACGGGATGCCGTAGGCCGTGTGCTCCTGCTCGAACCAGCCCGAGCCCAGGCCGAGCTCGACCCGACCGCCCGACATGGCGTCGACGGTGGCCACCGCGATCGCCAGCGGGCCGGGGTGGCGGAAGGTCGCGGCGGTCACCAGCGTGCCGAGCCGGATCGTCGACGTCTCCCGGGCCAGCCCGGCCAGGGTGACCCAGGCGTCCGTCGGCCCCGGGAGCCCTCCGCCGTCGCCCATCAGCATGTAGTGGTCGGACCGGAAGAACGCGCCGTAGCCGCACTCCTCCGCCGCCCTCGCCACGGCCAGCAGGTCGTCGTAGCTCGCGCCCTGCTGCGGTTCGGTGAACACCCGGAGCTCCATGGCCGTCGACCCTAGGGCCGGTCCGCCCCGACGGCGGCCCGACGGCCCGTGCGGTGCCGACCGAGGACCGGGCGTACCGTTGACCTCGTGACTCTCGCTCCCGAAGGCCGCCGCATGCTCCGTATCGAGGCCCGCAACGCCTCGGTCCCGATCGAGAAGAAGCCCTCCTGGATCAAGACGAGGGTGCGGACGGGGCCGGAGTACACGGCCCTGCAGAAGCTCGTGAAGTCCGAGGGCCTGCACACGGTGTGCCAGGAGGCGGGCTGCCCCAACATCTTCGAGTGCTGGGAGGACAAGGAGGCCACGTTCCTCATCGGTGGCGGCCAGTGCACGCGCCGCTGCGACTTCTGCCAGATCGACACCGGCAAGCCCGAGCCGCTGGACCGCGACGAGCCGCGCCGCGTCGCCGAGAGCGTGCAGAAGATGGGCCTGCGCTACGCCACGGTGACCGGCGTCGCCCGCGACGACCAGCCCGACGGTGGCGCCTGGCTGTACGCCGAGACCATCCGGCAGATCCACGACCTCAACCCCGGCACCGGGGTCGAGATCTTGGTGCCCGACTTCAACGGCGTCCCGGAGCTGCTGCAGCAGGTGTTCAACGCCGCGCCCGAGGTCTTCGCGCACAACGTCGAGACGGTCCCCCGCATCTTCAAGGCCATCCGCCCCGCGTTCACCTACGAGCGCTCGCTCGACGTCATCACGCAGGGCCGTGACGCCGGCCTGGTGACCAAGTCCAACCTGATCCTGGGCATGGGCGAGACCCGCGAGGAGGTCACCCAGGCCCTGCGCGACCTGCACGAGGCCGGGACCGACCTCATCACCATCACCCAGTACCTCCGCCCCACCCCTCGGCACCACCCGGTCGAGCGCTGGGTGAAGCCCGAGGAGTTCGTGGAGATGGAGGCCGAGGCCAAGGAGATCGGCTTCGCCGGGGTGATGTCCGGTCCGCTGGTGCGCTCCAGCTACCGCGCCGGTCGGCTCTACCGCGAGGCCCTGGCGGCCCGCGCCGCCACCCGCTGAGTCGCCCACCCGGCTGACGGCTCCCGGACCGGTTGCGCGACCGTTCCTTGTGTGTTTACAGTAGCGAACGTTCGCATCCGTAAACACTGGGGGACACCATGACCCGCTCACGCCTCACGCACCTGGGCGCACTCGTCGTCGCCGCTGTCGTCGGCGGGCTGCTGGCGGCTCCGGGAGCCGCGGCCTCGACTGCTCCCCCGGCCTCGGAGACGCCGGAGCTGGTGGTGGTCCTGGACTCCTCCGGCTCGATGGCCGAGACCGACGCCGGCAACGGCCAGACCCGGATGGACGCCGCCAAGCAGGCCGTCACCGACCTCGCCACCAGCACCCCCAGCAACACGAGGCTCGGGCTGAGAACTTATGGCGACGGCGTCGACTCCCAGGCCGCCGGGTCC
>JBBSQH010000101.1:0-10836 GCA_038258055.1 Actinomycetales bacterium
TCGCGACTTCACCGCCCAGGGCGTGGCCAACCTCGCCGCCGGCCTGTTCGGCGGACAGCCGGTGGGCGGCTCCGTGGGGCAGACCGCCCTGAATGAGACCGCCGGGGCGCGCACCCGCTGGGCCGGGATCTCGAGCGGCGGGTGGATGATCGCGATCCTGCTGCTGTTCGCCCCGCTCGTCGGGCAGGTGGCCACGCCGACGCTGGCCGCCGTCCTCGTCCGGGCCGGGTGGGGCACGATCCGCCCCGCTGGCCTCGCCTCGATGGTGCGGGCCGGTCGGATCCCCGCCGTCGCCCTGGTCGCCACGTTCGTGGCGGTGCTGCTGCTCCCGGTGGCGACCGCGGTGGGGCTGGGCGTCGCCGCCTCGTTGCTGCTGCAGCTGAACCAGGAGGCGCTCGACCTCCGGGTGGTGCGGATGGTCCCGGTCGAGGGCGGACGCTTCCGCGAGGTCCCGGCCCCCGCCGCGGTGGCCGCGGGGGAGGTGGTGGTGCTCGACGTCTACGGGTCGATGCTCTTCGCCGGCGCCAGGACCCTGCAGCGCCGACTGCCCGACGGGGACGCTGCGAGCGGCTCGACCGTCGTCCTGAGGCTGCGGGGCCGCGCCACGCTCGGGCCCACCTTCCTGCGGGTGGTCGAGGAGTACGCCCGGCGCCTGGAGGCCGCGGGAGGGCGCCTCTACCTCAGCGGGATCGACCCCCGGGTGGCGGCGCGCTGGAACCGCGACGGTGCCGCGTCGGCACTCGGCGGTGTCCGCGTGTTCGAGGCCACCGACCTGGTCGGCGAGGCGACCCTGGCCGCGCTCGACTCCGCCGTCCGGGTGCAGCCGGTCCCGCCGCCGGTCCCACCGCCCGACCGAGCCTGACGGTGCGGCCCCGGCCGGCGGCCGCCGATCACCCACATCAGGGGAGGCACGACCCCG
This sequence comes from Actinomycetales bacterium, assembly GCA_038258055.1. Taxonomy (GTDB): domain Bacteria; phylum Actinomycetota; class Actinomycetes; order Actinomycetales; family JBBAYJ01; genus Aquipuribacter. Next base: position 920 of record JBBSQH010000101.1, read on the forward strand.
CCGGCGTTCCTAGGTTCGGGAGCGTCGAACCCGGAGAGCCCGCAGGAGGACCACGTGCCCGAGGAACCCACCGTCGCCGCGGTCCGCGCCGACCCGCGGACCGGCCGCCGATGACGGCCCGCGTCGAGGTCGCCACTCCGGTGCGGCTGCCGGGCGCCGTGTTCACCATGGGCTCCGACGAGCACTACCCCGAGGAGGCCCCGACGCACCGCGTACGGGTCCACGGGTTCGCCATCGACGCCACGCCGGTGACCAACGCGGAGTTCGCGCGCTTCGTGCGCGCGGTCCGCTACGTCACCGTCGCCGAGCGGCCGCTGTCGCCGGCAGACTTCCCCGGCGCGCCCGACGCCAACCTCCGGCCGGGGTCGCTCGTCTTCACCCCCACCCCGGGGCCGGTCGACCTCCGCCACCTGAGCCAGTGGTGGAGGTGGACCCCCGGGGCGTGCTGGAGCAGCCCGGAGGGCCCGGGCAGCTCGGTCAAGCGGCTGCCCGACCACCCGGTCGTCCACGTCGCCCACGAGGACGCCCGCGCCTACGCCGACTGGGCGGGCGCGGACCTGCCGACCGAGGCCGAGTGGGAGTACGCCGCGCGCGGCGGGCTGACCGGGGCCGCCTACACGTGGGGCGACGAGGTCCGTCCGGCGGGCCGGATCATGGCCAACGTGTGGGACGGCCCCGACTTCCCCTGGCATAGCACCCGGGAGAGCGGCTGGGTGCGCACCTCCCCGGTCGGCAGCTTCCCGGCCAACGGGTTCGGTCTCCTCGACATGGCCGGCAACGTCTGGGAGTGGACGGAGGACTGGTGGACGAGCCGGCACGCCGACGACGCCGGCTCGTCGTGCTGCGCGCCGGTGGATCCGCGCGGGGGCGACCTCGCCCGCAGCTACGACCCCGGCCAGCCGCAGTTCCGGGTCGGGCGCAAGGTCGTCAAGGGCGGCTCGCACCTGTGCGCGGACAGCTACTGCCGGCGTTACCGGCCGGCCGCGCGACGCCCGCAGATGGTCGACACCGGGATGAGCCACGTGGGCTTCCGGTGCGTCTACCGGATGCCGGTGGAGGACCTCCCATGAGCGCGCCGGGGCAGCTTCTCCCCTCGTGGCGCCCGGGGGCCGCCCGGACGGCGGTGCTCGGCTTCCTCGACGACGTCCTCACGCTGCCCGTGCCCGAGCGGCTGGCCTGCTTCGACAACGACGGCACGCTGTGGTGCGAGCGGCCCTCCTACGTCCAGCTGGACTTCTTCCTCGACGCGTTGCGGCGGCGGGTCCACGACGACCCGTCGGTGGGGCAGCGGCCCGAGTTCGCGGCCGTGCTCTCCGGGGACCGGGCCGCGGTCGCCGAGATGGGACTGCCACGGATCGGTCTGGCGCTGACCAGCCTCTTCGAGGGTCTGGCGCCCGAGGACTTCACGAGGCTGGTGCGCGACTTCATGGCCGAGGCGACCAACACCGCCCTGGGACGTCGGCACCGCGAGGCGACCTACCTGCCGATGCTGGAGCTGGTCGCGGAGCTCCGGCGGCGGGAGGTGTCGATCGCCCTGGTCAGCGGCGGCGGCACCGAGTTCGTCCGGGCCGTCAGCCAGGACCTCTACGGCGTGCCGCCGGAGTCGGTGGTCGGCACCCTGATCGAGTACGACTACGCCCGCGACGACCGGGGCCGGCCCTCGCTGCGGCGCTCGGCCCGCGTCGTCGGCGCCGGGAACGAGGGCGCCGCGAAGGTCGCCACCATCCAGACCCAGCTCGGTCGCCGTCCGTGCCTGGCCGCCGGCAACTCCGGCGGCGACCGGGAGATGCTGGAGTGGGTCGCGGTGGGGGACGGCCCGCACCTGTCGCTGCTGGTCGACCACGACGACCCCGACCGCGAGATGGCCTACGTGAGCCGCGGGGAGACCGTTGCGGACACCGAGCCGATCGTGGAGGTCGGCGCCCGGCTCGGGTGGACGGTCGTCAGCATGCGCCGGGACTGGGCGCAGGTCTTCGCGCCGCCACCGGACGACGGTCGGCGATGAGCACCCCCGGCCCCGAGCCCGAGCCCGCGCCCGCTGACGAGGCCGAGCAGCTGCGGCTCGAGGTGGCGCGGCTGCGTGAGGAGGTGGCCCGGGCGCAGGACGGGAGCCGGTCCACCGGCAGGGGCGGGTGGTGGCGTACGGCGGTGGTCGCCACGCTCCTGGCGCTGATGACCCTGCTCGCGCCGCTCGCGGTGGTGGCCACCTGGGCCGACGACGAGGTCGGCGACACCGACCGCTACGTCGAGACGGTCACGCCGCTGGCCTCCGACCCGGCGGTCCAGGCCGCGATCGCCGACCGGGTGACGGCGGAGATCTTCGCGCGCCTCGACGTCCGGGCCGTCATCCAGCAGGCGGTGGACGCCCTGCGGTCGCGCGGCCTCCCGCCCCGGGTCGCCGTGGGGCTGTCGGCGCTGGCCACCCCGCTGGAGAACGGCGTGCGCGACTTCGTCCACAAGGAGGTGTCGGCCCTGGTCGCCTCGGACGACTTCCAGGCCGCGTGGGTGGAGGCGAACCGGACCGCCCACGGCGAGCTGGTGGCCGTGCTGTCGGGCCGGACCAGTGGCGCGGTCGAGGTGAGCGGCGACAAGGTGAACATCAACCTCGCCGCGATCATCAACGCGACCAAGAGCAGGCTGAGCTCGGCGGGTCTGCAGCTCGCGGACCGGATCCCCACGGTCGACGCCCAGTTCACGATCTTCCAGTCCGCCGACGTCGTCCGGGCCCAACGCGGGTTCCGCCTGCTCGAGCTCTCCTCGCGGGTGCTGCCCGTGGTGGCGCTGGTCCTGCTCGGCGCCGCCGTCGCCCTGGGGCGCTCGCGGCGCGGGACGTTCGTCGTAGGTGCCCTCCTGGTGTCCGGCTCGATGGTGCTGCTGGGGGTGGGGCTCAACCTCGCCCGCGAGCTCTACCTCGCCGAGGTGCCCACGGACCAGCTGCCGACCGCGGCGGCGGCGGCGGTCTACGACGCCGTGGTGCTCTACATCAGGACCAGCCTGCGCGCGGTGGGACTGCTCTTCCTGGTCGCCGCGGTGCTGGCCTGGGTGACCGGGCCCGGAGCCCGGCCCACGGCCCTGCGAGGCGGGGGCCGACGGCTCGTCGAGCGGGTCCAGGACCGCACCGTGGACGGGGACCCGGGGCCGGTCGGCGTCGCGGTCTGGACCTACCGCACGCCGCTGAGGATCGCCGTGCTGGTCGTGGCGCTGGTCGCCTACCTCTCGGTGACCCGCCCGACGGGGGCGTTCGTCCTCGTCTCAACCCTCGTCGTGGCGCTGGCGCTGCTCGTCCTGGAGCTGGTGGCGCGTCGACCAGCGCTGGATCGAGGGCAGTGAGCGCAGCAGGCGGTGGACGTCGGGGTCCACCGCGAGCACCCGGCCCAGGATGCTGGCGACGACCAGGATGAGGCTGAACCCGATCAGCCAGGTGGTGGTCGCCAGGATGAGTCCCAGGGTGCCGAGCTGCTCGGTGCTGCTGGCGACGTAGGCCGGCATGACCAGGCCGGAGGCGGAGCTGTAGGTCACGGTGACGACCCCGACGATCGCGGCCCCCGGAGCGAGCCGGACCCACGGCACCCGCCCGACCAGCAGGGTGTGCGCGCTCCACCACCAGACCAGCGTGGCCAGCACCATCGAGAGGAGCGGTACGCCGCTCCCGAACGGCAGCACGCGCCCGAGGGCACCGCTGACCAGGGCGATCAGCGGAAGCAGCACCAGCCACCCGGCGAGCCACCCGAAGCAGCGTCCGTTGCCGCGGACCCCGCCCACGTGCGGCAGCGCCCACACGCGCTCGAACATCCGCTGGACGGCCCGGGCGAAGCTGCGGGCGGAGAACACGGTCAGCAGCAGCCCCGCCACCCCGGTCTCGGTGCGGACCTGGTCGGGGGTCACGGACCGTCGGGCGAGGGCGGTGCTGTCGGGGTCCAGCCCGGTCGCCGCCTCGAAGCGCTGGAGCGCCAGCTGGCCGAGCTCGGTGGGCAGGAAGGCGCCCAGCACGATCAGCAGGGGCACCAGCGCGAGCAGGGCCTGCGCGGCGATCACCATCGACCGGTCGATCACCTCCACCCGGACCAGGTCGCCGACCAGCCGCCGCAGCCCCGGCACCAGGTCCTGCTCGGTCAGGGCGACCCGGCCACGACCGACCAGGGTGCGGAACCGTTCGACGGTGCTCATTGCAGCGCGGACGTCAGTCGCATCACGTTGTCGACGTAGCGCACGCCCCGGGGCCGGGTGGCCCACTCCGCGGCCGTCAGCTCGCGCGACACGGCGCGATAGCCGTCCTCCACGCGCCGCATGCTCGCGATCACCTCCTGCCCGAGCAGCATCAGGCTCACCTCGTAGTTGAGGGCGAAGGAGCGCATGTCCATGTTGCTGGAGCCGATCACGGCGACGTCGTCGTCGATGGTGAAGTGCTTGGCGTGCAGGACGTACGGCGCGGGGTAGAGATAGATCCGGACCCCCGCGTTGAGCAGGGCCTGGTAGTAGGAGCACTGGGCGTGGTGGACCATGAACTGGTCGCCCTCGGCGCTCACGAAGAGCTCGACCTCCACGCCCCGCTGCGCCGCGGTCGTGACCGCGTAGAGCAGGGACTCGTCGGGGACGAAGTAGGGGCTGGTCAGCGAGATCCGGCGCTGGGCGGAGTAGAGCAGCGTGGTGAACATGCGCAGGTTGTTCTCGGTCACGAAGCCCGGCCCGCTCGGCACCACCTGCACGGTCGTCAGGTCCCCGGACTCCAGCGGGGGGACGGTCCTGACCGTCTCGGGGAGCTGCTCGCCGGTCTCGCTGTGCCAGTCGGTGACGAAGACGGCGTTGAGGGCGGCCACGGCCGGCCCCCGGACCCGGGCCATCAGCTCGCGCCAGGCACGCCCCGCTTCCTGGTTCTTCGGCTTGTTGTAGTGGGGCTCGATGAGGTTCTGCGACCCGGCGAAACCGACGCGCCCGTCGACGACGAACACCTTGCGGTGGTTGCGCAGGTCGATCCGACGCATCTTGCCGCGCAACGGGTCGACCGGCAGCGCGAGGTGCCACTCGATGTCGGTGGCCCGGAGCCGTTGCAGGGTGTCCTGGTAGGTCGGGATGCCGCGGGACCCGAGGTGGTCGAGCAGGAGCCGGACCCGCACCCCCCGGGCCGTGGCGCGCACCAGCGACTCGAAGAACGGTCCGGTCACCTCGTCCCAGGCCGTGATGTAGAACTGCACGTGCACGAACTCGACTGCGGCCTCGACCTCGGCGGTCATCGCCTCGATGGACTCGACGTAGTCGGAGAACAGCTCGACGTGGTTGCCGGCCACGGCCGGCAGCGCGCCGAGATGGCGGTTGAGCCGGGCGACGGAAGCGACGTAGGTGAGCCGCGGGACCTCCTCGCTGAGGTCGGCGATCTCCGCGGTCCTCTCGTGGATCGTGGCGTTGGCCTCCTGCTGGTCGGTGCGGCGACGCCGCTCGACCCGGTTGCTGCCGAAGAGCAGGAAGGCGAGCAGCCCCACGACGGGGACGGCCAGCACCAGGATCAGCCACGCCATCCCGCTGGACGGCTTCCGGTTGCCGGGCACGACCCCGAGGGCGGCGATGCACACCACGACGTGGGCCAGCACGCGAGGGCGCTTGACCCCGGCAGCACCGCGGCGATCCAGTTCGACACGTCGGAAGCATGGGGACCGGGCCGGCGCGCGAGGTCACCCGTTGCAGGTGAACGCCGCGCCACTCGGCCCCGCCAGGCCCAGCTCGCGGCCCAGCTCGCGGCTCAGCTGGGGATCGTGACCACGTCGACGATCTGGACGCCCATCTGGGCCAGGAAGTTCAGCACGCCCTGGAGCTCCTCGTTGTCCTGGACCTCGCCGGTGATGGTCGTGTGGGCGCGCTGCTGAGAGGTGGTCAGCTGGGGGAACGCCGAGAGCAGCTCCTCGCTCACCTCGTCGTCCAGACGGATCAGGATCCGGGTCATGACGACGTCCCGCCACGAGGGCCCGGGCGGCGGACGGGCCCGTCGACCGCCGGTGACCTCGGGCCGTCGAGCCCAGCATCCATGGTCGGTCTCCGTGTCTCGCGTGCCTGCCGAGGCGCTGCTCGGATCGGTCAGGAGCCCGACGGTAGGTCGCCCGCGCCCCGCGGTCCTCACCTGGAACGGGGGACTCCCGGTGGTGCCGCGCGGCTCCGGGCGCGCCGATCTCACACGTGGCGGGTGACGCCATCCGGGGCCACCGGTGCCTAGCGTCGTCGGTGTCCGACGCCCTGGTGCCGCCCGGTCCCGGGCGGCCACGACGAGTCGGCGGAGGAGCAGTCGTGACGATCGAGCACCTGGGCCAGGGCCGTACGGCCGGCGCCCCCGGGTCGGCACCCGCCCAGCAGTCGGGCACGTCGTCCGGCCAGGGTGGGCCGCAGGTGCCGGGCGCCCCCTGGCTCCCGCGCGGTTACGTCCCCCGACGCGACCTGTGGCGCGGGCTGGACGCGAGCACGCAGTGCGCCGTGACGGTCGTCGTGGCGCCCGCTGGTGCGGGCAAGACGCTCGGCATGGCGGGGTGGGTCAGGCAGGCCGACCCGTCGCACCGCACGACCTGGGTGGAGGGCTGCCCCGCGTGGGGCGGTGCGGAGGTCACGGACCTGCTCGACGCCGCCGCCGAGGGCCGCGAGGAGCCGGCGCTGGTGGTCATCGACGACGCGCACCTGCTCTCCCGGCCGGCGGTGCGTGCCCTCGACGAGCGGCTGAACGCCCGGCCCGAGCGGATGCGGGTGGTGCTGCTGACCCGGTGGGACCTGGGGCTGGCCCGGCTGGTCCCCGAGCTGCTGGGGAACCTCACGGTCCTGCGCGGGGACGTGCTGCGACTCGACGACGACGAGCTGACCCGGCTGGTCGTCGCGCACGCCCGGACCGACGCGGCCGAGGTCGTCGAGGCCATCGCGGCGAGGACAGGCGGGTGGGCGGCCGCCACCGTCCTCGCGGCGCGGGCCTGCGCCACGGCTCACTCGGTGGGCGACTTCCTGGACCGCTGCCGCGCCACGGGCGCCGGCGTCGCGGGCACGGTCGCGGACGAGGCGTTCGTCGGGCTCCGACCGCGGGAGCGGCACCTGCTGCTCTGCACCGCGGCCGAGGTCACCGTGACCGAGGAGCTCGCCTGCCACCTCACGCACGACCCCGGTGCCGGAGAGGTGCTCGACGAGCTCGAGCGGACCGGCCTGCTGGTCAACCGGGTCGCGCCCGAGGGCACCGGGAGTGCCGAGGAGGACGCGTGGACGGCGGGCGGTGCCCATTTCCGCGTCCATCCCCTCCTGCGGGAGGTCGCCCGACGACGGATGGCCGCGCGGGGCGCCGACCCACGCCGGGCGCGCAGCACCGTGCTGAGCGCGGTCGCGCTGGACGTGGCGCACGGGCAGGCCGCGGTCGGGTTGCGCCGGCTCCTCGACCTGAGGGAGCACGACCTGGCAGCAGAGGTCCTGGCCGCGCACGGACCGCACCTCGTCGACGAGGCCCAGCGGGTCGACATCAACCGGATGGTCCGCTTCGACCCCGCCGCCGTCGAACGGCACCCCGAGATCTGGAGCGCCGTCGCCCGGTCGCTGTGGGCCGGGGGTCTCACGAAGCCCGCCGAGCACTGGGCGAGGCGGGTCGTCCGGCTCCACCGCTGCGACCCGGGTGCCCTGCCGGGCATCCAGGCGCTGACGACGTGGTTGCACCTCACCCGGTCCGGAGGTGAGCCGGTGGGCCCGCCCGTGCGTGAGGCGCGGGAGCTGCTGGAGACGCTGCCCGTCCCGGCGTCCGGCGACGCGTGGCGGGCGCTGCTGCTGCTCGAGCTCGGGGTCGCGGAGAACTGGGTGGGGGACCTCGCCGAGGCCGAGCGCCACCTCGGTGAGGCGGTCGCCGCCAGCCGCTCGCTCGGGCTCGAGGGCGCGGCCCGCGAGGGCCTGACCCACCTGGCGGTCAACCAGCTCATGGCCGGCCGGGAGCGGGTGAGCCTGCACCTGTGCCTGGACTCAGCGGCCGGCCCCGCCCACACCATGACCGAGCACGACCGCGCGCGGGTCCGGCTGGCCCAGGGGCTGATCGAGGTGCAGAGCCTGCCGCTGCCGCGGCGGTCCTCCGCGCCGGTCCCGCTGCCCGCGCCGCCGGACGACCTGGCGGGCCGGTTCTGGCTGCGCATCCTCCAGGCGCGCACCTGCCTGCTCGCCGGCGATCTCGATGGGGCGCAGCACCACCTCGAGGTCGACGTCACCAGCCGCGCGCTGCCGCCGCACCTACGCGTGGTGCTGCTCATGGAGCGGGCCGCACTCGCCGTGCTGATGGGAGACCTCGGGACGCTTCGGAGCCTGGCCGAGGAGCTCGACGGCGCGGGGAGGGAGGGCGAGGCGGCCTGGGTCCGGGCCGTGCGGGCCGACCTCGAGGGCGACGTGCGCCGGGCCGCCGACCAGTACGTCGAGGCGGCCCGCGCACCGTGCGCGGTCCAGCCGCCCACCGCGGCGCTGGCCCTGACCTGTGGTGCCCAGCTCCACGCCTTCCTCGGTGACCCGGTGCTCGCCGAGACCCTGCTGCACGAGGCGGTCGAGCTCACCCAGGGACGCGGTCTCGTGTCCCCGTTCCTCGGTTGGAGCGCGCACGGCACCCGGGTCGGCGAGCTGTTGGGGGCCGGCCCGGCCGCGCCCGTGTGCCTCTGGCGCACGGACCTGCGTCGCGCGCTGGGCCGGCGGCCGTCGGTGGTGTCGGCGTTCCGGGCCCAGGTCGCCACCGCCCAGGAGCGCGACTCGGTGTCCGCGCGTGCCGTCGTACCGCCGCTCAGCACGCGCGAGGTCGAGGTGCTCGCCGAGCTGGCGCGGGGCTCGACCTATGCCGACATCGGGGCGAACCTCTTCGTCAGCGAGAACACCGTGAAGACGCACGTCTCCAGCCTCTACTCCAAGCTCTCCGTCGGTCGCCGAAGCGAGGCCTTGGCGGTCGCCCGCACGATGCACCTGCTGTGAGGCCACGGGCGCGGCCACCGCGCCCGGCTCCCGGCGCCGGGCCCTCCGGGACCAACGACACCGGGTCGTTGACCCCCGCCCGGTGCGGGAGCATCATCACCCTCCCCACACCACAGGAGACACGATGAGCAACGACGCCCAGACCGTCACCGTCCCGCACCTCGGCGGGTCGACCGTCGGCTACCGGCTGGGCGGGCCGTACGACGCCTCGCTCCCGACGCTGGTCATGGTCAACTCGTTCAGCACCTCGGTGGAGCTCTACCGCCCGCAGTTCGCGCACGCCGGGCTCGGCGAGGCCGCCAACCTGCTGGCCATCGAGCTCTACGGCCACGGTCGGACCCGGTCCACCTACGAGCAGTTCACCTACTGGGACAGCGCGATCGCGAACCTGCAGGTCCTCGAGGCGCTCGGCATCCCGCGGGCGTACGCCCTGGGCACCTCCCAGGGTGGCTGGGTGGCCGCGCGGATGGCGATGCTCGCGCCCGACGTGGTGCAGGGCATCGTCCCGCTCGGCACCTCGATGGACTACGAGAGCCAGCGCAGCCGCGACCTGGGCTGCTGGGACGGCATCGACTTCTGCACCCCGTCGATCGACGCCCTGGCCGAGCCCGTCGGTGACGACTGGGTCGTCCCGGGCGACTTCGTCGACGCCGTCCTGGGCGCCGGTCTCGGTGAGGCCGTCTCCGACGCGGCACGCGCGTTCTGGCACTCGGCCTACCAGCAGAACTACACCGGGGACGCCGGCCGTCACCGGCTGCGAGTGGCCACCATCAACCTCCGCGACCGCGACGGGCTGCACGGTCGGCTCGACGGCGTGCGCTGCCCGGTGCTGTGGTTGCAGGGCACCGCCGACGCGGTCTACTCCGTGGCCAACGCCGAGGACGAGATCGGCCGGTTCGTGAACGCCGCCGACACCGAGCTGCGGATCGTCGAGGGCGGTCAGCACTTCCTGAGCGCCTCCGACCCCGACGTGGTCA
>JBBSQH010000102.1:0-10548 GCA_038258055.1 Actinomycetales bacterium
CGGGCGTGGGTGCCCGACCGATCACTGCGCGTCGTTCGAGTCCGCTGGGAGGGTGCGGAGACGGTCATCCCCTTCTCAGCTTGGGACTTCGGGGAGCAGGAAGAGTTCATCAACGAGGTCCTCGTGTCAGCCGGTGTGCCACCCCGGCCGTTCGGAAGGTTGTGGCTGTTGCGACCGCCCCCGGGGGTCACCGACCTGGATGCAGTCGTCGAATCCCTCCATGCCGGTGTCGATGCGGAGGGTGTCCCGGCAAGGTGCTGCCCGGAGCTCGTAGCCTGGACAATGGCGAAGATCCAGACGTGGTTCGTCACCACTTCGTGACATCTGCATGTGTCTGGACGTCGCGGCCGCACACCGCGTGAGCCACGGACCGCCCATAGAGGATCCGTCACTGGCACGCTCCGCATGCCGATCGGGCGCTGGACCGCCTGGGCCGCAGGCGTCTTGAGCGGCGGCGGACAGCGTGAGCTCCGGGTCGGGGCTCGCACCCGCATCCGGCCACGTCAGCGGCAGGTTCGTGACGTGGCCGGCGCGGGCCACGTGTGGCACACCTCCGACGATGTCGACGGGTCTTCGTCAACTTCCGGTTCCGGACCTCAGCTGGTGGTCTGGCTCCGGTGGTACTGGACGACGCCGATGACGTCGGCGGGGTTGAGCCGGCCGATGGCGCCGGTGGAGTAGACGGCGACGACCACCCGCCCGGCCGGGTCCAGGACGAAGCCGCTGGCCTGCAGGAAGCCATTGCCGCGGTCGGTGAACACGCCCAACGCGTCCACGACCGTGTCGATGTCGGCGCCGTGGCCCACCGGGAAGGTGAGCCCCTTGTCCGACACGAGACCCGAGGCGGCCGGCTCGTCGTCGGTGGAGAACGACACGACCGACACGTCGGCGGCCGCCAGATCGGCAGAGGCTCGCTGGAACGCGGTCAGCTGACCGGTGCAGAACGGGCACCAGGCGCCCCGGTTCACCAGGACCACGCCGTAGTGACCGGCGAGGTCCTCCGGCAGGCGGACGGTCCCGCCGGACGTGCGGGCGAAGGTGAGCGAGGGGAACACGTCACCGCTGTCGAGCTGGTTCATGGAGTCCTCCGAGGGGACGTCGTCGGGCGCGCGCGGCTGCGACGCACGGTCTCTACAACACCGTCGTGCCGGACATCATCTCGACGGGGGCCTTACAGAACGGTGACGCCTCCCAGCCCTGCGGTCGAACGGCAGCGGCTCTCCCACGGTGAGCCGGCACGCGCAGCCTGGCCGCCAGCGCAGCCCGCACTCAGTCACCGCGGTCATCGCACGGGTGGAGGCCACGGGCCGTGCGGACGTCCCGGTTTTGTAAGGTCCCGTCGACCCGGCCGACCGCACCATTGGGTGTGGTGATCGACCCCGACGTCGATCCCCGTCGACGGCACTCGTCCGTGACGTCATCGCGATATCGCGACATCCCGATTCCAGGAGGACCCATGAGCAGTACCGAGACCCGACCCGGCCGGGGGCGAGGGTGGCGGCGCATCCTGGTCCTGGCGTCCGCCGCCGTGATCGCAGCCCCTGCCCTGGTGAGCGTCGGCTCCGCCCAGGCCGCGCAGACACCCACGACGAACCGGGCGCCGAGCGTGAGCATCGTCCAGCCCGACCCGGTGTTCGGTGTCCGGGTGCCAGTGCGGCGCGGGGACACGTTCATCGCCCGGGCCAGCGACCCCGACGGACGGGTGGTCCGGGTGGAGTGGTTCTTCACCAGCGCCGTCTTCGATGGTCCGGTGGACTACGAGGAGCCGTTGGGCATCAGCCGCCGGGCGCCGTTCACCCTGACGTTCAACCAGCCCGCCCGCCTGTTCCGCGGCGGGTCTCTCGTCGCTCGCGCTTACGACGACCAGGGCCGGACGACGGAGACCAGTGTCGCCGTCGCGCTGGAAGGTGCTCAGGGCTTCGTCCCCGTCCGCACGCGGTTCGCCCTGCCCTACATCAGCGAGGCCGAGCTGGGCTCGTCCCGGCGTTCCGTCACCGGCACCCAGATCCTTCCCCAGCGCGCGTTCATCGGCGCCGACCCCGTGCCCGGGGCCAGCCGCAACCCCATCCGCGGCTACTCCGGGATCGGGGCCGTGGAGTTCCGCGACCCCGGCGCCTTCGTCCAGTGGAGCGCCAAGACACGCGAAGGCGGCGCCTCCGACGACCCCATACCCGCCGGGGACTACGTCCTGACCTTCCGCTACAACAACGCCTCGACCGAGGCCCGATCGCTGCGCCTGAGCACGGCCAGCGCAGGAGTGCTGCAAGACCAGCCCGGCGCGGTCGACCAGGGCCTGGTCGAGTTTGCGCCGACCCGCAGAGCGGTCGGTCAGATCGGCTGGGACACCGTCAGCACCACCGTCACCCTGCCCGCAGGCATCAGCAACATCCGCCTGACGTCCCAGACCGGGACCGGGCCCCTGCTCGACTACCTACGAGTCACCCCCGTCCGCTGAGCAGCGCTCCCGCCCCGACGACCTGACCGCGACACTCGCCACGTCGCGCAGCCGTCCCATCTGCCGGCCCAGCTCGGCCACACCCGTGAGCTGGGCCGGCACGACCCGGGCGTACCGGCTGCGACGCCGGATCCCGGTGGGAACGGCCCTACCTGCACCCCCACCGTTCTCGCACGGGCAGTTCTGTCGTGGTGCGGCTGGAGCCGATCCGCGGTAGAGCCGCACCATGGGTAGGTACCTCGCCTGACGAGACGCCGGCGGCGGTCCGGACATGAAGGGCGGCCACCGGGATGTACCTCCGGTGGTGGGCGGTCGTGTCGTCAGAGCCGCTTGGTGAAGACGACGAGGTCATCTCCGTCGCTCCAGTAGTCCGGGACGTGGGAGTGCTCGGCGTAGCCGAGGCCGCGGTAGAAGGCCCGCGTGTTGTCGTACTGCGAGGTACCGGACGTCCTCACGATGAGCAACCGCTGGCCCCTCTCGCGCAGGTCCGCCTCGGCGTGACGCATCAGGGCAGCGCCGCGGCCGCCACCTTGCAGATCGGGTCGGACAGCGATCATCGTCAGGTCGAAGGCACGCTCCGCAGCGTCCTCAGGTCGGTAGAAGAGCACCGAGGCGAGACCTCGCCCGTCCTTCGCGTCCTCGACGACGCAGCTCGCACCGTCATCGCTCGACCGAAGCGCACCCTCGGCGAGGAACGCCGCACCGTCGCGGTCGAACATGCCGGCGGCGACGACGAGGTCCACGACAGCTGTGCCGTCTGATGGGTCGAAAGGGCGCACGAGCTCTCCAGGGTCGAGGAAGGCTCCGATGGAGCCGCACGCTCAACACTGCACGTGCTGTCCAGGTCTTTTGGCGCAGGCCCGGTGGCGTCCCGATCTCGACGACGCCGCTTCGTCACACAGGGATCGCTGGCTGGGCATCGGGACGACACCCTGAGAGCGCCGTCGAGTTCGGGTCAATGCCGGAGGCATGCGGGCCCGCGGCTCGTGGCGAACAGCCGGGCTTGACGTCCGCACTCAGGCAGTCTGCTCTCGGAGCGGAACACCCGGCTGGGGGAGGTTCTCGAGCAACGCCTGCAGCGCGTCCGCCCGACCTGGGCCGAGCAGCCCCTCCAGGTCCGCGAGGACCTCTCGTGCGTCGCGGGCCAGCCGGCGACCGGTGGGGGTGAGCGCCACGAGCCGACCCCGGGCGCGACCGGGGTCCGGCACCACGTCGATCAGGTCCAGCCGTTGCAATCCGCCGACCAGCTCGTGGGTCGCCTGCCGGCTGCTCCCCAGCCGGCGCGCCAGCTCGGACGGCGACGTGCCGCCGGGGTCCAGGTGGGCGAAGACCAGGGACTGGGCCGGGGTGAGGCGGGGCCACCCCCGTGCCTCCAGCAGGGTGAGCAGCTGGGCGTCGAACCAGCGGCTGGCGCGCAGGAGGACCAAAGCCAGCGGCAGGCGTGACATAGTTGTCAGGTTACCTGACAGATAAACGCTCTGGGAGGAGTAGCAGATGAGAGTCGTCGTCATGGGTGCCGGCGGAGGGGTCGGGCGGCAGGCGGTCCGCGCGGCCGCAGAGGCAGGTCACGAGGTGGTGGCCGTGGCCCGGCGAGCGGTCGAGGTCCCGGCGGGTGTACGCGCCGTCGCGGCCGACGTGCGGGACGAGGTCGCGGTCCGGACCGCACTGGACGGGGCGGACTCGGTGCTGTGGTGCGTGGGCGTGACCAAGAGCTCGGGTCCCGACGTGGGCCGGGCGAGCCTGCCCCACGTCGTGACGGTGGCGCAGGAGCAGGGCGTCGGTCGTCTCGTCACGGTCTCCGGCGCCGGCGTCACCCTCCCGGGCGACGTCAAGGGTGCCGGCGCCCGCCTCGTCTCGGCGCTGACCCGGACATTCGCCCGCGACCTGGTCCAGGACAAGCAGGGCGAGCACGACGTCTTGGCCGGCTCCCGCCTGTCCTGGACCGAGGTGCGGCCGCCGCGCCTCCTCGACAGGCCCGGTACCGGCGAGTGGGAGCTCACCGACCAGGCCCCGGGCCTTCGGGCAGCTGCCGTCAGCAGGGCCGACGTCGCGGCGGCCATGCTCAGCCTGGCCGCCGACCGCGCTGGCCACGGCTCCGCAGGCGCCGATCAGTGGGACCGTCGCTCCCCGTTCCTGGTGGCCGGTCCCCGGACACGCACGTGAGGGCCGTCCGCTTCCACCATGCCGGAAGCGACGAGGAGCCGGTGGTGGACGAGGTGCCGGTCCCGCGTCCCCCGGTTCGGGACCAGCTGCTGGTCCGGGTGGCCGCGTCGAGCATCAACGGCACGGACCTCGGTCTGCTGCGGGGCGGCATGGGTGTCGCCACGATGGGCCGCATGCCGTTCACGTTGGGCTTCGACCTGTCCGGGACAGTGGAGGCGTGCGGCCCGGACGTGACGGCCTTCGCCCCGGGGGACGCGGTCCTCGCCCTACTCGACCACGGCGGCGGCGGCCAGGCCGAGCTCGTCACCGTCCGCCAGTCCCGGGCGGCGGCCGTGCCCGCCTCGGTCGACCTGCCGCGGGCGGCGGGGCTGCCACTGGCGGGCCTCACCGCGCTGCAGTCGCTGTACCGCCACGCCCACCTGCACCGGCGCCCCCCGGACACCCGGGTGCTGGTCGTCGGCGCGACCGGCGGGATCGGTTCCTTCGGCGTCCAGCTGGCTGCGCTCACGGGCGCGCACGTGACGGCCGTCGCCCGCAGCAGCGCCCTGCAGGCCGCCCGCGACCTCGGCGCGCACGAGGTGCGCAGCCGGGAGGACGACATGGCGGGCGGGGAACGGTGGGACGTCGTCCTGGACACCCCCGGCACGACGAGCGCCGCAGCCGCCGCAGCCCTGCTGCGCGAGGGCGGCGTCCTGGTGAGCACACGACCAGTCAGCCGGGACGCGGTGCTGGCCCACGCCCGGCTCCGGCGGCTTCCGGGGGGCCGGCGGTTCACCTCCGTGATGACGGCCGCCCGTTCCGAGGACCTCGCGCGCCTGGTGCGCCTGGTCCAGGACGGGCGGCTCCACGTGCCGGTCGACTCGGTCCACACCATCGACGAGGCGCCACAGGCCTACCGTCGAGCCCGGTCCTCGCCCGTCGGCAAGGTTCTGGTGTCGATCACCCCGTAGCTCCTCGCCGCCTCGGTCCTGGTGGACCTGCTCGCTGCGCATGCGCCAGACGCCTCGCCAGTCCGGTCCGGTCCGGTCCGGTGACACAGGTCGTGAGGGGGACGGAACCTGCCGCTTCGGCCGGGTCACGGGCGGCTGGTCAGGGGGTAAGGCATCTGGGGAGACCTCCAGACGAGGTGACTCGGAGCGGTGTGGAGCGAGAGCGACCTCAGCGCACGGGCCCGTCCCCGGTTGAGGATCGACAACCGGGATCTATCACCAGGGGTGCGGGTCACACGCTCGCCGCCCCCTCCTCGTACTTTCTTCGCTATCCGGTGTTGGTCCCGTGCTGGCACAGCGCCCAGCCCAACAGCTCTGGTAGGCGGTTCGGCGACGGACCCGCCACCCCACCGCGGCGCTGGGTCCGTAGGGCAGACTCAGGCGAGAGCAGAGGGTTGTGCGCCCGGGCCTGGGGCGAAGCCCAGGTCGATGTGGTCCAGGCTCGAGTGTTCCGCGTCGCATCGGGCGACGAGGTGGACTTGTTCACCGCATTGGCGGTGGACGACGTGTATTGCCGGACCCGAATCATCGGCGAGATGCTTGTCGCCCCAGGCCATGAGTGCGATGAGAGGGATGCGCAGCTCGGCGCCGGCGTCGGTGAGGCGGTACTCGTGGCGCTCCCTGGCGCCGTCCTCGCGGTAGGGCACCCGGACGAGGAGTTCGGCATCGACCAACGAGGCCAGCCGCTTGCTCAACACCTGACGCGGGATGCCGCCATGCACGTGCATGTCCTCGAACCGGCGTATCCCGAGGAACACCTCCCGCAGCACTTGGAACGTCCACTTCTCACCGACGACGGCCAGGGTGCGCGCCACGGAGCAGTTCGCCGTGCTCCATGCCATCGCCGTGGGCGCCGTGGGCGCCGTGGGCGCCGTGGGCACCGTGGCCTTGGTCGAGGTGGATGCGGTTGCCATCTGAACATCCTACGTCTGATTGACATACCCAGGACGGGATGACAGCCTGCATACTTCATTCATACTCAGGGGGGAAGCCTCCTGACCGTGGTCCGGAGGCCGTTCATGAACCTCTACCTGCGCTTGCTGCACCTTCTGCTGGTCGGGCGTCGACGCGCCCGGGTCGCCGTGCTGGGCCCCGTGCGCACCCCGTTCCGGGTGTGGCCGTCGGACTTGGACGTGCTTCGGCACGTCAACAACGGGGTGTACCTGACGATCATGGACGTGGCCCGTCTCGACCTACTCGCCAGGGCCGGTGTCGCCCCGCGACTCAAGGACGTGGGGTGGTACCCGGTGGTGGTCGCAGAAACCATCACCTTCAAGCGGTCACTCAGGCTCTTCGAACGCTTCGACGTCCGCACCCAGGTGATCGGCTGGGACGAGCGGTCCCTGTTCCTGCAGCAGGACTTCCTGCGCGGCGACGGGCTTGTCGCCTCCGCCGTAGTCCGGGCCAGGTTTCTCGGGCGGGACGGATCCAAGATCACGTCTCAGCAGGTGCTTGACCTCGCGGGCCAGGACCCTGCGCCGCTCGAGATGCCCAGGTGGGTGACGGAGTGGGCCGAAGCCACGGAGATCCGGTCGGCGGTGGCGGTCCCCTACGTCGGTGGCGCCGGGTCGACGTCACCCGAGCCGGCCACCATGCGTTAGGCCGGGGGCCAACTCCGTCTTCGAAGCAGCTGACGATGCTGTTCAAGCCATGCGTCGCGACGAGCAACAGATGCCGCGAGAGTCGCTCAAGCTCTCCACGGCTTTGCCGTCCCGGCCGACGCCCAACCAACCGGCCGCAAGTCGGTCGAGGATGACGTCACGCGATCCGAAGCGCTAACCCGTCCCAGCAGTCGACCGGTAGCCGAACGGTCAACGACGCGGCCAACTGCCTGATGACAATCTTCGCGATCTTGTGTCGCAAGGGATCGGCTACCGGATTGTGATGCCCGGCAGGATGCCTGCGTGAGCGACGACCGCTACCCACCGATCGCGCCGTACGAGACCGGGTTCCTCGACGTCGGCGGCGGCCACCGGTTGTACTGGGAGCAAGGCGGGAACCCGGACGGCAAACCGGCGGTGGTGCTGCACGGCGGGCCGGGTTCGGGTTGCTCCCCGGGCATGGGTCGGCAGTTCGACCCGGCGCGCTACCGGGTGGTGCTGTTCGACCAGCGCAACGCCGGGCGCAGCACGCCTTGGGCCGGGGAGCCGGTGGTCGACCTGTCGACGAACACCACGGCCCACCTTCTCGCCGACATCGAGCGGCTGCGCGAGCACCTGGGCATCGACCGATGGCTGGTGTGGGGAGGCTCGTGGGGGGTGACACTTGGGCTGGCCTACGCCCAGGCCCACCCCGACCGAGTGACCGAGCTTGCGCTGGCTGCGATCACCAGTCCAGACCGTTGGCTGATCCGCTGGATTACCCGGGACATGGGCCGTGTTTTCCCCCGCGAGTGGGAGCGGTTCCGGGACGGCGTCCCCGCCGCCGACCGCGACGGCGACCTCGCCGCGGCATACGCCCCGTTGTTGCACTCCGCCGATCTGGTGGTCCGGGCGAGGGCCGCGAAGGCCTGGTGCGACTGGGAAGACACCCACGTCTCCCTCGCCCCGGACGCCCAGCCGTCGCTGTCGGTCGCCGACCCCGCCTTTCAGTTGGCGTTCTCGCGAGTGGTGACTCACTACTGGTCGAACGGTTGTTTCCTCCAGGACGGCCAGCTGCTGCGCGAGGCACACCGGCTGGCGGGCATCCCCGGGATCATGGTGCACGGTCGCTACGACGTCAGCGGTCCGCTGGACGTTGCCTGGCAGCTGGCGAAGGTCTGGCCAGACGGCGACCTGGTGGTCGTGGGCGATGCCGGGCACTCCGGTGGGGGCCTGACGCCGGTGATGATCGAGTACCTCAACCGGGTAGCCGATTCGAGCTGAGAGAGAGCGACCTGCTGGCCTTCCGTCGCCGGAAGACGATCCTCAGCCGGTGTCGCGGCGGATCCTGCACGGGGCGCGACGCCTGGTGCGGAGGGTCCCGGGGAAGGGGTCAGGCGTTGGGCACCTTCATGGTGCGCTTCCAGAACGCCCGGCAGGGCCCGCAGGTCAGCTCTTCGTGTACGGCGTCGAAGGGCACCCCGTGTACTCGAGCACCCGCGCCTCCGGTGCAGGCCAGGACCTGCCGGTTGGCGATGTCCACGACGAGATGCGTTGGGGCGTCTCCGTTTCGACCCCAGCGCTCCGACGTGCCGATCGTGACCTGCATCCCTACAGGGTCCTCAAGCTTCGCCGCGCTCGTCCGTGAGTCCCGGCTGCGTCACCCCACTGGGCTCTGCCGAGGCGGTAGGCGGGCCGCCGGATGATCGTGGTTCGTCGAGTGGCCTGAGCATGACCCGGCGGTGCGTCCCGTCCGGGCGGGTCAGGGCAGCCTGCAGGTCGGCGGGGGGACCGTTGGCGAACAGCGCTGACACGGCCTGGTCGACGGCGGAGTCATCGTCGTGGGCCAGCTCGGCGTCCAGCACGGCCACGAGCGTCACCGTCCAAGCACCCGCACGGTCGGTCGGCGATGCCGGCGGCTGCGGGACCGGCTGGGGTGCGTCGTGGCGGTGTCCCTGGGGTCGGACCACGAGGTCTCGGGACGTGACGTCGGACTCGAGGGTGCTTTCAGGGGACGCCGAGGGGGTGCCGGTGATCAGCCGGACGACGACGTCCGCTCCGGAGCGGTCGGCCAGGTCCTGCGCAGCGTGCAGGGCCTCCTGCAGGGCCATGGGCTCGGTGGGTCGCCCGCTCGTGGGGTCGGCGCTTCCCAGCCCTTCCACGACCCATCGTCTGCGTGTCGGCACACCACACCCTAGGAACGGGACCCCGGTGACGGTGTCCGCCAGCGTTCCTGGGCGGACTGCCGGCTCATGCCGGTGGCGCGGCCAATGTCGGCCCAGCTGGCCCCGCCGTGGCGGGCCATGGCCACCGCCCTGTCCAGACGCGCGCGTGCGGCGGCGACGCCCGCCGCGGCGGCGGTGACGTCGTCGAGGGTGCCGACGGTGAACAGGTGCTCCGTGCGCCACAAGTCGGCCACCAGGGCCTCGACGTCCTCACGGTGGAAGGCGTCCTGGACGTCGGCGTCGACGGCGTGGATGCGGCGGGTCTGCAGGTCCTCCAGTGCCACCGACGGCACCCGGACGAACTCCGGTCCCAGCCACGTGGTCGTCGAACCGCTGGAAGAGCCGCAGTGGCAGACAAGGATCCAGCTGGTCACCTCACCGGCTGGGCGGCTCGGATAGCGCCACGTCCCGTCAACGCCCTGCACCTCCGGGCCAATGGCGATGTGGTCGTGGGGGATCCCGCCTCCGCTGACGCCGTACCCCCGCTGGCCGTCCTGGAAGACCGGGGCCAGCCACCCCTCGTGGAGCCCGTCGTCGCTCACCATGCCCACACCGCTACTATGCCAGGGGTTCCTGCTCAAGAACAGGTCTGCGTCAGGATATCCTGACATAATCGGCGTTATCGGCTACAAACTACCGGGAGTTGCATCTAGTGCAAGAACTCCCGGTCGGCTGCGTAGTGGTATCTCCGCAGGTCACGCGGGAGTAGCGCGGCCCCCTGAGGCACAGCGGCAGGCTGTCTCTGGTCAGGAACGCCCTGATGACCGCAGGTTTCGTGCATCTAATGCACGATCTCACGGCCTCAGAAGGCGGCATGCCGGAGGTCCTGGGGGTTCCTTCATCGGCTTGCTGGCCGACCCTGGGGTGTCGCTGTTCTGGGCCGACGCACGGTCGGCGAGGCCATGCTCGACGGCCGGTGGGTGCAGGTGCTCGGCGCGGGGACTGACGACCGACGACCACAAGTCGCTGTAGTGGCCCCTCAGTCAAGCAATCCTCTAGTGGCGCGTCGCTGAAGTTGTCTTCCGGTTGCGAGGTCGGCCTTCTTGAGGACCTCTTCGGCGGTCTTGGTCCAGACGAAGGGGTGGCTGCGGTCGTTCCAGCCGTCGATGAACGCGCGGATCTTCGCGTTCAGCTCC
>JBBSQH010000103.1:0-10415 GCA_038258055.1 Actinomycetales bacterium
GCCCCGGCCCCCGCCCCGGCCCGCGGCCCCCCCCCCGGCCGGGCGGGGGGTGGGGCCCCCCCCCCACGACCTCGACTGACCGTCAGCCGGAAGACCCGTCGCGGGCGGCGCGCGGACCGATGACTTGGGGTGCCGACCCGGGTCGACCCTGCGTCAGCGACCTGCACCCCGCCGCCCGGAGGACCCATGACCAGCCCCACCGCCGCTCGCAGC
This sequence comes from Actinomycetales bacterium, assembly GCA_038258055.1. Lineage (GTDB taxonomy): Bacteria > Actinomycetota > Actinomycetes > Actinomycetales > JBBAYJ01 > Aquipuribacter. The sequence continues at coordinate 214 of JBBSQH010000103.1, forward strand.
ACCCTGTGGGCGGCCGCCCACGCCGAGCGCGCCGCCCTCGCCGACGACCTCGCCGGTCTCGACCAGACGCAGTGGGCCCACCCGTCGCTGTGCGAGGGGTGGACCGTCGAGGACGTCGTCGCGCACCTGACCGCCGCGGCCAGCATCGGCCGGGCGCGCTGGCTGGTGAGCGTGGTCGGCGCCCGGTTCGACACCGACCGGCACAACGAGCGCCGCCTGGCCGAGCACCGGGGGGCCACCCCGGCGGAGACCCTGGAGCGGTTCCGGCGCGTCGTCACCAGCACCACCGGACCGACGGGCGACACGGCCGCGTGGCTCGGGGAGGTGGTCGTGCACGCCCAGGACGTCCGCCGGCCGCTCGGGCTGCGCCGCACGCCGCCGGTGGAGACGGTCACCGAGGTGGCCCGCTTCTTCGCCAGCCGGGACTTCACCGTCCCGGGCCGTAGCAACACCGCCGGGCTCCGGCTGGAGGCCACGGACGGACCCTTCGCGACCGGGGAGGGCCCTCTGGTCCGCGGCACGACCCTCGCGTTGACCCTGGCCATGGCGGGCCGGGAGGCGTACTGCGACGACCTGACGGGGCCCGGGGTGGCGACGATCCGGGGGCGCTGCTCGGCGGGCTGAGGCCGCCGGTTGTGTCCACCCTTCTTCGTACCGTCAGGACATGCGCGACGAAGTCCTCCCTGCCGGCTACGGGAACCTGCTGGAGCAGGTGAAGTCCGAGGTCCGCACCTCCCGCATCCGGGCGACCCGGGCCGCCAGCACCGAGCTGGTGTCCCTCTACTGGCGGCTCGGTCGGTTGATCCTCGACCGGCGCAGCGAGGAGGGATGGGGGAGCAAGGTCATCGAGCGGCTCTCGGTCGACCTGCGGGTCGAGTTCCCGGGGATGCGAGGGCTGTCGCGTCGGAACCTGTTCTACATGCGCAGCCTGGCCGCGGAGTACGAGGACCTGGAGAAAGTGCAGCAGGGCGTTGCACTATTGCCGTGGGGCCATGTGACCGTGCTGCTCGACAAGATCGACGGGCCGCGGGAGCGGGACTGGTACGCCGCGGCGGCGGTGGAGCACGGCTGGTCGCGTGACGTCCTCGCGCACCAGATCAAGGCTCGGTTGCACCAGCGGGTCGGTGCGGCTCCGTCCAACTTCGAGGACCGTCTGCCCGCTGCGGACACCGACCTTGCCCAGCAGATGCTGCGGGACCCGTACGTCTTCGACTTCCTGGACCTAGCCGATCGGGTGGGGGAACGTGAGCTCGAGACGGCCTTGATGGACCGGTTGCAGGCGTTCCTGCTCGAGCTCGGTCATGGGTTCGCGTTCGTCGGGCGTCAGTGGCACTTCGAGGTGGATGGCGACGACTTCTACATCGACCTGCTGTTCTTCAACTGGGCCCAGTCCCGGTTCGTCGTGGTCGAGCTCAAGACCGGCACGTTCGCGCCGCAGCACGCCGGACAGCTCGGCTTCTACGTCGCCTGGGTCGAGGACAACCTGCGCCGGCCGGCCCAGCACGCGGAGACCGTCGGGATCCTGCTGTGCGGGGGGCGGAACGATCGGGTCGTCAGGTACTCGCTGGCCGGCAGCACGGCTCCGATGGCCGTCGCGTCCTACGAGGCCTTGCCACAACCGGTCAGGGACATCGTGCCCAGCACGACAGAGCTCTCCGCTGCTCTCCTCGGCGAGGTCTGAGCCCGGCAGAGCCCTGACCAGGCCCGAGGCGTCACCGCACCTGGAACAGTCCGGCATCCAGGTATCGCTGGAGCAGGTCGAGGACCGCCACGGTCGCGTCGCGCAACGGTGCGGGAAGGGCGTCGGGCTCGAACCAGCCGACCCGGTCGGCCTCGGTGAGATCGGGGCGCGGCTGCTGCATCACCGGGTCGACCCCGTCCAGCAGGAAGCACATGGCGTAGGCGAGGACGACGTCCCCGTTCGGGTAGCGGAGGGTGTGGACGTCCGGCTCGGACAGACAGGCGAAGGGGATGAGGTCGGCCTCGTCCGAGGCGAGGCCGGTCTCCTCCGCCAGCTCGACCACGGCGGTCCGGGCGAACGACTGACCCGGTTCGCAGGCGCCCGCGGGCACCTCCCACGTGCCGTCGTCGGTCCGCTGCTGAAGCAGCACCCTCCCGTACCGGTCCCGGACCACGACCTGCGCGCCGGGCACGGCGATCGGCATCGGGCCTACGAGCGACCGAAGGTGCCCGAGGTGACTGTCGGCGAACCCCATCCCCGCACCCTGCCCCAGGCGCAGGCGCAGGCGCAGCACCGCGTGCCCCCGTCGGCACGTTGGCAGCCCGAGCTGTGGTTGGCAGCGGCAACTGGTCTGAATCCGACCCCGGACGAGCCGAATCGCATCAGCAGCGACTGCCAACCCGGCCGACGACCAACGAGACGGCCTGGCTCAACCGCCACCTCCGACCGCCACTCCCGCCCGACGCAACGGCACCCTGCGTCGGAACCGAACCGACGCAACGGCACCCTGCGTCGGGTAGACCGCCGCAGAGTGCCGTTGCGTCGCAACCAGCGAGGCGACGGGGGGGCGGGCCGGGGCGCTCCTACACTGGGCGGTATGGCGCTCAAGGACATCCGGCTCTTCGGCGACCCCGTGCTGCGCACCCCCGCGGTCGAGGTCACCACGTTCGACAAGGAGCTCCGTCAGCTCGTCAAGGACCTCGAGGACACCATGCTCGAGGCCCCCGGCGCCGGGCTCGCGGCCCCCCAGATCGGCGTCGGGCTCCGGGTGTTCACCTGGTACGTCGACGACGAGCTCGGCCACCTGGTCAACCCGTCGCTCGACCTGTCGGACGAGACGCAGGAGGGCGAGGAGGGCTGCCTGTCCTTCCCGGGCATCTACGCCGACACCCGGCGCGCGATGAGGGTCGTGGCCAAGGGCTGGAACATGCACGGCGAACCCGTCACGGTCGAGGGCTCGCAGCTGCTGGCCCGCGCGGTGCAGCACGAGACGGACCACCTGGACGGCATCCTCTTCATCGACCGGCTCGACCGGGAGCAGAAGAAGCAGGCCATGCGCATGATCCGCGAGGCGGAGTGGGCCGGGCTCGAGTCGCCCACCGTGCGCGTGAGCCCGCACTCCACCTTCGGTGCGGCGCGCTGAGTGCGGCTCGTCCTCGCCGGCACCCCTGAGGTCGCGGTCCCCAGCCTGGCCGCGCTGATCGCCTCCCGGCACGACGTGGTGGGGGTCGTCACCCGCCCCGACGCGGCCGCGGGCCGGGGCCGACGGTCCCGCCCCAGCCCGGTCCGGGTGCTGGCGGAGTCCCACGGCATCCCGGTCCTGGCGCCCAGGCACCCGCGCGAGCCCGAGTTCGTGGCCGCCCTGGCCGACCTGCGTCCCGACTGCGTGCCGGTCGTGGCCTACGGGGCCCTGGTGCCCCGGGCCGCGCTCGACGTCCCGACCCACGGCTGGGTCAACCTGCACTTCTCGCTGCTGCCCGCCTGGCGCGGGGCGGCGCCGGTGCAGCACGCGATCATGGCCGGGGACGACATCAGCGGGGTCACGGTGTTCCAGCTGGACGAGGGCATGGACACCGGTCCGGTGCTGGCCACCATGACCGAGCGGCTGCGTCCGGACGACACGGCCGGCGACGTCCTGGACCGGCTCGCAACCGCCGGGGCCCAGCTGCTGGTGCAGGTGATGGACGCGCTCGAGGACGGGGACGTCCAGCCGGTCCCGCAGCCGGCGGACGGGGCCAGCCTGGCGCCGAAGATCGGGGTCCGGGACGCCCGCGTCGACCTGACTCTGCCCGCGGTCGCGGTGGACCGGCTGGTCCGAGGGTGCACGCCGTCGCCCGGGGCGTGGACCACGCTGGAGGGTCGCCGTCTCAAGCTGGGCCCGGTGGCACCGGTCGAGGCTTCCGACGACGCGGGCGGGGCGCTCCTGCCCGGCCGCGTCCGGGTCTCGGGGCCTGACGTGCTGGTGGGCACGGCGACCGTGCCCGTCCGGCTGAGCACCGTGCAGCCGGAGGGCAAGCGCCCGATGCCGGCCGGCGACTGGGCCCGCGGCGCCCGGTTGTCGACCACGGCGGTGCTCGGCGAGCCCGCCCCCACCCCCCCGACGACGACCGACGAGGACCCCCGTGGCTGACGCCGACCGCCCCGACCGATCCGGCGACCGCCCCGACCGAACCCGCAGCGGCCCGCCGCCGCGCTCCGGTGGTCCGTCCCGCTCCGGTGGGCCGTCCCGCTCCGGTGGGCCGTCCCGCTCCGGCGGGCCGTCCCGCTCCGGCGGTGGCCCCCGAGACGGTGCCCCGTCCCGATCCGGCGGCGGCCCCCGAGATGGGGGCCCGTCCGGTGCCGGCGGCCCCGGTCGCGCGCCCGCACGCGAACGCCTGCGTGGCTCCGACGCCCCCCGCACCGCGGCCTTCCACGTCCTGCGCGAGGTCGGGGGCAACGACGCCTACGCCAACCTCGTCCTGCCCGGCGTGCTGAGCCGGGAGGGCCTCCAGGGTCGGGACGCGGCCTTCGCCACCGAGCTGACCTACGGCACGTTGCGGATGCAGGGGTTGTACGACGCGATCCTGGCCACGGTGGTCGACCGCCCGCTCGACAAGCTCGACCCGCCGACGCTCGACGTCCTGCGCCTGGGCGCCCACCAGCTGCTGAGCATGCGGGTGCCCGACCACGCCGCCGTGGCCTCGACCGTCGGCCTGGCCCGTCAGGAGCTCGGCATCGGGTCCTCGGGCCTGGTCAACGCCTGCCTGCGGAAGATCACGGCCAAGGACCTCGACGCCTGGCTCGACGAGGTCGCCCCCGCCGACGGCGAGGACCGCGACCGCACGCTGGCCACGCGGCACTCGCACCCGCAGTGGATCGTCCGCGCCCTCCGACAGGCCCTGGTCGGTCACGGTCGGGCCGCCGAGGAGATGGAGGACCTCCTGGTCGCCGACAACGCACCGGCCGACGTGTCGCTGCTGGCCCGGCCCGGGCTGATCGGCGTCGACGAGCTGCTGGCCGACGGCGGTCGCGCCGGGGCGTGGTCCCCGTTCGCGGTGACGATGGCGTCGGGCTCGCCCGGCGGCCTGCGCGCCGTGCGGGACTCCCGGGCCCGGGTGCAGGACGAGGGCAGCCAGCTGGTGGCGGCCGCGCTGGTCGGCGCCGGTCTGGACGACGACGGCCCGCGCGACGTCCGCGAGCCCGACCCGGGCCGGGCGGGGGAGCGGTGGCTCGACCTGTGCGCCGGACCCGGCGGCAAGTCGTCCCTGCTGTCCGCGCTGGCCGCGCGCGACGGGGCGAGCGGGGTGGCCGTAGAGCTGGCCGAGCACCGGACCCGGCTGGTCGAGCAGGCCGTACGCGGGGTGGAGCAGGTCTGGACGGTCCGCACGGGCGACGGCCGCGCGGTCGGCGAGGACGAGCCCGGTGCCTACGACCGGGTCCTGGTCGACGCCCCCTGCACCGGGCTGGGGGCGCTGCGGCGCCGCCCCGAGGCCCGCTGGCGCCGGACCCCGGCCGACCTGGCCGGGTTGGCCTCGTTGCAGCGGTCCCTGCTCGGCTCCGGCCTGGACGCGGTCCGCCCGGGCGGCGTGGTCGCCTACGTCACCTGCTCACCGCACCTGGCCGAGACCACGGTCGTGGTCGAGGACGCCGTCCGCGCCGCCCGCAAGCGCGGGGTCGAGGTCGAGCTGCTGCCCACGGCCGAGGTCCTCGACGCCGCGGTCGGCCGTCCGGTCGACGGTGCGGCGGCCGGGACGTCGGTCCAGCTCTGGCCCCACGCCCACGGCACCGACGGCATGTTCCTGGCCCTGCTGCGCCGGCGCTGAGCCCGGGGCCCCGTCGTGTCCGGGGGCGCCCGTACCCTGCTGCAGGTGGCCGCACCCCTGATCGCCCCCAGCATCCTCAGCGCCGACTTCGCCCGCCTGGCCGACGAGCTGCAGCGCATCTCCGACGCCGACTGGGCCCACGTGGACGTCATGGACGGCCACTTCGTCCCCAACCTGACCCTCGGCGTGCCCGTGGTGAAGGCGCTGGCCGCCGTCACCCCGGTGCCCATCGACTGCCACCTGATGATCACCGACGTGGACCGCTGGGCCGTCGACGACGCCGAGGCCGGGGCGGCCGGGGTCACCATCCACGCCGAGGCCTCCGCCGCGCCGGTCAAGACCGCCCGCGAGCTGCGCGCCGCGGGAGCCAGGGCCGGGCTCGCGCTCCGCCCCGGGACCGGGTTCGAGGCCTACGAGGACCTGCTGCCGGAGTTCGACATGGTGCTCGTCATGTCGGTCGAGCCCGGCTTCGGCGGGCAGGAGTTCCTCGACGTGGTGCTGCCCAAGATGCGCCGGGTGCGGCGCGCGGTCGACGCCGCCGGGCTCGAGGTCCGCGTCCAGGTCGACGGGGGCGTGTCGGAGGACACCATCGCCCGGTGCGCCGAGGCCGGGGCCGACGTGTTCGTCGCCGGGTCCGCGGTCTACGGGGCAGACGACGCGTCCCAGGCCATCGGGCGGCTGCGCCAGCTGGCGTCCGCGCACCCCCACCCGCCGGCGTCATGAGCGGCTACGGCCCGCAGCGGGGCCCCCGCGGGCGAGCAGACCACACCCGGTCCGCCTCCGGCTCGGTCCCGCCGGGCTGGCCGCGCAGCGTGCCGCCGCCGGGGACGCCCGGCTTCGTCGACCGGGCCGTCGGCTGGCTGCTGGACGTGTGCCCGCCGGAGTACCGGGAGCACCCCGTCCTGCTCAAGCACCCGCCCGTGCTGGCGTGGCTGGCGCTGCGCCACGCCACGGCCCAGCTCGAGGCGAGCACCGTGGCCCTGGCCCAGGGGCGCGCCGAGCTCGGCGCCCGGACCGTCGACGGGCGCACCGTGGAGGAGGCCCTCGAGGTGCTGCACAGCGAGGGCACGCGGCGGCGGGCCGCGGTCCGGGGCTGCGAGCTGCTGGCCGGGGCCCTGCAGGGCAGCCGCTGGGTGCCGCGGCTCTGAGTGGCCGGGCGCGCGACCACGGCCGGCGGACGCCCGCAGGTGGTGGAGATCGTGTGCAGGTCCCCGGCTCACCGCCCGTGCGGGGGGCAGGGGGGCCGGGGGCCACGTATCGTGGGACGACCGACGGCCCCGACGAGGGCACGCCGGACGGGCGCCCGTCGCCCACCGCACGCGAGGGAGTGATCATCACGGACAGGAACGACCAGCAGGGCCCGGGCGACGACGTGGTCCCCGTCCCACCAGCCGCTGCCGTCCCCGGGGTGCCCCAGGCCACCGTCGGACCCGCACGGGTGCTGCCGCAGGTCACGTGCCCGGCGGACCTGCGGGGTCTGGACGACGCCGACCTGGGGGTGCTCGCCGACGAGATCCGTGAGCACCTCATCCGGTCCGTGACCGCCACCGGCGGGCACCTCGGCCCCAACCTGGGCGTCGTCGAGCTCACCCTGGCGCTGCACCGGGTGTTCGACTCGCCCCGGGACCGGATCGTCTTCGACACCGGCCACCAGGCCTACGTCCACAAGCTCCTGACCGGCCGGCAGGACTTCTCGATGCTGCGGCGTCGCGGCGGGCTGTCGGGGTACCCGAGTCGGGCCGAGTCCGAGCACGACATCGTCGAGAACTCCCACGCCTCGACCGCCCTGTCCTGGGCGGACGGCATCGCGCGGGCGTTCCAGGTGCAGGGCATCAAGGACCGCCACGCGGTCGCCGTCGTCGGCGACGGCGCGCTGACCGGTGGCATGTCGTGGGAGGCGCTCAACAACATCGCCCACGACCCGGAGCGCCCCGTCGTGATCGTGGTCAACGACAACGGCCGTTCCTACTCCCCGACGATCGGGGGCCTGGCCACCCACCTGGAGGGCCTGCGCACCGACCGCCGCTACGAGCGCGTGCTCACCTGGGGCCGGGACTCCCTGACCCGCCGCGGTCGGATCGGGCAGTGGTTGTACAGCGCCCTGCACGCCACCAAGGCCGCCGTGAAGGACTACATGTCCCCGCAGGGCATGTTCAACGACCTTGGGCTCAAGTACGTCGGCCCGGTCGACGGGCACGACCGCGCGGCCGTGGAGCGTGCGCTCGAACGCGCCCGGCGTTTCGGCGGGCCGGTCATCGTGCACGTCATCACCCAGAAGGGCCGCGGCTACGAGCTGGCCGAGGCCGACGACGCCGACCGGTTCCACGGCATCGGGGCCATCGACGCCGTGACCGGCAAGGCCCTCAGCGAGGCCAAGCCGTCCTGGACGGCGGCCTTCGCCCAGGAGATGGTCGCGGTCGGCCGGGAGCGGCAGGACGTCGTCGCCATCACCGCCGCGATGCTCATCCCCGTCGGGCTCAAGCCGTTCGCCGACGCCCACCCCGACCGCATCGTCGACGTCGGCATCGCCGAGCAGCACGGCGCCACCAGTGCGGCCGGGATGGCCCTGGCCGGCCTGCACCCCGTGATGGCCGTCTACGCCACGTTCCTCAACCGCGCCTTCGACCAGGTCCTGATGGACGTCGCCCTGCACAAGGCGGGGGTGACGTTCGTGCTCGACCGGGCCGGCGCGACCGGTGACGACGGCGCCAGCCACAACGGCATGTGGGACATGTCGATGCTGCAGGTGGTTCCCGGGCTCCGGCTCGCGGCCCCCCGCGACGAGGCCACGCTCCGGCAGGAGCTGCGCGAGGCGCTCGACGTCGACCACGCCCCGACCGTGCTGCGCTTCCCCAAGGGGGCGCTGGTCGCCGACGTGCCGGCCGTGGCGCGCCACGGGCAGACTGACGTGCTCCGCACCCCCCGCAGCAGCCACCCCGAGGTGCTGCTGGTCAGCGTGGGCGCCATGGCCCCGATCTGCCTGGAGGCGGCGACCCGCCTGGAGGCGCACGGCCTCGACGTGACGGTCGTCGACCCCCGCTGGGTCAAGCCGGTGGACGCGTCGCTGGTCGAGCTGGCGCGCGGCCACCGGGTGGTCGCCGTGGTCGAGGACGGGATCCGGGTCGGTGGCGTGGGGGCGGCGGTGCGTCTCGCGCTGGCCGACGCGGACGTCGACGCCACGGTGGTCGGCTTCGGGCTCGAGCAGGCGTTCTTCGACCACATGTCGCGGGCCGACGTCCTGGCCCGCTCCGGGCTCACGCCCCAGGACATCGCCCGTCGGGTCGTCGAGGTCGCGACCCGGACCGACCACGGCCCGGCCCGCGACGTCGAGGGCCCGTCAGCGGCGGCGGAGGTCCCGGTCCAGGCTCCGGCCCGCGGGGTCGGCCAGGACACCGGCCCCCAGGACGTCACCTGAGGCCAGCGGTGCGGCGACCTCGTCGTCGGTGACCAGGACGGGGCGGTCGAAGGCCCGTTCGAGAGGCTCGCTCGCGGTCCACGCGGCCCCCACGTAGGCGGGGTCGATCCGGCCCAGGTCGAACCAGCCGCGGTCGCGCACCGGCACGGCGACGGCCCGCATGCCGGTGCCGTCGCCCTGCGCCAGCGCCGCGCGCAGCCGTCGGCTGCCGAGCAGCGTGACGACGTCGGCGGTGCCCATCGGGCGCAGCACCAGCGGCCGTCCCTCGCGCTGGTCGCGCCTGAGCCGCTCCTGGACCAGACCGCCCAGGCGCTCCAGGTCCTCGCGGACCTCGGCCCAGCGGACGTCCAGGCGGGCGGTCAGCGTGCCGTCCAGGCTCGGCAGCGGGGGCAGCGGATGCGGTCCGGTGACGGCACCCAGGTCGCTCACCCCCAGCCCGAGCCCCAGCAGGCCGCCCGGCACCCGCTCCCGGACCCAGCCGTCGCCGCCGGCCATCGCGGCGACCTCGACCGGCTCACCGTGCGCGTGGCAGGCGGCCAGCAGCGAGTCGGCCCCACCGAGCGACACCACGCCGACGACCTCCGCGGCCAGCCGGAGCCGTCGTCGGGTCACGGGGTGGTCCGGCAGGACGGCCCACGGGCCGAGGGCGCAGGCCACGTCCTCCCACGTCAGGGACCCGCCGGCGGCCAGGTCGACCCCGTCGTCGCGCGGGTCGAGGTCGACCTCGTCCAGCACCGCCAGGGCGAGCACGGCGCGGCGGAGCTCGGCCCGGGAGGCGGGAGACGAACCGGGTTCGGGCACGGCCTCAGCGTCCCCGGTGGGTGCCCGCACACAAACCCGCCGGGGCGGGGCGCGGCAGACGTCACCCGGATGCAGGGGAGCCGGTCACCGTCGGTGTCCCCGCGGTGACGGGGAGACCAGCGGGGACCGGCTCGGCCGGCGGAGCCCGGGGGCGCCAGGACGGTCCGGGGATCAGTCCGGCAGGCTGGCCGCCCCCGCCGGGAGGAACCGACGGCCGTTGACC
>JBBSQH010000104.1:0-10254 GCA_038258055.1 Actinomycetales bacterium
GACCTCACCCGCGCCCACAACGTCCGCATCGACCTCGCCCTCGTCGCCACCGCCGGCACCGTCCTGGCCGGAGGCGACGAACCCGGCGACCTCGACGGCTACGGCCCCATCCCCGCCCCCCTCACCCGCGCCCTCGCCGCCGACGCCCGCTGGCGCCTCTGGGAAGCCGACCCCACCACCGGCCACATCACCGCCACCACCCCCCACCCCAGCACCAGCCCCAGCACCAGCAACCCCGGCACCGGCCAGGTCTCCGGCCCCGGTGAGGTCACCGGCTGCGGCGCCCCCACCACCCGCCACCACACCTACCGACCCTCCGCCGCCGTCGCCGACCTCATCCGCGCCCGCGACCGCACCTGCCGCTTCCCCACCTGCCGCCGCCGCGCCACCGCATGCGACCTCGACCACGTCACCCCCTACCCCCACAGCCCCACCTGCCACACCACCCTCGCCACCGAGTGCCGCCTGCACCACCAGTGCAAGCACCAAGCCGGCTACACCCTCACCATCACCCCCGACGGCACCACCACCTGGACCACCCCCACCGGCCAACACCTCACCACCCACCCACCCCGCTGGGGACGACCACCACCCGAAACCACCAACACCCACGCCACTACTGACGCCGCCCCCGCATCGGTCCCGGCCGAAGCGCCACCCTTCTGACGGCGCGCGAGGGCCGGTCGTCGGCTGCGCCGCGGGACAATGGCGCCATGCCCACCGACGACCCGTCCGCCGACCTGCGGGTCAGCGGGAGGGTCGTCGTGCCGGCGTCCATGCTCGGATGGCGGTTCAGCAGGTCTTCCGGGCCCGGGGGACAGGGGGTCAACACGGCCGACAGCCGGGTCGAGCTGTCGGTCCGTCCGCTCGAGCTGCCCGGGCTCACCGAGCACCAGCGGTCGCGGCTGGTCGAGCGGCTGGCGGGGCGTCTCGTGGACGGGGTGCTCACCATCGCCGCCTCGGAGCACAGGCAGCAGCTGCGCAACCGGGAGGCCGCCCGGGCCCGGATGGCCGCCGCCATCGCCGAGGCCCTGGCCCCACCGCCCCGTACCCGGCGGCCCACCAGGCCGACCCGGGGTTCCAAGGAACGACGGATCACGGCCAAGAAGCAACGGTCACAGCTCAAGAAGCAGCGGGGCGGCTGGGACTGAGCGGGCCGATGGAGTGGTGACCGCTTGGCGCGACCTGCGGCACGGGGCCGCGCCTCCGGGCGGTGCCGCCCTCGAAGCCGAGTTGTCTGACGGGCGGCTTACCGTAGGTACGTGCGCCCCGTCTCCGACATCACCCGCCGCGTCGCCCCCTTCGAGGTCATCAGCCCCTTCAGCCCCAGCGGTGACCAGCCGGCCGCCATCGCCGACCTGACCAACCGGGTCAACCGGGGCGACAAGGACTCCGTGCTGCTCGGCGCCACCGGCACGGGCAAGTCGGCGACCACCGCCTGGCTGATCGAGCAGGTGCAGCGTCCGACGCTGGTCATGGTGCAGAACAAGACCCTGGCCGCCCAGCTGGCCAACGAGTTCCGCGAGCTGCTGCCCAACAACGCCGTCGAGTACTTCGTGTCGTACTACGACTACTACCAGCCCGAGGCGTACGTCCCCCAGACGGACACCTACATCGAGAAGGACTCGTCCATCAACGACGAGGTCGAGCGGCTCCGGCACTCGGCCACCAACTCGCTGCTGACCAGGCGCGACGTGATCGTGGTCTCGACCGTGTCCTGCATCTACGGGCTTGGGACGCCGCAGGAGTACGTCGACCGGATGGCCCGGCTCAAGGTCGGCCAGACGGTCAACCGCGACGACCTGCTGCGTCGCTTCGTCACGATGCAGTACACCCGCAACGACCTGTCCTTCACCCGAGGTACGTTCCGGGTCCGGGGCGACACCGTCGAGATCATCCCGCAGTACGAGGAGCTCGCGATCCGCATCGAGCTGTTCGGCGACGAGATCGAGCGGATCTACACGCTGCACCCGCTCACGGGCGAGATCGTCCGCGAGGAGGAGGAGATGTACATCTTCCCCGCCTCCCACTACGTCGCCGGGCCCGAGCGGCTGGAGCGTGCCGTCGGCACCATCGAGACCGAGCTGCACGACCGCCTGGCCGAGCTCGAGAAGCAGAACAAGCTGCTGGAGGCCCAGCGGCTGCGGATGCGCACCACCTACGACATCGAGATGCTCCGCCAGGTCGGCACGTGCGCCGGGGTGGAGAACTACTCCCGCCACTTCGACGGCCGCGCGCCGGGATCGGCCTCGAACACCCTGATCGACTACTTCCCCGAGGACTTCCTGCTGGTCATCGACGAGTCCCACGTCACGGTGCCGCAGATCGGCGGCATGTACGAGGGCGACATGTCGCGCAAGCGGACGCTCGTGGACCACGGCTTCCGGCTGCCGTCGGCGATGGACAACCGGCCGTTGCGCTGGGAGGAGTTCACCGAGCGGATCGGGCAGACCGTCTACCTGTCGGCCACCCCCGGGCCGTACGAGCTGGGCCGCGTCAAGGGCGACGTGGTGCAGCAGATCATCCGACCGACCGGTCTGGTCGACCCCAAGGTGGTCGTCAAGCAGACCAAGGGCCAGATCGACGACCTGCTGGCCGAGATCCGCGAACGCACCGTCAAGAACGAGCGGATCCTCGTCACCACCCTGACCAAGAAGATGGCCGAGGACCTCACCGACTACCTGCTCGAGCAGGGGGAGCGGGTCCGGTACCTGCACTCCGAGGTCGACACGCTGCGCCGGGTCGAGCTGCTGCGCGAGCTCCGGATGGGCGAGTACGACGTCCTGGTCGGGATCAACTTGCTGCGCGAGGGCCTCGACCTGCCCGAGGTCTCGCTGGTCGCCATCCTCGACGCCGACAAGGAGGGGTTCCTGCGCTCGGCCACGTCGCTCATCCAGACCATCGGCCGGGCGGCCCGCAACGTGTCCGGCGAGGTCCACATGTACGCCGACCGGATCACCGCGTCCATGGAGCAGGCGATCGACGAGACCAACCGCCGCCGCGAGATCCAGGTCGCCCACAACCTGGCCAACGGCATCGACCCGACCCCGCTGCGCAAGAAGATCGCCGACATCACGGACCTCATCCGGCGCGAGGACGAGGACACCGAGGCCCTGCTGGGGGGCTCGGGGCGACGCCAGTCGCGCGGCAAGGGCGTCAAGGGCGCCGTCGCGCCGTTGCCGGTGTCACGTCACGAGGGCATGCCGCAGTCCGACCTCGCCGACCTCATCCAGCAGCTCACCGACCAGATGCACGCCGCGGCGACCGAGCTGCAGTTCGAGGTGGCCGCCCGGATCCGCGACGAGATCGGCGACCTGAAGAAGGAGCTGCGAGGGATGCAGGCCGCCGGCGTCTGAGCCGGCCCGGGCAGCCGGCCGGGACGCGGGCGCCCAGCCGCGATCATCCGGCTGCGATCATGCGGCCGCAGCCGGCCGGCCGCGATCATCCGGCCGCAGTCACCAGGCCCGCGATCACCCGGCCGCCATCACCCGGGCCACCGCGCCGCGCACCACGGCCAGCGCCTGGGCCACGTCGTCGGGCCCGGTCATCCAGTTGCTCATCGACACGCGGATGACGGCACGCCCGTGCCACCGCGACCCCGAGATCCAGGTCCGGCCGTCCGCCAGCACCTCGTCCACCATCGCCTGCGTCTGCTCGTCGGTCTCGAGGCGAGCGCAGACCTGGGTGGACCAGACCCGGTTCACCACCGTGACGCCCTCGATCGCCGACAGCCCCTCGGCCATCGCCAGCGCGTTGTCGTGCAGCCGGTCGACGAGCTCGGCCACCCCGCTGCGACCGAGCGACCGCAGCGCGGCCCAGACCGGGAACCCGCGAGCGCGACGAGACCACTCGGGGGTCCGGGACCAGGGCTCCAGCGGCGAGACGTCGCTGGTGATGAGGTAGTCCGCGTGCATCGACATCGCCGACTTCACCGTCCGGGGGTCGGCGACCACCGCCAAGCCGCAGTCGTACGGCACGTTCAGGGTCTTGTGGGCGTCGGTCGCCCACGAGTCCGCGGCCGCCGCCCCCTCGACCAGGGGCCGCAACCGTGGCGACGCCGCGGCCCACAACCCGATGGCGCCGTCCACGTGCACCCAGCCGTCCCGCGCCCGCACCAGCGGCAGCAGCTCCTCGAACCGGTCGTAGGCGCCGGAGTTGATGTGCCCGGCGTAGGTGCAGACGACCAGCGGGGCCCCCGGTGGCACCTGCTCGAGGGCCGCGGCCAGGGCGTCGGGCGTCATGCGGCCGTGCTCGTCCACGTCGACCGGGACCGGCCGCCCCAGCCCTAGGAACCGGAGCGCCCGGTCGATGGTCTCGTGCCGGTCCGCGCCGGCCAGCACGTGGACCCGAGGCGCGCCGTGCAGACCGTCGGTGTTCAGGTCCCAGCCCGCGCGCCGGAGCACCTCGCCCCGGGCGGCCGCCAGGCAGGTGAAGTTGGCCGACATCCCACCGGGGACCAACCCGACGACGGCGTCCTCGGGAAGACCGAGCAGGTCCAGGGCCCACCGCTCGACCGCGTCCTCCGCCGCGCAGGCGGCCGGGGCGAGAGCGCGCATCCCGACGTTCTGGTCCCAGGTCGTCGCCATCATGTCGGCGGCCACCGCCGCCGGCAGCGCCCCACCGATCACGAACCCGAAGAACCGACCGCTCCCGGTGGCGGTGATCCCCGCCTCCGCGCTGTCGACCAGCAGGTCGAGCACCTCCACCGGGTCGCTGGGACCGTCGGGCAGCGGGCCGCCGAGGCCGGGCAGGCCCTCGGGCGCGCGTACGGGCGAGGGCACCCGGCGCCCCGGCAGGCCCGTCAACCAGTGCTCTGCGTGCTCGCGGACGCGTCCCAGGAGCCGGGGCCAGTCGTCGTATGCGGGCACCCGGCCGACGCTACGCCCGGTGCGGGTCAGGACGACAGGGCGATCCTCCATCCGGAGGTCTCCCGGGCCGACCTCGGCCCGCTGCTCACCAGCCCCGTTCGCGCCACAGCGTCAACGACGCCCGCTCCGTCCCGAGCGTGGTGCCGTCACCGTGACCGGGCGCCACGACCGTGTCGTCGCCCAGCACTCCGAACAGCCGGGCCTCGACGTCGTCGAGCAGCGACGCGAACCGCTCCGGGTCCTCCCAGGTGTTGCCGACCCCGCCGGGGAACAACGAGTCGCCGGTCACGGCCAGGGCGGGAGCATCCCCCGACCCGGGGAGCACGAGGGCGACCGAGCCGGGCGTGTGACCCCGCAGGTGGACGACCTGCAGGCGCAGGTCGCCCACCTCGACCACGTCGCCGTGATCCAGCAGGCGATCGGGAGGCAGGGGAAGGTCGTCGGCGTCCTGGCGTCCCGCCAGCGACGGTGCGCCGGTCGCGGTCAGCACCTCCGGCAGGGCGCGGTGGTGGTCCCAGTGCCCGTGCGTGGTGACGACGGCGACCACACGCCCGACCGGTCCGGCCGCGGTCCCGGTGGCCTCGTCGGACCGGGCGACGGCGGCGGCCGCATCCGCCAGCAACGTCAGCACCGCACCGGCGTCGTCGGCCGCGTCCACGAGCAGCTGGGCCCCGGTGGAGCGGCAGGTCAGGACGTAGGCGTTGTTGTCCTGCTCGCTGACCGAGGCCTTGCTGAGCAGGGCGGTCCCCAGGTCCAGGTGCACGGGCTCGTCGCCGTGGCCGACGTGCAGCGCCGGGACCCGGTGCGACGACACCGCGAGCACCGTCACCACTCGTCCCGCTCGTTCACGTGGTCGAGGGCCTCGGCGGCTCGCACCAGGGCCAGGTGGCTGAACGCCTGCGGGTAGTTCCCGGTGAACCGTCGCGCGGCCGGGTCGTACTCCTCGGCCAGCAGGCCCAGACCCGGGGTGGCCAGCCCGCACAGCCGGTCCATGAGCGCTACGGCCTCGGTGCGCCGGCCGGACCGGGCCCAGTGCTCGACCAGCCAGAAGGAGCACGCGAGGAACGGGTGCTCGTCGCCCTCCAGCCCGTCGACGCCGGACTCGGCCCGGTACCGCAGCACCAGCCCGTCCCGCATCAGGTCGCTCTCGATGGCCGCGACCGTCTTGAGCATGACGGGGTCCTCCCAGTCCAGGAACCCGACCTGGGCGGCCTGGAGCAGCGCCGCGTCGACGGTGGTCCCGCCGAGGTACTGCACGAGGTTGCCCCGCTCGGGGTCGACCCCCTGGTCGAGCACCTGGGAGCGGATCTTGTCCGCGGTCGCCTGCCAGACCTCGCTGTGCCCCGGCCGGCCGAAGTCCTCGACGGCCCTCACGCCCCGGTCGAAGGCGGCCCAGGCCATGATCCGGGAGTGGGTGAACGGCCTCAGCTCGCCCCGGATCTCCCAGATCCCGTTGTCCAGGCCGTCCCAGATCTCGGCCAGGTGGTCCAGCAGGGCCGCCTGCAGCGACCAGCTGAAGACGTCGGTCGTCGCCCCGGCGCAGCGCGCCGCGTGCAGCGCCACCATGACCTCGCCGATCACGTCGACCTGCAGCTGCGACGCCGCGGCGTTGCCGACCCGGACGGGGGTGGAGCCCTCGTACCCGGACAGGTGGTCCAGCTCGTACTCCTCCAGCCGCCGCTCGCCGCCGACGCCGTACATGATCTGCACGTCCTCCGGGGCCCCGGCGACCGCGCGGAGCAGCCACTGCCGCCAGCTGTCGGCGATGTCGAGGTAGCCGTGGGCCAGCAGGGCCTCCAGCGTCAGGGCGGCGTCCCGGAGCCAGCAGTAGCGGTAGTCCCAGTTGCGGACCCCGCCCAGCTCCTCGGGCAGCGACGTCGTCGGCGCCGCGACTATGCCGCCCGTGTCCTCGTGGCTGAGCGCGCGCAGGGTCAGCAGCGAGCGCTTCACGGCGCCGGAGTACCGGCCGTCGTGCTGGCAGCGGACCGCCCACTCCCGCCACCACTGCTCGGTGCGGTCGATGGCGGCGGTCACGTAGACCGGCTCCGGCGGCGGCCGGTGGGACGGGTACCAGGTCAGCACCAGGTCGTGGCGCCCACCCGCCACCACGTCGAACACGCCGATGTGGCGGTGGTCGACCGGGACGGGGAGCGGGTCGCAGCGCAGCAGCAGCGCGTCGGGACCGGCCACCGCGAGCAGGGCCTGCGCGCCACCCGTGGGGCTGGCCGACGTGGCCGCGTTGGGGCCGGAGCCGACCCCGGGCGTGCGGTCCGGACGCGGCGCGGGCAGCGCGAAGGCCGCGTCGACGGGGGAGCCGTCGTCCCTGATCCGCCGCACCCAGGGGACGTCCCGGCCGTAGCCGAACCGGATGACCAGCTCCTGGCGCATCCGGACGGTGCCCTCGACGCCTTCGACGCGCCGCACCAGGTCGGCGCGGCGTCCACCGACCGGCATGGTCTCCACGACCCGGACCAGACCGGTCGTGGCGCGCCACAGGGTCTCCAGCGTGAGGGTGTCCTCCCGGTAGCTGCGCGCCTCGAGCACCGCGTCCTCGTCCTCGGGCGCCAGCAGCCACCGGCCGTTGTCCGGGTCACCGAGGAGGGCGGCGAAGCAGGCGGGCGAGTCGAAGCGGGGGAAGCAGAGCCAGTCGACGCTGCCTCGGTCGGACACCAGGGCGGCGGAGTGCAGATCACCCAGGAGGGCGTACTGCTCGATGGGCACCGCCGGGGGAGGCGTGTTCATGAGCCAGACGCTACTCGGGCGGAGGCCCCCCGCCGTGACGACATCCGGGGTGAGGACGCACCGGGGCAGGAGACGTGAGGAGACCTGGATCCGGGCCGGGACCCAGGCCGGGTGGTCGGTGCCCGCACCGGCAGGCAGACGCCCGCCGAGCGCGGGACCGGCCCCCGCCGTCGACGTGAGCGCGGACGGCGTTGTCGGTGGGCCGACCTACGATGGGGGTGTGGCAGACCGTCTCGTCGTTCGTGGTGCACGTGAGCACAACCTCAAGGACATCGGGGTCGACCTCCCGCGCGACTCCCTCGTGGTGTTCACCGGCCTGTCGGGGTCCGGGAAGTCGTCGCTGGCGTTCGACACCATCTTCGCCGAGGGTCAGCGCCGTTACGTGGAGTCGCTGAGCGCCTACGCCCGGCAGTTCCTCGGGCAGATGGACAAGCCCGACGTCGACTTCATCGAGGGGCTCTCGCCCGCCGTCTCGATCGACCAGAAGTCGACCAACCGCAACCCGCGGTCGACGGTCGGCACCATCACCGAGATCCACGACTACCTGCGCCTCCTCTACGCCCGTGCCGGACGGCCGCACTGCGTGCAGTGCGGCGAGCTGATCGGCCGGCAGACCCCGCAGGCCATCGTCGACCGCCTGCTCCAGCTGCCCGACGGCACCCGGTTCCAGGTGCTGGCCCCCGTCGTCCGCGGGCGCAAGGGCGAGAACCTCGAGATGTTCCGCGAGCTGCAGGGCAAGGGCTACTCCCGCGCCCGCGTCGACGGCGAGATCGTGTCGCTGGCCGAGCCGCCCGCCCTGGACAAGCGCAAGAAGCACGACGTGGACGTGGTCGTCGACCGGCTGGTGTCCCGTACCGAGGGCGACGAGGAGAAGCAGCGCAGCACCAAGCGCCGGCTCACCGACTCCGTCGAGACCGCACTGGGCCTGGCGGAGGGCATCGTCATCGTCGAGCTGGTCGACGTCCCCGCCGACGCCACGGTCGAGGACGACGAGCTCGCCCCCCGCGAGCGACGGTTCAGCGAGCGGCTCGCCTGCCCCAACGACCACCCGGTGGCGCTGGAGGAGATCGAGCCCCGCACCTTCTCGTTCAACGCCCCCTACGGCGCCTGCCCGGAGTGCAGCGGCCTGGGCACGCGGCTCGAGGTCGACCCCGAGCTCGTCATCCCCGACGAGGACCTGTCGCTGTCCGAGGGCGCGGTCGCACCGTGGAGCTCCGGCACGCAGTCCGTCGACTACTTCCAGAAGCTGCTCGCCAGCCTGGGCGACGCCCTCGGTTTCTCGATGGAGACCCCCTGGCGGGCCCTGCCCGAGCGCGCGCGCGAGGCCGTGCTGCACGGACTCGACGGCCAGCTGGACGTCCGGTACAAGACGCGCCACGGCCGCCAGCGCGCCTACCGCGCAGGCTTCGAGGGCGTCCTGCCGTTCATCAACCGCCGCCACACCGAGACCGACTCCGAGTGGGCCCGCGACCGCTACGGCGCCTACATGCGCGAGGTGCCCTGCCGGGTCTGCGGCGGGGCCCGGCTGCGCCCGGAGGTCCTGGCCGTCACGGTGTCGGGACGCAACATCGCCGAGGTCTCCTCGCTGACGATCGGCGAGGCGGCGAAGTTCCTGACGGGTCTGGAGCTGTCCGGTCGTGAGCACGCCATCGCCGACCAGGTGCTGCGCGAGATCCACGCCCGGCTCGGGTTCCTGCTCGACGTCGGCCTGGACTACCTGAGCCTGGACCGGGCCGCCGGGACGCTGTCGGGCGGCGAGGCCCAGCGGATCCGCCTCGCGACCCAGATCGGGGCCGGTCTGGTCGGCGTGCTCTACGTGCTGGACGAGCCGTCCATCGGCCTGCACCAGCGGGACAACCAGCGGCTCATCGGGACACTGACCCGGCTGCGTGACCTGGGCAACACCCTGATCGTCGTCGAGCACGACGAGGACACCATCAACGCCTCGGACTGGGTCGTCGACATCGGCCCGGGCGCCGGTGAGCACGGCGGCCAGGTGGTCCACTCCGGCCCGCTGGCGGACCTGCTGACCAACAGCGCCTCCATCACGGGGGCCTACCTGTCGGGCCGTCGGTCCATCCCCACGCCGACCAAGCGTCGCCCGGTCGACAAGGGGCGGATGGTCGGGGTCAAGGGGGCCCGCGAGCACAACCTCACGGGCATCGACGTGGACTTCCCGCTCGGCGTGCTGTGCGCCGTCACCGGGGTGTCCGGCTCGGGCAAGTCGACGCTGGTCAACGACATCCTCTACACCGTCCTGGCCAACAAGCTCAACGGCGCCCGGCAGGTACCGGGTCGCCACAAGACCGTCACCGGTCTGGAGCACCTGGACAAGGTGGTCCACGTCGACCAGGGCCCGATCGGCCGGACCCCGAGGTCGAACCCGGCCACCTACACCGGGGTGTGGGACCACGTCCGCAAGCTGTTCGCGTCCGCGCCGGAGGCCAAGATCCGCGGCTACCAGCCGGGCCGGTTCAGCTTCAACGTCAAGGGCGGGCGCTGCGAGCACTGCCAGGGCGACGGCACGCTCAAGATCGAGATGAACTTCCTTCCCGACGTCTACGTCCCGTGCGAGGTGTGCGGGGGAGCGCGGTACAACCGCGCGAGCCTCGAGGTCCACTGCGAGGGCCAGTCGGTCGCCGAC
>JBBSQH010000105.1:0-10211 GCA_038258055.1 Actinomycetales bacterium
CCCCCGGTCCGATCGTCGTGCGTGACGCTGCACCGTGCACCGCCTCACCCTGAAGAGGGCTCAACCGGCACGGCGCGTTGTGCCACGCCACGAACTGATCCCAGAAGCGTCCACCTGGACGCACGCGTCAGCTGGGGATCGGCGACTGACGAAAGGCCTGGGGCTGGCCTGGCAAGAGAAGGGCAATCAACGGAGCACGCCTGGACATGCTCCTTCTGCGCTCAGTCGAAGAGTCCGGTCGTTGCGGGACCGGCCCAGGACCTCGTCATCTGCGGGGAGTGCGCGCGACTGGCGAACGAAATTCGCGAGGTGCAGGTTGCCAGACGCCGCGTCTAGAACGACGGGGTGAAGCCGGCCTCTACGCACGCTTCGCGTGGCTGGTGCACAGCGATGGCGCGAGGGCTGAGCACGCGGTAGTCGACGCTCACCCCGAACACCACTAGGCCGAGCATGCCTGTGGTGCAGTCCATGGTCGTGTCGACGACTCGGCCGGGGTTGAGGAAACCGGTGGAGGTGATGGCCCCGGCTGACCAATCGATCGGCGTCCCGGTCCATCCCTCGTAGGGAGGCTCGTAGCCGCCTCGGGTCTGGTCGAACTCCTGCAGGTCGAGGACGGCTCCGGCGACCGTTGCAATCAGTGCGACCACGCCCACAAGGGCGAGAGCACGGGTCGTCCAGCTTTGGGTCCGGGCCAGCCGGCACCTCTGCGGCGGGTCCCCTGTCGGCGCGTTCACGCGGCGCCCCGGCTGAGCGCCCGCCAGAGCGGGCCCTGGACCCAACCGGGCACACCGGCGAGCGACATGGCGCCTGGGTGCTCCTGGAACAGCTTGGCTGCGTCTCGCAGCCGGGGTGAGCCCTCGGCGTCGACCCTGTCGTTCGCGGCGAGGCCGTACAGGTCGGTGAGGAAGGCCCGCATCGGCGCGCCGGGAGTGATGCGGACCAGCGCGCGGGCCGGTGCGCCCGGCAGGCCGCGGTAGGTGTGTCGGGTGCCAGGGCGGACGGTCGCGCCCTGCCCTGTCTCGAACGGTTGCCAGCGGCGTCCGATCAGCAGGTGCAGCGTTCCTTGGGCGACGGTGAAGCTCTCTTCCGCTTCTGGGTGGATGTGGGGTGGTGGTCCATGGTGGGAGGGACCAAGCTCCAGAAGAAGCTCGAGCACGGGGGCGCCGTCGGCGGACAGGAACGTGGCCCGCTCGCCCGCGCCGGTGTTGGTCATCACAGCGACGGAGGGGGTGTCGCCACCAGGCGGCGGGCTGACGGTGGTCACAACCCCACCGCCGGTGAGGCCGCGACCTGCCCGGGGAGCAGTCCGTCCTCGGCCTTCAGCGGCGGCCCCACCCGGTGCACCATGAGCAGGACACCGAGGGCGAGCAGCCACAGGTACCAGGCGGTGTAGACGTTGAGGCTCCAGAACTCCAGCGTCGGGGCGGCGAAGGCGGTGGCGACCGGGACCAGCACCCCCCACACGGCTGCGAGAGCGAGGCCGAAGAGGGAGAACCAGCGCGGCAGGCTTTGGGCCCGGAGCACGATGAGGGCCAGCCCGACGGCCCAGATGCCCTGGAGCAGCCAGCCGAGGTGCTCACCGAGCGCGCCGCCGGCGTAGCCGTTGATGAGGTCGTAAACCGCGGCGGTGGCGGCGAGGTCCGCCTCGGTCGCCGACGGGTCGCTCCAGCGGTCGGCCAGGCCGGGAATGGTGATGGGCCAGCGGACCCAGCCGAGCATCTGCGCGAACGCCCCAAGGACACCGAAGGCGGTCACCGCCCGGGCCGCGGTCTCGTCACGGGTGAGCCCGCCCTGGACGGCGATGGCCCCTGGGATCAGAAGAAGGCTGGAGAGCAGGAAGACGTAGAAGCCGGCGCGGACCCACTGCTCGGCCTCGACGAACCGGTCTAGGGCGACGGTGCCGGGCTCGTCCAGGACGGCCGGCCAGCCGAACTGGGTGCCGAGGATGGCGTAGCCGATCAGGCTGAGGATGGCGGAGCCGGCGAGGAGTCCGCCGGTGACGGGCAGGCGGCGCATCAGGCGGCCCGCCCCGCGGTCGCAGCGGCTCGCCCGTCAGCGATGACGCGTTCGAGCACGTCGTCCCACGGCTCCGGGACGAGGCCGAACCGGTCACGCGTCTCGCGGTCGTCGATGACGAACGGACCCGTGAACTGGTAGAGCGTCCCCAGCAGCTCTTTGACGGTCGGGTTCACCAGACCCACCGCGCGCAACGTCGTGGCGCCGGTGGCGCTGACCGGAGGCAGGGGGAGACCGGCCGCGTGGGCCAGGTCGGTGAGGGCCTGACGCTGGGTCCTGGGTGCCTCGCTCGGCACGTGCCACACACGTCCGTGCGCGTCAGGGTCCGCGATGACCGTGACGAGCGTGGCGGCGGTGTCGTGGGTGGTGGTCCAGGAGTGGGGCTGGTCGAGGCTGCCCACGGTGCGCAGCCGCCGCCCGGCCAGCAGGGCCGGTACCTGGCGGGCGACGGCGGACTGCTCAGCGGCGTCCAGGTAGTCGCTGGCCCGGACCTCGACGGCCCGGACGCGGCCGGCACGGTGCGCCTCGAGGGCGTCGGCCCACATCCGGGCCCGGACCCGGCCTTTGCTGTCGACCGGGGCGGCCGGCATGTCCGGTGTCATCGGCCGGTCCACCCGGCCGTAGGCGTACAGGTTGCTCACCGTCGCGAGCACAGCGCCGGAGGACTCGGCCGCCGCTAGCAGCGAGGCCGCCAGCGGGGGCCACTCGACCGGCCACCGGTGGTACGGCGGGTTGGCACAGTTGTGGATGGCCGTGGCCCCGCGTGCGACCTCGGCCAGGGCGGCGGCGTCCGAGGCGTCCAACCGCACCCGCTCGACCCCGGGCAGGTCCGGACCGGACCCGGATCGAGTGACGATACGGACGTGGGAGCCGCCCGCCACCAGGAGCCGGGCGACGGCGCTGCCGACGCCCCCTGCCCCGACGACGACGTGAAGCTGTGTCATGAACGGTCCTCTCAATCAGGAGAGCGGTGCTCTCGTGCAAGACCAGTGAACATGCAGAGCAGTAGGATCACAAGAGCAGTGCTCTATCTGGTGTGTGGTGTTCACGGGCGTGGAACGATGCCGTCATGTCGACCAACGGCTCCGCGACCGGCGAGACGACCAGGGCCGAGGGGGTCAGGGCGCGGGCCAGGCACCAGATGCGTGAGGCGATCCTCGAGACTGCACGCAGCCACCTGGCCGAGCATGGCGCGGTGGGCCTGTCCCTGCGGGCGGTGGCCCGGGACGTCGGGATGGTGTCCTCGGCGCTGTACCGCTACTTCGACAGCCGGGACGCCCTGCTCACGGCTCTCATCATCGACGCCTACGACAGCCTCGGAGACGCAGTGGAGGAGGCGGAAGGCGCCTGCGAACGGGACGACCTTCTCGCCCGGTGGCTGGCCATCGCCGTCACCACCCGAACCTGGGCGCTGGCGGACCCGCACCAGTACGCCCTGGTGTACGGCTCGCCCGTCCCGGGATATGCCGCGCCCACCGACACGGTCACGCCCGCCACCCGCGTCACCCGGCTGCTCGCCGCCCTGCTCGTCGACGTCGAGGCGGCTGGGCTCGCCCCAGAGGCACAGTCGCTGCCCCCGGCCGTGGTCGAGGCCGTGGCTCCCGCCCGCGAGTACACCGGCGGCCACGTCGGCCCGGACCTGATGGTCCGCGGCCTGATGGCGTGGACGTCCCTGTTCGGCGCAGTGTCCTTCGAGCTCTTCGGACAACGACACAACGCGGTCGCCGACGACCGCCTCGACGACTTCTTCACCGAAGAGACAAACCGCATCGCGCGACTCATCGGGCTGACGTGACGGGGCCCACCCGGCCCCGCACGAGCGCGACCAGCACCGCACCGGACAGCAGCACCCACACCAGCGCGCCCGTGGCGCCGAAGACCGAGAACTGGTCCTCCACCGACACCCCGACCGCACGGGTGACCTGCCAGCCGATCGGCCACAGGACCGTGGTGGCGCCGAGCCAGATGGCAGCGCGGGCGAAGCCGACACCCCGACGCAGCAGCAGCGCCTGCCCGGCACCGATTCCGAGCCCGCTGAGCGCCCCCTGGATGAGCAGGTCCGCCGCGTCGGTGCCGTAGCCGACGGCCCACGAACCGGCAGCGAGCCCCAGGGCCAGGCCCGCCGCGCTCACGGGCACCCAGGCCACGCCTGTTCCGAGGACACGGCGGAGCACCAGCCACTGGGCCGCCCCGATCAGGAGCCCCGCCGCCGCCCCACCGGCGAGGGCGCGGGGCACGTCGGCGACGCCGCCGAGCGCGATGGCCGGCAGACCGCCGACAGGGAACGCCAACCCCGTCAGCAGCCACAGTCCCCACGTCCGGGCGGGCGAGAAGGATCCAGACCGGCGGGCGGCCCGTCCTGGTGGCTCGTCGGGGTCCACGGGACCTGACCGGGTCGCACGGACGGGTCGCTCCGGACGGGTCGGCGTAGTGCTCATCATGTCCTCCTGCAGGTCATAGACGGGTGGAATGCCTTTGCCCTGAATCGTGGGCGTGCGGCGGCGGGACCGTCCAAGACCTGTCGTGCACCGGGTGATAGCCGCGGCCTATCGGTGCTGTCTAGCCTGGGGCGATGGTTGCTGACCTGCGCCTGCTGCGGTACTTCCTCACCGTCGCGCGCACGCTGCACTTCGGCCGCGCGGCAGAGGAGCTCTTCATCTCCCAGCCCGCCCTGTCCCAGCAGGTGCGCAAGCTCGAAAGTGACCTCGGCGTACGGCTCTTGGAGCGCGACCACCGATCGGTGTCCCTGACCGACGCGGGCTCAGCCCTCATCGCCCCCGCCCAGGCCGCCGTTGCCGCCGGCGAGGAGTTCGTGCGCCACGCCCGGTCTGCATCACGGCAGGTCCTGCGCGAGCTGGTCGTCGGTTACCACACCCGGTGGCCCGGCAACGCGCTACCAACCGTCATCCGCGCCTACGCCGAGGTGCGACCCGACGTCCAGGTCCGCCTCGAGCAGCACACCTTCGCCGACACCAGCGCCGGCCTCCGCACGGGAAGTACGGACGTCGCGCTCCTGCATCTGCCCATCAGCGGCGCGGGGCTGCAGACCCGCACGGTAGGGACCGAGCCACGCGTGGTCATGCTGGCCGACGACCATCCGCTGTCGTCCCTCACGTCAGTGACCGTCGCCGACCTCGTGGAGGCCGGAACGCCCTGGGCGGTCCCACCGGACGACGACCCGGAATGGCGTGACTTCTGGAGCGCCGCCCTGGAACGCGCCGCCGTCGGAGGGACGCAGGTACCAACGGTCCAGCCGCTCACGCAGGAATCTCTGTTCCAGGTCGTCGCCGGGGGTGGCGCGTTGGTCCTCACTTACGCCGCCGTCGAGGAGGTGTACCGGCCGCCCGGCGTCCGGTTCGTACCGGTGGCAGGACTAGAGCCCGCCACCCTGGCCGTCGCCTGGCGATCCGACGACAACCGAGCCGACGTGGCCCACTTCGTGGGTGCCGTGTCCGAGGTGATGCGGACCACCTCGACGTGAGTGACCAAAGGGGGGGCTGCTGCACGAACAGTTGACACCTGGGTGTGTGGCGCCCAGCCGTTCCGGTAGCCGACCCCCTGCTGACACAGCTGCAGGTCAGCAACCCGTCGACGTCGACGCGCGCGGTAGCCGTCCCAGTAGCCCCGTCCGGACCTCTTCGCCGGGACGGGGGCGTTCAACGGACACCCCTCCCCCGGTTGAACCCAGCCGCGGCGCGACTCGCGTCGTCTCAGTACCAAGGTCTTGCGACACCCACCGGTGAGACGCGCCGCGCCCAGCGGCATGCCAGGGCGGGTGTCTCACAAGTACGTCTTCAAATCGGGTCGCTGGTATGGGCGGGCGCGCCGTCTTCTGCGACGCACTGAGGACGAGCGGGCGGGGGCGTTTACCGGTCACCGCACCTGGACGGCTCGCCGACCGACCTGTGGTGAGGTCGGCGAGCCGTCCGGGCTGTGCGGAGGCGTCAGAGCTGCTTGTAGAACACCGAGATCGGCATCTCGGTGCAGCCCAGCGAGGAGTAGAGCGCTCGGGCGGGGGCGTGGAAGACGTCGCCGCCGGTACCGATTGCGGCGACCTCGATGCCGCGGTGTCGCATGTCGGCGAAGGCGTGCTCACACAGCGCCCTGCCTGCGCCGCTGCGGCGGTGAGGCGAGGCGACGGCAAGCATCTCGACGTTGCCCTTACGTCGTTCGAGGTCGATGTTCCAACCCACGTAACCGGCCAGTTGACCGTCGTCCTCGGCGACGGCGACGTACTTGCCGGCCTCGGGGTCATGCAGCGCCGGGACCTGCCGGCGGTAGTCCCCGCGCCAGTCGTCGTGCTCGTTGGCGAAGACGACCTCACCGACCAGGGGACGGAAGGCGTCTTCGTAGAAGGGCCTGAAGGTGTCGATAGTCAACTCGACGAGCTGGTCCAGGTCCTCGGGGGTGTACTCACGGATGCGCATGGCTGATCTACTTCCTGTGCTGAGGGCATGCTGGTCCCGCACCGGCGCACGGCGCGGGTGCGGTCGATCGCGGGGGACCAGCTCAGCGGCGAGTACGGCTGGCTGCGAAGCACAGGTTGGCTGTCAGCACGTCAACGACCTTAGCGACTGCTTAGCCGGGAGATCCACCGTGATTGGGGGCCACGAACAGAGGTCACGCCCGCTGCGAGATGGAAGCCTGGGGGCTGGGGTACACCCCAGACGCACACCCGGCCGGTGCCGCGGCGCGCGTGCGGTTAGGGCCCTGCTCCGCATACATGCACAGTTCTGCCCTAGGGTCTAGACATGGCGGGACAGGTCGTGGGCTACGTCCGGGTCAGCAGCATTGACCAGAACCCCGCCCGCCAGGTCGCCGCGATCGGGACGGTGGAGGAGACCTTCACCGACACGGTCAGCGGCGGCAGCCGCGCCGATCGGATCGCGCTGGCCACGATGCTGCGCCACGTCCGCCGCGGCGACACCGTCAAGGTCGCCTCCATGGACCGCCTCGCCCGCTCGGTGGTCGACCTCGCTCAGCTCGTCGCCGAACTGAACGACCGCGGGGTGCGGGTGGACTTCGTCGCCGAGCGGCTCACCTTCGACCCCGGTGGGGATGATCCGTTCGCGACCTTCCAGCTGCACCTGCTCGGCGCCGTCGCCCAGCTCGAGCGGTCCCTGATCCGGGAACGGCAGCGCGAGGGCATCGAGATCGCCAAGGCCAAGGGCGCCTACAGCGGCCGCGCCCGCAAGCTCACCCCCGAACAGGTCACCGAAGCCGTCCGTCGCACCGGCGCCGGGGTGCCCAAGGCCAAGATCGCCCGAGACCTCGACTGCTCCCGGCGGGTGCTCTACGACGCCCTCTCCGCACGGGGGGCCTACGCCGCGCAGTCTTCTGACACCGACACCGACACCGAGATCCCCACGTCGCGCAACCGTCTCACGACGTCCGGAGCCTCCACAGGATCCGCACACGGGTTGCGAGACGCAGCACCAAGCCGCTGACCTGGGCGACACGAACGCCACCCGTAAGGGGCTCTTCACAAATGAGGGTGTAGAGGGCAAGCGCCTCGTTACCGTGGGCCGGTGCCAGACCAGGACCCGTGGCCAGCGGCCGATCCGATCGTCACCGAACGTCTGGCGCTAGAGCCGCTGCGCGTGGATCACGCCGACGAGATGGCGGTCGCCCTGAGCGACGCCACCCTCTACACCTACACCGGGGGCGGACCCGCTAGCGCTGAGCAGCTGGCCGGTCGCTACGCACGGCAGGTCATGGGCTGTTCCTCTGACGGCGCGCAGGGCTGGTGCAACTGGGTGCTTCGTCCACGTTCCGGCGGCGACGCCGTCGGCTACGTCCAGGCCACCGTCGGGGCCCAAGACGGCCGCAAGGTGGCCGAGATCGCGTGGGTGCTCGCGGTAGGCGCCCAGGGTCGTGGCCTGGCCACAGAGGCGGTGGGCGCGATGGTTGCCTGGCTGCGCGAGCATGGGATCGATGACGTAGTCGCCCATGTCCACCCTGACCACGGCGCCTCCGCCGGGGTAGCCGAGCGCGCGGGGTTACGAGCCACCGACGTGCTCGTCGACGGTGAGGTGCGCTGGCAAGGATGAGCACCCCGCGGTCGGCGACACGCGACCCTGGCGTCATGGCCCCTCCGACTGCTTCGACAAGAGCGTGCCGACGACCGGCGGGTCAGATTGCGACTACACCCTCGTCTGTGAAGAGCCCCGTAAGGCCTGGCAAGCGTCTCGAAACCGAACGTTTTTGGGACGCTGTCGCGAGGGGCCAAGGCTGGCGTCTCGGGGTGCTCGACTACCTGGTGTGCCGGCATGGTGCCGTCGCGAGTTCCGTTCAGTCCGAACGGGTTTCGGACCAGAAGCTGCGGCCTGCGGGTGGGCTACAACCTGCACGGCCCGGGGTGATGCCACGGCATCACCCGATGAGGCGCGTGACGCGCTACGAAGGGCGGGTTGCGCGAGTGAGCTGGTCGACGACCGCAGGCAAGTACCTGCGCACCTGCTCGCGATCGCTCTCTTGCTCAGCTTCAGACAGATCGGCGTAGGGCGTGGCGATCTGTTCCGACCAGCGCGCCACCAGCGCGGCGGGGATGACCAATGATCCGTCCTCGGTGCGCTTGCCCTGGTCGTGCATGTACTGCTGCCAGTGCGCCCACCGCTCGTGCTCGATCGCGGCGAGCCGGTCGACGAACTCCTCGGCCTGCAAGATGGCGCGGACGTCCCGCTCTGACGACGTCACAGCAGCTGCTTCTTCGCCAGGCGCCAGTAGTGCTGACCCTGGGCCGTCAGCTCGCACCCCTTGCTCTGCATCGCGGCGTGCCACATATGCGGCTTGCTGGCGCCGACGGGCCGCACCAGCCCAGCCGATTCGAGCCGCTGAAGGACCGCGAACTTGGCGGTGTTGGTGGGGTTCGGCGGCGGAATTGAGGCGTCCTCAGCCCCGCTGCGCTCCGGCTCGTAGCTGGGGTCGAGCTGGAACACCTCCGTTGCCGACCCGAACAGCGTCGGCAGCTGCTGCAGGTGGCGCAGCTCGAGCAGCGCCTCCGCCGTCCTGAGCTTGATGAACTTCTTGATGTTGGTCTTGAAGACGGGTCGCTGCGCCCACGGTCCGAGCGACTGGTCGATGTGGGCGTAGACGCTGCCGGGGGTCACGGTGCCCAGCACGTCCGCAGCTGCTCCGTTGAGCGCGTCGACCAGCAGAGTCGTGAAGACGCCGCCGCCGCCGATTTCCATGGAGAACTGCTCCGCGGTGGAGGCCGTCAAGATGGTCATGCCGTTAGGCACCTGCGAAACGTTGCCGTCGAGCGGGGCGACGCCGGCGTCGCCGCTGAAGCAGCTGTCCAGGATGATGACCTTGTTCTGGGCCCTGGACGCGCTGGCGATCTTCATGACGTCGGTGAGCGGGAGCCCGTCGTCGCCGTCTCTGCAGTCGCTCGCGCACAGGTAACCGCCGCCGGCGTCCTCGATGTATCCGTGGCCGGAGAAGTAGAACAGCGCGATCTCGGAGTCGTCGGCGAACAGCTCCTGGACGCCGTCCTTGAGGTCCCGCTTGGTCACGGCGGAGCCGGGGTCGGTCGCCGTCAGCAGCCTGGGGGTGGCGAAGTTGACCGAGCCGTTTGCGTTGCGCTCGAGCGCGCTAGCGACCTGTAGGGCGTCGTTCGCGGCTCCGTGGAGGTCGTCGAATTCGTCGTTGTCGTAGTGGTCGATGCCGACCACGAGCGCCTTCCTCACCGTGACACGCTTACAGGCTGTCGATGAAGTCGGAGATGTTCTTGTCGCTCCACGTGTAGGTCGCCACCCCCGCCAGGTTGGTGCGGTCGTCGGAGTAGGCGTAGATGCCGCGGATCTTCTTGCCCTCCTCCTTGGCGCACTGGATCTCCCACTTCTGGCCCGTCGACGCCAGCGAGTTCTTGCTGACCAGCACGATCACGCCGTCCGAACGGCGGATGCGTGTGCGGACCTTGTCCTTCCAATCGCTGTCGTACGGCTCCTTCACCGACATGTCGACGAACGTGTACGGCGCGCGGGGGCTGAGGGACTGCCCCTTCAGGAAACCCCGCTGACGCTCGTCCTCGATGGCGAACGCGATGAAGATCGTCTTGGTGTCTGCCACGTCATCCCCTGCTCGGCTGTGGACCCTCAGCAGCACCCGGCCGGCCACGGATGCAGCTCGCGCCGACGGCTCAGCGACGTGCCCGAAACCTACCGTCCACCTCCGACAACGGGCTCGGCTTTCCG
>JBBSQH010000106.1:0-10015 GCA_038258055.1 Actinomycetales bacterium
CGGACACCGTGGACGCTCGGGTCCAGCGCTCGAGTTCGTCTCGATCACCAGGACGAAGAGCCAGGGCAGGGGCAGGACGATTCGCCATGCCTCATGATTTCAGACCCGAAGCATCTATCTATTTACGACACGCGGCACTAGTCCGCCGCCGGCACCTCGGACACTCGCGGTGGCAGCGGCACCGAGAAATTCTCGCTGACATCGAGGGCCCCGGTCTGGGGCTCGTCGAGCGCCCAGCAGCGTGCTGTCGGGGCGACCTCGATCCGGAGCCGGAGTCCCGCTCCGACATCGTCCCCACCCGCGACCTCCGTCTCGATCTCACGGCGCAGGTCGTCTCGCAGCGTGACGACCGAGCGCGTCCCGACCGCGCGGCGACGCACCACCACGGCGTCGGTGCCCGGGGCGGTGGTCGTACCACCTCCGGTGCCGGTACCGACCCGGAGATCTTCACGCCGCAGCAGCAGCACGGCCGGCCCGACCGCGTGGCAGTCGCTCGGGAGTCGCACCGCGCCCCAGCGCGAGTGATGGATGCCACCGCGCACCGTCCCCGGTACCTCGGTAAACCCGCCGAGGAGTCGGGCGACGCCCAGGCTCGCCGGTCGCCGGTAGAGCCCTGCCATCGGGGCCTGCTGGTGCACGCGGCCATCGATGAGCACGACAGTGGACTCGGCCAGGGCGGCCTCGTCCAGGTCGTGGGTGATCATCAGGATCGTCGGCGCGAGCGCGGCCCGGACCTCCTCGAGCAGGTCGTGCATGGAGGACCTGAGCGCGCGGTCGAGGGCACTGAACGGCTCGTCGAGCAGCAGCGCCCCCCGCTCCGCCGCGAGTGCCCGCGCCAGGGCCACCCGCTGCTGCTGCCCGCCGGAGAGCGACGCCACCGGCCGACGGTCCAGGCCCTCGAGGTCGACGAGCCTCAGGTAGTCGTGGGCCCGGCGGCGCGCCTCGCGGCGACCGACACCGGGCAGGCGGGGCGCGAAGGCGACGTTTCCAGCCACGTCGAGGTGGTCGAAGAGGAGCGGGTGCTGGAACATGACGGTGACGTCACGACGCTCGGGAGGCAGCCCGGTGACGTCCCGCCCGCCGACCCGCACCTCTCCGGTCGATCCGGCCGAGCCACGCTCCAGGCCCGCGGCCACCCGCAGCAGCGTGCTCTTCCCCGAGCCGGACGGCCCCACGACCGAGATCATCTGACCGTCGTCGACCTGCACCGACGCGTCCTGCAGGGCATGGTCACCGGCGCCCGGATAGCGATGCCCGACGCCGCGCAGGTCGAGGCTGCTCACGACGCCTCCCCCACCGGCGTCGCCGTGCTCCGGCGCGTGCGCCCCAGGCCGAGCACGAGCAGCACGAGCAGCACCGGAGGGGTCACGGTGGCCAGCGCGGTGACGGCGACCGCGGCGTCGTTGCCCGACCCGGCCGCGGCCGACCCGAGCAGCACCGGTCCCGTCACCAGGCGGCCGCCACCGACGAGCAGCGTCACCACGTAGTCGCTCCACCCGACGAGGAAGGCCAGCAGGGCCGCCACGACGATGCTGCCCCGCATGGCAGGGAGCACCACGCGCAGCCGTGCCTGCCGGGCCGAGGCGCCGAGCGCCCGCGCCTGCTCCTCGAGGGCGGGCGGCGTGCGGGCGTACGCGGCCGCACTGGTGTAGGCGCAGTAGGGCACGGCGACCACGACCAGGAGCAGGACGACGGCCAGCAGCTCGGGCAGGCCCAGCCGGATCAGGACGACGTCCAGCCCCATCGACACCGCGACGGGCGGCAGGAGCAGCGGGAGCAGCAGCATGGCGACCACCAGGCGCGGCCATCGGGTCAGGCGCCAACCCAGGGACCTGCCAGCCATCAGGCCCAACGGTGTGGCGACCGCGGCGACGGCCAGGCCGAGACCGAGGGAGCGCAAGAGCGCCTGCGGGAGCCCGGCGTCCGCCGCAGCCCCCCACCCGCCGATCCCCCAGTCCTGCGGGGCGACGGCCGGGAAGGCCCAGCGGTCGGAGAAGGCCCAGACCACGACCGGCAGCAGGGGAAGAGCCAGCCAGAGCAGCGCGAGCGCCCCGAGGGCGCCGCGGCCGAGCCGTGCGGGACCGCGCCGCCCGCTCACGCATGCCCCCGCGGGTCGCCGGCCAGGAGCCGCAGACGGGGTAGGGCCGCCAGGGCCGGGGAGGCGGCGACCAGGGCCAGCACCGACCCGGTGACCGCGGCCGCCGCGGCCGCGGGGCGGTCCGTCAGCTCGATCGACCCGAACAGCCGGAAGGCCAGCACCGGCAGCGGCTCGGGCGCGGCCCGGCCGAGCAGCGCGGCCACCTCGTAGGAGCCGAGGGCGTACACGAGCGTCACCAACGACGCCGCACCGACGGCGGGCAGGGCTGTGGGCACCAGCACCCGGGTGGCGCGCTGCCAGGGTCGTGCGCCGAGCCCGGCGGCCACCTCCATCCGCTGCCGGTGCCCCGGCCCGACGGCGGCCACCACCAACAAGGCCACGAACGCCGACTCCTTCCACGCCAGCTCGAGCACGGTCGCGGCCGGCCACGGTCCTCCGACCATGGGTGGCCAGGAGCCGTCGGACCCGGCCAGTCGAGCACCGAGGCCACCGTCGCTCAGCAGCTGTCCGACCGCGGTGGCTCCGACCACATGCGGCACCGCCAGCACCACGAGGCAGGCCACCCGGACCGGCCGCGACGCCCCGCCCCCACCGAGCACCAGCCCGGCGAGGAGCAGCCCGACCACGGCTGACAGGAGCGTCGCCGGGACCGCGATCAGCAACGACTCCCGGATCCCCAGGGCCAGGTCGGGGGCCGCGGCCCGCCACCCGTCGGTGCTGAGGACCGGTTCGCCGTAGAGCGGCATGAGCCCGAGGGACGTGGTCACCACGGCCACCATGCCTGTCCCGGCGACGAGCGTGATCGTCACGATCCCGGGCGCGGCGCCCGATCCACGCATTCGCGAGGTCATCGTCGGCCCAGCACCTCGCGACGCCACCCCTCGTCGAGCGGTGAGACCCAGTCCGAGGACAGCTCCGGCCTCGCGTCCCGGGCCAGCACGTCGTACGCCGGGACGATGTCCGAGCCGGGCAGCTGCTCGAACAGCCGCGCGTCGGCCGGGTCGAGCCGGTCGGTGTCGAGCACGGTGAACTGGCCCCACGTCGCGGGGTCGGCCTTGGCCGCCTGCTGCTCGGGCGACAGGGCGAGGTCAACGACCACCATGGCCCCGGCCTGGTCCGGGGACCCGGCCGGCACGGCCAGGAAGCTGGCGTTGCCGATCGTCCCGTCCTCGGGCACCAGCACCCGGGTGGTGGCGGGGAAGGTGCCGTCGTCGACGAGGCCGGTCAGCGTGGCCGGCCCGTAGGTCATCGTCAGGTCGACCTGACCGTCGGCGTAGAGCCGGTCAAGGGCCACCTGGTCCCGCGGGTAGGTCCGTCCCTCCCGCCACAGGGACGGGGCGAGCTTTCTCAACCTCTCCCACAGCGGCGGGGCCAGCTCGTCGAGGGCGCCGTCGTCGAACGCGGCCGGCACCTCCCGGTCGCCCGATACGGCGTAGAGCGCCTGGCGCACGAAGGCCGACCCGGTGAAGTCGGGTGGTGCCGGGTAGGTGAACCGGCCGGGGTTGTCCTCGGCCCAGTCCAGCAGCCCGTTCACCGTCGTGGGCGGGTCCGGCACCCGGGCCGCGTCGTAGACCAGGGTGAACTGCGCCTTGTGCCACGGGGCCTCGCAGCCCTCCACCGGGACGCCGAAGTCCTCGGCGACCAGCGGGTCCGCCGGGTCGACGCCCGCCATGGCCGGCAGGTCGTCGGACCAGCCGCACAACCACGCCGCGGCCTCCTGGCCGGTCGCGAAGTTGTCGCCGTTGACCCAGACGAGGTCGACCGACCCGTCCTGCTCGCCACCGGCGCGCTCGGCCAGCACACGCTGGACGGCCTCGCGCGTGTCGGCCACCGGGACCCGGCGCAGGGTGACGCCGAGCGCGGCTACCGCCGGGGCCAGGACGTCGTCGACGTACGCGTTGCCCCGCTCGTCGCCGCCGTACATCCAGAGATCGACGGTCTGTCCCTGGGCATCTTCGACCACCTCGTCCCAGGGACGCTCGGCGGCCATCGTGCCCCCGGGCTCCGGGGCGGCGCAGGAGGTGATGAGCAGGGCGCCCACGGCGAGCGCCGCCGCGGCCACGGTGCGGGGTCGGGGGGTCATGACGACGTGGGGCCTCCTCGGACGTGCCCGTGGGGGCAGGGGTTGCGGTCAGCAAGGGAACACGACGGGGGTGCCAGAGACTTCCCCACCTGTGAGGCCGACCAGATCGCAAGCATCGCCTACGGGTGCACACCTCGATCCCATGAGGGACGCCGGCTGATGCTGGACGCCCGGATCCGGCGCCGACTCGACGGGCCCCTGGCCAGGGCCGCTGCCGTACTGGACCGCCCCGGGGTGACCCCGGACCGGCTGACCGCGGCGGGGTTCGTGCTGGGGTTGGCGAGCGCGGTGCTGGCCGCCCAGCAGGCCTGGACCTGGGCCTTGCTCGCCTGGTTGCTGTCGCGCGTGATGGACGGCCTCGACGGGCCACTGGCCCGTCACCGGGCCCTGCGTGCGGACAGTGCAGCCGACGCGGGCACGGCCGGAGGCTTCCTCGACGTCACCGCGGACTTCGCGGTCTACGGGGCCACGGTGGTGGGGGTCGCGATCGGCACCGTCCCCGGGTCCGCCGCCCCGTCCGACTGGCTGCCGTTCCTGGCCGTCCTGCTCGCCTACTACCTCAACGGCACCGCGTTCCTGGCCTTCTCCTCGATCGCCGAGCGCACCGGGCACCAGCTCGAGGACGGGCGGTCGCTGAGCTTCCTCGGGGGGCTCGCCGAGGGAGCCGAGACCATCGCGGTCCACTCGCTGTGGCTGCTGCTGCCCCAGCACGCCGCCGTCATGGCCACGGTCTGGG
The DNA here is from genome assembly GCA_038258055.1 of Actinomycetales bacterium. GTDB lineage: Bacteria > Actinomycetota > Actinomycetes > Actinomycetales > JBBAYJ01 > Aquipuribacter. The sequence goes on from JBBSQH010000106.1 coordinate 4,918, forward strand.
CGGTCGTGGTCGGCGTGAGCGCCGGCCACCGTGTCGTGGTGGGTGCCCGGACGCTGCGGAAGTCCCCGGCGAGCTCACCGGGTTCCTCCTGACATGACGACGCCGCAGGAGGGTTCGGAGCCCGCACCGTCCGACGCGAGGAACGCGGCCGCCCCGGAGACGTCGGGGCCCGGGACCGTCCGCCTGCTGGGCCTGGTGCTCGGCTTCGTCGGGGTCGCCCTCGCCGTGCAGCTCAGTGGCTGGGACGGCCCGCAGCAGCTGCAGGACCTGGTCCGATCCGCTGGCTGGGCCGGCGTGGTCGTGTTCGTGCTCGGGTACGCCGCGCTCGTCCTGGTCCCGACCCCGGCCTCCGTGCTCACCATCCTCGGTGGGGCGCTCTTCGGCGTGTGGTGGGGCACGCTGCTGGCCTGGGCCGGTGCCCTGCTGGGGGCCGTCGGCGGGTTCCTCGTGGGTCGCCGGCTCGGGCGTCCCGCCGTCGACCGGCTGCTCGGTGGTCGCCTGCAGCAGGCCGATGCCGTGCTGGCCAGGCACGGCCTGCTGGCGGTGCTCGCCGTCCGGCTCGTACCGCTCTTCCCGTTCACCCCACTCAACTACGCCGCCGGCCTGCTCGGCGTGCGGCTCCGCGACTACGTCCTGGGCACGGTCGTCGGGATCGTCCCGGGGGCGCTGGCCTACGCCTCGGTCGGGGCCTCCGGAGCCGATCCGCGAGGGATCGTGGTCGGCGTCGGCGCGCTGGTCGTCCTCGGTCTGCTCGGAGGCGTGGGCGGACGTCGGCTGCTCGTCCGGCCACCGCAGGCGGGCGCGCAGAGCCACGGGTCTGGCGAGCAGGATCAGGCGCGGTAGGTCGAGATCCACCGACGGTCGATCCGGCGCTTGAGGCGCAGGCTGGCCCCGCCGAGCCACCACCAGCGCCCTCGCACCGCCAACGCGGTGCCGCCGCCGAGGTCGAGGACCGACAGCGCGCGGCGCTGCGGCTCGTAGGTCGGCGCGGCCGCCCCGGTCCTCCGGGCCTCCAGCGCGGAGAGGAGCACCGGCCCCTGGCGCACCCCGTGGACACCGATCCGCGGCAGCGCGCCCGGCAGGAAGTCGGCGCAGTCACCGACGGCGTAGACGTCGTCGTGGTCACGGTGCTGCAGCGTCGCGCGCACGGGGACCCCTCCCGGCCCTCCGAGCGGGGGCCTCGTGGCCAACGACGGTGGTGCCAGCCCGGTGGCCAGGACGGCGACGTCGTGGGCCAGCCGGGTCCCGTCCTCCAGCGTCACCCCGCTGCCGTCGACCTGACGGATCCGGGACCCGAGGCGAAGCTCGACCCCCCGCTCGGTCAGGAGGCGGGCGAGACGCCGCCGCGCCCGCGCCGGGAGGGGCGGTCCGAGGGCGGATCCGACGTCGAGCAAGCGGACACGGTCGACGTCCGCGCGCGCGGCCAGGTGGGCCGCCAGCTCCACACCGCTGGCCCCCGCCCCGACCACCGCCACGTGGTGGCCCCGCCCGGTCGGCGCTCCTCGGAGGTGCTCTCGCAACCCGGTCAGGCTGCTCAGCGGCTTGACCCGCAGCACGTCGTCCCCCAGCCCGTCCGGGACGAGCCCGTCCGGCACGGCGGCGACGCTTCCGATGTTGAGCGACACCACGTCCCACGCCACGGTCTCCCCGTCCCGGGTGCGGGCGGTGCGGGCGGCCAGGTCGACCGCGGTGACCAGGTCCACCCGATGCTCCACGCGTCCCCGGGCGAGCGCGGCCACGTCGACGCGACCCGTCCCGGCGTCCTCGCCGCCGGCGGCGACGGCCGACGCCGTCCCGCTGTAGTCGAACCACCGGGGGGCCACGAGGGTGACCCGGTAGCCGACCGCGGTCAACCGGTCGGCGTGGCGCAGCAGGTGCAGGTGGCCGTGGCCGGCGCCCACCAGCAGCAGCAGGGTCTCAGTCGGCACGACGCCCCGGCCCGTGCTGGAGCCAGCGCCGTCGGGCCGCCGCGAGGGTGCGCAGGGCGCCGCGGGTCGCCGGGCGCGCGAGCTGCTCCCGTACGTCGGCCAGGGCGGCGTTCCACGGCCCGTCGTTCCAGGTCGGGTAGGCGTGCACGGTCCCGGCCAGGTCCCGGGTGCGGAGTCCGCGACGCACCGCCCAGACCAGCTCCCCCAGGGACTCCCCCGCCCGTGGCCCGACCACCGTGGCCCCCACGACCCGTCCCCGGCGGTCCACCGCGAGCCGCGTGAAGCCGTCCGTCCGCCCCTCGGCGACCGCGCGGTCCACGTGCTCGTGGTCCAGCGTGCGCACGTGGACCCCCTCGGGCACATGACCGGTGTCGACTCCCACCGCCGCGACCTCCGGCTGGGTGTAGGTGACGCGGGGTACGGCCGTGCTCTCCACCGAGCGCCGCACGCCCAGCACCGCGTTGCTGGCGGCCAGGCTGCCGTGGACCCCGGCCACGTGGGTCAGCTGCGGGTGGCCGGTCAGGTCTCCCGCCGCCCAGATCCGCGACGAGGTGGTGCGCAGGTGCTGGTCGACGACGACGAAGCCCCGCTCGTCAACCGCCACCCCCACCTCGGCCAGGCCGAGGTCATGGGTGCGCGGCTCACGCCCGACCGCCACCAGCAGGCGGTCGAAGACGACCTCGCTGCCATCGTCGAGACGGAGCGTCCCCGCTCCACGGTCGGTTCGCGCCCCGGTTCGCGCGCCGGTCTGTGCGCCGGCTGCGAGCACGGCCTCGACCGTCCGGCCGAGCCGGAGGTCGACGCCGTCGGCCTCGAGCGCTCGCCGGAGGGTGGCGGAGGCGTCGGGGTCCTCGCGCGGCAGGAGCCGGTCGGCCCCCTCGACGAGGGTGACGTCGACGTCGAGACGGGCCAGCGCCTGCCCGAGCTCGCAGCCGATGCTGCCGCCCCCGAGGACGGCAAGGCGGCCAGGGTCACCGTCGAGGTCCCAGACGGTCTCACTGGTCAGCACGTCCACGTCGGTCATCCCGGGCACGACGGGCAGCGCCGGCGCAGCCCCCGTGGTCAAGACCGCCTGGGCGTAGGACACCGGGTCACCGTCGATCTCCACGACACCGTCACCGACGAAGCGCCCCCGGCCGGACCGCACGGCCACGCCGGCACGTTCCAGCGCCTCCGGCGAGTCGACGGGCGCCACCTGCGCGACGGCGGACCGGACGTGGGCCAGGGCAGCGCCGAGGTCGGCACGTACCCCGTCGACCCGCACCCCGAAGCGTCCGGCGTCGCGGGCCCCCGCGGCCGCGTCGCCGGCCGCGATCAGGGCCTTCGAGGGCACGCACCCCGTCCAGAGGCAGTCGCCGCCGGTGCGGTGGCTCTCCACCAGCAGCACCCGGGCCCCGAGTCCTGCGCCAGTCTTAGCCGCCACGATGCCCGCCGTGCCGCCGCCGAGCACCAGCAGGTCCCAGTCCGGAGACCCGGGGATCCGGCCTCCCCGGCTCACGCGCGCCGCCCGTCGACCAGGTCGTCCAGGACGGTGCGCAACCGCTCCACGGCGGCAGGGTCCGTCCCGGTCCCGCCGGACCACCAGGACAGCGCCAGGTGCAGCACGCGATGCTGGCGCGCAACCTCCTGGCAGCGCCGGCAGGCGGCCACATGCTGCTCCAGCCGCGTCACCTCCCCCGGGGACAGCGGGGCCGACGGGTCCGCGTCGAGGTAGCGCTGGATCCGGCGCGCCGTCCAGTGGCAGGTGAGCATCGTGCGCATCGTGCCGATCACGGGGTCACTCCTCGGGTGGTGAAAGTGGGGCCGAGTGCGCGGCGTACGCGTTGGCGGGCCCGGCTCAGGCGGGACATGACCGTGCCCACCGGCACGTCCAGTACGGCTGCGGCCTCCGCGTAGGACAGGTCGTGGACGTCGACGAGCACGATGGTGGAACGGAAGCGGGGATCGAGGTCGGCGATCGCCGCGTGCAGCCTCTCGTCCAGCTCCTCGGAGACGAAGACGTCCTCGGCCGCCGGGGCCTCGGACGACCCGAAGGCGGGCCGGGAGGAATAAATGAGCTCCCAGTCGCCGACCGCGGTCGGTCGCCGCCGGCGATGCATGTTGACGTGGGTGTTGCGCAGGATGGTGAGCAGCCAGGCGCGGGGGTGGCGTCCGTCGAAGCGGTCCAAGGCCCGGAACGCCCGGACCAGGGACTCCTGGACCAGGTCCTCCGCGTCCGCCGCGTGCCCGGTGATGCTGCGCGCCACCCGCAGCATCACCTCGATCTCCGGCTCGACGACCTCCCCGAACGCGCGGCGGCGCTCGACCTCCTCGGGGGTGCCCGTCCGGCTCATGGGAGGGAAACCCGATGGGAGCCCCATTGTGTTCCGCGACTGTGTTCCGCGACGGACGTGTCCGGTCCCGGCGGTAGGTCTTCGTCCCCTGGCCCAGGCCGTGACCGCGCCAGGGGGTTCCGATGTGTGTGGCGGGTTCGAATCCCACCCACCTGCACTCGTTGTCCTGATCGGGCAGACACACCAGTCCCCGCCCTCGCACTTCGTCGCCTGCGTCGGCGCGCGCCGTCGTCAGCCTTCACCGCGTTCCCGAAGGAGATCTGGCGCCAGGTCTGGTCGAACCGCGCGATGTCAAGCTGCCTGGAGTCGGTCGACCCCGGTTCCGATCTCGGCTTCGTTCTTGGGGAGGTTGATGCCGACGATCCTTGCGGGCGCGGCGGTGCGGGGCCGCTGGCGGAATCGTTCGGGGTGCTGCTCGTAGTAGGCCTGCTGGGTCACTTCACGCCGCGCCCAGGACTCACACCAGGTGCCGTCGTGGACCTCGTCCGGGGAGAACAGCGCGATCCCGGAGTGCTTGTGGTGGTGGTTGTACCAAGGCACGTACCACTCAAGGTAGGCGCGGGCCTGGTCGATCGTCTCGAAGGTGCAGGGGTAGTTCGGCCGGTACTTCATGGTGCGGAACTCCGACTCGGAGAACGGATTGTCGTTGCTCACTCGGGGCCTGTTGTGGGTCTGAGCGACGCCGAGATCGCTCAGGAGGTCCTTCAAGACCCCGGAGCGCATCGCCGGCCCAGAGTCGGCGTGCACCGCGTCGGGGATCCCGTGCCGGCCGAACGCGACCTCGAACATCTGCACGGCAAGGTCGTCGACCTCACGTTCCTCCACCCGGCAACCGAC
>JBBSQH010000107.1:0-9943 GCA_038258055.1 Actinomycetales bacterium
GCCGAGCTGGGCAGCCACCACGAGCTCGTCGACCTCGACGGGGAGTACGCCGCCCTCTGGCGCGCCTGGACGTCCTGAGCCTGCTCAGCTGTTGCTGAACACCGCCGGGCCACCGTCGGCACCGTCGGCGCCCTCGACCTGGCCGGGTCCGCGACCGGCCCAGGTCCAGGCGTACGCCGGGTCCTCGACCGACAGCCCACCCTCACCGAGCTCGAGCGGGGCGAACGTGTCGACCATGACGGCCGACTCGTCGAAGTAGTCGGCGCCGAGGCTGGCCTCGATGGCGCTGGGCTGCGGCCCGTGGGCGTGGCCGCCCGGGTGCAGGCTGATCGAGCCGACGTTGATGCCTGATCCCTTGCGCGCCTCGTAGTCGCCGCCGACGTAGAACATCACCTCGTCGGAGTCGACGTTGGAGTGGTAGTAGGGCACCGGGATGGCGAGGTCGTGGTAGTCGACCTTGCGGGGCAGGAAGTTGCAGATCACGAAGTTCCAGCCCTCGAAGACCTGGTGCACCGGCGGCGGCTGGTGGACCTTGCCGGTGATCGGCATGTAGTCCTCGATATTGAACGTGTAGGGGTAGAGGCAGCCGTCCCAGCCGACCACGTCGAAGGGGTGGGTGGCATAGGTCATCCGGGTGCCGACGATCCCGGCGCTGGTGCGGTGCTTGACGAGCACCTCGACGTCGGTGCCCTCGCTCTGGTGCGGCTCCGTCGGTCCGTGCAGGTCGCGCTCGCAGTAGGGCGCGTGCTCGAGGAGCTGGCCGTACCGGGACAGGTACTTCTTGGGCGGGGCGATGTGGCTGCCGGCCTCGACGCAGTACGCGCGCAGCGGGCCCTCGGTGGCGACGTCGACCGGCAGCCAGCGGTGCGTGGTGCCCCGCGGCAGGACCACGTAGTCGCCCTCGCGGACGTCCAGGTGGCCGAACACGGTCTCGACGCGGGCGGCGCCGCGCTCCACGTACACGCACTCGTCACCGACGGCATTGCGGTACAGCGGCGAGTCGGCCGCGGCGACGACGTAGCTGATCCGGACGTCGGCGTTGCCCAGGACCAGCCGGCGGCCGGTCACGACGTCGACGTCGGCGACCTGCGGGGCCTCGGAGCCGAACAGGTCGTGCAGACGCAGGTGGCGGGGCACGAGCGGGTGGTTGGGCCTGGTCCGCTGGTCCGGAAGCACCCACTCCCGGGCGTCGACCAGCGCCGAGGGGACCCCCACGTGGTAGAGCAGCGACGAGTCGGAGCTGAAGCCCTCCTCGCCCATCAGCTCCTCGCGGTACAGCGACCCCGACGGGTCACGATGCTGCGTGTGCCGTTTGGGCGGGACGTCCCCCATCGAGCGGTAGTGCGCCACCGCTGTCTCACCTCCGTCGAGTGCGTCGTCGTCGACGCGCTGCCCTGATCTAGCGGTGGTTCAGCCTACCGCTGCCCGTGCCGACAACCGGGACGAGGACTGTCTCGGCCCCCTGGACTGCGATGATGTCCCCCGCTCGGCGCAACCGGCGCCGACGGCCCCTGCGCACGACAAGGACACGACCGTGAGCCGATCCCGCATCCCCCTGGCCGTCCTCGCCACCGCTGCCCTCGCCCTCGCCGCCTGCGGTGACGGCGGCACCGACGGCACCGCGTCGGTCGCCCCCGAGGCACCCACCACCGAGGCCCCGGCCTCCGACGAGCCGGTCGCCTCGGAGGAGCCGTCCGACGACGCGACCGAGGCCGCCGGCGGCGCGCTGCCCGGCTGCGACCCGGCGTCGCTGGAGACCCTGACCGACGGCGTCCTCACCATGGGTACCTCCGAGCCGGCCTTCGAGCCGTGGATGGTCGACAACGACCCCGCCAACGGGCAGGGCTACGAGGCGGCCGTGTCCTACGCAGTCGCGGAGACGCTGGGCTACGACCAGGCGTCCGTGGAGTGGGTCAGGGTCCCGTTCGAGGCCGCCATCGCCCCGGGCCCCAAGGCCTTCGACGTCGCCATCAACCAGTTCTCGATCACCGACGAGCGCCGTCAGGCCGTCGACTTCTCGTCCTCCTACTACGACGTCCGGCAGGCCGTCGTGACCGTCGCGGGCAGCGTCGCCGAGGGGATGACCGAGGTGGACCAGATGGGCGAGCTCCTGTTCGGCGCCCAGGTCGGCACCACCAGCCTGGACACCCTGGTCGAGACGGTCGGCCCGACCCTGCAGCCGGCGGTGTTCAACAGCAACGAGGACGCCGTCACCGCGCTGGCCAACGGCCAGGTCGACGCCATCGTCCTGGACCTGCCGTCGGCGTTCTTCGCGACCGCGGCCCAGCTGGAGGACGGCATCATCCTGGGCCAGCTGCCCGAGACCGGCGCCGAGCCCGAGCAGCTCGGCATGGTGCTGGACCTGGGCAGCCCGCTGACCGACTGCGTCACCCAGGCCGTGGACGCCCTCGAGGCCGACGGCACGCTGGACGCGCTGCAGGACGAGTGGCTGGCCGACGTCGCCGGAGCCCCGGAGCTCGGCTGAGCCTCGGGCGAGCGGCACGTGATCCGGCCATGAGCACGACCGTCACGGGGTCGGCCGGGCAGTACCGGCCGACCCCGCTGGAGCTGCAACGGCGCGGGGTCCGCTCCCGCCGCTCGCGTCGCTCCACCCTGACCGCCCTGGCCAGCACCCTGACCTTCGCCGGCGTCGGCTACGTCGTCATCACGAACGCCCCGGGCTGGCCGCGGGTCCAGGCGTCGTTCTTCGACCCCGACGTGGCCTGGGAGTACCTGCCGGACATCCTGCGCGGTCTCTGGCTCAACGTCCGGGTGCTGGCGGTGGCCGCGGTCCTGACCGTGGCGCTCGCCCTGGTCCTGGCCGTGGTCAGGACCTTGCGCGGGCCCGTATGGCTGCCGCTGAGGCTGGTGGCGACGGTCTACGTCGACTTCTTCCGCGGCGTCCCGCTCATCGTGCTGCTGTACCTGGTCGGCTTCGGCGTGCCCGCGCTGCGGTTCACCGACGGCCGGATCAGCGCCGTGGTCCTGGGCACGGCCGCGATCGTCCTGACGTACTCCGCGTACGTGTCGGAGGTGTTCCGCGCCGGCATCGACACCGTGCACCCCAGCCAACGGCTCGGGGCCCGTTCCCTGGGCCTGTCCTACGGGCAGTCGATGCGGCTGGTCGTGCTTCCGCAGGCGGTCCGCCGGGTCACCCCGCCCCTGCTCAACGACTTCGTGGCGATGCAGAAGGACGTGGGCCTGATCTCGCTGCTCGGTGCGGTCGACGCCGTCCGGGCGGCGCAGATCGGGGCGCTCGAGTCGTTCAACTTCACGCCCTACGTCGTGGCGGCGCTGCTGTTCGTCGCGCTGTCGGTGCCGACGGCGCGGCTGGCGGACTGGGTGACGGCCCGCGCGGCGAGCCGCGAGCAGGCCGGGGGCGTGCTGTGAGCGAGCGGTCGGGTGCCTCGGGCCCGAACGACCCGTCGGGTCTGTCGCTGCCGCAGGGGGCGACCCGGGGCCGCGACGTCGTGCTGGACGTGCGCGGCCTGGTCAAGCACTACGACGACACCCCCGTGCTGCACGGGGTGGACGTCACGGTGGGTGAGCACGAGGTCGTCGCGCTGATCGGGTCGTCGGGGTCGGGCAAGTCGACCCTGCTGCGCTGCGCCGCGCTGCTGGAACCCATCACCGACGGGCAGGTGCTGCTGGACGGCGAGGACATCAGCGACCCCGCGGTCGACGCCGACATCGTCCGCAGCCGGTTCGGGGTGGTGTTCCAGGGCTTCAACCTGTTCCCGCACATGACCGTGCGGCAGAACATCACGCTCGCCCCGCGCGTGGTGCACGGCGTATCGGCCGCCGAGGCCGATGCCCGCGCCGAGGACCTGCTGACCCGCGTCGGCCTGCTCGACAAGGCCGACGCCTACCCCGACCGGCTGTCCGGCGGTCAGCAGCAGCGCGCGGCGATCGCGCGGGCCATCGCCGTCGAGCCGCGGGTGCTGCTGCTGGACGAGGTGACGTCGGCCCTGGACCCCGAGCTGGTCGGCGACGTCCTGGCCCTGGTCCGCGAGCTGGCCGAGGGCGGCGCGACGATCCTGATGGCCACCCACGAGATGGGCTTCGCCCGCCGGGTCGCCGACCACGTCTGCTTCCTGGACCAGGGCCGGCTGTGCGAGGAGGGCCCGCCCGAGCAGGTCCTGGCCGAGCCCGTCATGCCCCGTACCCAGCAGTTCCTGCGCCGCGTCATCGACGCCGGCCGACTCTGAGGCACGCGCCCCGGCGCGGCCCTCTCGGCGGTGGGGGTGTGGACGAGGGCGGGCACCTCAGGTGGTCGCCGTCGTAGCCTGGGCGGGTGGAGCTGCTGACGGGGCTGGGGCTGGCGTCGGCAGCGGGGTTGAACGCCTACGTCCCGCTGCTGGCGCTGGGGCTGCTGGCGCGGTGGACCGACCTGGTGCAGCTGCCCTCGGCCTGGGCGTGGCTGCAGGACCCGTGGGCGCTGGGCGTCATCGGGCTGCTGCTGGTGGTCGAGGTCACGGCGGACAAGATCCCGGGGGTCGACCACGTCAACGACCTGCTGCAGACCGTCGTCCGGCCGGTGTCGGGCGGGCTGGTCGTGGGCGCCGGCACCGACCAGGCGTCGCTGGTGCAGGACCCGTCGCAGTGGTTCAGCTCCGGCGACTGGGTCCCGGTGCTCGTCGGCGCCGCGATCGCGTTCGGCGTGCACCTGCTCAAGGCGGGCGGCCGGACGGTGGTCAACGCCACCACGGCCGGGTTCGGCGCCCCCGTGGCCTCGACCGCGGAGGACGTGCTGGCGGTCGTCCTGTCGTTGGCGGCGCTGCTGCTGCCGGTGCTGGTCCTGCTGCTGCTCGTCCTGGTGGTCGTGGTGGTCGTCCGCGGCCGCAACCGCCGGGCCCGGCTCCGCCGCGACCTGCAGGGACCGCTGCCGAGCGGCTGAGCCCGGATCAGGACGGCTGACGCAGGCTCACAGCATCGCGGCCCACTGCTCGGCGAACACCACCCCGACCAGCGCGGCGACCGCGACGAACCACAGCAGCACGGGCGCCAGGTGCACGAGGCGCAGGGTGCGCACGGCGGCGCTGCCGGCCACCCGCTCCCCGAAAAGCCCGTCGGCCGCGTTCGCCAGCGTGACGTACCAGGCGATGGGGATCGTCACCGACCAGACGACCATGCAGTACGGGCACAGCACCCCGAGCTGGAAGACGCTCACGTCGACGAGCCAGTGCACGAACACCGCCCCGAGCACCACGCCTGCCTGCAGGCCCCAGCGGACCGGGCGCGGCAGCGAGACCCCCAGCAGCATCAGCACGCCCAGGGTCAGCAGCACCGAGAACGACACCACGCCCAGAAACGTGTTGGGGAAGTCGCCGAACGCGGTGGCCTGGTCGGAGCTCGCCACCGACCCGCAGTCCAGCAGCGGGTTGATCGAGCAGGTCGGGACGTACGACGGGTCCAGGGCGAGCTGGAGCCGCTCGTAGGTCAGGTCGAGCGCGGCCAGCAGGCCGAGCGCCCCCCCGACGGTCAGCAGCCACGGCAGCAGCCGAGGGAACGCCGGCGAGTCGGCCGGGCTCGGCTCGAGGTCGTGCTCCTGCAGCCGGGCGGTCACGAGGGCTGCCCCAGGCCGCCCTCGAGGACCTCGTCCTCGGCCGGGGCACCAGCGACGCCGCCCCCGCCGACACCCGCACCGTCGTGTCCGGTGAAGTCCTGCACGACCGTCCACTCCTTGCGGGGCCGGTGGCGCTGCTCCGCCAGCGCCAGCAGCCGGGCCGCGACCAGGTCGGGGTCGAACGGCGTACCCGGCGCCAGGGTGCCCCGCACGGTCAGCGTGGCGGCGTGGACCCCGGCCTCGGCCAGCTCCGGCGCCATCCCCAGCAGCAGGGTCCGGACGGCGGCCTTCTGCACGCCCAGGGTGAGTGCGCCCGGCATGGGACGGTCCGCAGCGCCCCCACCGGTGACGACCACGCTCCCGCCGGACGCGGTCAGCGCAGGCAGGGCGGCCCGCACCGCGCTCAGCAGGCTGCCCGCACCGACGGCGACGTCGGACAGCAGGTCCACCGCGCTGGTGCCGGCCACCCCGCCCGACCGGAACGTGCTGACGTTGTGGTGCAGCACGTCCAACCGCCCGGTGTGGGCGACGAACACCTCGACCGCCCTGGTCACGGCCGCCTCGTCCGCGACGTCGACCGTCGCCCAGCCCACGTCGACGCCGTGCCCGTCGGCCTCGATGACGCCGGCCAGCTGCGCCAGCACGCTCTCGCGCCGCCCGACCAGCGCGACGTCGTAGCCGGCGGCGGCGAACGCGCGGGCCGAGGCGAGGCCCAGACCCGGCCCTGCGCCCAGGACGCACACGACGGGGCGTCCCTCGACCGGGCCCGGGGGCTGCTGCTGGGACTGTTCCTGGCCGCTGCTCGGTTGCACCCGGCGAGCATGCCCCAGCCCGACGGGCTGGTACAGGACCTAGGACCCACGATGGGTCCGTGACCACGTGCGACCGGGACCACAGGTGAGGACGACGCGATGAGGACCAGTCGATGAGGAGAAGTCGATGAGGACCGTGGGCGACCGCACCGGCTCTCCCGGCACCGCACCCGACGACGGACCGGGCTGGTCCCCGACCCGCGCGGCGGTCGGTCTCGGGATCCTGTGGGGCCTGGCGGCGATGGGCACCTCCGCCACCAGCGTGGTCCTCGGCCCGCTGTCGCAGGACCTGGGCCTGTCGACGGCCGGCAGTGCGTGGGTGCTCACCTCGTTCGCGCTGGCCCTGGCCGCGTCCACGGCCGTGTGGGGACGCGTGGCCGACTCCGTCGGCACCCGGACACCGTTCCTGGTGGGCGGGGTGATGCTGGCGATCGGGGCCGGCCTGTCCTCGCTGGCCCCGTCCTTCGAGCTGCTGGTGCTGGGCCGGCTGCTGCAGGGCCTGGGCGCCGGGGCGATCCCGGTGCTGTCGACCACGACCCTGTCGGCCCGCTACTCCGGGCCCGACCGCTCCGTGGCGCTGGGCCGCTCCAACTCCGTGGTCCTGGTGCTGACCAGCCTGGGCCCGCTGCTCGGCGGCACCATCGGCGTGCTGGTCGGCTGGCGCGGGTCGGTCCTGCTCCCGGTGCTCGCGCTGGCCCTGCTGCCCGTGGCCTACCAGCTGGCACCGTCCCGGGGCACCGGGGCCCGGGTCGACGCCCTCGGCGCCGGGCTCGTCGCCTCGGCCGCCGCGGCGGTGCTCGTCACGGTGCAGACCGTCGGGCAGCCGGGACCGCTCACCCTGGTGTCGGCCGTCCTGGCCGTGCCGCTGCTGGCGCTGGTCGTGGTCCGCGTCCGTCGTCACCCGCACGGCTTCGTGCCCCTCGCCGTCGTCCGCGAGGACGTGGTCGTGCGGGCCGGGGTGGCGGCGGCAGCCATGCCGGTCGTCTACTTCGCCGGGCTCGTCGCCGTCCCGCTCGTGCTCGCCGGCCAGGGCTGGGACCCGATGCAGAACGGGTTGCTGCTGCTGCCCGGGGCGCTGATGGGCGCCCTGGTGTCGTTCAACGGGGCCCGGGTGGTGGGCCGTCTCGGTCGCCGAAGCACGGCGGTGCTGGGGCTGCTGCTGTCGACGGTCGGGGCCCTGGTAGCGGCGACCGTCGGGTTCTCGCCGTGGCTGGCGGGTCTGGGCTTCGTCGGGCTGTCGACCGGCTACGCCCTCGCCCAGCCCTCCCTGGTCGGCTCGGTGGCCGCCGCGGTGCCGGGCGAGGTGCGGGGTGCCGCGCTGGGCCTGTTCACGCTGGTGTTCTTCACCGGCTCCGGGCTCGGCTCCGCGCTCGTCGGCGGTCTGGGCGACCTCGTCACCCTTCCGGGCGCCCTGGCCCTGGCCTCCGTCGCCCCGGCCTTCGCGGTGGTCGTGCTGCTGACCGCCCGCCCGTCAGCGGCCTGGGGCGGCCGCACGGGCGACGCGTAGCCCCCACGCCACCAGCGGCACCTGCAGCGGGAGCCGCGCGAGGGCGCCCACCCGGTACGGCCACGGCTTGCGTCGCCAGAGCCACGCCATCCACAGGTTGCCCGGGAACACCGCCACGAACAGCCCAGCCGCCGCGTAGCCACCGGCCCGGCGCGTGTCCGGCCGGGCCACCGCCAGCCCCACGGCCAGCTCGGCGATCCCGCTGGCCACGGTCCAGAACCGCTGCGAGGGCGGGAGCCACCGCGGCACGATCGAGTCGAACACCCGCGGCCGGAGCAGGTGCAGGACACCGGAGCCGACCAGGACCGCCGCCAGGGCCCGGTGCTCGGTCGGCCCGGAGACCGGGACCTGCACCGCGGCCCTCGTGCCGTCCCGCCCGCTGCGGCGACCGGCCCCGGCGGGGGCTAGGTCGTGGTCCGCACGAGCCGGACGGCCGAGCCTCACAGCGCGCGGTCGCGCGGTCCGACGGGAGCGGGCAGCCGGGTGCGGCCCCGCACTGCGGCGTCGACGGCGGCCGCGCAGGCCCGCCCGTCGGCGATCGCCCACACCACGAGGCTCGCGCCCCGCGTGGCGTCGCCGCACGCGAAGACGTCGTCCGCGCCGGTCCGCCAGCGGTCGTCGACCCCGACGGTGCCGCGCTCACCGGCCCCGTCGATGCCGGTCGCGCCCAGCAGGTCGTCCGCGCCGGTGCCGATGAACCCGGTCGCCAGCAGGACCAGGTCGGCGGGCAGGTCGCGCTCGGAGCCCTCGACGGGGGTGAACGAGCGCAGGCCGTCCTCGTCGAACGTCCGCTCCACCGTCCGGACCCGGACGTGGGTGACCCGGCCGTCGTCGTCGCCGACGAACTTGACCGTCTGCGTCGCCCAGGACTCGACGACCCCCTCCTCGTGGGCCGGGCTCTTGCGGTGGATGCGGGTCCAATGCGGCCAGGGGTTGGACACGTGGTCGCGCACCACGGGCGGCGTGGGGTTGTGGTCCAGCACCGTCACCGACAGCGCCCCCTGCCGGTTGGCCGTGCCGAGGCAGTCCGCCGCGGTGTCGCCGCCGCCGATGACCACGACGTGCTTGTCCTTCGCGGAGACCAGGTGCTCGTCCTCGGCCTTGCCGGCCACGTACCGGTTGACCTCGGGCAGGTAGTCCATCGCCTGCATCACACCGGTCAGCTCGCGGCCCTCGACGGTCAGGTCGCGCGGCTCGAGCGCCCCGACGGCCAGGACGACGGCGTCGAACTTGCGGCGCAGCCGGTCCATCGGCATGGCGTCGGAACCGACCTCGACCCCGGTGACGAAGCGGGTGCCCTCGGCGCGCATCTGCTCGATGCGACGGTCGATGGCCTGCTTGGGCATCTTGAAGTCGGGGATGCCGTAGCGGAGCAGGCCCCCGACCTCGTCGGAGCGCTCGTAGACCACGACGGTCCAGCCGACCCGGGTCAGCTGCTGCGCGGCGGCAAGCCCGGCGGGGCCGGAGCCGATGACGGCCGCCGTGTGCGACGTCATCCGCTCGGGCGGCTGCGGCACCACCCAGCCGGCGTCCCAGGCCTTGTCGATGATCGACAGCTCGATCTGCTTGATCGACACCGGGTCGTCGCTGATGGCCAGCACGCAGGCGGCCTCGCAGGGCGCCGGGCAGAGCCAGCCGGTGAACTCCGGGAAGTTGTTCGTCGCGTGGAGGCGGTCGATGGCCCGCTTCCAGTCGGCGTCCAGGACGAGCTCGTTCCACTCCGGGATCAGGTTGCCCAGCGGGCAGCCCTGGTGGCAGAACGGGACGCCGCAGGCCATGCAGCGGGACGCCTGCTGGCGGACGACGTCCTCCTGCTGGCGGGCGTAGACGGGGTCGAAGTCACGCAGGCGCAGCTCGACAGGACGCTTGGGGATGTCCTGACGGGGCGTCTTGGCGAATCCCCACGGGTCGACGGGCATGCGCTGATGGTACGGCCGGGTCCGGGACGGGGCCACCCGGTCCACGTCCCCGACCGAGGACGCACCCGGACGGCCCGCCGGGTCAGTGCGTCTCGGGGGCGGACCCGTGCACCCCGGCCGCCAGCAGCCGCGAGGCCGC
>JBBSQH010000108.1:0-9899 GCA_038258055.1 Actinomycetales bacterium
CAGGCCGCGACCCAGGGCCTCACCGACGTCGCCGGGCGCACGGCGACCCCGGTGGGGGTCGGGCTGCGGGCGGTCGACACCGTCGAGCAGGCGCTGGACCGGGCCGGCCTCGAGGGCTCCAAGGAGGACAAGGGCGCCGAGGCGGCCGAGGCCGCGGTCAGCACGGTCCTGGGCCTGCGCAAGGCCCTCAAGCGCGGCGGGGCGGTCGGCTTCGGCGTCCGTTGACGGGGCCCGGGCGTACGGCTGCGTCACCGCCCGCGCGTAGCCTTCACCGGTGACCTCCGTCCCCGCTCCCGACGTCCCCCCGACCCCGCGCCAGGTCGAGCGCGCGGTCAACCGGGCCCGGGCCGGTAAGGCGCTGGACGCCGCCGAGGCGACCGTGCTGCTGCACGCTCGCGGGGACGACCTGGCCGCGCTGGCCGAGCCCGCCGGCCGGGTCCGCGACGAGGCGATGGCCCGCGCAGGGCGGCCGGGGACGATCACGTACTCCCGCAAGGTGTTCATCCCCCTCACCCGGCTGTGCCGGGACCGGTGCCACTACTGCACGTTCGTCACGGTGCCCCACCGGGTCCCGTCGGCCTTCCTCGAGATGGAGGAGGTGCTGCAGATCGCCCGCGACGGCGCCGCGGCCGGCTGCACGGAGGCGCTGTTCACCCTGGGCGACCGGCCCGAGGACCGCTGGCCCCAGGCCCGGCAGTGGCTGGACGAGCGCGGCTACGACGACACGCTGTCCTACGTCCGGGCCTGCGCGATCGCCGTGCTGGAGCAGACCGGTCTGCTGCCCCACCTCAACCCCGGCGTGATGAGCTGGCAGGAGATGCAGCGGCTCAAGCCCGTCGCCCCGTCGATGGGGATGATGCTGGAGACCACCGCGACCCGGCTGTGGTCGGAGCCGTCGGGCCCGCACTACGGCAGTCCCGACAAGGACCCCGCCGTGCGACTGCGGGTGCTGGAGGACGCCGGGCGCCTGGCGGTGCCGTTCACGACGGGCATCCTGGTCGGCATCGGCGAGACCCCGGCGGAGCGGGTCGACTCGCTGCTGGCGATCCGGCGGGTGTCGCGCGAGCTGGGCGGGATCCAGGAGGTCATCGTCCAGAACTTCCGGGCCAAGGACGACACGGCCATGCGGGGCACCGACGACCTGGACCGGGACAGCTACCTGGCCACCCTGACCGTGGCGCGCCTGCTGCTGGGGCCGACGGTCACCCTTCAGGCCCCGCCCAACCTGAGCGACGACGGTGACCTGACCGCGCTGCTGGCCGCCGGGGTGGACGACTGGGGCGGGGTGTCTCCCGTGACGCCCGACCACGTCAACCCCGAGCGCCCCTGGCCCCACCTGGACGACCTGACCGCCCGGACCGAGCAGGCCGGGTTCCGGCTGGCCGAGCGGCTCACCATCCACCCCGGCTACGCCCGCGCCGCGTTCGGCGTGGCCCCGGGCTGGCTGGATGCCCGCCTGCGTGCCCACGTCGCGGCCCTGATGGACCCGGCGACGGGCCTGGCCCGGGCGGGTGCGATGCCGCAGCCGATGGTGTGGCAGGAGCCCGACGGTGGCCTGGTCACTTCGGGCCGGACGGACCTGCACGCCACGGTCGACACCACCGGGCGCACCGACGACCGGCGCAGCGACTTCGACGACGTCTATGGCGACTGGACCGCGGTGGGGGAGCGGCGTCACGCCGAGGCCCCCGCCCTGCTGGGCTCCGACGACCTGGCGGTGGCGCTGCGACGGGTGGCCGAGGACCCGGCCGGGCTGAGCGACGAGCAGTACCTGGCCCTGCTGATCGCCGACGGGGCGGACCTGGACGTCGTCACCGGGATCGCCGACGCCGTCCGGCGCGACGTGGTCGGTGACGACGTGACCTACGTCGTGAACCGGAACATCAACGTGACCAACGTCTGCTACGTCGGCTGCCGGTTCTGCGCCTTCGCCCAGCGCGCCAGCGACCCCGACGCCTACACGCTGGACCTGGACGAGGTGGGCCGGCGCGCGGCCGAGGCGCAGGCCCTGGGCGCGACCGAGGTCTGCATCCAGTCCGGCATCAGCCCCGACCTGGGGCCCGGCGCGTACGCCGACATCGTCCGCGCCGTGCTGCAGGCCGCCCCGGGCATGCACGTGCACGCGTTCAGCCCGATGGAGGTGGTCAGCGCCGCCGCCCGCGCCGGCGTCAGCATCGCCGACTGGCTCACCGAGGTCCGCGAGGCCGGCCTGGGCTCGATCCCCGGCACCGCGGCGGAGATCCTCGACGACGACGTCCGCTGGGTCCTGACCAAGGGCAAGCTGCCGACCAGCGCGTGGATCGAGGTCGTGGAGACCGCCCACCGCCTGGGCATCCCCAGCAGCTCGACCATGATGTACGGCCACGTCGACCACCCCCGGCACTGGGTCGGTCACCTGCGCACCCTGGCCGCCCTGCAGGACCGGACCGGCGGGTTCACGGAGTTCGTCCCGCTGCCGTTCGTCCACACCAGCTCGCCCATCTACCTGGCCGGGCTGGCCCGGCCCGGGCCGACGATGCGCGACAACCGGGCCGTGCACGCCGTGGCCCGGCTCATGCTCCACGGCCGGGTCGACCACATCCAGACGTCCTGGGTGAAGCTGGGCGTCGACGGCACCCGCGCCATGCTCACCGGCGGCGCCGACGACCTGGGCGGCACCCTGATGGAGGAGACCATCAGCCGGATGGCGGGCTCGGCCCACGGCTCGGCCAAGACCGTCGAGGACCTGACCGCCATCGCGGCGGGGATCGGGCGCCCGGTGCGGGAGCGGGGGACCACGTACGGCCGGGTCGCCCGGGCCGCTTAGGCTCTACCCACGTGAAGACCTTCGAAGAGCTGTTCGCCGAGCTGTCCGAGCGGGCCGTCACCCGCCCGGCGGGCTCGGGCACCGTCGCCGCGCTGGACGCGGGTGTCCACACCATCGGCAAGAAGGTCGTCGAGGAGGCCGCCGAGGTCTGGATGGCCGCCGAGCACGAGGGCGACGACCGGACGGCCGAGGAGATCAGCCAGCTGCTCTACCACCTGCAGGTCCTGATGCTCGCGAAGGGCCTCACCCTCGCCGACGTCTACCGTCACCTGTGATGAGCACCCACACGAACGGCCAGCACATGCTCCGCGTCGCCGTCCCCAACAAGGGGGCGCTGTCCGAGGCGGCCCACGACATCCTGTCCGAGGCCGGCTACCGACGCCGACGCGACCCCAAGCAGCTCCGTCTGGTCGACGAGGCCAACGGCGTCGAGCTGTTCTTCCTGCGCCCGCGCGACATCGCGGTCTACGTGGGCAGCGGCACCCTGCACGTGGGCATCACCGGCCGGGACCTGATGATCGACTCCGGCGCTCCCGCCAAGGAGCTGCTCGCCCTCGGCTTCGCCCGCTCCACGTTCCGCTTCGCCGCCCCCGTCGACGGTGGCGTGACCGACACCGCCGAGCTCGGCGGCACCCGGATCGCCGCGGCCTACCCGGGGCTGGTCCGGTCGTGGCTGGACGGCCAGGGCCTCGACGCCACCGTGGTCGGGCTCGACGGGGCGGTCGAGTCCGCCGTCTCGCTCGGCATCGCCGACGTCATCGCCGACGTGGTCGAGACCGGCACCACCCTGCGCCAGGCCGGGCTGCAGGTGTTCGGCGAGCCGCTGCTGCGCTCCGAGGCGGTCCTGGTCGTCCCGGCGGGCGAGCCGCCGCACCCGGGCGTGGAGGTGCTGGCGCGTCGGCTGACCGGGGTCATCACCGCGCGGCAGTACGTCCTCATCGACTACGACGTGCGCAACGAGCTGGTCGAGGCGGCCGCGGCCGTCACCCCCGGGCTGGAGTCGCCGACGGTGTCCCCGCTGCGCGACTCCGGCTGGTCGGCCGTGCGCGCCATGGTGCCCCGCGCGGACACCAACCGCGTGATGGACGAGCTGTGGGAGGTCGGCGCCCGCGCCATCCTCGTCACGGAGATCCACGCCTGCCGGCTGTGAGCCCCGCATGAGCGCGCCGTCGGACCGCCGTGCCGAGCTGCACCGGCCGATCCGGCCGCGCGCCGGGCGCTGGGTGCCGCTGACGCTGGCAGGGGTGTGGCTGCTCGTCTTCGGCGGGCTGGCCGCGGGGTACCCGCCGTACCCCGGCATCGGGGTCGGCGACCGGATCGGGTTCACCCTCGTCGCCCTGGTCGGGGCCTGGGTGCTCTACCGGTTCTCCTCGGTCGCGCTGCTGCCCGACGAGGACGGTGTGCTGGTCCGCAACGTGCTCGGCAGCCGTCGGCTGTCCTGGGCCGAGGTGGTCGGCGTCCGCTACGGCCGCGACTCCACCTGGGTGCGCCTGGACCTGTCCGACGGCACCAACGTGGCGGCGCTCGGGGTGCAGACCGCCGACGGGGCCTGGGCCCAGGAAGCCGCGGTCAGGCTCGCCACGCTGGTGGAGCTGCACGCCCGCGAGCTGGGCGGTCGGGACCGGGGCTGACGCTCCCCGGCCGGTGAGGCCGGTTATGACTGAGGTCGGGTCAGCCCTGGGCCGTGCGGCGGTCTACGTCGCTGCGGCGGTCGACCTCGGTCGGCTCGACCGGGGTGGGCTGGTCGGCGGTGGGGAAGTCGCCCAGGGCGCCGGTCTCCTGGCTGTCCCAGTCCGCGAACGTCAGGTCGGTCTGCAGGTAGATCGCCAGCAGCTCGGCCAGGTTCAGCAGCCCGTCCAGGTGCGTCCGCTCGTGGCCGTGCGAGGAGTCCAGGCCGAAGCCCAGCAGCGCCGTGCGCGCCTCGACGCCGGACTCGACGGCGGGGGCCGCGTCGGAGCGGTAGACCCGGTAGACGTCGCGGACCGCCGGCACGCCGAACTCGTCGGCCAGCGCGAGGAGACGACGGGTCAGGTGGTAGTCGTGGGGCCCGGTCGAGTCCATCATCCCGACGCTGACGGCCTCCTCGGTCGACTGCTGCCCGGGGGCGACGACGCCGTTGTCGACCGCCACGATCTCGGCCGTCCCGGCGTCGAAGCCGTGGGTGGCGCCGTGGCCGACCTCCTCGCCGATCGTCACGAGGAGGCGGGCGGTGACGGGAGGGGTGATGCCGGACTCGATGAGGGCCTTGAACGCCGCGAGGCAGGCGGCCAGTCCCGCCTTGTCGTCCAGGTGACGGCTCTTGACGTAGCCGAGCGGGGTGATCTGGGGGGCGGCGTCCAGGGCGACGAAGTCGCCCACCTGGATGCCGAGGGCCATCACGCCGGTGACGTCGTAGACGGGCGCGTCGACCCGGACCTCGACCTGGTCCCAGCCGATGGCCGCGGTGTCGATCTCGTCACCGTAGGCGTGGCCGCTGGACTTCAGCGGCAGCACGGTGCCGGTGTAGGTCTTCTCGGGGTCGTCGGTGAGGATCGTGACGTGGGCGCCCTCGGCGAAGCGCGCCGAGTGGGTGCCCACCTGCACGACCTCGAGCCGGCCGTTCTCCTTGAGCCGCTTGACCATGGTCCCGATGGTGTCGGCGTGGACCACGACGGCGCGGTTCACGTCCTCGCGCTTGCCCGGCACCGTCGCCCGGAGGACGCCGCGCCGCGTCAGGTCCAGCGTGACGCCGGTCTCGGCCAGCAGGTCGCCGACGCGCTGCATCACCCAGTCGGTGCGCCCGGACGGGCTGGGGATCCGGAGCAGCTCGAGCATGACGTCGCGCAGGTAGTCGGCGTCGATCGGCAGACGGACGGGGGTGGTCGCGGAACGGGGGTGCGGGGGAGTCACCCCGGCATCGTCGCAGAGTCCGCGTCCCCCCTCGACCGCCGTCGTCCGGGCCTGGTGCCGGGGGTGCGGCGGGGGCAGCATGGTGGGTGACGACGAGGTCGGAGGTGCTCATGCGACGTGTCGCGTGCTGGCTGGGCTGGCACCGCTGGCGACGCCACCACGCCACCGAGGCCGACGGCAACGGGATCTTCTACCTGTGCGACCGCTGCGGCCGCGAACGCACGCTGCCCAAGGGCGAGGGGCTCTGGGGCAACTACTCCTGACCGGGTCCGACGCCGCTCAGTCGTCGTGGTCGGGGGAGCGGGGTGCGCGGTCGGCCGTCGCGGGGAACAGCAGGTCGACGAAGCGGGCCGCCGTGGGCCGGGGCTGGTGGTTGGCCAGGCCCGGCCGCTCGTTCGCCTCCACGAACGTGAACTCCTCGCCCCGCAGGTCCGGCACCAGGAAGTCCACCCCGGTGACGGGGATGCCGATGACCCGGGCCGTCCGCAGCGCGGCGTCCCGCAGCGACAACGAGATGTCGTCGGTGCAGTCCTCGATGGTGCCCCCGGTGTGCAGGTTGGCCGTGCGTCGGACCTCGAGCCGCTCCCCGCTGGGCAGCACGTCCGACATCTCGTAACCGGAGGCGCGGACCACCGCGGTCGTGGTGTCGTCCAGCGGGATGCTGGACTCGCCGCCCGTGGCCCGCTCCCGGCGGCGGGACTGGGCGCTCACCAGGTCCGCGACCGTGTCGCGACCGTTGCCCACCACGGTGGCCGGCCGCCGCACGGCCGCGGCCACGACCGCGTCGTCGATGACGAGCACCCGGACGTCGTCCCCGCTGACCCGCTCCTCCAGCAGGACGTCGGGGCAGTGGTGGAACGCCTCGGCGACCGCGCGCCGGAGCTCCTCGGCGTCCTCCACCCCGACGGTGATGCCCCGGCCCTGCTCGCCCCGGGCGGGCTTGACCACCAGGTCGCCCACCTCGGCCAGGAACTGCTCCTCGGCCGGGCCGACCTGCCCGCCGTTCACCTCGTGCCCGCGCGCCACCGGCACGCCGGCCCGCTGCAGCAGGTTGCGGGTCACGCGTTTGTCGTCGCAGCGACTCATCGCCACGGCACTGGTGAGCTCGGACAGGGACTCGCGGGTGAGCACGGTGCGCCCGCCGTGGGTCAGCCGCATCTCGCCCCACCGACCGTCGGTGACCTCGACCCGCACCCCGCGGCGCAGCGCCTCCTCGGCGATGATCCGGGCGTAGGGGTTCAGGTCGTCGAGCTGGTCCGGGCGGGGGGCGAACAGCGGCTCGTTGATGGGGTTCTTGCGCTTGGTGCACACCGTGGCGGTCCGGACGAAGCCGAGCTTGTCGTACAGCGACAGCGCGCCCGAGTTCGAGGCCAGCACCGACAGGTCCATCCACGAGCGACCGCGCGCCTGGTAGCGCTGCGCCAGGGTCCGGGTCAGCGCCTCGCCCACCCCGGGGATGCGGGACTGCGGGTCCACCGCGAGCGCCCACAGGCTGCTGCCGCCGTCGGGGTCGTCGAAGGCCAGCACGTGGTCGACACCGGTGACGGTGCCGACGATGTCGCCGGTCGAGGTGTCCTGGGCCACCAGGTAGGTGAAGGTGCGGGTGCGCTGGTTGGCCCACAGCGTGTCGACGTCGCCGGTGACCATGCCCACGGACGTGCAGATCCGGTTGGCCTCGAGCAGCTCGTCGCGGGCGCCCACCGTTCGCACGAGCAGGCCCCGCGGCGGGGTGGTCTGACGGCGGTAGCGGTGCAGCGGCAGCCGCAGCGTGTAGCTCGGGTCGATGAAGAGCTCGCTGGGGGCGAGCCCGACCAGGACCTGCGGGTCCGGCGGGTAGATGCAGATGTCCCGCTGACCGCTGCCCTCGGCCCGCAGCACGTCCAGGATGTTGCCGAGCTCGCGAAAGGTCTGGCCGAACACGAGCCGCCCCCAGCCCATGTCGACGACGACGTCGCCCTGCATGCCGCGGCGCAGGTGCTCGGGGACCTTGGACCAGGGCTGGGACGTGATGGTGGGCCGGCTGCGGAGGCCGGCCACCCGGGGTCGACGCGGGGCCACCGTGCTCAACCCACCTCGTGGGACTGCAGCCACCACTCCAGCAGGCCGAGCTGCCACAGCTTGTTGCCCCGCAGCGGCGTCAGGTCGGAGTTGGGGTCGCGGAGCAGGTGCTGGACGTAGTCGTCGGCGAACAGCCCTCGCTGACGGGCGGCCGGCGCCTGCAGGGCGTCCCGGACCACGTCGAAGACCTTGCCCTGGAGGTGCGTGATGGCCGGCACCGGGAAGTAGCCCTTGGGACGGTCGATGACCTCCCTGGGCACGACGCGGCGCGCGGCGGCCTTGAGGACGCCCTTGCCGCCGTCGGCCAGCTTGTGCTCCGGTGGGATGCGCGCAGCCAGCTCGACCAGCTCGTGGTCCAGGAACGGCACCCGCGCCTCCAGGCCCCAGGCCATCGTCATGTTGTCGACCCGCTTGACCGGGTCGTCGACCAGCATGACCTCGGTGTCCAGGCGCAGGGCCGCGTCCACGGCGGTGTCGGCCCGGCCCTGGGTGAGGTGGTCACGGACGTAGGCGTAGGACGGGCCGGCGGGGTCGTGGGCGCTCATCGCCGCGTACAGCTCGGGCGACACGACCTGCCTCATCTCGGCGTGGTCCCGGTCGAAGAACGCCTTGGCGTAGGCGTCGGTAGCGTCCTCGACGCGCAGCCCGTCCAGCGGCGGGTACCAGTGGTAGCCGGCGAACACCTCGTCGGCGCCCTGCCCGGACTGCACGACCTTGATGTGCTTGGACACCTCGCGGCTGAGCAGGTCGAAGGCGACCACGTCGTGGCTGACCATGGGCTCGGACATGTTGGCCACGGCGTGCTCGATCGACCCGACGAGCTCGTCGGAGCCGACCCGGAGCCGGTGGTGGTCGGTGCCGAACCGCTCGGAGACCATGTCGGAGTAGACGAACTCGTCGCCCTCGCGCCCGGCCACGGCGTCGAACCCGATGCTGAACGTGGCCAGGCCGGCCTGGCCCTGCTCGGCCAGCAGACCCACGACCAGGCTGGAGTCGACGCCCCCCGACAGCAGCACGCCCACCGGCACGTCGGCGACCATCCGCCGCTTGACCGCCGTGCGGAGGCTGTCCAGCGTCGCGTCGGTCCAGTCCTCGAAGCTCATCCCCTCGTGCTCGGGGAGGCGCTCGTAGGCGGGGCTCCAGTAGCGGACGTCGGTGTGGCTGCCGTCGCGCTCGTAGGTCCGCACCGTGGCCGGCGGCATCTTGCGGACACCGTTGAGGATGGTGTGCGGCGCCGGGACCACGGCGTGCCAGGACAGGTAGTGGTGCAGGGCGACCGGGTCGATGCTGGTGTCGACGTCGCCGCCGGCCAGCAGGGCCGGGACGGTGGAGGCGAACCGGAGCCGCCGGGCGCCGCCGGTGCCCTCGGACAGGTACAGCGGCTTGATGCCTAGCCGGTCACGGGCGATCACGACCCGCCCGGTGTCGCGGTGGCTGATGACGCAGGCGAACATCCCGAGCAGGCGCTCGACCCAGGACGGCCCCCACTCGGCGTAGCCCTTGAGCACGACCTCGGTGTCCGAGGTCGAGAAGAACCGGTGGCCGAGGCCCTCGAGCTCGGTGCGCAGCTCGCGGTAGTTGTAGATCATCCCGTTGAACACGATGGTCAGCCCGAGGTCGTTGTCGACCATGGGCTGCGCGCCGCACTCGGACAGGTCGACGATCTTGAGCCGGCGGTGGCCGAACGCCACCGGGCCCTGGGACCAGACGCCGGAACCGTCCGGTCCCCGGGGGGTCATGACGTCGGTCATCCGTGACACGGCGGCCACGTCCGCCCGGGTCCCGTCGAACGTGACTTCTCCACAGATGCCGCACATGGGCCCCAGCCTTCCAAAGATCCGGCCGTGCGGCAGTACCTCGCGTGTCCCGCGCGGGTCCCGGGCCCGGCTGAGGGCGCGCGAGGGGGCTACGCCTGGCTGAGCCGTCGCGCCTGGGAGGCCCAGGAGGACAACGTGGGGGAGCGCCGCAGGCCTGCGGACTCCAGGGCCGCGACCAGGGTGGCGTCGTCGCTGGCGGCCAGCTGGTCGAGGGTGTCGATGCCGGCCGTCACGAGGGCCTCGGCGCTGCGCTGTCCGATCCCCGAGACGCGCTGCAGGTCCTGGGCGCCCGAGGACCCGGCGGTCGACGCCGCCGTCGACCCCGCGGC
>JBBSQH010000109.1:0-9755 GCA_038258055.1 Actinomycetales bacterium
CCCCTGTGCGGGCCCAGCGCCGACACCCGCCCGCCGCGCCCGGCCGCGGCGGCGGCGACCTCGGCCCCGCGGCGGGCCCCGGTGCGCAGCACGACGATGTTGGTGTGGACCCCGGCGACGTCCACGCTGCCCGGCGCGGCCGCGGCACAGACCTCGGCCAGGCGGCGCGCGCGGGCGTGGTCGTGGGCCAGGCGGTCGACGTGGTGGTCCAGCGCGTGCAGGCACGCCGCGGCCAGGACCCCCGCCTGGCGCATCCCACCGCCGTAGCGCTTGCGCAGCACCCGGGCCCGGGCGATCCGCTCGGCCGAGGCGACCAGCACCGACCCGACCGGGGCGCCCAGGCCCTTCGAGAGGCAGACCGAGACGGTGTCGGCCAGCCCGCCGTAGACCGCCAGCGGCACGCCGGTGGCGACGTGGGCGTTCCACAGCCGGGCCCCGTCCAGGTGCACGGCGACGCCGGCGTCCGCGGTGCCCGCCCGCAGCGCCTGGAGCTCCTCCAGCGGCTGCACGGTCCCGCCGCCGAAGTTGTGGGTGTTCTCGACCGCGACGGCCGCCGTGGACACCAGGTGCTCACCGGCGTCCGGGGCCATCAGCGCGAGCGGGACCGCGGCGTCCAGCACGCGGCCCGGGTTGCGGCCGTCCACCAGCCCGTCGGACCAGGTGCGGGTGGTGATGCCGCCCAGGGCGCCGTGGCCGCCGAGCTCGGCCCGCAGGACGTGGCTGGTCACGTCGGCCAGCAGCTCCTGCCCGGGCTCCACGACCAGCCGGACGCCGACCATGTTGGCCATGGACCCGGACGGGAAGAACAGCCCGGCCTCGTGCCCGAGCATCGCCGCCACCCGCTCCTGCAGCTGCAGGAGCGTCGGGTCCTCCGCGTAGACGTCGTCGCCGACCACCGCGGAGGCCATGGCCTCCCGCATCGCCGGCGTCGGCGCGGTGAGGGTGTCCGACCGCAGGTCGACGACCCGGCCACCAGGGCCGGGGCCGGTGCTCACCGCTGGCCGAGCATCTCGGCGACGAGGAACGCCATCTCCAGGCTCTGCTGGTGGTTCAGCCGCGGGTCGCAGACCGACTCGTACCGGGTGGCCAGCGCCGCGTCGGAGATCTCGTCCGACCCGCCCATGCACTCGGTGACGTCGTCACCGGTCAGCTCGACGTGCAGCCCGCCCGGGACGGTGCCCAGGGCCCGGTGCACCTCGAAGAAGCCCCGCACCTCGTCGATGACGTCGTCGAAGCGCCGGGTCTTGTAGCCGCTGGCCGAGGAGAACGTGTTGCCGTGCATCGGGTCGGTGATCCACAGCGGCTGGGCGCCGGACCCGGCCACCTTCTCCACGACGGCGGGCAGCACGTCGCGGATCTTCCCGGCGCCCATCCGGGTGATGAAGGTCAGTCGCCCGGGGGTGCGGTCGGGGTCCAGCTTGTCGACCAGGGCCAGGGCGTCGTCCGGCGTGGTGGTCGGGCCGAGCTTGACCCCGATCGGGTTGCGGACCCGGGCCGCCAGGTCGATGTGGGCCCCGTCCAGCTTGCGGGTGCGCTCCCCGATCCAGACGAAGTGGGCCGAGGTGGCGTAGGGGGCCCCGGTCCGGGAGTCGATCCGGGTCAGCGCCCGCTCGTAGTCCAGGAGCAGCGCCTCGTGGCTGGCGAAGAACTCCACCCCGCGCAGCGCCTCGAAGTCCGCCCCGCAGGCGGCCATGAAGCTCATGGCCTTGTCGATCTCCTTGGCCACGGCGTCGTAGCGGGCGTGGGCGGGGTTGGCCGTGAAGCCGCGGTTCCACTCGTGCACCTGGCGCAGGTCGGCGAAGCCGCCGGTCGTGAACGCCCGGATCAGGTTCAGCGTCGACGCCGCGGTGTGGTACGCCCGTACCAGTCGTTGCGGGTCGTGACGGCGGGCGGCCTCGGTGAACTCGTAGGCGTTGACGGCGTCCCCGCGGTAGGCGGGCAGCGTCACACCCTCGCGGGTCTCCTCGTCGTTGCTCCGGGGCTTGGCGAACTGCCCGGCCATCCGACCCATCTTGACCACGGGCAGACCGCCGCCGTACATCAGCACGACGGCCATCTGCAGGACGGTCTTGACGCGGCGCCGGATGGCGTCGGCCGTGGCGTCGGCGAAGGTCTCGGCGCAGTCACCGCCCTGCAGGAGGAACGCCTCACCGCGGGCCGCCGAGGCCAGGCGGTCGCGCAGGTCGTCGCACTCCCCCGCGAACACCAGCGGCGGGAAGGTGCGCAGCTCCGCGGTCGCAGCGGACAGGGCGTCGGTGTCGGACCAGCTCGGCTGCTGGGCAGCCTCGAGGTCGGGCCAGGCGAGACTCACGGGCCCCAGCCTAGGTCCGCGGGGACCGACTACCTGCCGCGGTCCGTCTGCTGGTCCCTGCCGTCGTCGGCGTCGGTGGCCCGGTCCCCGTCCTCCCGGTCCCCGTCGGGCACCGCGTCGGTCGTCTCGTCGGCCGCCTCGTCGCGGGACTCGTCGGCGGCGTCACGGGCCGACGTGTAGTCCCCGGGCGACAGGTCGTCGCCGAACAGGCGCTCCGACAACCGGGACGTGTCACGACCGGTGATGCGCTCGACGGTCCCCAGGACGTCCCCGACGACCCGGGCCCGCTTCTCCGCGGCGATGCGCTCCTTGGCCACGGCGGCGTACTCGTCGACGTACTCCTGGCCGGACAGCCGCATCAGCTCGTACATGATCTCGTCGGTCACCGACCGCAGCACGTGACGGTCGTCCGCCATCCCGTCGTAGCGGGAGAAGTCCAGCGGCCGGCCGATGACGATGCCGACCCGGTGGATGCTGGGCAGCTTGCGACCGATGGGCTGGACCTTGTCGGTGCCGATCATCGCGACCGGGATGACCGGGACCCTGCTCTCCAGGGCCATCTTGGCCACGCCCACCTTGCCGCGGTAGAGCCGGGTGTCGGGCGAGCGCGTGCCCTCGGGGTAGATGCCGAGCAGGTCACCGCGGCGCAGGACGCGGAGCCCTGAGCGCAGCGCGGCCTCGCTGGCCTTGCCGCCGCTGCGGTCGACCGGCAGCTGGCCGACCCCCTTGAAAAACAGCGCCTTGGCGCGGCCCTTGACGCCGGTCCCGGTGAAGTACTCCATCTTGGCCAGGAACGTCAGGCGCCTCTTGAGCATCAGCGGCAGGAAGATGGAGTCCGAGAACGACAGGTGGTTGGACGCCAGGATCGCGCCCCCGGTGGTCGGCACGTGCTCCGCCCCGCGCACCCACGGCCGGAACAACGACCTCAGCACCGGGCCGAGGACGGTCTTGACCGCCCAGTAGAACCACACCGTCACCCGGGGGATGCTGTCACATGTGACCCCGGTCGGCTCACGTCATGGTGATCAGGCCACCCGACGTGCGACCATCACCTGGTGCCGATCCTCCCGGGAGCCGAGTCGTTCCAGGCCGACGGCGGCGACGTCGCCGTGCTGCTGGTCCACGGCTTCACCGGTTCCCCCCAGTCCGTGCGCGACTGGGCCGAGCACCACGCCGCCGCCGGCCTGACGGTCCGCGTGCCCCGGCTGCCCGGGCACGGCACGTCGTGGCAGGAGCTCAACCGGACGCGGTGGCCGGACTGGTACGCCTGCGTCGAGCGAGAGCTGCTGGGCCTGGCCGCGGATCACACGGTCGTGGTGGCGGGGCTGTCGATGGGCGGCGCGCTGGCCCTGCGCCTGGCCCAGGAGCACCCGGACCGGGTGGCCGGGCTGGTGCTGGTCAACCCGGCGGTGCTCAGCGAGGACCGGCGCCTGGCGGCCCTGCCCGTCCTGCGGCACCTGGTGCCCTCGTTCCCCGCGATCGGCAACGAC
The DNA here is from genome assembly GCA_038258055.1 of Actinomycetales bacterium. Taxonomy (GTDB): domain Bacteria; phylum Actinomycetota; class Actinomycetes; order Actinomycetales; family JBBAYJ01; genus Aquipuribacter. The sequence continues at coordinate 3,802 of JBBSQH010000109.1, forward strand.
ATCCGCAAGCAGGGGCCCACCGAGGTCGCCTACGACCGCACCCCGCTGCACGCGGCGTGGAGCACGACCCGCCTGCTCGACGTCGTGCGGGGCGACCTGCCGCGGGTCACGGCCCCCCTGCTGGTGCTGCACAGCCCGCAGGACCACGTCGTGCCGCCGTCGTCGACCGCCGCCGTGCTGGCCGGGGTGTCCTCCCCCGACGTCCGCGACGTCGTGCTGGCCGACAGCTACCACGTGGCCACGCTCGACCACGACGCCCCGACCATCTTCGAGGAGTCGCTGACCTTCGTCCGTCGCGTCGCCGACCGGACCGGCGTCGCGGCGGGCCCCGGCCCCACGGACTCGGCGGCCGGCTCGTGAGCGGGCCTGACGCCGGCCGCGGCCCGGACGGCGGCGAGCACCCGCTGGACGTCGACGCCCGCTTCGCCGACATCATCGCCCACTTCCACGACGACGAGCCGACCCGGCCGACCGTCGTCGACGGCTACGACGGCGAGACCGCCGACGGCGCCGAACGCACCGACGGCACCGACCCGGACGGCGGCGCCGCGTCCCCCGTGGACGGCGTGAGGCCCGCGGCCGCCGACCGCCAGCCGCCCGCCCCGGGTGCGGCCGCGCCGGGCGCTGACACCCCGCGTGCGACCGGCGACCTCGGCCCCCGCGCCGACGCGTCGGCGGCAGCCGGGACGCCCGAGCGGTCCGGCCCGCCGAGCGACCAGGTCCGCGACCTGGCGGCCCCCGCCGACCTGGCCGCGATGCGCCGCTCCTACGAGGCCCGGATCGCGGCCGAGGTCGACCGGGCCGTCGACGGACCGGACGGCGGGCACTTCGTCCCCGCCGAGCCCCCGCCCCTGCCCCGCCCCGACCTGCCCGGCCGGCTCGCCTGGGGGGCGGTCCTGGGCGGTCCTGTGCTCCTCCTGCTGTGCGCGCTGTTCTGGCAGTCGGTGCCGTCGTGGGTGCTCGGCAGCATCGTCACCGCCATCGTCGCGGGGTTCGGCTACCTGGTCTGGCGGCTGCCCAGGACCCGTGATCGCGACGACCCGGGTGACGGTGCCATTGTGTGACGTGTGACCACGTCCTCCCCCTCCAGCGCCGGTCCCCGTGAGCTCGTCGAGCTGACCGGCCACGTCCTCGACTCCGGCCTGTTCACCCTGGTGCTGGACGACGTCCGGGCCCTCGGCGGCGACTACGAGGTCGTCCGCTTCGACTTCGGCAAGGACAAGGACGACACCAGCACCGTGCGGCTGGCGGTGACCGCACCCGACTCCCGCACGCTGGACTCGGTCGTCATGCGGCTGCACACCCACGGTGCGAACCTCGTCGAGGTCGAGCCCGCCCGCCTCGAGGCGGTCGAGCGGGACGGCGTGTTCCCCGTGGACTTCTACGCCACGACCAACCTGCCCACCCAGGTCCGCCTGGGCGAGTCCTGGTTCACGGTCGAGAACCCGGAGATGGACTGCGGCATCGTCGTGGAGCGCGAGCCGGGCTCCGGGGCCGTGACGACAGTCCGCACCGTGCCGGTGAGCGACGTCCGCGCGGGGACCCAGGTCGTCTGCGGTGCCGTCGGCGTGCGGGTGACGCTGCCCGCCGCCCGCAGCGACGAGGGCGGCTTCACCTTCATGCAGTCGGAGGTGTCCAGCGAGAAGCCGCAGGCCCTCGTCGTGCAGCAGATCGCCCAGCAGATGCGCGAGGTGCGCGCCGCCGGTCAGCGGGTGCTGTGGGTGCTGGGCCCCGCGGTCGTGCACACCGGCGCGGCCCCGTCGATGGCGGCCCTGGTCCGGGGCGGCTGGGTCGACGTGATGTTCGGCGGCAACGCGATCGCCACCCACGACGTCGAGCAGTCCATCTACGGCACGTCGCTGGGGGTGGACCTGTCGGCGGGGCGCGGGGTGGAGCACGGGCACGAGCACCACCTGCGCGCCATCAACGCCGTTCGGTCGGCGGGCTCGTTGGCCGCCGCGGTCGAGCAGGGGGTCATCAGCAGCGGGATCATGCACGCGCTGGTCAGCCAGCACAAGCAGTTCGTCCTGGTCGGGTCGGTCCGCGACGACGGCCCGCTGCCCGACGTCCACACCGACGTGCTGCAGGGCCAGCGCGCGATGCGGGCCGCGCTGACCGACGTCGGGTTCTGCATCGTCGTCGCCACCATGCTCCACGGCGTGGCCACCGGCAACGTCCTGCCGGGGCACATCCCGCTGGTCTGCGTCGACATCAACCCGGCCACGGTGACCAAGCTGTCCGACCGCGGCTCCGCCCAGGCCCGAGGTGTCGTCACCGACGTCGGGCTGTTCTGCGCCGCCCTCGCCCGGGAGCTCACGGGCCAGGAGACCTGAGCCTGCCCTCGGCCCGGGCCCCGCGGCGTACCGACCAGCGGCACGACACGCGGCCGTGACGGCGGACGACCCCCACGGCGCCTCTCGTGTCGCTGGACGGTACGGGGCCCGTCCGCTCAGGTCAGCGTGACCTCGACGAGGGTCGGGCGGGCCGGGAGCACCCGGGACAGCAGCTCGGGCCGCCGACCGGGCTCACCCGGCAGCGCCACGCCGACCGCCTGCGCGTCGGCGCCCAGCAGCCCCAGCGGCCGCCCGGTGGGCCGGTCGGCGGGAGCCGTGGCGTCGGCCCCGGGGGTCAGGTCCTGCAGCCGCCGGGCCAGCGTGTCCCCGGCGGTCGTGCCCGGTAGCGGACCGGCCACCACCGTCGGGACGTGGTCCGCACCCGCCAGCAACGACACCAGGTGGGCCGCGAGCGCGGCCTGGTCGTCCTCGTCGCCGCGGACGTCGACCGTCGCCAGCCGCAGCTGCTGACCGCCGGTCAGCCGGGCCGTCACGACGGCCAGCCCGCCACCGGCGCCGCGGAACACCGTGGTCGAGGTCGGCTCGACCCGCAGCGAGACCAGGACGGCCGCGCCACCGGACGCGCGCCCGCCGGCCCCGACCACCAGGCCGACGTCGGAGCCGAGCGCCCCGAGCCGGTGGCTGCTGCCGGGGTGCACGGGCACCCGGTGCAGCAGGGCGACGTCGGGCGAGGTGTCGCGCAGCAGCCGGAGCAGGCCGTTCCGGCTGCCGTGGAACCGGTCGACGTCGGCGGCGAGGACGCGGACCGTGGGGGCGGCGCTCACTCGGCCAGCGCCAGGTCCGCGGCGCCGACCAGGCCCGCGTCGTTGCCCAGCTCGGCGAGCACGATCGACGCGCTGGGCCGGAAGCCCCGCCCGGTCAGCTCGTGCTCGTAGGAGTCGCGGGCCGGTCCGACCAGCAGCTCCCCGGCGTCGGACACGCCGCCGCCGATGACCACGACCCCCGGGTCGAGCAGCGCGACGAAGCTGGCCACCGCCGTGCCGAGCTGACGGCCGAGGTCGGCCAGCAGCTCGACGGCCATCGGGTCGCCGTCGCGGGCGGCCTCGGTCACCAGCGGCCCGGTGATGCGCTTGACCTTGCCCCCCGCCCGTTCCAGCAGCCCGCCGGCCAGCGGGGAACCCGACTCGGCGAGCTCGCGCGCCTCACGCGTCAGGGCGGTGCCGGACACGTACTGCTCCCAGCAGCCGCGGTTACCGCAGCCGCACCGGTGACCGTCGGGCACGGCCCGGGCGTGACCGAACTCGGCCGCCACCCCGTGGGCGCCCCGCACCAGCCTGCGGTTGATCACCAGTCCGCCCCCCAGGCCGGTGCCGACGGTCAGCAGCAGCATGTCGGCGAACTCGCGCCCGGCGCCGAACTGGAACTCGCCCCACGCAGCGGCGTTGGCGTCGTTCTCGATGACCACGGGGACGTCGACGTGGGCCTCGACCTGGGCCTTGATGGGGTTGTCGCGCCAGGCCAGGTTGGGGGCGAACATGACGGTCGAGCGCGCGGCGTCGATGTACCCCGCGGCGGCCACGCCGACGGCGCTCACCTCGTGGTCGGCCCGCAGCTCGGCGATCCCGTCGGCGACGGCGCCGACGATCTCGTCGGGCCGCGACGGCTGGGTCTCGCGACGGGTGCGCGCGACGATCTCGCCGTCGGGGGTGACGACGCCGAAGGCGATCTTCGTGCCGCCGATGTCCACGCCGATCGTGGCGGTCATTGCTGCTCCTCGTTGCCCCGACGGGGGCGCTCGGTGGGGGTGTGCACAGGGATCCTGGTGCGGACGGGCGCCGCCTCGGCGGGCGGGTCCGCGGGACGGTCGTCCGCGGCGCCCGGCGCCTCGACGGTGCTGGCGACGGGGGTACCGGGGCTGCCGGGGGTGGGTCCGGCCGTGGCGCCGGACCTGCCGGCCGTCGTGGGGGCGTCCGGCCGCGGCCCCGACCGGGCGGTCTGACCGAGCGCGGCGAGCAGCTCGCGACCCGCGGACACCACGTGGCCGACCGCCTGCTGCAGGTGCGCGGCCGTCTCGGGATCCATCCGCCCGGCGGACTCGCTGAGTCGGCAGACCGGGCAGCCCGGGCAGGCGGCGGCGTCCCCGCCCCCCAAGGAGTGCCAGCCGTCGCGCACGGCGTCGAGGACCCCGGGGACGCCGGGGGTCCGGTCCCGCTCGCTCTCGCTCATCACGTCTCCCTCAGCGCCAGGCGTCCGGGTCGGGCTCGAACCGGACCTCGAGGCGGTCGGCCACCACTGTGGCAGCCACCACCCGGCACCGCGTCAGGGCGGCGGGCAACCGGAAGCCACGCTGCACCCCCTCCAGGGCGACCAGGAGCCGGTCCCCCTCCTGGTGCAGCTCGGGGTCGGTGCCTCCCGGCAGCTCCAGCCACCACAGCAGACCGGTGCCGTCGGTTCGCACACCCGTCGTCGGCTGCGGCGTCTCGCCCGGGCCACCGACCCGCGGCAGCCCGAGCACGGCCGTGCCCCGGCAGCCGTGCCGAGCGTGCTGGTCCGAGCGCCCCAGACCGCACAGGCCCGAGGCCGCCGCCGCGAGGGCGGCCACGTCCGGGCGCAGGTCCAGGAGCCCGGCGGCCCGGGCCGCGTCACGCGGGTCGTCCCCGATCGACGGCGCCAGGGCCTGGAGCCTCGCGTCGAGGACGCGCAGCAGCAGCGCGGGGCCCTCGGTCAGCTCGGTGGCGCGGACCCCGCCCAGCGGCACCACCACGGCGTCCCACCGGTCGCCGGCCAGCTCCTCGACGACCCGCGCCCAGGTGGTGACGGCGTCGGCCAGCGGGACGGGGCAGCCCGCCGTGACCACCTCGCGCGGCATCCCCACGACGTCGGCCACCCGCCACGACCAGCCGTCGACGTCCAGGGTCCCGTCGTCGCGCAGCAGCCCCGCCCCCGGCCGCGGCGCGACGGCCACGGCCTTGCCGCCTGCCCGCTCCAGCGCCACCACCGCGCCGGACCCGGCCGGGCAGCAACCGGGCTCCAGCAGGACCGACGTGGTCACGGTCAGCCCTCGACGCGCTTCTTGAGGTCCTTGAGGGCGGCGTCGGTGATGACCTTCTCGGCCTTGCGCCGCAGCAGCCCCGGCATCGAGATGGTGATGTCGACCTCGAGGCGGTAGGTGACCCGGGTCCCGGTGCCGTCGGGCACCAGCTCGTAGCTGCCGTCCATCTTCGACGTCACGCGGCCCGGCTCCACCAGGCCCCACGACATCGTCCCGCTGCCGGCGGTGGTGACCGTCCAGTCGTAGCCCACCAGCAGCGTGTCGCGCACGGGTCCCGAGCTCATCGTGAGCTGGGCGCGGACCGGACGGCCCGCCTCGTCGAGCTCCTCGACCTCGACGGCCGTGATGCCGCCGGCCCACTCGGGGTAGGAGGCCAGGTCCTCGACGACCGCGAGGACGTCGGCGGGCGGTGCGTCGACGGTGATGGACGACTCGGTGCGCTGGGCCACGACAGCTCCTGTGCTCGCGGGCTCGCCGCCGGGTCGGCCCGGGGCTGGGAACCCGAGAAACCTACCGCTGCCCGCCGGCCGCCTCAGAGCAGCAGGCCCACCAGGGTGAGCAGCCCGACGCCCACCGCGGTCAGGACGAGCGCCGCCCCCACGGCCAGC
>JBBSQH010000110.1:0-9570 GCA_038258055.1 Actinomycetales bacterium
GGCCGCCTGGCGGTGGGGGGCCGGGTTGTTGTGGCGCTGCGGGGGGTTGAGGCCCGGGGCGGGGGTGGTGGCCTGGGTCCAGTTATTGGCACACCTTGGTGAGGGGTGCCCGCCGCGGCCCCCCTTGGGGGGGGGCCGGCGGCGGGGGCGGGACGAGGCCGGCGAGGGGGTGAGCCCCCGGCGGGGTGGTGCCGGTGCTGGTGGTGCTGCTGGTGCTGGGCTGGTGCGGTCAGCCCTTGTTGGCGTCGCCGGCCACCTGGGCCAGCTCCTGCCCGGCGTCGAGGGCCTCCTGCACCGTGGTCTGCCCGGCGATGGCCGCGCTGACCCCCAGGGACACCTCGGTGGCCATGCCCGCGAACTCCGGGACGGCGACGAACTGGATGCCCGGCGCCGGTCGGGGCTGCACGCCCGGGTCGAGCGGGTCCGCCGACGTGATGGCCTCCTGCGTCGCCTCGTAGAACGCGGACGCCGCCTCCTGGTACTCGGGGTTCTCGTACGTCGAAGCCCGCTTGCCGGCGGGCACGTTCGCCCAGCCGATCTCCTCCGCGACGAGCTCCTCGTACTCCTGCGAGGACGCCCAGGACACGAACTCCCAGGCGGCGTCCTTGTTGGCGGACGACTCCTGGATGCCCCACGCCCAGCTGTAGAGCCAGCCCGAGGAGTCGGTCTCCTTGACCGGCGCCGGTGCGTAGCCGATCAGCCCCTTGACCGGCGAGTCCTCGGCCTCGAGGGAGCCCGCGGCCGACGTCGCGTCGTACCACATGGCCACGCCGCCCTGGGTCATGGCGTTGAGGCACTCGGTGAAGCCGGAGTTGGCCGCACCGGGCTGGCCGTGGGCGTTGACGAGGTCGACGTAGAACTGGGTCGCCTCGACGAACTCGGGCGAGTTGACCTGGGCGTCGAAGTTCTCGTCGAACCAGGTGCCGCCGAAGGTGTTGACCACGGTGGTGAGCGGGGCGAACACCTGGCCCCAACCGGCCAGACCACGCAGGCAGATGCCGTCCATGCCGTCCTGGACGCCGTCGACCTGCTCGGCGAGCGTGGCGACCTCGTCCCAGGTCGGGTTGTCGGGCATCTCCACCCCGGCCTCCTCGAAGACGTCGGTGCGGTACATCAGGAACGAGGACTCGCCGTAGAACGGCTGGCCGTACAGCGACCCGTCCTCACCCCGGAGACCGTCGGCGATCGGCGCGAGGATGTCGTCCTGGTCGAAGTCCTCGTCGGCCTCCACGTAGCTGTCGAGGTTGGTGAGCCAGCCGTTGGTGGAGAAGAACGGCACCTCGTAGTTGGAGATGGTGGCCACGTCGTACTGGCCGGCCTGGGCCGAGAAGTCGGTGGCGATGGAGTCGCGGACGTCGTTCTCCGGCAGCACGGTGAAGTTCACGGTGATGCCGGTCTCGGCGGTGAAGTTGTCCGCCGTCAGGGTCTGCAGGTCTTCCATCTGCGGGTTGTTCACCATGATCACGGAGATCTCGCCGCCCGCGGCGCTGTCCCCGCTGGCGTCGTCGCCCGCGGCGCCGCCCCCGCTGGAGCTGCCACCACCGGCACCGGCGCAGCCGGCCAGCGCGACGGCGAGCCCGGCCACGAGCGCGACGGATGTGACTGCACGTCGACGTGCTGCCATGCGTGTTTCCTCTTTCTCGTCGGGGGCGCCGACCAGGTGGCGGGCGCCGTTCCTCGGTAGGAGCAGCCATGAGCATCCTTGCTCGGTTGAGCCAGGCAGCCGCTCAGATGTGCACGTCTATTCCTAAGCCGGTCGGGGGGCCCTGTCAAGGGTCCTGCCCATGTCGGCATAGTCGTTATCCGCCCTGACCTGCGGTGTCATAGATCTGGAGGGTCACCTGTGACCGGCCACCCGCGTCGGGTGGCCGGTCGTCGCCGCGACGCCTAGGCGTCGCTGCCGACGAGCTCCTCCAAGGTCGCGCGAGCGCCACGGGTGCGCAGCGAGGTGAGGGCCTCGACGTAGGCGGTGGTGAACCGGCCGTCGTCCAGCAGGTCGCCGAACAGGTCCCGGTCCCGCAGCAGGGCCAGCGGGTCCTCGTCGTGACGGGCGGCCGCGGCCATCACCCGGTCCTTGAGCCGGTCCACGACCTCGATGGGCTCGCCCTGCTCGTCGACGCCCTCGGCGTAGCGGGCCCAGGAGGCGACCACCAGGGCGCTGCGCCGGATCTCGCCGTCGGTCCGCAGGTTCTCCTGGATCACGGGCACCAGCCACTTGGGGATGCGGTCGGAGCTCTCGGCGCACAGCCGGGCCAGCGTGTCGCGCACCTCCGGGTTGGCGAAGCGCTCGACGAGGCCGTGGCGGTAGGCGTCCAGGTCGACGCCCGGCACCTCGGGCAGCGTCGGGCTCCCCTCGTCCTCCATGTAGCCGAGCAGGAAGCGGCGGAACAGCGGGTCGGCGCAGACCTCGTGGGCGTAACGGTAGCCGGCCAGGTAGCCGAGGTAGGTCAGGGCCTGGTGGCTGGCGTTGAGCAGGCGGAGCTTCATGAGCTCGTACGGCTCGACGTCGGCGACCACCTGCACCCCGACGTCCTCCAGCGGCGGACGACCGAGCGCGAACTCGTCCTCGACCACCCACTGGGTGAACGGCTCGCAGACCACGGGCCAGGCGTCGGCGACCCCGAACTCCTGCTCGAGCTGCTGCACGTCGTCGGTCGCCGTGACCGGCGTGATGCGGTCCACCATGCAGCTGGGGAACGACACCTCGGCCAGCATCCAGTCGGCCAGCTCGGGGTCCAGGACGCGCGCGAAGGCGCTGAGCATGCGGCGCGCGACGTCGCCGTTGCCGGGGATGTTGTCGCAGGACAGCACCGTGAACGGCGGCGTGCCCTCGGCCCGGCGCCGGGCCAGCGCAGCGACCAGGAACCCGAAGGCGGTCGTCGGCGTCGCCCCCGGGACCAGGTCCGGGGCGATGGACGGGTCGTCGGCGTCGAACTCGCCCGTGACCTGGTTGACCAGGTAACCGCCCTCGGTGATCGTCAGCGACACGATGCGGACGGCCGGGTCGGCCATCTGGTCCAGCACGGCCGTCGGGTCGTCGGGCGCCAGCAGCGCGCGGGCCACAGAGCCGATCACCCGGGGCTCGCGACGGCCGTCGGGGTGCTTCACGACCAGCGCGTAGAGCCCGTCCTGCCGCTGCAGCGTCTCGATGATGCGCCGGTCGTGCGGCAGCACCCCCACCCCGCACAGCGCCCAGTCCAGGGCCTGGCCCTGCTGCATCAACGCGTCCAGGTACATCGCCTGGTGGGCGCGGTGGAACCCGCCGACGCCCAGGTGCACGATGCCGACCCGCAGGGCCGCCCGGTCGTAGTCGGGGACGGGGACCCGGTCGTCGAGGCGGCCGAGGTGGTCCTGGCGCAGGACGACGCTCACAGCTGGACCCGTCCGTAGTCGCGCGATGGTGCGGCTGGTGCGGGCACGGTGATCCCCTCGGTGGACGCCTTCGGCCCCGGATGCTCACATGAGCAGCGATCCGGTGCAGATGAGCCTAGGGCGGCGGTCGCTGCCGGTCAAGAAGAGCACACAGGTGCTCACCTGAGCGAACAGTCCGGTTCGGTCTCTCCCCTGCCGCGCCGGGTCCGGCTCGGTTACGGTGATCCCGTGCAACCGGACCGGCGCGTCGCAGCAGGGCCGCTGCGCGCTGTCGTCGCGGCTGCGGCCGTGGTCGGTCTGGCCGGGGCAGGGCACCTGCTCGCCGGAGGGGGCACCCCCTCGCTGCGGGCCCTCGTGCTCGCCCTGCTGGTGGTCGCCCTGCTGTCCACGGCCGTCGCGTCGCGACGGGTGTCGGCCTGGCGGCTGACCGCCGTCGTCGGCGGTGGCCAGGTCGTGCTGCACCACGCCTTCGGGTGGGTCCCCGGCAGCCACGGCGCCGCCGTCGCGGACCCCCTGGTCGACGTCGCAGCCGGGCACCAGGTGCTGTGGTCGGACCCGACCATGCTGGCCGCGCACGTGCTGGCCACCGCGCTCACCGTGACGTTGCTCCGCCGAGGCGAGACCGCCCTGGTGGCGCTGTGCTCCTGGGCCGGGCCGTTGGTGCTCGTCGTGGCCGCCCCCGCCCCGGTGGGCCCGGCCCGCCCGCTGCACCAGGACGCCGAGCCCATGCCGCTCGGGGCTCCTCCCGCCGCCGCCGACCCCGTCCGGGGCCCGCCGCGGTCGTTCGCGCTCGCTGCCTGAGGCCGCCGCGCAGGAGCACGACGCCACGTCCGGTCGAGGGACCGGGTGGGGTCTCGATGCTCCCCTGCCGGGCCCGTCCCGCTCTTCCCTGACCACGTCGCGACCACCGCTCCGGGTGGTCCCGCCCCGCGGTAGGTGACGCGGACCTCCCTGCGGCCAGGCCCGAGCAGACGTCAGGGCCAGGGCGACCGATCCGGTCGCCCCCGCCCGTCCGTCGCCGGCTCTCGGCGGCTACAACCCTGACCCACTCGGGTCACTCCCCCGTCGGGCCGCTCGGCCCGCACCAGACGACAAGGACACATCTGCCATGAAGACGACGACGCCTGCCATCGCCGCCGCCCTGCTCACCGCCACCGCGCTGTCCGCCTGCGGGGGCGGGAACACCTCCTCCGACGCCTCCTCGGCCGACCTGCGCCTGGACGACGGTGTCGTCCGGGCCGCCGACTCGGGCATGACGGCCGCGTTCGGCACGCTGGTCAACGACGGCGACGACGACGTGGTGGTGGTGTCGGCCACGTCGGACGCCGCCGAGGTGATGGAGCTGCATGAGGTGGTCGAGTCCGACGGCGCCATGGTGATGCAGCAGAAGGAGGGCGGGTTCGTCATCCCGGCCGGCGGCACCCACCAGCTGGAGGCCGGTGGCGACCACGTCATGTTCATGGGTCTGACCGACGTCCTCGAGCCCGGCGAGACCGTGACCTGGACCCTCGAGCTGGAGGACGGCTCCGTGGTGGAGCTGAGCGCCCCCGTGCGCGACATCGCCGCGGGCGACGAGGAGTACACCGGCGACATGGACATGGAGTCCGGTGACATGGAGTCCGGCGACATGGAGTCCGACGGGTGAGCGGGCACCCCGTCAGCCGGCGGCAGCTGGTCGGCGGCGGCCTCGCGGGGCTCGCCGGGCTGGGTGTCGCCGGCACGGCCGGTGTCGTCGCCGGTCGCGCCCAGACGCGTCCGATCACGCCCGACGGCACCTCGCCGGGCAGCTACGGCCGCCCAGGCCTCGACGAGGTCGTGCCGTTCGACGGTGCCCACCAGGCCGGCATCGCCACCGCCCAGCAGCGGTCGGCGGCGTTCGTCGGCCTCGACCTGCACGGGGACGTGGGCCGCGCCGACCTGGTCAGCATGATGACGGTGCTCACCGAGGACGCCCGCCGGCTCAGCCAGGGCCTGCCCGTCCTCGGCGCCGCCGACAGCGGCCTCGCGGCGGTGCCGGCGTCCCTCACGGTGACGGCGGGGTTCGGCCAGGGGCTGCTGCGCGCCGCCGGGCTGCAGCAGCAGGCACCGCCGTGGCTGCGCGACCTGCCGGCGTTCGGCGTGGACCGGTTGGAGGAGCGGTGGAGCGGGGCGGACCTGCTGCTGCAGGTGTGCGCCGACGACGACACCACGGTGGCCAACGCCACCCGTTCGCTCGGCCGCGGCCTCCGATCGTTCGCCGACGTCCGCTGGGTGCAGCGGGGGTTCGCCCGGGCGACGTCGCTGGAGGCCGGGGAGTCGGTCGGGCACCGCAACCTGTTCGGGCAGGTGGACGGCACCGTCAACCCCCGGCAGGACACCGACGAGCTGGACCGCCTGGTCTGGGTCGACGACGGTCCGGAGTGGTTGCGCGGTGGCACCGGGATGGTGCTGAGGCGGATCTGGATGGACCTCGACGACTGGGACCGGTTGGGCCGCGTCGAGCAGGAGCAGGTCGTCGGGCGGGGCCTCGCGGACGGGACCCCGCTGGTGGCCTCGCCCGACGACCCGGACGAGGTGGACCTGGACGCGCTCGACGACAGCGGGCTGCGGACGGTGCCACCGTGGTCGCACGTCCGTCGCGCCCGCGGCGACGCGGCACCGGGGCCGCAGCTCCTGCGCCGCAGCTACAACTACGACGACGGCCCGGGCGAGGCCGGCACGCAGGACGCCGGGTCCCTGTTCGTGGTGTTCTGCGCGGACGTGGACGCCCAGTTCGTCCCGGTGCAGCGTCGGCTCGACGAGCTGGACCTGCTCAACGACTGGACCACGCCCGTCGGCAGCACCGTGGTGGCCGTCCCCCCGGGATGTGGCCCCGACGGCTTCCTCGGGCAGGAGCTGCTGGCATGAGGTCCGCGGCCTGAGCGGCTGAGGACGCCGCCGGCAAGCGCTGCGAATAGCAGGGAGCGCCTTTCACCGATAACGGGCGGAGGGCTATTTCTCATGTCGTGGTGCGGTTATTCTTTCACCCATTCGGACCCCTGGTCCTGCGCCATTCTTGGTTCCTTTCCCGACCATTGTTGTGTAGTATTCATCTCGGTGGCGATCCGGGAGAGTAGCTACCACTCGTCCCCCCGCAGGGAGCGGGACGAGCCTTCGGGAGACGTGCGGCCCGCCCCCCCAGATTGGCGGGGCGCACGACGACGGGCGCCGACGCCTCAGCGCACCGCGAGGCGGTAGATCAGCAGTCCGGTGTCGTGCGTCTCGATCTCGAACACCCCGGGGATGTCGGCGGTGAACGTCACCTCGCCGGTGCCCGCGGCGTCCAGACGGATGTACTCGTCGAAGCCGTGCACGTGGACCTCGGCCGGCCCGTCGGAGGTGACCTGCAGGGTGACCTCGGTCCCCCGTGACACCTCCGGCGCCTCCTCCGGGACGGTGACCCCGCCGTCGGACAGCTCCGCGGTCAGGGTCACCGGCTCACCCGGGGGGGCCGACGGCGTCGACCCGCAGGCCACGAGGGTGGACGCGGCCAGGGCCAGCGCAGCGGCCGTCAGGGCCGTCGGTCGGTGGGCCATGGTGCGGTCTCCTCGGGGGGTGGGGCTCACGGCGTGGGGGTCCGTGACAGGGCCACGGCCAGGCCGACGGTAGCCGCCATCACGACCACCTCGACGGCGGCCAGGCGACGGAACGCCGTCGACCGGCCCGACCGCAGCTCGCGGATGGTCCGGCGCCGGTGCCACGCCCCGAAGCCCCCGAGCACCACCAAGGCGGCCAGCTTGGCCAGCAGGAGCCAGCCGTAGGTCGTGCTGGTGAGCAGCCCGGGGTCGGGCACCCGGATCCAGGCGTTCAGCGTCCCCGACACCGCGACGACCACGAAGCAGGTGAGCGCGACGCCGTCGAAGCGACCCACCGCGACGCGCAGGCCCACGTCGTCACCACGCAGGTGGGCGACCAGGCCGGCGAGGCCGCCGACCCAGGCCAGGGCGGCCAGGACGTGGACCATCAGCGTGGAGATGGCCAGGTAGTGGTTGGCCGCGCTGGCCGCGTGCCCCGTGACCAGCGGCAGGGCCGCGCCCAGGCCGGTGCCCGCCAGCAGCAGGAGCACCACGGCCGGCGTGGGACCGGCGGGCCGGCGACCGGCCAGGTACGCCCCGGCGGCCACCGCGAGCGCGACCACGGCCGTGAGGACCTGGTAGCGGGCCTGGGGGATGATCGTCAGGTAGTCCAGCAGCAGGCCGGTCCGCAGGACGTCGACGACCGGCTGGTTCGAGATCTCCGACGCAGCCAGCAGCGACGAGACCACGGACACGACCGACCAGACCAGGGCCCAGCCGGCCACGGAACGGCTGAGCCGCGCCGGGCGCAGCGCCCCGTCGGCGTCGCGCCGCACCGGGAGCAGGGACGCCATCAGCCCCGCGACGACCGCCACGGCGGCGAGCTCGCCGACCAGCCGCGCCACGGGCAGCAGCTCGCGCGTCAGCGGGCCGGCGTAGTCCAGGCCGCTGGGGGCGCGGGAGCCCGACAGCTCACGGAACACCAGCAGGGCGACCAGACCGGCCACGGCGGCGGCCACCCCGACCACGAGGGGGTCCTGCCACCAGCGTCCCGCGACGGCGCGGTCGCCACTGGTCCGCCAGCCCGTCCTGGTCACGCGACCGACCCTAGGCGATCTGCAGGCGGGCTGCGGAAGTCGTCCACGGTCGTCAGTCGCACGGTCGTCAGTCGCACGGTCGTCAGTCGCACGGTCGTCAGTCGGCGAACAGCAGCAGCAGCCCGGCGACGGTGTAGCCCACCATGAGCAGCAGCAGCGGCACCTGCCCGCGGACCGCCGCACGGTGCGGCAGCAGCGCGACGGCGCGGTCGTGGGCCAGCACGGTGCCCAGCAGGTGGCCGACCACGATGGCCACGACCATGAGCAGCGCGACCCCCGTGGTGTCGACCAGCACGGCGCTGGGCACGAGGTCGGCCGTGCCGAACCAGTCCGCGCCGGTGCCGAGCGGGTCCGACGCCAGCTCCACCGTCCGCTGCCCCTCCAGGACGAGCAGCGAGTAGTAGTGGGCGACCAGGTAGCCGACGACGATCGGGACCAGGCTGTGGGCGAGCTCCCCCGGGAGCTGCCGGCGCGGCAGGTCGGCCACCCGCCCCGTGGCGGCGGTCGCGGCCAGGAACGCCAGCAGCACCAGCAGCACGACGGCCACCAGCACCGCGGTGTCCACCACCACCCGGGGCAGGGACGAGCCCTGCACCGCCCGGACGTAGGCCGTCACCCCGGTGATCGAGTCGAACATGGTCGACCCCAGCAGCAGGCACAGCAGGGTGACCAGACCTGGGGCCGGTCGCAGCGACGCCACCCCGTCCAGCGGGAGCCGGGTCACCAGGACGCCGTCCTCGCGCCGCCCCAGCACGGACAACCGGCCGATGAGGTCGCTGAACACCTCGAAGCCCTCGCCCCGGTCGAACCAGCGCGAGCCGTACGTCACCGCGGCCGCCAGGTGGACGACGGCGTAGGTCCCCACCCACAGCTGCAGGACCGGCAGCGTGGCGCGACCGGGGGCGGCCAGCTCCAGCCAGACGAACGCCCCCAGGCTCACGACCGCCGGCCAGTACCCGAACCGGGCCGGCAGGGCGACGAAGCCGTCGCGCGGGTCCCGCCGCAGCAGGGCGGACAGCAGCAGGTGCACGGTGCGCAACGGGTTGAGCAGGCGCCACACCGGCCCCAGCAGCAGCGACGCGGGCACCAGCCCGGCCCACAGCCAGACGTAGAGCATCCCCGGGGCCGGGTTGTCGACGTCGTCCTGACCGGCCACCAGGGCCAGCACGAACAGCGCGGTGACGGCCAGGCCGACTCCCCGCAGCACCCACCGCGTGCCCGGGTGGTCCAGGAACGTCTGCAACGACTCGGGCACCGGGCGACCGGCCCCGTGGCTGAGGAGCTGGGAGGTCCGCCACGACAGCCCCAGGGCCAGGAACGACACGACGAGGGCGGCGGCGGCGCCCGCGACCACGAAGCCGAACGGCAGCGGCAGGTCCTGCCGGGAGCCGACACCGTGCGCGGGGACCAGGCCGAGCAGCTCCAGCATCAGGGCCGGGGCGCGCGACCGGTGGTGCCGCGTCCCCCGGTCGTCCCGCCCGCCCGCACGGCCGGGTTGCCGCTGCGGGCCGCCTTGCCCCGGGGGGCGGCTGCGGGTCGACCGGACCCGGTGGGGCCGGCGCCGGCCC
>JBBSQH010000111.1:0-9548 GCA_038258055.1 Actinomycetales bacterium
CGGCCGGGACCGGTGGACCACCCGCAGCCGCCGCTCGCGCAGCGCCCAGGAGGCCAGGGCCACCGCCGTGGCCCGCGGCCCGGCGTCGTCCACGACGACCACCTCGGCGTCGTCCGCCGGGCGCAACGACGCGACCGCCGCGTCCACCACCCGGTGGGCGGTCGGGGCCGAGGCGTCCGCGGGGACCACGAGCAGCAGGCTGCTTCGCCCCGGCACGAGGTCGGCCGGGTCGAGGTCGCCCGCACCGACGTCAGCCGCGTCGAGGTCGGCCCGCACCGGCTCGCCCTCGTCCTCGGCCGGGGTCGTCGGGCGCCCTCGCCAGCGGTCGACCGCCGCCGTCACGACCGCCAGGGCCACGGCCCGGTCGACCTCGGCCACCGCCACGGCGTCGGGGTGGTCGAGCGCGGGCAGCGGCAGCCGCGCGGCCCGTGAGGCCGCGTGGCGCAGCACGTCGGCGCCCCGACCGGTCGGGCCGGCCTCCCGCCCCAGGGCCGCGTCGTCCAGCAGCGGGTGGACGGGCCGGGCCCGCAGCGGACCCCGCCGCAGGTAGGTCGCGAACGGGTCGGGGGCGGAGGTGTCCCAGGTGTCGGGCTCGTAGGTCGCGGGCTCGAAGAACGGGTGGGGGGACAGCCCGGCCCGGCGACCCCGCAGGACGTAGTGCGCCACGGCTCCCGGGCCCCGGCCCCACCCGCCCTGACGCCGGTACCAGGAGTGGTCGAAGGCCCCCGACCGGGTCACCACCCACCACGAGCGCAGGGGGTAGGCCAGCCCCAGCAGCGCCCGCCCACCGGGCGCCGACCGCAGCCGGACCCGACGACCGGGCCCCCCCGGGGGACCGCCGGTGGCCCCTCGCGCGTGCACTGGTGGCTGCATCAACGGGCTAGCATACGGTCGCGATGCGCGGCTGGTCCGCGGCCGCCCCCCACGCAGGAGTTGATCTGTCAGTGAGCGATCTCGTCGTCATCGGCCTGGGGTACGTGGGTCTCCCGCTGGCCCAGGAGGCCAAGCGCTCCGGTCTGGACGTGGTCGGTCTCGACCGCTCCGACGCGGTCGTCGACGGCCTCATGGCAGGGACGTCGCACATCGACGACCTCAGCGACGCCGACGTGGCCGCGATGCGCGCGGACGGCTTCACGGCCTCCACCGACCCGGCCGTCGTGCGCGACGCCCGGGCCGTCGTCATCTGCGTGCCGACCCCGCTGTCCGAGGACGGCGGCCCCGACCTGACGGCCGTGCTGTCGGCCGCCGGCACGGTGGCCGACAACCTGACGCGGGACACCCTGGTGGTGCTGGAGTCCACGACCTACCCGGGCACCACCGAGACCGTGCTCCGCGACGTCCTGGAGCGCGGCGGGCTGGAGGCCGGGACCGACTTCCACCTGGCGTTCTCCCCCGAGCGCATCGACCCCGGCAACGCCAAGTTCGGGTTCCGCAACACGCCCAAGGTGGTCGGCGGGCTGACCCCGGCCTGCTCCGACCGGGCCGCGGAGTTCTACGGCCGCCTGGTCGACGAGGTGGTCGTGGCCCGGGGCACCCGCGAGGCCGAGATGGCCAAGCTGCTGGAGAACACCTACCGCCACGTCAACATCGCCCTGGTCAACGAGATGGCGCGGTTCTGCCACGACCTGGACATCGACCTGTGGGACGTCATCCGCTGCGCCGCGAGCAAGCCGTTCGGCTTCCAGGCGTTCTACCCGGGGCCCGGCGTCGGCGGGCACTGCATCCCCATCGACCCGAACTACCTGAGCTACACGGTGCGGGCCAAGCTGGGCTACCCGTTCCGCTTCGTCGAGCTGGCGCAGGAGATCAACCACAGCATGCCGGCCTACGTGGTCAGCCGGGTCCAGGACCTGCTGAACGACCGCGCCATCGCGCTGCGGGGTTCCAAGGTGCTGCTGGTGGGCGTCACCTACAAGGCCGACATCGCCGACGAGCGCGAGAGCCCGGCCGTGCCCCTGGCGCAGCAGCTGCTCGCCGGTGGCGCCGACGTGTCCTACCACGACCCCTACGTGCCGACCTGGACCCCGGGCGAGCACACCCTGACCAGCCGGCCGGACGCAGTGGCCGCGGCGGCCGAGGCGGACCTGGTCGTCCTGGTCCAGGCCCACCGCGCGCTGGACCTGGACGCCGTGGCGGCCGCGGCCCCCGCCGTGCTCGACACCCGCGGCACCGTCCCCGCCGGGGCCGGGGTGCAGCGGCTGTGAGCGGCATGCGCGGCATCATCCTGGCCGGGGGGTCGGGGACCAGGCTCCACCCCATCACCCTGGGCACGTCCAAGCAGCTCGTCCCGGTGTACGACAAGCCGATGATCTACTACCCCCTCACCACGCTGATGCTGGCCGGGGTGCAGGACGTCCTGGTCATCACGACGCCCGACGACGCCCCGGCGTTCCGCCGGCTACTCGGCGACGGCTCCCACCTCGGCGTGAACATCACCTGGGCGGTCCAGCATGAGCCCAACGGCCTGGCCCAGGCGTTCGTGATCGGCAAGGAGTTCGTCGGGGACGACTCCGTGGCGCTGGTGCTGGGCGACAACATCTTCTACGGCCCGGGCCTGGGCACCCGGCTCGGGCGGTTCCACGACGTCGACGGCGGCGCCGTGTTCGCCTACTGGGTCGCGGACCCGCAGGCCTACGGCGTCGTGGAGTTCGACGCCGACGGCCGGGCCCTGTCGCTGGAGGAGAAGCCCGCCAGCCCGCGCAGCAACTACGCCATCCCCGGGCTGTACTTCTACGACAACGACGTGGTCGCCATAGCGGGTGCGCTCGAGCCGTCCGCGCGCGGCGAGTACGAGATCACCGACGTCAACCGGGTGTACCTCGAGCAGGGGCGGCTGCAGGTGTCGGTGCTGCCGCGCGGCACCGCGTGGCTGGACACCGGGACCTTCGACTCCCTGCTCGAGGCCGGCGACTACGTCCGGACCATCGAGCACCGGCAGGGCCTCAAGATCGGCTGCCCGGAGGAGGTCGCCTGGCGCCAGGGGTGGCTCAGCGACGACGAGCTGGCCGACCGCGCCCGCGCCACGCTCAAGAGCGGGTACGGCGCCTACCTGCAGCAGCTGCTCGAGCGCGAGCGCTGAGGCGCACACCGGGCTGACGGGGCTGACCGGTCGCCGCGGTGAGCACGGCCCCGAGCCGGTCGGCCTCGAGGTCGGCGTGCTCACCGTCGGCCGGCTCACCGTCGGCCGGCGTCCTGGTCGGCGGGGCCAGCAGCGGGACGACGGGAGCCCCGGTTCGGGACCGCCAGACGTCCAGCCGCAGGGCCAGGTGCTCGGCGTAGCCCTGCGGCGCCCCGAGCCCGGCGTGCTGCTGGGCGGTGACGACGTGGTCGCACGCCCAGCCGCGGGTCAGCACGACCGGGAGGTCACCGCTGTCCAGGACCCACAGCGGCCGGAACCGGTGCCCTCGCGCCTGCGCCCGTGCGACCAGGTCCGCCCAGGTCTCCAGCTCGTCGTGGCCCAGGCCCAGGGCCAGCAGCAGCACGACCGGCGCGTCCGCGCAGGCCGGAGGCGCCTCCCGCCCCGCCGGGACGCCGAGCCCCGGCACCGGCGCGCCGAGGCGCTGGACGGCCCGCGCCCGGCGCAGCGCCTCCGACAGAGCGGCGGAGCCGGACACCCGGGCGCCCACCGAGGCCCGGGCCCGGCGCAGACCGGTACGGGCCAGGTGACCCGCACCGCCACCGCCTGGTCCACCTGAACCGCCTGCACCGCCTGCACCGCCTGAACCGCCTGCACCGCTCACGGCAGCAACCCCCCGACCAGCGCGGCCGCGGGACCGGCCCCGTTGCCGGGGTAGGTCCGGACCGCCTCGGCCGCCATCGTCGCCCGCCGGTCGTCGTCCACCAGCCCCGCCAGGGCGTCGTCGATGCCGGCGGGGACGTCCGGCACGCACCAGCCGACGCCGGCGTCCTGGGCGAAGCGGGCCCGGGCCAGCTGGGCGTCGGTGGTCGTGCCCAGGTTGGGCACCCACACCGTCGGCACCCCCGCCGCGAGCAGCTCGTGGAAGGCGTTGTACCCGGCCGCGGCCACGGCGCCGTCGAAGGCCCGCAGGTACCGGGCCAGCGGGTACACCTGCAGCGTCGAGACACCCTCCGGCGGGGGCCCCGTCTCGCTGATGGGGGGGCGCGTGAGCCACACCGTCCACCCCGGGTGACGGTCGCGGACCGCGCCCACCACCGCCCCCACGTCGCTGCTGATGTCGTTGATGTTGCCCGCCCCGAGCGTCAGCAGCAGGGCCCGGCCCTGCTCCGGCAGGCCCAGCTCGCGCCGCGCCACCTCTCGCGGCAGCAGGTCCTCGGGGTCGACCAGCGTCACCGGCGCGACCCGTACCGCGTCCGTGGCCCGCGTCGTGGCCCCCACGTCGACGGCACCGGCGTACTCCCCCGGCTCCACGACCAGGTCGAAGGCCCGGGCCAGGCCCAGGTGGTCGCCGGTCACCGACGGCTTCCACATCGCCCGCCGCGACCAGACGAAGCGGGTGGCGGGCACCTCGCGGCGGACCCGCACCAGACCCGAGTACGGCCAGGTCCCGTCGAAGACGACCACCGACGGCCGGTACGTGCCCAGCACGAGCCGGAACCGCTCGGCGAACATGTCGTTCCACGCCGCGCCCGACCCGCCGAGCGCACCGGCGGAGGGGCAGTACTCCCAGCCGGCCCCGGCGGCGGCCATCGCGGGCACGGCCGAGGACAGCGAGAAGAACGTCCGGGGCACGTCGTCGTCCAGGCGTCGGCCGATGGCGAGAAGCCTGGTCAGGTGGCCCATCCCGGCCCCGTTGGAGGACACCAGCAGCACGCCCCCACTGGTCCCCGCCGCCGTCACGGCGACCACCCTAGCCAGCCGCGGCGGGTCGGTCGGGGCCGACAGGGCCCGTATGCTCGCCCCCGTGCCGGGTACGTCCACGACCGTCCCGCCCTCCCGCGAGGGCGGTCTCAGGTGACCGCTGGCGCGACCGGCCGGACGAGCAGCCGCGACCTCGGCGCCGTGGCCGGCCCCCCAGACCTGGCCGCCCTGGCGCAGCACCACGGCATGCGTCCCGTGGGGCGCCGACCGGGCCTGCGGCAGTACGTCATGCAGCTGTGGGCGCGGCGGGACTTCATCGTCACGCTCGCCCGGTCGGGGATCGCGTCCTCCAGCAGCCAGCACCGCCTCGGCCAGGTCTGGCTCGTCCTGACCCCCCTGCTCCAGGCGGCGGTCTACGCGGTCGTCTTCGGGCTCCTGCTCGACACCTCGCGCGGCATCGAGAACTTCATCGGCTACCTGCTGATCGGGATCTTCCTGTTCCAGTACACGGCCAAGTCGATCACCGAGGGCGCGAAGTCCATCACGGGCAACCGCAAGCTGGTCCAGGTGCTGTCGTTCCCGCGGGCGGCCCTCCCGCTGTCGGTGACGCTGCGCAACGCGCTGTCGTTCGGGCCGGCCCTGGTGGTCATGTTCGTCATGGTGTGGGTGACCCCGGAACCGGAGGTCATCACCTGGCGCTACGTCCTCGTCGTCCCCGTCGTCGCGCTGATGACGGTGTTCAACCTGGGACTGGCGCTGCTCATCGCACGGGCCGTCGCCGTGCTGCCCGACGTGTCCCAGGTGATCCCGTTCGCCCTGCGGATCTGGTTCTACACCTCGGGGGTGTTCTTCGCGTTCGACCGGTTCGCCGGCGACCAGCCCGTGGTCCGCGCCGTCCTCGAGGCCAACCCGATGCACGTGTTCCTCACGCTGGGCCGCGACGCCCTGCTCTACGGCGAGAACAGCCCGGGGGCGTTCTGGTGGCAGGCGGTCGCCTGGTCCTTCGGCCTGCTGCTGGTCGGGTTCGTCTCGTTCTGGCTGTCGGAGGAGAGGTACACCCGTGACTGACGCCCCGACGGTCCCGGGTCCCCCCATCGGTCCGCCCACGGTGATCCTCGACCGGGTCCAGATCTCCTTCGAGGTGCCGGTCGACGGCGGCGGCAAGCCCCGCAAGGACAAGTCCGGCCGCCCCCCGGCCAAGCCGGGGCGCGGGGGCAGCACCCGCACCACCACCGTGCGCGCGGTGCGCTCGGTGTCGGCGGTGGTGCACCGCGGGGAGTCCGTGGGGATCATCGGTCGCAACGGCTCGGGCAAGAGCACCCTGCTGCGCGCCGTGGCCGGCCTCGTGCCCGTCCAGTCCGGGCAGGTCTGGTCCGTGGCCCCTCCGACCCTGCTGGGGGTCGACGCCGCCCTCCTGCCCAACCTGTCGGGCGACCGCAACATCGTCCTGGGCTGCCTGGCCCTCGGTTTCTCCCGCAGGGAGATCCGGGACATGAAGGACGGCATCATCGAGTTCTCCGGGCTCGGTGACGCGATCCACCGGCCGATGCGCACCTACTCCTCCGGCATGGGCTCGCGGCTGCGCTTCGCCATCGCCACGGCCAAGGTCCCCGAGATCCTGCTCATCGACGAGGCCCTCAACACCGGTGACGCGGAGTTCAAGCGCAAGAGCGAGGAGCGGCTCAACGGCCTCCGCGAGCACGCCGGGACGTTCTTCCTGGTCAGCCACACCCTCAGCGCCATCCGCAAGACCTGCAGCCGGGCGCTGTGGCTGGACGACGGCGTGCTGCGGATGGACGGTCCGGCGGACCAGGTCCTCGACGCGTACACGGACTACCAGGAGGCGTGGGACGCCCACAAGAAGAAGGGCGGTCCCGCCCCGGGCAAGCCGACCGCCCTGGTCGGGCTGGACGCCGACCTGCGGCCGGTGCCGGTCGCCGAGGACGTCCGGGTCTGACCCGGCCCGCCGTCAGACCAGCGCTCCGGCTCCCGCGGTCGGACCTCAGCCCGTGGGCGGGGTGAACTCGGGCCGGCGGCGGCCCACCCCCAGGTAGGCCGCGATCGCGGCGGCCGACCGCTCGGCCGCGCGACCGTCGCCGTAGGGGTTCACGGCCGCTGCCATCCGGGCGTGCTCGGCCGGGTCGTCCAGCAGCCGGCGGACCTCGTCGTGCACCCGGTCCTCGTCGGTGCCGACCAGGCGGACCGTTCCGGCGTCCACCGCCTCCGGGCGCTCGGTGTTGTCCCGGATGACCAGCACCGGCTTGCCGAGGCTGGGGGCCTCCTCCTGCACACCGCCGCTGTCGGTCAGGACGACGTGGCAGCGGTCCTGCAGCCAGGCGAAGGCGTCGTAGTCCAGCGGCTCCAGCACCGTCACGTTGGCCAGACCGGCCACCGCGGGGACGACGGCGTCGCGCACCGTCGGGTTGAGGTGCAGCGGCATGACGACGTGCACGTCGGGGCGTTCGCGCGCGACCCGCGCGACCGCCCGCGCGACGGCGGCCATCGGCTCGCCCCAGGACTCCCGCCGGTGCGTGGTCACCAGCAGGACGGGACGCGGGTCGTCGACCAGCGACCGGACGGCCTCGGGCACGTCGCGGCGGGTCCGCTCCACGACGGCCAGCAGCGCGTCGATCACCGTGTTGCCGGTGACGGTGACGTCGTCGGCCGGGATGCCCTCGCGCAGCAGGTTGTCGCGGCTCAGCGGGGTGGGGGCCAGGTGCAACGAGGCCAGCTGGGCCGTGACGCGGCGGTTGATCTCCTCCGGGAACGGCGAGTAGCGCTCGTGGGTCCGCAACCCGGCCTCGAGGTGGACGACCGGCACCTGGTGGTAGGCGGCGGCGAGCGCGGCCACCGTCGACGTGGTGGTGTCGCCCTGGACCACGACGGCGTCGGGTGCCTCCGCGGCCACCACGTCCCCCAGGCCGCCGAGCGCCCGCTGCGCCAGGCCGACGAGGCCCTGCCCCGGCTGCATCAGGTCCAGGTCGTGGGCCGGCACGATCCCGAACAGCGAGTTGACCTGGTCGAGCATCTGACGGTGCTGGCCCGTCACGACCACGACGGGCTCGAGCCGGTCGTGCGCCTGCACGGCCGTGACCAGCGGCGCCATCTTGATCGCCTCGGGTCGCGTGCCGTAGGCCAGGAGGACCTTCAGGCGGCCCGCACCGGTCGCGGGACCCGTCACAACGGGGCCGGGGACGGCGGGCGCCACATCCCCCGCGTGTCCACCACCACCGGGCCGGACGCCTCGGGCGCGAGACCGGCGAACTGGGTGTGGTCGACCAGCAGGACGACCACGTCAGCGGCGGCGAGGGCGGCCGCGGCGTCGACGAGCTCCACGTTGCGGCGGTTGCGCAGCGGTGCGGGCAGCTGCGTGACGAAAGGCTCGACCGCCAGCACCCTGCCCGTGTCGACCAGAGCGTCGCTGATGCCCTCGACCACCGACACGGCGGGGCTCTCGCGCATGTCGTCGACGTCGGCCTTGAAGGCCAGGCCGAGCGCCGCGACCACCGGTGACGCCGTGCCGGCGCAGGCGGCCAGGACCTCCTCGACCACCGCACGCGGTCGGGCGTCGTTGGTCTCCCGCGCGGCGCGGATGAGCGGTGTCCGCTCGGGGGCGGCGGCGACGATGAACCACGGGTCGACGGCGATGCAGTGCCCGCCGACCCCCGGGCCGGGGCGCAGCACGTTGACCCGCGGGTGGCGGTTGGCCAGCTCGATGACGCGCCAGACGTCGATGCCCAGCTGGTCGCACACCCCGGCGAGCTCGTTGGCGAAGGCGATGTTGACGTCGCGGAAGCTGTTCTCGACCAGCTTGCACAGCTCGGCGGTACGGGTGTCGCTGAGGTGCAGCTCGCCGCGGCAGAACGTGCGGTACACCTCGGCGGCCCGGCGGGCGCAGCCCGGCGTCAACCCGCCGATCACCCGGTCGTTCGCGATGATCTCGACCATGATCCGGCCGGGCAGGACCCGCTCGGGGCAGTAGGCCAGGTTGATCTCGGGCCGGCCGTCGCCGGTGCCGGCGAGCGCCAGGTCTGGGCGGGCGGCCTCGAGCCAGGCCCCGATCTGCTCGGTGGTCCCCGGCGGGGACGTCGACTCCAGGATGACGAGCTCGCCCCCGACCAGCTGCGGGGCCAGGGCGTCGACCGCAGCGCGGACGTAGGACAGGTCGGCCGTGCGGTCCGGCAGGAACGGCGTCGGGACGGCCACGATGTAGGCGTCGGCGCCGGGGGTGTCGGTGCTCACCGTCAACCGGCCGGACGTTACCGCCCGGTGCACGACCTCGGCCAGGTCGGGCTCCGCGAACGGCACGTCACCCCGCCCCACCGCCGACACGGTGCGCTCGTCGACGTCCACCCCGTGGACGCGGACGCCCTGGTGGGCCAGCGCCGCCGCGGTCGGCAGACCGATGTAGCCGAGGCCGACGACCGCGACCCTGGAGACCGTCGACAAGGCCGTGTCCTCCTGCTGCTCGGATGTCCTGCTCGGGCGTGAGGAGGCTACACGTCGCAGGGGCGACAATCGTGACCCATGAGATCGTCCGCACGTCCTCCCGGCCGCCTCCCGCTGGCCCTCACCGCCGTCCTCGGCGCGTTGGACCGGGTCCTGCGCGACCCGTCCGCGGTGGGGGCCGCGCTGGTCACCGGCCGCCTGCCCGGGCCGCTGGGGCGCCTCCTGCAGACCTCGCTCGGCGCGGCGGGCCGGGCCGGTTCACCCGGGGCCCGGGTGCTGCTGGCCCACGGGGCCGGCGACACCGCCGGCGTCGACGCCG
>JBBSQH010000112.1:0-9524 GCA_038258055.1 Actinomycetales bacterium
CACCCCGCCAGACGAGCCCCCCGCACCCGGAGGACCACGGCATCCTCGGCGAGCCCGGTCACACCCCACCACGACGAGCACGCCCCGACGACGACTGGCGACCACCCGGCTGGGAACCCGACCAGCCCTACCCGTTCTGACGTCGGGCCCAGGCTCGGTGTGGTCCGTCCCACCGTGACCGGCGTCCGTCCGACCGTGGCGCGGTCCGTCCGACCGTCGTGCCGTCCACCTGGTCGAGCGTCAGGTGCTCTGCCAGGCAGCGAGGTGTGCGCCGCCCGGGCGCTGGCGCGGCTACGGCATGCGCACGCTGTTGCCGACCTGGGACCGTCAGCCGTCGTCGACCGCCCCGGTGTGCCGCGTGATGGCCTCGACCAGCGCCGGGACGACCGCCGCGGGCAGGGCGTGACCCATCCCCGGGACCGTCACGAGTGACCCTGACCCCAGCAGCCCGGCCAGGTGGGCGCCGTGCGGAGGCTGGTTGATGGGGTCCTCCGGTCCCTCGAGCACCATCGTCGGGACCGTGACCGCCCGCAGCTCCTCGCCGCGCTCCAACCCGTCCTGGGCCGCGACGGCGTGGGCGGTCGGGCTGTGCCAGGTACCCGCGTGCTCCACGGCTCGGGCTTCCATGGCCTCGAACTCCGCAGGGTCGAACGGCACCACGTCACCGTTGAGCAGGCGCCAGTGCTCGACCCGCCAGTCGAGCTCGGCCGTCTCGTCACGCTCCTCGCCCATCGTCTGCCACAGCTCCAGCAGGCGTGGGTCGACCCCCGGCAGCTCGTCCTCGCCCGTACCGGCCAGGCCGCTGCCCAGTGCGGAGGTGGTCATGAGCGTCGCGCTCCTGAGGCGCTCGGGCGCGTCCAGCAGCAGCAGCTGGGCCAGCACCCCGCCCATGGACATGCCCACCACGTGGGCGCGGTCCACGTCGTACGCGTCCAGCACCGACAGCGCGTCCCCCGCGAGGTCGCGGATGGCGTAGGTGGGCGAACCCGCCGAGGCCGTCGACCGCCCGGTGTCCCGGTGGTCGTAGCGGATGACCCGGTGCTGCCGGCCGAGCCCCTCCAGCAGAGCCGGGGGCCAGGTGGCACTGCTCGCGTTCGCCCCCATCACCAGCAGGAGCGGCGTCGCCTGCGGGTCGCCGCACTCCTCGGTCCAGACCTGCACGCCGTCGGCCACGTCCACCATGCGTCCCACGGACCGGCACCCTGCCCGACGAGACCCGCTACGGGCCAGTGGTTTCCTCCGCCTGTGGGACGTGGACCAGCTGCGGCCGGTCCCAGTCCTGCAGCTCGACGAGGACGTCCGCGCGACCCGCCGGGTCGCAGGCGTGGGAGAGAGTCGACGCCGGACCGACCACACGGCGTCGGCGACCGCCGCGACCTCGACCCGGACGAGCACCCAGACGGACCCCGGGGAAGTACCTCGACGTGGGTCCTCGTCTGCGGCGCGGTCGTGAGAGCCGCAGGGTCGTACAAGCCGCAGCGGACGTCCTCGCCGCTGGGCCAATCCGGTGACGCTGCGGTGCCGAAGGGTGGGTGGCAGCACTGCCGCTGCCACCCACGGCCGTCTCGAGGGAGCGGCCACACACCGGAGGTCACCACATGCGTCCTGCCCAGTCCCTCTCCCTGCTCGTCGCCGTGGCAGCGGGCGTCACCGTCCTCGCCGCACCGGCCCAGGCCGCGCACGAGAGCATCACCGTCACGGGCCTCACCCTGAACGACCGCCTCGTCAGCTTCCAGGCGGGGACGCCGGGGACGACGACCCGCGGCGTGAAGATCACCGGGCTCGGCGGTGACCTGCTCGGGATCGACTACCGACCGGCCACCGACGAGCTGTACGGCGTCGTGCGCGACCGGGACGGCTCTGGTCGGGTCGTCACCATCGACGACGCCACGGGCGCCGTCACCTCCAGCATCGACCTCGTGAGCCCGGCGGGCGAGCCGACGACCCTGGTCGGCCGGGCGTTCGGCGTGGACTTCAACCCCGCCGCCGACGCCCTGCGCATCGTCAGCGACGCCGACCAGAACCTCCGGGCCCTCCCGTCCACCCGCGCCGCGGGCGTGGCGGGGACCACCTTCACCGACGGCTCCCTCAGCCCGGTCGGCGCTGCCGTGACCGCAGCGGCGTACACCAACAGCGACACCGACCCCGCGACCGGCACCGCCCTGTACGACCTGTCGTCCAGCACCGGCGGCCTGCTGCTGCAGAACCCGCCCAACGACGGCACGCTCGTACCGGTCGGCGACGGCACCGGCCTGCCGGTCGACGGCCGTACCGGCTTCGACGTCTACACCGACGGCGCCACCAACATCGCCCTGGTGTCCGTGGTCCAGCGAGGACGCGGCGTCCTGTCCGTGCTCGACCTCGCCACGGGTGAGGTCGTCCCCTCGACGACCATGCAGATCGGCAGCGCCCCCGCCGTGGTCGACATCGCCGTCCCCACCGACCAGTAGTCCCGGGGTCCGGCCGGACCCGTCACGCCCCGAGCGGTGGATCCACCGCTCGGGGCGTGTCCGGCGCGGTGGGAGACGGCCCCGACCGGCGGTCACCGCCTCCTGAACGTCACGGACCGCCGGGAAACGCCTGGACGGGGAGGGAGCGTCGTGGCACGGTCGGCGTCGCGACCCCGTGCCTCGGCCAGCCCCACGCACGACGACGTCGCTGCCGCGTCCCCGGCCCAGGAGGTCCACCCGTGCGAGCGCTCGTGTACTTCGTCGCCGTCAGCCTGGACGGCCGGATCGCGGGACCGACCGGCCGCACGGACGTGTTCCCCACCGACCCCGAGTACCTCCTGCGGCTGGCGGAGGACTGGGGCGACGGTCTGCCGACCGGCTTCCACGAGGCCATGGGGACCTCAGCGCAGGGCACCCGATGGGACACCGTGGTGATGGGACGCAGGACGTTCCAGCCGGCCCTGGACGCCGGCGTCCCCGACCCGTACGCCCACCTGGACACGTACGTGTTCTCGCGCACCCTCGACCCGGACCAGCACCGCGACGTCACCGTCGTGGCCGGTGACGCCGCCGAGTTCGTGCGCGAGCTGAAGCAGCGTGACGGCGGTGACATCTGGCTGTGCGGCGGCGGGGTGCTCGCAGGTGCCCTCGCCGAGGAGGTGGACCGTCTGGTGCTCAAGCTCAACCCGGTCGTGCTCGGCGACGGGCTGCCGCTCTTCTCGGGTGCCTTCGCCCCCACGGCCTGGCGGTTGGCCGACCAGCAGTCCCCGGGGGCCGGGGTGCTGGTCCTGACCTACGACCGGGTCAGGACCGGCGAGCCCGCCGGAGCGGGTGCGGGCTGAGCAGACGGGCATCCAGACCCCGCGGGGTGAGTCGTTGCGGGGCCGGTTGGCTCGGCTCGTCCCGGCGCCGGCCGAGCCGACGCGACCTCAGCCGAGGCGGTCCCAGCCGTCCGGCAGACGCCAAGCAGGCGATCGCGCAACGGTGCCGCTCGAGAGGCGAGACCACGCTGCTCACCGGCGTACGTCGCGCGGCCGGCGGTGGTCTCGACCGGCACCGCGTCCAGCCCGTACCCGGACACGTCGTACGGACTCGCGCGCATGTCCAGGGTCCGGGCGTCCCGGGCCAGCTCGAAGCAGTCCAGCAGCAGGTCGCCCGGCACCAGGGGCCCGAGCTTCAGGGCCCACTTGAGCAGGTCCATGGTCACGTGCACGCAACCCGCGTGGTCCAGCTCGGGCTGTCGGTCCCGGGTGGGGTGGACGTCGTTGAGCGGCACGGCCTCGTCGGTGAAGAACCGGAACGCGTCGATGTGGCTGCAGCGCAGCGGACGTGACTCCACCACGGCGTCGGTGGCTGCCTGCCCCAGCCGCAGCGGCATCGCGTGCCGACGACCGTCGGCCCGGTAGACCATGGCCCACTCGTGCAGCCCGAAGCAGTCGTGACGTGCCGGCCGGGCCGCGACGCCGCCGAGCACGGCCGTCGTCCACTCCAGGACGCCCGACTGGCGGGTGGTGAACGCCTCCACGTCGACGGTCGAGCCGGTGCCGCTCGCGGTGAGGACCTCGCGGTGGCCGTCGGGCCGGTCGTCCACGTCCAGCAGGACCACCCCGACCCCGGCGTGCCATCGCCCCAGCCGACCCGGTCGCAGCGAGTAGTAGGTCCACAGGAAGTCGTCCACGGCGTGGCTGTCCCCGCCGGCCCTGCGCTCGCGACGGGCCCGGGACAGCGCTGCGGCGCGGACCTCGTGCGCCTCGCGCTGGGCGAGCCACTGCTGACGGGGGAGGACCTGCACCCGGTAAGGGTAGGCACGCGCCGCCGGTAGCCTCGCCGACGTGCGCATCGCGAGGTACACCGCAGGAGAGGACCCGGCGTTCGGCATCGTCGAGGGGGAACCCGGCAGCGAGGTGGTCCACCAGATCGCCGGCGACCCGATCTACGCCGAACCGACCCGCACCGGTGTCGTCCACGACCTGGTCGACGTGCGTCTGCTGGCGCCGGTGATCCCGCGGAGCAAGGTCGTCGGCATCGGCAAGAACTACGCCGACCACGTGGCCGAGATGGGCGGCGGCGAGGCCCCGACCGAGCCCGCGATGTTCCTCAAGCCCAACACCTCGGTCATCGGGCCCAACGACCCGATCGTCCTGCCGTGGCAGAGCACCGACGTGCACTACGAGGGCGAGCTCGCCGTCGTCATCGGCCGGCTCTGCAAGGACGTCCCCCACGAGCGGGTCCCCGAGGTCGTCTTCGGCTACACGATCGCCAACGACGTCACCGCCCGCGACCTGCAGCGGAGCGACCTGCAGTGGTCTCGGGCCAAGGGCTTCGACACGTTCTGCCCGCTCGGGCCGTGGTTGGTCACCGGCGACGAGCTGGCCGTGGACGACCTGGCCATCAGCACCCGCCTGGACGGCAGGACCGTCCAGTCCGGCCGCACCTCGCAGCTGATCCACGACGTCGTCACCCTGGTCAGCGCGGTCAGCGAGGCGTTCACGCTGCTCCCCGGCGACGTCATCCTCACCGGCACCCCCGCCGGCGTCGGCCCGATGACCGACGGCCAGGTGGTCGAGGTCGAGGTCGAGGGCATCGGCGTGCTGCGCAACCCCGTCCGTGACTCCGGCTCGGGAGGGCCCGCATGAGCGACACCGACCAGACCCCCGCGAGCCGCACCGCCACCGGCGACGTGCGCGTCCGGTTCTGCCCCAGCCCCACCGGCACCCCCCACGTCGGGCTGGTGCGCACGGCGCTCTTCAACTGGGCGTACGCCCGTCACACGGGGGGCACGTTCGTCTTCCGCATCGAGGACACCGACGCGGCCCGCGACTCCAGCGAGTCCTACGACGCGCTGCTCGACGCGCTGCGCTGGCTCGGCCTGGACTGGGACGAGGGCCCCGAGGTCGGCGGCCCGCACGAGCCCTACCGGCAGTCCCAGCGACGCCACCTGTACGACGACGCCATCGCGCGCCTCGTCGAGCGGGGCCACCTCTCCGAGTCGTTCTCGACGCCGGCCGAGGTCGAGCAGCGCCACCGCGACAACGACCGAGACCCCAAGCTCGGCTACGACAACCACGACCGGTACCTGACCGACGACGCCCGGGCGGCGTTCCTGGCCGAAGGTCGCTCGCCGGTCCTGCGGTTCCGGATGCCGGACGCGGACATCGTCGTGGACGACATGGTCCGCGGCGACATCACGTTCGCGCAGGGCACGGTGCCGGACTTCGCGGTCGCCCGTGCCAACGGAGACCCGCTGTACACGCTGGTCAACCCGGTCGACGACGCCCTGATGGGGATCACGCACGTGCTGCGGGGCGAGGACCTGCTCAGCTCCACCCCCCGTCAGGTGGCGCTCTACGACGCCCTGCACGCCGTGGGCATCGGTCACGGCCCACCGCGGTTCGCGCACCTGCCCATGGTCACCGGTGAGGGCAACAAGAAGCTGTCCAAGCGGGCGCCCGAGTCCAACCTGTTCCTGCACCGCGAGCGAGGCTTCCTGCCCGAGGGGCTGCTCAACTACCTGGCCCTGCTGGGCTGGGGGATCGCCGAGGACCGCGACGTCTTCACCCTGCCCGAGATGGTGGCCGCGTTCGACGTCGCCGACGTCGGCTCGAACCCGGCCCGCTTCGACGTGGCCAAGGCCGAGGCGATCAACGCCCAGCACATGCGGGCCCTGCCCACCGAGGAGTTCGCGCGCCGTCTGGTGCCGTACCTCGACGGCTACGTGTCCGACCCGCCCAGCGTCCGGCAGCAGGAGCTGCTGGACGCCGCGACCCCGCTGGTGCAGGAGCGCATGACGCTGCTGGGGCAGGCCCCGGACATGATGGGGTTCCTGTTCGTCGCCGACGGAGACCTGCCGCACGACGCCGACAGCGTGGCCGCCCTGCGCGAGGAGGCCCCGCAGGTCCTCACCGCCACGGTGCAGACGCTCGAGGCGCTGCCGACCTGGGACACCGCGAGCATCGAGGCGGCCCTGCGCGCGGCGCTCGTGGACGGGCTGGGCGTCAAGCCCAAGTTCGCGTTCGCGCCCGTGCGGGTGGCCATCACCGGGCGGCGGGTGTCACCGCCGCTGTTCGAGTCGATGGAGCTGCTCGGTCGTGACTCGAGCCTGGTCCGGCTCCGTCGCCTGCAGGAGTCGCTCGCCGGGTGACGGCGCTCCCGGGGTGACGGCACTGGCCGGGTGACGTCGCTGGCGCAATGACGTCCCGGGTCGGCGGGTGCCTCAGGGCAGCGGGGCGACCCAGGCCTGCACGGGCAGCGGCCGCACGGTCAGGGGCCGCTCCTCGAGCAGCCGCTGGGGCTCGGTCGTGCTGAGGTCCACCACGAGGGGCATGGTCTGGCCCGTGGCGTCGGCCACCAGCTGCGCGCTCGCCTGGTCGCCGACCATGACCACGGGTGTGTACCCGTTGGCGCGGGCGGCGTCGGCGGCACGGGCCAGCACGTCACCCAGCGTCTCGTCGCCCGGCGTCGCAGGGGTCTCGATCCCGACCAGGGGGACGCCGCAGCGCGCTCGTACGACGGGGGCCCACTCGACCCGGCCGCGGAACCCCACCGACAGCAGCGCCGGCTGCGGGCCGGCTTCCTCCAGCGCGGCGCAGACCGCCTCCGTGGCCTCGACCTGGCCGACCTCGGTCCGCGTGGTCGCCAACGGCAGCGTGGCGGCCGCCGTCGGGACCAGGACCATGACGGCCAGCACGGCCGCCGTCACGGGTCGCAGGACCGACCCCGGGGCGCGCCGGCCCTCGCGCCCGCGCTCGCCGTAGGGGTCGCCTTGTGCGCCGACTTCGGCGTCCAGTGAGGTGTCGTGGTCGGAGCCGGGCCGCGACCGCGCGAACCAGGCGATGGCAGCCGTCGCCGCCAGCACGAGGAACGGGTAGGTGACGGTGACGAACCGGCGGTCGGCCCAGGGGTGGTCCGGGGTGATCGCCGGTCGGTGCAGGGACACGATCGTCACCGCGACGGCGACGGCCGTGGGCAGCAGCCAGCCCGGGAGCGGTCCGGGCCGCAGCACCGCCCGCACCCCCCGGTGCACGAGCACCACGGCGGCGACGAACGCCAGCACGACGGTGACGGGCCCCAGCCACCAGACCAGCCACTGCACCGACATCTCGGAGTAGGTGCGGAGCCCGTCCACCGGCAGGCCCTGCTGGCTCTGCAGCGCCCCGACGAAGTCGTCCATCCCGGGCAGGTACGGGTCCAGGCGACGGTCCACGAGCCACAGCGGACGGCTCGCCAGGACCAGCCCGACCACGGCGACCAGGCCGGCCGACAGCCCCGGGAGCAGGTCGGCCAGGCGCCTGGCCGGCGCCGGGGCACCGTCGCGCCAACGGTCCTCCAGCCACCGGCCGACCAGCACGCCTGCGACCGACAGCACGGCCAGCACGGCGCCGACGACGACCAGGGGACCGAGCGAGCTGGCCACCGAGTCGACGTACGGCGAGGACCACCAGGTCGTCGCGAGCGCGGCCGGCACCCCGGTGAGCGCCGCCCCGACCAGCAAGGGGGTCCCTGCGGGGTGCCGCCGGCCGATCAGGAACGCGGCCAGCGGCACCAGCAGCACCAGCTCGCGGACCGCGTCGATACGGACGAACAGGTTGGCCCCGAGCAGCGCCCCGGCCACGAGCGCGGTGAACCGGGGCCGGCGAGCGGTCGTGGTGGCCACCACCAGCAGGGTCGTCCCGGTCAGCACGTAGAGGAGCGAGAACGGCTCCGAGAACGTCTGCCTGGCGACGAGCAGGACCGGTTGGCTCAGCCCCAGCACGAGCACCGCCAGCACCGCCGGACCGCGACCGAGCAGGTGCGCGGCGAGCCCGGCGAAGGCGAGCAGCGCGAGCCCGGCCACCACGGCCGGCAGCACCATCAGCCCGCCCCAGCCGGCCATCCACCAGGCCGTGCTGAGCAGGGCGGGCACGCCGACCAGGAACTGGGGGACCACCGACAGCGTCGCGGCGCCGTCCGGCCCGGTTCCGGGTACGGCGTACTGGGCCGCCGCGCTGACCCTGACCCAGGGGTCGTCCGCGGCCAGCCCGAACACGTCCAGACCCGGGTCGAGCGGTACCCCGCCGAAGCGCGCCAGGGCCAGGGCGTAGGTGGCGTAGGCGCCGGGGTCCCGGCGCACGATGACGTGCTCGCCGTGGGTGAGCGCAGCCCACAGCCCGAAAGCCCCGCACAGCACCAGCAGCAGCAGGGCGGTCCGCCAGGGCAGCCTGGGGAGCGGCAGCGGCGGCACGACCGTCAGGGCCAGGCCGGCACCGACCAGCGCGGCCGGACCGGCGACCCACGGGCTCCAGGACCCCAGGTGCTGGGCGAGCCCGGCGGCGGCCATCACCGGCACGGCCACGAGCGCCACGACGAGGGGGAGCGCGACGACGATCGAGGTCCCGCCGGGGGAGCGGCCCTGGGACCTGCCCGCAACGCCGGTCGGGACGCCGGTCGGGACGCCGTCGGGGAAACCGGCCGTGGGGCCGAGGGGGCCGGGCTGCGCGCCGGACGCGGGCGTGGTCAGCAGGTCCCCCAGGTGCGTTCGGTCGTGCGCGGCGAGGTCGGCGACCCCAAACCTAGGCCGTGCGGGGCCACGAGCCTCGCGGCCCGGGCACGGTTTGGACGCCGTTCCGAGGTCGGCTACCATCGCACGGTCGCGACAACGCCTCGGCGGGGTCCGATCCCATGGGGTATGGGGTAATTGGCAGCCCAACTGATTCTGGTTCAGTTAGTCTAGGTTCGAGTCCTGGTACCCCAGCAGGTGAGTTCGCCCTCAGATCGTGGGGTAGTCTTCACCGGCCCGCAAGGGCATCCTGGCCCCGTCGTCTAGCGGCCTAGGACGCCGCCCTCTCAAGGCGGTAGCGCCGGTTCGAATCCGGTCGGGGCTACATCACGAAGGCCCGCTCCTGCAGGAGCGGGCCTTCGTCGTACCCGGGACCGGGCATCGTCCTCCGGGTGCCGGGAACGGTCCTGCGCGCCCGGGGGCGGCAGCCTCAGCCGGCTGCGGGGCGGGTCCCGACGCGGTGCTCCTGCCGGGCCCCCGGGCGCACGGTGCGCGCCGTGCGGTAGGCCGGCGGCGCGGGCGGCAGCGGACCGACCGTG
>JBBSQH010000113.1:0-9519 GCA_038258055.1 Actinomycetales bacterium
AACACCTCACCACCCACCCACCCAGCTGGGGACGACCACCACCCGAAACCACCACCAGCCCCGCGACGACCTCGGCTGCCGCAGGCGCCGTGACCGCGACCGAGCCCGACGCCGACCCACCCCCGTTCTGACGCACAGACAGGCACGGCCGACCGAGAGGAGTCGGTCGACCGTGCCTGCGACGGGGCGAACGCCCTGACGCCCGAGCGCCCGAGCCGATCAGGTGGACCTGCCCGCCGCCCCCGGGAGACGAGCAGGCCCCCCCGCAGCAGGTCAGCGACCGCCCCTCGTCGCGGGGTGGTCGACCTGGACGGTCGAGGTGACCGTCTCGCCGGCCACCACGGCCGACAACTCGACCGTTGTGCTGCCCACAGGCACCGCGGGCGTCCCGGTCCGGAACGGCTGCAGGGCGTAGCCCCCCGCAGCCACGGCCGGGAGGGTCTTCGAGCCGAACGGGGTCGTGATGCTGACCTGCATGCGGACGGCCTCGTCGTTGGCCACCCTGACGGTCAGCACGGCGTCCCGGCTGCCGAGGCAGCGGATCTCCGTGACGACGGAGGAGCCCAGGGCACCCTCCACAGTCACGGGAGCGCTGTCGGAGGACGCCTCGAGGATCCCGAAGCCCAGGTACTCGGCGGAGACGGTGCGCTTCCCTGCGGGCAGGTCGCCCGGAAGCTCCGCCGTGGCCACGCCGTCGGCGTCGAGGTAGACCGTCTCGGACCACGCGCCGGCGCTGAAGCGCACCTGACCACCGGTCTCGAACGTGTCGGCCGCCTCGACGACGGCCGTGACCGTCGCGGTGTCGCCCTCCTCCACCGTTCGAGAGACCTCGAGCTCGGTGGTCGTGGCGACGTCGGAGTTGGGGATGCCCCGCACGTCGTTCCACTCCCGCAGGGTGATCGGGATGACCGTGCCGTGCCGGGGCCGTGGCACACCGGCGTTGGTCATGGTGATCGTCTTCGGGTCCCAGGTCACGGCCTCGATGTCCTCGCTGCACGCGGCCTGGTAGCCGCCACCGTTCGTGTACCGGTCGCCCCACAGGTAGAACTGGTCGGGGCAGGCGGTGTCACCGGGGTTGGCCTCGAACACGACGGGGCCCTCGTACCCCGCGTTGGCCTGCCACGTCGTCCGCCCCAGGGCGGGGGCGATCAGCGTCCACGCGTCGATGTCGCTCTCGAGGAAGTCCTCGTTCTTCTCCGAGAACAGGTCCGAGCCCGCGTTGCCGGCCTCGTTCTTGGTGAACCGGTAGTACTGGTCACCGACCTTGATCGCGGTGGTGTCGATGCGCGACAACGGCGCCGGGTCCTGCCACACCTCAGCCTCGGTGAAGGTCTGGAAGTCCCGGGTCGTGCTGGCCCACATCTGCGCGTTGCCCTGACCCGTGCGGTTGACCGGGTCGTCCCACAGCGACTGGGCCCAGAACACGACGTAGGCGCCGATCTCCTCGACCCACAGCGACTCCGGCGCGAACGCGTTGCCGGCGTCGTCGGGAGCCACCTTGACGTGGCGCTGCGGGGTCCAGTTCACCAGGTCGTTGGACTCGAAGACCTCGATGTACTGGGTGTCGTTGATGTTGTAGCCGCCCTGGTCGTACCAGTTCAGGTCGGTGGCGATCATGTAGTACGTGTCGCCGTCGGGAGACCGGACGATGTGCGGGTCGCGCAGCCCCTGGTCGCCCAGCTGCGAGATGAGAGACGGCTGACCGCCCGTCAGACCGGTCCAGTCCAGGGCGGTGTTGCCGTTGGACGTCGCAAACATGATCTGCTCGCCGTCGGCCAGGTTCTCGCCCTTGAAGTAGCCGAGGAAGTACCGCTCGTACTCCTCCACGCGCGGCAGCGAGCGGATCGTGACCGCGAACTCCTTGATCTGCGTCTCCGCACCCCTGCTGATGGTGGCCGTCAGCGTGGCCTCGACGTCGGCCCGGCCGTAGGCCGGCCGGTCGACCTCGCCGGTCGCCGACACCAGGTCGGTCGTGGACTCCCAGGTGATGGTCGACCCGGAGTCCCCCTCGGCGGGCAGGTCGATGTTGCCCCGGACGTCGTCGGTCGCGTACAGCTCCAGCTCGCTGGCGTCCCGGACCACGGCCTCGGCGTCGTCGAACTCGGCCGCCACCGTCACGGTGATCTCGCGGACGACTACCTCGTCCGCGCCCTTGCGGACCGTCGCGGTCAGCGTGGCCGTCGCGTCGGGTTGGCCCTGGGCGGGCCGGGTGATCCGACCGGTCACCGGGACCTTGGGCGCCGTCGCGGGCGGGGTGTAGACGTCGACCACCGCGGGGTCGGAGCTGGTCCACGTGATCGCCGACCCGGCCACCGAGCCGACCTCGGGCAGGACGATCTCGCGGACGATCTCGTCGACGGTGCCCAGGTCGATGGCCGCCGCGTCGTCGCGGGCGCCCTCGACCACGGTCTCCTCGGCCAGGTCCGCCACCTCGTCGGTGGTCACCGCCCGGTCGTAGACCCGGAAGTCGGCGAGGGTGCCGCGGAAGGAGTAGTCCGCCGGGTTCTGCGAGCGCGCGAGGTAGTTGCAGCTCGTGCCGGCCGCGTTCACCGAGGGCGGGGTGGTGAGGTCGGCGGCCTGCGCGTACTGGACGCCGTCGACGTACACCGTGCCGGTCCAGGTCGCACCGTCCGCGTTGCGGGCCTGCGTGTACGTGACGTGCTTCCACGCCCCCTCGGTCAGACGTCCGCCGTTCTGCATGAGGCTGCGGGTGCCGACCACGACGCGGAAGCGCGAGCCGGGCCGGGGTGCGGTGTTGGAGGCCCAGATCGAGCCCTGCGCCCCGGTGGCGACGTCGCACGAGCCGGACTTGCTGCCGAAGCCGAAGATCTGGTGGTTGCCCACGTTGGCCGGGTCGACCCAGACGTCGTAGTCGACCGTCAGCTCGTCCATACCGGCGGTGATGTCGTCGGGGAGCTCGACGTAGGCCCCCTCCAGCGCGGTCTCGTAGGACTCCGGGTTGAAGCGGACGCCGTCGCCGGTCAGGTCGGCCTTCTCGGCGTTGACCAGGGTGGCGGCCTCGCCGGAGCTGCCGGTGTTGGCCAGGGACGTGCCGCTGGTCTCGTCCAGCGGGAAGCGGTGGACCAGACCGTCGACGACGCCGTCCTCGGGGTCGGCGCCGGGCT
This sequence comes from Actinomycetales bacterium, assembly GCA_038258055.1. Lineage (GTDB taxonomy): Bacteria > Actinomycetota > Actinomycetes > Actinomycetales > JBBAYJ01 > Aquipuribacter. The sequence continues at coordinate 3,126 of JBBSQH010000113.1, forward strand.
GCGTCGTTGCGGCCGGTGCCGTCCGGCCGGCCGCGGCGGACGCCGTCACGGCGGCACCGCCCGCACACAGGGCCAGGGCGGTCAGGGCCCCCACCGCCCTGAACCCGGCCGACCTCGGTCTGCGGACGGTTCTGCTCATGCTCTGCCCCTTCGTCATGGCTGCCCCGGAGCAGACGCGCGGGCCGACGGGCCTCCTCGCCCGTGCGGCCGCACGGCCGCCGACCGACCCGCGGGCACCGTCTTCCTCGACGGCACCGCGAGCCCACGAGGACTGCCCGGTGCCCGCATTGTTATCGCTAACACGATCAGAGGTCAACAATGTGCACGCTCGGGGTGACAGCCGAGATGACCTAGGAACGGCCCCACGTCAGGCCGGTGACTCCGCCGGTTGTCGTCGCGCGGTGACCACGACCGCCAGCCCCGCCAGCACCAGCACCGCACCCGGCACCACCAGCAACGGCGGCAGGTCGCCCAGCCAGAGCCAGGCGATCAGCGACGCGGTGGGGGTCTCCAGCAGGATCGCCAACGTCACGGTGGTCGCCCCCGCCCGCAGGATCGCCAGGTTGAGCAGCGCGTGCCCGATGAGCTGGGACGCCACGGCGATCACCGCGACCTCGACCCAGGTCACGGCCTCGAAACCCAGCAGGGGCACCCCCAGCGACAGGCACACCAGCAGGGTGAGGGTGGCGCAGACGCTGTTGGCCACGGCCGAGTAGGACGCGGTCGACATCTCCCGTCGCGCCGTCTCGGCCGTCAGCGAGTAGCCGGCCGCGGCCGCCCCGCCCGTGAGCGCCATGGCGTCACCCAGCAGGGCCGTCGGCGAAACCGTGGCGTCCACACCGGTGATGAGCAGCACGCCGCCGAAGGCGAGCAGCACCCCCAGCAGGACCCGACGTGACACCGGTCGACCCCGCAACCGCTGGATGAGCACCACCCACAGCGGGGTGGTCGTGACCAGGGCCGTCGACGCGGTGACGCTGGTGAGCCGCAACGACGGGATCCACAGCATGAAGTGCACCGCCAGCAGCGCCCCCGACCAGATCACGGCGGTGACGGCCTGCCGGGACAGACGCCCCTGCCGCAGGCGCCGGCGCCGCAGGCCGACCAGACCCGCCGGCAGGTAGAACACCGCTCCGGCGAAGGTCCGCCAGAACGCCACCGCGAGGGCCGGGGCCAGCGTCGCCCCCGCCACGGGCGCGGCCACGGAGACCCCGACGACCCCCACGGCGATGACCGCCAGGTCGACGCCCGTGAGCCGGTGCGGCACGGGTTCGGGAGGCAGGCTCACGAGGGGGAACTGTGCCGCACCACGGACGTGCCCCGTCAGCCGGCCGACCTGCGGGATACTTCCCGATCGTGAGCACATCCCCGACGCGCGTCTTCGCCGCCCGCCTCGCCGGCCTCGCGGTGTTCGACCCGTCGGGCGACCAGGTCGGACGGGTCCGCGACGTCGTGGTGGTGCTCGGCGCCACCCGCGCCCGGGCCGTCGGGCTCGTGGTCGAGGTCCCGGGCCGCCGTCGGGTGTTCCTGCCCCTCACCCGGGTGACGTCGATGGAGGCCACCCAGGTCATCACCACGGGTCTGGTCAACATGCGCCGCTTCGAGCAGCGGGCCGCGGAGACCCTCGTGCTGGCCGAGCTGCTGGACCGCCAGCTCGAGCTGACCGACGGCAGCGGGCCGGTGACCGTGGAGGACGTCGGGCTCGAGCAGTCGCGCGGCCACGACTGGGTCATCACCCGGCTGTTCGTCCGTCGCACCCGCCCCAACCGGGGCAGCGTCCGGCTGCGCCGCCGCGGCGAGACGTTCCTGGTGGAGCTGGACGAGGTCAGCAGCCTCGTCACCCAGGGCAGCGGCCCGCAGGGCGCCGCGAGCCTGCTGGCCGCGTTCGACGAGCTGAAGTCCGCCGACCTGGCCGAGGTGCTGCACGCGATGGCGCCCAAGCGCCGCCTCGAGGTCGCCGCCGCCCTGGACGACGAGAAGCTCGCCGACGTCCTGGAGGAGCTGCCGGAGGACGACCAGATCGAGATCGTCACCGGCCTGAAGTCCGAGCGTGCGGCCGACGTGCTCGAGGCGATGGAGCCCGACGACGCCGCCGACCTGCTGTCGGACCTGCCCGAGGAGACCGCCGCCAAGCTGCTGGCGATCATGGAGCCGGAGGAGGCCGCCCAGGTCAGACGGCTGCTGGCCTACGACGAGGACACCGCCGGCGGCATCATGACCAGCGAGCCGGTCGTGCTCCCGCCGGAGGCCACCGTCGCGGAGGCGCTGGCGATGGTGCGCCGGGCCGAGCTCGCCCCCGCCATGGCCGCCGCGATCTTCGTCTGCCGTCCGCCGCTGGAGGCCCCGACCGGCCGGTTCCTCGGCGTGGTCCACGTCCAGCGCCTGCTGCGCGAGCCGCCGCACTCCCAGGTCGGCAACGCCGTCGACCGCGCGCTCGAGCCGTTGCCGACCGACGCCAAGCTGCTGTCGATCAGCCGCCACCTGGCCACGTACAACCTGGTGTCCGCCCCCGTGGTCGACACCGACGGCCGCCTGGTGGGGGTGGTCACGGTCGACGACGTGCTCGACCACCTGCTGCCGGACGACTGGCGCGAGCAGGAGGACCCGGCCGAGGTGGTCCGCAGCTTCGCGCGGCGCCGCGCCGCCGCGCTCGCCTCCACGACCGCCGAGGGCCTGGTCGGGCGACGCCGGAGCGAGGACCGGGCCGATGGCTGACGACGAGCGGCAGGACAGGGCCGCGCGCCCGGACAAGAACGCCCGGTCGGACAGGAACCCCCGCCAGGACCGGGCCGCCCGGTCGGACAGGAGCGGCCGCCGCGACAGCAGCAGCCGTCGTGGGGGCGAGCGTTCTTCCCCGGGTCTGGACACCCCGCAGCCGCGGACCCGTCGCCGGCTCCGCCTGCGTCCCAACGTCGACCCGGAGAGCTTCGGCCGCGGCGCCGAGCGGTTCGCCCGGTTCATGGGCACGGCCCGGTTCCTGGTCTACATGTCGGCCTTCGTGGCCGTCTGGCTGCTCTGGAACACGCTGGCCCCGACGGACGCGCAGTTCGACCCGCGTGCCCTCAACTACACCTTGCTGACGCTCATCCTGTCGCTGCAGGCGTCCTACGCGGCTCCGCTGATCCTGCTGGCGCAGAACCGGCAGGACGACCGGGACCGGGTGCAGGGGGCCCAGGACCGGGCCGAGAGCGCCCGCGCGCTGGCCGACACCGAGTTCCTGACCCGCGAGGTCGCCGCGCTCAAGATCGCCCTGCGGGACGTCGCGACCCGTGACTTCCTCCGCTCGGAGCTCCGCACCCTGCTGGAGGAGCTGGACGAACGGCGCGACGAGGACCGCCGGGACGAGGACCTGCCCCCGGTCGACCGCGAGGACCCGCGCGACCGCACCTGACCCACGGCCCCGCGGCCCCACGGCCTACAGACCCGGACCGCTCCTGCCGATCCCCCTGGGGTGAGCCTCATCGACACCCCGGACGGCATCCGCCCCCCGCAGGACGACGACGACCGTCGACGTCTGGGCGACCTGCTCGTCGACGCGGGGGTGGTCAGCGCCGACCAGCTGCGGCAGGCCCTGGCCGCGCAGCGGGGTCCCGGACCGCGCCGCCGGCTGGGCGAGATGCTCATCAGCCTCGGGTTCGTCGACGAGCGTGACATCGCGGTGACCCTGGCCGAGCAGCTCGGCATGGACACCATCGACCTGTCGACCCTGACCATCGACCCGGCCGTCGTGCGCCGCCTGCCCCAGCAGCTGAGCGAGCGCAGCGGCAGCGTCGTGGTCCAGCAGCTGGGCGACGGCCGCTACGTGGTCGCGATGTCCGACCCGACCAACGTGCTCGCGATGGACGACGTCCGGCTGACCCTGGGCACCGAGGTCCTCCCCATCATCGCCATCGAGTCCCAGATCCGGGACCAGCTGCGTCGGGCCTGGGGCCTGTCCGCCGGCGGCGGCCGGCTGACGGAGATGGTGTCGAACATCGGCGAGGACGTCGCCGACAGCATCGACTCCAGCAGCGTCGACGACGCGCCGACCGTCCAGCTCGTCACCAAGATCCTGCACGAGGCGGTCCAGCTCAACGCCAGCGACATCCACGTGGAGACCCAGCGGGACAGCCTGCGCATCCGGTTCCGCGTCGACGGCATCCTGCGCGACGTCATGACCGCCCCCCGCAAGGCGGCCGGCGCGGTGCTGAGCCGCATCAAGATCATCTCTGGTCTGGACATCGCCGAGCGGCGGGTGCCGCAGGACGGTCGCACCCAGATCGTGGTGAACGGCACCCGGGTCGACACCCGTGTGTCGACCCTGCCGAGCCTGCACGGCGAGAAGGCCGTCATCCGGATCCTGGCCAAGGGCGACGACGTCCCGAGCCTCGCGGTCCTGGGCTTCGAGCCGGACCAGCTCGCCGCGTTCCGTCGCGCCCTGGCCACCCCGCAGGGCCTGGTGCTCATCACCGGACCGACCGGCTCGGGCAAGACCAACACGTTGTACGCCGGGATCTCCGAGGTCCTCGACCCGGAGAAGAACATCGTCACCCTGGAGGACCCGGTCGAGGTCCAGCTGGCCGGCATCACGCAGGTGCAGGTGAACAACAAGGCCGGGATGACCTTCCAGGCGGGCCTGCGCTCGATCCTGCGGCAGGACCCGGACATCGTCCTGGTCGGTGAGGTCCGCGACGGCGAGACCGCCGAGCTGGCCCTCAAGGCGGCCCTGACCGGGCACCTGGTGCTGACCACGCTGCACACGAACTCCGCCGCGGCGGCCCTCACCCGGCTCATCGACATGGGCTCGGACCCGTTCCTGGTCGCGAGCTCGCTCAGCCTGGCCATCGCCCAGCGGCTGGTGCGCCGTCCCTGCCAGCAGTGCAGCCAGCCCTACGTGCCCGCGGCGGACCTGCTGGCCCTGCTGGGGCTGCGGGTGGAGGACATCCTGGAGGCCACCCCGCGCCGCGGCCTGGGCTGCGACGAGTGCGGCGGCACCGGCTACAAGGGCCGGACGGCCGTCTACGAGGTGCTGGTCGTCGACGCGGAGATGCGCCGGATCCTGGTCCGCGACCCGTCCGAGGACGCCGTCCTGGCCCAGGCCAAGGTCGCCGGCATGCAGACGCTGCGGGCGTCGGCCCTGGCCAAGGCCATGGACGGGCGGACCACCTTCGAGGAGGTGCTGCGCGTCACCACGAGCGACCACACCGGCGGCAGCGCCTGCTCGGTGTGCGAGCGCCCCGTCGAGCGCGGCATGGTCGCCTGCCCGTGGTGCTCCGCCGACCTCGAGGCCGCCCGCTGCCGGTCCTGCGCCAAGGAGCTCGACCCCGCCTGGGCGCTGTGCCCGTGGTGCCGGACCCCCCACCCCCACGGGGCCGGGTCGGGCGACGTCGCCCCGGCTCCTACCCTGGAGGGGTGACCACCTCCCTAACGGCCCCCCCGAGCGCCGACGCGGTCCGCACCGCGTTGGCCTCGGTCGACGACCCCGAGATCCGTCGCCCGATCACCGAGCTGGGCATGGTCAAGGACGTGGTCGTCGGCGAGGACGGTCAGGTGCACGTCGCGCTGTTCCTGACGGTCGCGGGCTGCCCGATGAAGGACACCCTGACCAGCTCGGTCACCGCCGCGGTCAGCGCCCTGGACGGTGTGGGCGAGGTGTCGGTCGAGCTGGACGTCATGAGCCCGGAGCAGCGCGAGGAGCTGCGGACGATGCTGCGCGGCGGCACCCCGGAGAAGGAGGTGCCGTTCTCGCGTCCCGGCTCGCGCACCCGGGTCTTCGCGGTGGCCTCGGGCAAGGGCGGCGTGGGCAAGAGCAGCGTCACGGTCAACCTGGCCCTGGCCATGCAGCAGCAGGGCTTGTCGGTGGGCGTCCTGGACGCCGACGTCCACGGCTTCTCCGTGCCCCGGATGCTCGGCGTGGACCGCCCGCCCACCCGGGTCGACGAGATGATCCTGCCGCCCATCGCGCACGACGTGAAGGTCATCTCGATCGGCATGTTCGTGCCCGGCAACCAGGCCGTGGTCTGGCGCGGGCCGATGCTGCACCGCGCGCTGCAGCAGTTCCTGGTCGACGTGTTCTGGGGCGAGCTGGACGTGCTGCTGCTCGACCTGCCGCCGGGCACGGGTGACATCGCCATCAGCGTCGCCCAGCTGCTGCCCGGCTCGGAGCTCCGGGTCGTCACCACCCCGCAGCAGGCCGCGGCCGAGGTCGCCGAGCGCGCCGGGTCGATCGCCGCGCAGACCCGCCAGCACGTGGCCGGGGTGATCGAGAACATGTCCTGGCTGGAGCTGCCGGACGGCTCTCGCATGGAGGTCTTCGGCCACGGCGGTGGCCAGCGCGTGGCGGAGTCGCTGAGCCGGTCCCTGGGCACCGACGTGCCGCTGCTGGGCCAGGTACCCCTGGACGTCAAGGTCCGTG
>JBBSQH010000114.1:0-9460 GCA_038258055.1 Actinomycetales bacterium
GACGGCGGGAGTCGAACCCGCACGACCTTGCGGTCAGCGCATTTTGAGTGCGCCGTGTCTGCCGTTCCACCACGCCGGCCGGGTGACGCTGCGCTCGCGCGCAACCATCGTTCTACCGGCCGCTAGGCTACCGCCGTGGCTGACAGCGACGACGCGCCGGGCGTGAACGACCCCTTCCTCCCTCCGATGGAGGTCGTCGGGGACCCGGCGCCCGCGGCGGTGGCTCCATCGAGCCGCCGTCGCGTGGTGGTGGCCGAGGACGAGGCGCTCATCCGTCTCGACCTGGTCGAGATGCTGACGGAGGCCGGCTACGACGTCGTCGGCGAGGCCGGCGACGGCGAGAGCGCCATGCGCCTGGCCGAGGAGCAGCGCCCCGACGTGGTCGTGCTGGACATCAAGATGCCCAAGCTGGACGGCATCACGGCCGCCGAGCGGATCGCTGCCGCCCGGATCGCCCCCGTGGTCCTGCTGACGGCGTTCAGCCAGACCGAGCTGGTCGAGCGGGCCCGCGACGCCGGGGCCATGGCGTACGTGGTCAAGCCCTTCACGGCCGCGGACCTGCTGCCGGCGCTCGAGATCGCGGTGAGCCGCCACAGCGAGCTCCTGCAGCTCGAGGACGAGGTCGCGGACCTGGCCGACCGGCTCGAGACCCGCAAGCTCGTCGAGCGCGCCAAGGCGGCGCTGCAGTCGACGTACGGGATGAGCGAGCCCGAGGCGTTCCGCTGGATCCAGAAGACGTCGATGGACCGTCGGCTGTCGATGCGCGAGGTGGCCTCCGGGGTGCTCGCCGCGGCGGCCAATGCGGGCAAGTCGGGCGGTCGCTGAGCGTCACGGCCCGCAACGGCGTGCCGACCCTCGCCGGGCGCACGTCGTCGCAGGTCACGAACCTGCAACGCCTGGGTAACCGGTGAGTGCGGACTGCTGACGCCGACCGATCGTTCGGCTACGTTGCGTCCAGAGCCGCATCGTCCGGTGCCGGCCGTCCTTTGTCCGAAGGAGCACACCCCATGATCCGACGCAGTCGTGGATGGCAGTCAGTCGCCGTCCTCGGTATCGCCGGTCTCGCCCTCGCCGCTTGCGGCGACGGCGACAGCGACCCCGCGACCTCCGAAGATGCAGCCCCCGCCGCCCCCGCCGAGTCCGAGGAGCCGATGGACGACATGTCCGACGCCCCCGCGGCTGGTGGCGAGGGTGACGGCACCCTGACGATCGGCACCCTGCTGCCCGAGACCGGCAGCCTGGCGTTCCTCGGCCCGCCCGAGTTCGCAGGCGTCGAGCTCGCCATCCAGGAGATGAACGAGGGCGGTGGCGTGCTCGACAACGACGTCGTCAAGATCGACGGCGACTCCGGCGACACCACCACCGACATCGCCACGCAGACCACCACCCGCCTGCTGGGCGAGGGCGTGGACGCCATCATCGGCGCCGCCTCCTCCGGTGTGTCCTTCACGGTGATCGACCAGATCACCGGCGCCGGCGTCGTGCACTTCTCGCCGGCGAACACCAGCCCTGACTTCACGGACTACGACGACAACGGGCTGTACTTCCGCACCGCCCCGTCGGACGTCCTGCAGGGTCGCGTCCTCGGTGACCTGCTCGTCCAGGACGGCTGCCTCGACGTCGGGGCCATCGTCCTCGACGACCCGTACGGCACCGGCCTGGCCGAGAACTTCACCGCCTCCCTCGAGGCCGGCGGTGGCGCTCTCGTCGCCGACCCGATCCTCTACCCGGAGGGCACCAGCAACTTCTCCGCCCAGGTGACCCAGGTCGCCGACGCGGGTGCTGAGTGCGTGGTCCTGATCGGCTTCGCCGAGACGGTCCAGATCATCAACGAGATGGTCGCCCAGGGCGTCAACCCCACCGAGGTCCCCACCTACTTCGTGGACGGCAACCTGGCCGGCTACAGCGAGGACCTGCCCGCGGGCACCCTCGAGGGCAACAAGGGCACGCTCCCCGGCGCCGAGGCGTCCGAGGAGTTCCAGACCCGTCTGGTCGAGGCCTACGGCCCGCTGGACGACTTCTCCTACGCGGCGGAGTCGTACGACGCGGCCATCGTGATCGGCCTCGCGGCCATCGCGGCGGGCGACGACAGCGGTACCGCGATCGGTGCGGCCATCCCGGACGTGACGCGTGAGGGCGAGAAGTGCACCACGTTCGCCGACTGCGTCGCGCTGCTCGACGCGGGCGAGGACATCGACTACGACGGTGTCTCCGGCCCCATCGAGATGTCCGACCAGGGTGACCCGACCGAGGCCACCATCGGCATCTTCGAGTACGACGCCGAGAACAACATCAGCCGTGTCGACAGCCTCTCGGGCACCATCTGAGTCGCGACACAGCAGGAGGTAGGGCCTAGCGCCTGACTCCGACGACGAGGCCCTCCACCCGGCAACGGGTGGGGGGCCTCGTCGCGTGCTGCCTGCCGTTCGAGCGGCCCGTGCGGTTCCCGGCCCGAGCGGCGACCAGTACGCATCGTGGGATCAGAACGGGCCGCAGACCCTGCCGTGAGCCCGATCCGGTCCCACAGCCACGGCGGTCGGGCGCGATGCGCGTACGCCTGCCTGCCTGCCTGCCTGCCCGCCTGCGTCCGTCCGCCGACGCCCGCCTGCATGCGAGCAGCGGGTACGACGACGCCCGGCCCTCCTGGACGGAGGACCGGGCGTCGGGGGAGCAGCTGGTGCGGGTCAGTCGACCTTGCCCAGGGTGCCGAGGTACAGCTCGATGACCTTGGGGTCGTTGGCCAGGGCCCGGCCGGCGCCGGTGTAGGCGTTGCGGCCCTGGTCCAGGACGTACCCGCGGTCGCAGATCTGCAGGCAGCGACGCGCGTTCTGCTCGACCATGACCACGGAGACGCCCGTGGCGTTGATCTCGCGGGTGCGCAGGAACACCTCGTCCTGCTTGGCCGGCGACAGGCCGGCCGACGGCTCGTCCAGCAGCAGCACGCTGGGGTCCATCATGAGCGCACGGCCCATGGCGACCATCTGCCGCTCACCGCCGGACAGGGAGCCCGCCCGCTGCGAACGACGTTCGCCCAGGGTGGGGAACAGGTCGGTGACGACGGCGAACCGCTCCTTGAACTTCTTGGGCGCCTGGTAGCAGCCCATCTGCATGTTCTCCTCGATGGTCAAGGAGGGGAACACGTTGTTGTTCTGCGGGACGAAGCCCACGCCCTTGCTGACGAGCTTGTTGGCCTTGAGGCCGGTGATCTCCTCGCCGCGTAGCGTGATGCTGCCCTCGCGGACCTTGACCAGGCCGAACATGGCCTTGAGCAGCGTCGACTTGCCGGCGCCGTTCGGGCCGATGATGCCGACGAGCTCACCGGGTGCGGCGTACAGGTCCGTGCCGTTGAGGATGTTGACCCCGGGCAGGTAGCCGGCGACCAGCTCGTCGACCCGCAGGACGGCGTTCTCGGCCCCCTTGAGGTGGTCGTCCCGACCGACGACCGTCGAGCCGCCCGTCGGGGCCGTCGGGGTACCGGCGGTGGTGGGGGACTCGGTCATGACTTGTCGGCCTCCGTCGTTCCGGTGCGGCCCGCGGCCTCGGCTGGGTCCGCGTCCGTGCTGTGCGTGTAGTGGTGGCCGGGGTCGACCTCCTCCAGCGGTGCGTGGTCCAGCGACGCGTCGTGGTGCCCGCCCAGGTAGGCGTCGATCACGGCGGGGTCCGCCATGACGGACTCCGGCGGGCCCTCGGCGACGATCTTGCCCTGCGCCATGACGATGACCCAGTCGGAGATGTCACGGACCATGTCCATGTCGTGCTCGACGAACAGCACGGTCATGCCCTGCTCGCGCAGGTCCTTGACGTGACCCAGCAGGGACTGCGTCAGCGCCGGGTTCACCCCGGCCATCGGCTCGTCGAGCATGACCATCTGGGGCTTGCTCATGAGGGCACGTGCCATCTCGAGCAGCTTGCGCTGACCGCCGGACAGCGAGCCGGCGAAGTCCTCGCGCTTGGCGTCCATCTTGAACCGCTTGAGCAGCTCGTCGGCGCGCTGGGTGATCTCCCGCTCCTCGCCGGCCCACAGCGGCTTGAACAGGGCGGCGAGCATGCCTTCGCCGCGCTGCTTCTGCGAGCCGAGCCGCATGTTCTCGATCACCGTCAGGCGCGACAGCGCCTTGGTCAGCTGGAACGTGCGGACCATGCCCTTGCGGGCCACCTTGTGCGCGGCCAGCTTCGAGAACTTCTGCCCGTCGAAGGTCCACGCGCCCTCGTCCGGCTGGTCGAAGCCGGTGAGCAGGTTGAACAGCGTCGTCTTGCCCGCACCGTTGGGCCCGATCAGCGCAGTGATGGCGTTGCGCTGGATCTCGACGTGCTCGACGTCGACCGCCGTGAGGCCGCCGAAGCGCCGGATGACGTTGTCGGCCACGAGGATCGGGTCCGGCTTCTTGGCCCCCGGCACGCGCGGCACGTCGAGCAGGGCCGCGGTGGCCCGGTCGCGGTACGCCGTGCCGGCCCCGACCTCTTCGACCGCCACCTGCGAGCCGGTCGGCCCGACCGCGACGGCGTCCCCTTCCTGAGGGACGGCGGTGCTGCCCGAGTGCTCCGGGCCTGTGTTCGTCTGGTCAGCGGGCATCGAGCACCAGCTCCCTCCGGTCGCCGAGAATTCCCTGTGGGCGGTAGGTCATGAGCAGCATGAGCGCCAGCCCCACCAGGATGAAACGCATCTGCCCGACCTGCACGCCGTCCATCAACCAGGTCGGGATGTAGCCGGCGCCGACGGCGCCGCGCAGGACGGTGTCGGTCAGCGACAGCGTCACCCACAGGATGACGGCGCCCAGGACGGGCCCCCACACGCGGGCGGCGCCACCGAGCAGCAGGGCCGTGTAGGCCAGGAACGTCAGCTGCGTGGCGTAGTTGTCCGGCTGGACGGAACCGCGCGACAGGCTCAGGACGATCCCGGCCAGGGCGCCGATCACGCCACCGAGGACCAGTGCCTGCATCTTGTAGGCGAAGATGTTCTTGCCCAGGCTGCGGACGGCGTCCTCGTCCTCGCGGATGCCCTTGAGCACCCGGCCCCAGGGGCTGCGGACCAGAAGCCAGGTGACCAGCAGCGACAGCGCGATGAGGGCCACGCCGACCAGTCGGATCCAGAGGCCCCGCTCGCTGTAGGTCCACGGGCCGAAGCCGTAGGTCCCGTCGCCGAACGGGTTGATGGCGTAGAACTCGCGCGCCATGCCGTTGATGCCGTTCGAGCCGCCGGTGACGTCGTCGAAGGTGCTGGAGCGCACCACGAAGCGGAAGATCTCCGCCGTCGCGATCGTCGCGATGGCCAGGTAGTCCGCCCGCAGCCGGAGCGTCGGGATGCCGAGCAGCAGGGCCAGCACGGTCGCGGCGGTCAGGGCCACGACGACGCCCAGGAGGAGCGGGGCGTCGAGGTAGGTGACGGTGATGCCGACGCCGTAGGCGCCCATGGCCACGAACGCGGCCTGGCCGAAGTTCAGCAGGCCCGTGTAGCCGAAGTGCATGTTGAGCCCGATCGCGGCCAGGCAGAACACGATCGTGTCGATCCCGAAGATGTTTCCGAGAGCCGTGTCGAGGATGCTTCCGAAGTCCATGTCAGTCCCTTCCTCAGCCGACCCGCTGGCTTCGCCCGAGCAGACCCTGTGGTCTGACGAGCAGGATGATGATCAGCACGGCGAGGGCGCCGACGTTCTTCAGCTCGGCCGGGATGATGAGGGTGCTGAGCTCGATGAGCAGCCCCACCAGGACCGCCCCGAGCATCGCGCCGAACGCCGTACCGAGGCCGCCCAGGACGACCGCGGCGAAGATCAGCAGCAGGACCTGGAAGCCGAGCAGGTAGTTCATGCCCTGCGTGAGGCCGAACAGGACGCCCGAGAGGGCGGCCAGGGCCGTCCCGACGATCCAGACGACCCGGATGACGCCGTCGACGTCGATGCCGCTCGCCGCCGCCAGGGCCGGGTTGTCCGAGACCGCGCGGGTTGCCTTGCCCGTCTTCGTGTAGAGCAACGAGAACGCGAAGGCAAGCAGGACGACGACCGACAGCACCATGCTGAAGATGTGCGAGGGCGGGATGGTCACGGACCCGATGGGGATGCCGGCCTGGCCGCTGAAGTCCCGGTAGAAGAACGTCTGGCCGGAGAACAGGTACAGGAAGCCGTACCGGAGGAAGAAGCTGAACCCGATCGAGAAGATCATCATGGCGATGAGCCCGACCTGCTTCTTGCGCAGGGACCGCCAGATGAACGTCTCCTGGAACCAGCCGAACGCGCCGGCCAGAAGGATCGTCAGCGGGGCCGCCACCAGCAGGGGCAGCCCGGCGATCACGTGCAGGCCGTAGGCGACGAGCGCGCCGAACGTCACCAGCTCGCCGTGGGCGAAGTTCGTCAGCCCGGTGGTGCCGAACACCAGCGACAGGCCGATCGCGGCCAGCGCGAGGATCAGGCCGAAGCGGAGGCCGGACACGGCGTACTGCGGAGCGAGCCGCCACGGGATGTCGGCGAAGAACCCGGCCCCGGGCACGTCGATGGCCGGGCCACCGTCACCCAGGCCGGCCTGCAGTCGGAACGCGACCGTGCGCGGGGTTCCCGGCTCGACCGTGGTCGTGAACGGGTTCTCCGCCACGCCGAGGTCGGCGAGCTCGTCCGGGAGGGTCTCCAGGTCGAGCTCGATCTCGTACTCGCCGGTCTGCGGCACGGAGAAGCTGGCCACGCCGTCGGCGTCGGTGGTCTCCTCGCCGACGACCTCGCCCTCGAAGGACACCGTCACGTCGACACCGGCCACGTTCTCGCGGGTCTCGTCGTCGCGGACGCGGACGTTGATCGTCTCGCCGTCCTCGGGGGGTGCACTCGCGGCGAGCACGTCTGGCGGTGGGGCTGAGCTGGTGACCGGCTGCACAGCTGCGGCGGGGCCGGCGATGGTCAGGGCAAGGATCAGCCCGACGAGCGCGAAAATATGACGCACCCTCGTTCCTCCGTTGGTCGGCAGGGTGTTGCGGCAGGGGACACCCTCGCTGGGTCTCAGCGGGAGTGACCGCCGAACCCTAGCCACAGAAAGTGCGGGTTGGGACCCCGCGGCGCCGAAACGACATCGGAAAGTAACCCGGCGCCCGGAACGTCCTGCTGCGTGCTCACGCTGTGGTCGCCGGACGTCACGTGACGAACGCGCCGACCCCCGCCACCAGCACGGGAGCCACGACCAGGGCCGGCAGGAGGTCGCCGACGGGGACGTCACGCAGCCGGAGCAGGCGCAGCCCCACGCCCAGGAGCACCAGGCCGCCGGTCGCCGACAGCGCCGCGACCTGGGCGGCGTCGAGCAGGTCGCCGAGCAGGAACCCCAGCAGCGTCAGGGTGCCCTGGACCACCGCGACCGACAGGGCGCTCAGCAGGACGCCCGACCCGAGCGCGGACGCGAAGGCCGCCGCCGCGACGCCGTCGAGCAACGACTTCACGGCCAGCTCGTCGATCCCGCGGCCCAGCCCGTCGTTGATGGAGCCGAGCACGGTCAGCGGCCCGACGCAGAACACCAGGGACGCGGTGACGAACCCCTCGACGAACCGGGCGTCGCCACGGGTCGTGCGGGACCCGGCGTCCGCGGGCCCGCCCGGTACCGCGGTGGCGTCGGTGTCCGTGCGTCCTTCGTCGTGCGCGCCTGCGTCGCCCGCCGGCTCCGTCCGCCCGCGAAGCAGCACCGCTCGCAGGACGTGCCCCAGCTGCTCCAGCCGGGACTCGACCCGCAGCAGCGCTCCGACGATGCCGCCCAGCAGCGCCGACCCGATCACCACCAGAGCCGCCCCCGGGCCGACGGCCTCGGTCAGCTCGGGCGCGGTGACGTCGAGGATCGACAGCACGGCGATGGCCAACGTGCCCAGGCCGAGGGCGTCCATGGCCACCAGGCGCACCCGCTCCGGCAGCCGCGAGCCCAGCAGCAGCCCGATGGTGCCGCCGAGCAGGACGGTGAGGACGTTGAGGACGGTCCCGGCGCCGACGAACAGCGTCACCGCGGGCTCAGCCGGACGAGCCGGGGACCGCGTCCCGCAGCAGGCAGGTGATCCGTGCGGTGCACACCCGCCGCTGCTCGTCGTCGGTGACGACGACCTCGTAGCTGGCCACGGTCCGGCCCAGCTGCAGGGCGGTGGCGACCGCGGTCACCAGGCCCGACCGGGCCGCCCGGTGGTGCGTCGCGTTGATGTCGACCCCGACTGCTATCCGCCCCTCGCCGGCCGACAGCATGGCGCCGAACGACCCCAGGGTCTCCGCGAGGGCCACGCTCGCACCCCCGTGGAGCAGTCCGTAGGGCTGGGTGTTGCCCTCCACGGGCATCGTCGCGACGAGCCGCTGCGCGGACACCTCGACGAACTGGATCCCCAGGCGCTCGATCAGCGTTCCGGGGACGGCGGCGAGCACGGCGTCCAGCTCCCGCTGCGAACGGTCGGCCGAGTGTTCTGACGAGGCGGTCACACCCAGAGCCTAGGGTTGCCGCCGTGGGACGCCTGCTGCTCGTCGACGGTCATTCGCTCGCCTACCGGGCCTTCTACGCCCTGCCGGTCGAGAACTTCGCGACCTCGACGGGGCAGACGACCAACGCGGTCTACGGCTTCACGTCGATGCTGATCAACGTGCTGCGGGACGAGGCCCCGACGCACCTGGCGGTCGCCTTCGACGTGTCCAAGCAGACGTTCCGGCTGGCGGAGTACCCCGAGTACAAGGCCGGGCGCTCGGTCAGCCCGCCGGAGTTCCCGGGCCAGATCCCGCTGATCCGCGAGGTTCTGGGCGCGATGGGCGTCTCCATTGTCACGGCCGAGGGGTTCGAGGCCGACGACGTGATCTGCACCCTCACCAAGCAGGCCCGGGCTGCCGGGCACGACGTCCTGGTGGTCACAGGCGACCGGGACGCGTTCCAGCTGGTGGACGACCACGTGACCGTGCTCTACCCCGTGCGGGGGGTGTCCGAGCTGACCCGGATGACGCCTGCGGCCGTCGAGGCCAAGTACGGCATCCCGCCCGAGCGCTACCCGGACCTGGCCGCGCTGGTCGGCGAGACCAGCGACAACCTGCCCGGCGTGCCGGGGGTCGGGCCCAAGACGGCTGCGAAGTGGATCACCCAGTACGACGGTCTCGTCGGGGTGGTCGCGGCCGCGGACCAGATCAAGGGGAAGGCGGGGGAGAACCTGCGCGCCCACCTGTCCGACGTGGAGCGCAACCGTCGCCTGAACCGCCTCGTCGACGACCTGCCCCTGGGGGTCGAGGTCGCGGAGCTGGAGCGACCGGCCTGGGACCGCGACGCGATCCACCGGGTGTTCGACGGCCTGGAGTTCCGGGTCCTGCGGGAACGGCTGTTCGAGACGCTGGACAACGACGAGCCCGAGGTCACGGGGGGCTTCTCGATCGAGGTGGCCCGGCCGACCGGCGAGGACGTCGCCGCCTGGACGGGCGGCCGGCACCCCCGGGCGCGGGGGGGGGGGGGGTTGTGGGGGGACGCCCAGCGGCTAGCGCCCCCGGAC
>JBBSQH010000115.1:0-9218 GCA_038258055.1 Actinomycetales bacterium
CGGCCACCACCAGCAGCTGCACGGCGGCCCAGCCCACCCAGCGGGGCAGGAGGTCGATCGGGCTGGGCGCGGCCGCCTCGCCGTCGTCGAGGGCCACGTCGAAGGGGTCGGCGCGGTACCAGAGCAGCGTCTCCTGACGCCCCAGGCTGCGCAGCGCCAGGGCCGCGTTCCCCTCCTCGGCCAGCCACTGGTTGGTGAGCACGTCGGGCTGACCGTGCACCACGACCCGGCGCTGCTGCTCGGGGTCGTCCACCACGGCGTAGGAGCCCGCGTCGGGGTTGGTGCCGGTCCCGGGGGCGTAGCAGACGGACACCTCGGCGGTGGGGGAGACGGCCTCCCGCTCCACCCCGGGGACCGGCGCGGCGTCGGCGGCCACGTACCGGCTGCCGCCTCCGCGCGCGTCGCCCGCCACCACGGCGTCGGGGTCGTCGCAGCCCGGGGCCGCGGTGTAGTCCTCCGACGCCCCGCCCAGGCTGAGCTCGGGGGCGAGCACCTGCAGCACCGGCAGCGGCGGGTCGACCAGCACCAGGTCGGCGCCGGTGCCCCGCAGCTGGCGCAGCTGGTCCGGCGCGAGCAGCGAGGACTGCAGCACCAGCAGGGTTGTCCCGGGCGACGCCGCCTCGACGACGTCCTGCAGCACCGACTGCTCCTGGACGTCGACGCCTTCGCGGCCCAGGACCTGTGCGAGCGCCCGGGCGCCCTCCGGTGCGGGGTTGTCCGGGGCCAGGGGGTCGCCGCTGCCCCGGGGGGTGAGCGCGACCGCGAGGACCAGGCCCAGCAGCACCACGGCCGCGATGCCGACGAGCCCGCGGTTGCGCCGCCACCACACCGCGGCGGGGTGCCGGTCGCCGTCGTCCGCCCCGGAGTCACCGGACCCCTCGGGCTCGGCGGAGAACGCGAGGTCGGTGCGGCCGTCCAGCCCAGGGGCGGAGCCCGCGACGGGCTCGGCGCCGGGCGCCGAGGACGTGGTCACCCCGGTGCTCACGACCCGCTCCCGGCGGCGGCGCCCAGCAGGGAGGCGGGCCGGGTGCGGGCGACCGCCTCGTCGGCCTCGACCGCGGCGGCGTAGCCCTGCTCGTCCCCAGGGCGCTCGCCGTAGGTCACGTCGTCGAAGGCCCGCGCCGCGCGCTGCAGCGGCTGGGCCGCGTCGGCCATGAGGGCGCCGGCCTCCCGCGCCACCTCGTCGGCCGTGCGACCGGGGCGCACGTCCAGCACGACGCGCTCCTCCAGCGAGCGGGCCGTGGCCCGGAACCGCTCCTGCACCGCGGCCGCCCAGCGGCCGGCCGCGGCCGCCTGCTCCGACGCACTGCGGTGCTGCGCCGCCGTCATCGTGGTCGCCCCGAACACGCCGCCGCCGCTGCGGCGCCGGGCGCCGGCCCGACGCCGGAGGGGTCCGGCGAGCAGCAGGGCCGCCACCACCAGCGCCGCGAGCAGCGCGACGGCGACGACCAGCCCGAACCCGGACGACGCAGAGCCGGCGGCGGTCAGCAGCTCGTCGAGCCGGTCGAACACCCACATGATCCCCTGCTGGAGCAGGTTGGGCTGGGCCTGCACGTAGGCCTGGTCGGTCAGCTCCTCCACGGCCCACCGGCGCGCGGTCTCGCGGTCGGGGTCGACGACCACCGGGAGCAGGGAGGTCACGCCTGCTCGTCCTCCAGCGTGCGCGCCAGCGCCACGTCCAGGCCCTCGAGCCGGATGCGGCGGTCGACGTACAGCAGCGCGATGACCGCGGCGAGGAACGGCACGGACAGCACCAGCCCGACCGTGGTGCCCAGGCTGACGGAGCCCGCGTACACGGCGGCCCCCAGCAGCGGGTCGCTCTCGAGCAGGGTCAGACCGAGGGCGCCGAGGAAGGCGAACGGCGTGGCCAGCAGCTGCGACACGATCGAGGTCAGGACCAGCGTCAGGAACATCAGCAGGAACGTCCACCAGAACGCGCCCCTGGTCAGGGCCCACGACCGCTTGACCGAGGCGACGATGCCGAGCCGTTCCACGACGATCAGCACGGACACGAACAGCAGCTTCACGCCGAGCCAGACGTACAGGACGGCCGCGCCGAGACCGAGCAGCACCAGCGCGACGGCCCCGCCGGCGAACTCCTGCAGGACCAGCAGGACGATGCCCGGCGTCAGGGCGAGCGCGAAGATCAGCGAGACGCCGACCGACTGCAGCAGCGACCAGCCGATCAACGGCCAGACCCGGCCGCGGGCCCGGCGCCACAGCTGCCCGACGGTGAGCCGTCGGTCGACCACGCTCTGGGTGACCGACAGGATGAGCATGCCGGTCAGCACGATGACCGCGATGCTCTGCAGGAAACCCGTCGGGATCAGCGCCAGCAGGCTGCCGCCGACCGCGATCGCCTGGTCGTCGGTGAGCTCGGCCGTGGGGTCGGTGAACGCGCTGGTGCTGAACAGACCCACCAGCGGCAGGGCGATGAGGATGTTGGTGATGCCGAGCACCAGGGCCGACAGCCCGATCATCGCGCGGGGGTTGTGCCGGATCGCCCGGAACCCGCCGTCGAAGAAGTCGCCGAACCCCAGCGGCTTGAGGGCGATGATGCCGCGCCGGGTCAGCACGCTGCCGTAGGGCTGCTGCCCGGGGCCGGTCATCTGCCCCCAGCCCTGACCGGGCTGACCGGGCTGACCGGGCTGACCCGGCCGGCCGGGCGCAGGGGCACCTCCGGGCGCCGGGGTGCCGGGAGCCGGTCCCCAGCCGGAGGAATCGGCACCGGTCTCGGGGACGGACCAGCCGCTGCCGGGTCCGCCCGTCGGTGGTGACGTCACTAGAGCAGTCCTCCCCGGTCGGCTCCCGGTCGCCCCGTCGGGCTCCACCGGAAGCGTCATCGTGCCACGAGCCTCGGCGGGTCTGGTCCCGCTTCGGGGGGGATGCCTCATGATGGACCGATGCGAGGTCGAGTACTGGTGGTCGACGACGACCCGGCCCTGTCGGAGATGCTCGGCATCGTCCTGCGGGGCGAGGGCCTGGACGCGGTGTTCTGCGCCGACGGGTCGAAGGCGCTGGAGGAGTTCCGCCTGCGCAAGCCCGACGTGGTCCTGCTGGACGTCATGCTGCCGGGCCTGGACGGCATCAGCGTCGCGCAGCAGATCCGGGCCGAGTCCGGCACGCCCATCGTCATGCTGACCGCCCGCTCCGACACCGTTGACGTCGTGCTCGGTCTGGAGTCCGGCGCGGACGACTACGTGGTCAAGCCGTTCAAGCCCAAGGAGCTGGTGGCCCGGGTGCGGGCGAGGCTGCGCCGCACGGACTCCGTCACCCCGGAGGTGCTGCGCATCGGCGAGCTCCTGGTCGACGTGCCCGGCCACAGCGTCACCCGGTCGGGCGAGCCCGTCTCGCTGACCCCGCTGGAGTTCGACCTGCTCGTCGCCCTGGCCCGCAAGCCCTGGCAGGTCTTCAGCCGCGAGGCGCTGCTGGAGCAGGTCTGGGGCTACCAGCACGCCGCCGACACCCGACTGGTCAACGTCCACGTGCAGCGGCTGCGGGCCAAGATCGAGCGCGACCCCGAGAACCCGCGGTTCGTCCTCACGGTGCGCGGTGTCGGCTACCGCGCGGGCTCCGCGGACGTCGCCGAGACCGTCGCCCCCCTCGAGGCAGCACCGGTGGCACCCGTGCTCGACGGCTCGGACCCCGTCGCACCCGAGCCGCCCCGACCGGGGAGCTGACGCTGCGCAGCCCCGTCAGCGGTCTCGCGAGCAGGTGGCGGCGGTCCCTCCAGGTCCGGGTCGTCCTGCTCACGGTGGCGCTCGGCACCATCGTCGTGGTCGCGCTCAGCCAGTTCGTCCTGCAGGACGTGGCGAGCGGGCTGGCCGAGCAGCGACGGCAGTTCGCCCTGGTGGAGTCCCAGGCGCAGGTCGCCCGGGCGCAGGAGGCGTTCGACCAGGCCTCGGCCCAGGACGCCGAGGCCGAGCAGCTGCTGGTCGACGACCTGCTCCCACGCCTGGAGGGCTCAGGGACCACCCGGCTGCGTGAGGTCGTCCTGCTGCGGGCCTCGGGCAACCAGCGCGCGGCGACGCTGCGCGAGACGTACAGCGAGAGCCTGCTGCCGGCCACCATCACCCCCGAGCTGCGCGAGGCGGTCGCGGCCGACCCGGACCGGCAGCAGTCGCAGCTGCTCCAGGTGCGCTCCGGTTCCGACGCCGACGACGGGTCGCCCGCCATCGCCGTCGGCTCGCGCGTCGTGCTGCCGCTGTCGGGGGAGTACGACCTGTTCCTGGTCTACCGGCTGGACACCGAGCAGCAGAACCTGCTCGTGGTCGAGCGGGCCTTCCTGCTGGGCCAGCTCGTGCTGGTGCTCCTGGTCGGCGGGATCGCCTGGCTGGTGACCCGGCTGGTCGTCGAACCGGTCCGCGAGGCGGCCGGGACCGCGCAGCGGCTGTCCGCCGGGGCCCTGGACGAGCGGATGCTCGAGCGGGGCGAGGACGACCTGGCGCTGCTGTCGCGCAGCTTCAACGCCATGGCCGACAGCCTGCAGCGGCAGATCGTCCAGCTGGAGGAGCTGTCCCAGCTGCAGCAGCGCTTCGTCAGCGACGTCAGCCACGAGCTGCGGACCCCGTTGACCACGATCCGGATGGCCGCGGACCTGCTGCACGACAAGCGGCACGAGTTCGACCCCGACACCGCCCGCAGCGTCGAGCTCCTCCAGGGCCAGATCGACCGCTTCGAGGCCCTGCTGGCCGACCTGCTCGAGGTGAGCCGGTTCGACGCCGGCGCCGCCGAGCTCGACGTCGAGGCGGTGGACGTGGTCGCGGTGGTGCGGCAGGCCGTCGACGTCTGCGCTCCGCTGGCCGACTCCCGGGACGTGGGCCTGCACACCGACGCGCCCCAGCAGCCGGTCATGGGCCAGGTCGACCGTCGCCGGGTCGCCCGGGTGGTGCGCAACCTGGTGTCCAACGCCGTCGAGCACGCCGAGGGCAGCGACGTCACGGTCACCGTGGCCGCCGACGCGCAGTCGGTCGCGGTCGGGGTGCGTGACCACGGCGTGGGTCTGGACACCGCCGAGCTGGAGCGGGTCTTCGACCGGTTCTGGCGCGCGGACCCCGCGCGCGCCCGGACCAGCGGTGGGACCGGGCTCGGTCTGGCCATCTCGTTGGAGGACGCGCGCCTGCACGGCGGACGGATCGACGTCTGGGGCCGGCCGGGGCAGGGCGCGCACTTCGTGCTGACCGTGCCGCGCCGCAACGGCGCCGACCCCGGCGAGGGGCCCATCCGGGTCCGTCCGGACTCGCTGGGCGACGACCACGTGGCCGACGGCCGCGGTGGCCACGACCACGGCCAGGGGCACGACCAGCCGCACGCCGTGGGGCACCCGTCGTCGATCCCCGTCCCGCCGCCCGACGTCCTGGCCTCGGCGCCGCCGTCCCCGACCACGGAGGTGGTCCGGTGACGCGGGGGAGCCGCCGGTACGGCACCGCCGGAGCCCGCCGCCCGCTGCCCGTCCTGCTGGCCGGGCTCACGGTCCTGCTGCTGGCGCTGAGCGGGTGCGTGGCCATCCCGTCCTCCGGTCGCGTGGAGGCCGGGGGTGACGTGGACCAGCAGGGTGCCCGCGCGGCCCTTCGCGTCACGGCGGCCGGCCCGGCGGCCGGGGCGGACCAGCGGCAGCTGGTCGAGGGGTTCCTGGCCGCGGTCGCCGGGCTCGACGACTTCACGGTGGCGCGCGAGTTCCTGGCGCCCGGTGCGGGTTCCTGGCGCCCGACCGAGCGCACGGTCGTCTACGAGAACCTGCTGACGTTCGGCCCGGCGATCGGGGACGACGAGACCGCCTCGATCTCGGTCCGGGCCAGCGTCGTGGGCCGCATCGACGAGTCCGGCCGGTACACCGAGCAGCGGCCCGCCGTGGAGGAGCTGTCGTTCGACCTGGTCCGGGTGGGCGGCGAGTGGCGCATCGAGGCCCTGCCGCCCGGGGTGCTGGTGAGCGAGGTCGACCGCGACCGCGTCCTGACCGCGTTCGGCGTCTACTTCACCGACCCCTCCCAGACCTACCTCGTCCCGGACGTGCGCTGGTTCCCCCAGCTGTCCTCGTCGGCCACGTCGCTGACCAGGGCCCTGCTGGGCGGACCCAGCGCGCCGTACCTGGGGGCGCTGGAGTCCGCAGCGCCCGCCGGGACCAGGCTGGACCTGTCCAGCGTCCAGGTCGAGAACGGAATCGCGACCGTCGACCTCACCGACGAGGTGCTGCTGGCGAACGTCCGTTCCCGCGCGGTCCTGCTGGCGCAGCTGCGGCAGACGCTGCGGGCGGTCCCGGGCGTGTCCAGCGTGCGGATGACGGTGGACGGCGTCGAGGTCGAGGAGCCCGCCGGCGGCGACGGGCTGGGCGCCCCGACCCTGGTGGTCGACCCGGGCGTGGACTCCCGCCCGCTGGTGCTGGCGCCGGCGGCCGAGGACCCCGAGGCCGTCGGGGACGAGGGGGACGTCGGGGACGAGGGGGACGCCGTCGGTGACGGGGGGGACGCCGTCGGGGACGACGAGGGCTCCGACGGCGCGACGCAGGACCCCACCGCGCCGGAGGCTGCCGCCCAGGGCGACGCGGCCCCGCCCGACCCGGCGCAGGACCTGGAGCTGGACGCGGCGGGTCGACCGCTGGCTCCCGTTGGCTCGTCCGTGCAGCGCCTCGACCTGGACGGGGCCTCACCCGTGCCGGGCACGGAGGGGGTGGCCGAGCAGGTGCGGACCGGGCTCGCGATCGCGCAGGACGGTGACTCGGTCGCCGGTCTGGACGCGACCCGGACGTCGCTGTGGGTGCAGCAGTCCGGCGCCGACGCCGTCGAGCTCGTGACGGGACGGGACCTCACCACGCCGTCCTACGACCCACCGGGCCAGTCCTGGGTGTGGACGGTCGACCAGGGCGACCCCGCGGGCGACGGTGTGCCCCAGGTGCTCGCTGCCGCCGCGCCCGCGACCGTGGTGCCGGTCGAGGCCCGCTGGCTGGGGACCGGCGACGAGGTCCGCGCCCTGCGGGTGAGCCGGGACGGCACCAGGGCGCTGGTGGTCCTGGCCCGGGCCGACGGCGTGGTCCAGGTGCAGGTCCGGGGCGTCCGCCGGGACGCGACGGGCCGACCGCTGTCGCTGTCGCAGGCGACGTTCGACATCGCCCCCGAGCTCGCGGACGCGGTGGACGCGTCATGGGTCAGCGAGGACGAGGTGGTGGTGCTCGGCCGCAGCGGCGAGGAGCCGCTGCGTCCGGTCGTGGTGCAGGTCGGCGGGCTCACCCAGCCCCTCGCCCCGACCCCCGGTGCGGTGTCGGTCAGCGCCGCCCTCGGCGAACGCACGGTGGTGGTCGGGACGGCGGACGGCACCATGCTGCGTCGCTCGGGGAGCCTGTGGCTCGACGGGCCGTTCGGCGTGTCCCCGGCCCACGGCGGCTGACCCCCGTCCACAGGGCGCCCTGACCACCCCGACCTCGGCGCGGCCGGGTGGGCATGCTCGGACGATGAGGACGTACGGCTGGACGGACCGGTGGTCGGGGCACGGGTGGGCCGGGGTCCTGGTCCCGCTGAGCTGCCCGGGCTGCGGTGCGGCGGACGAGGTGGTCTGCCCCGCCTGCCGGGAGCGGGTGCTCCGCGGCCCGCTGCTGCGACGCCCCCTCGCCGACGGCACCACGGTCGTGGCGTCGGCGCCCTGGCGCGGACCGGCCCGGCACCTGGTGGTGGCGGCCAAGGAGTCCGGCCGCCGCGACGTGGGCGCAGTCCTGGCCCGGGCCGTGGCCCGCGCCGTGGTCGAGGTGGCCTGGGCGACGGGGAGCACGCCCCCGACCGCGCCGCTGCTCCTGGTCGCCCCTCCGGTGCGCCTGGTGTCGGTGCTGCGTCGAGGGGCCCGTCCCACGCCGGAGCTCGCCGTCGACGCGGCCCGCTTGCTGCGCGCCGCCGGGGCACCGGTGCGGGCGGTCGAGCTCCTGCGGCACACCCGCGCGGTCGCCGACCAGGCCGGCCTGGACCGTGAGCAGCGGGCCGACAACCTGGCGGGGGCGTTCGAGACGTGCCCGCGACGGCTCAGGTCCGCCGGCGTCGGGCCGGTGGGCGACGTGGTCGTCGTGGACGACGTCGTGACCACCGGGGCGACGGTCGCGGCGGTCGCGACGGCGTTGCGCGACGGCGGGCGGAACGTGCTGGGGGCGGCGGTCGTGGCGTCCGCGTGAGTGATCGCACACCCCCCGACTACCACCTGAGAGTCGAGCAGGACTAACGTTCCGTCATGGAGCAGGCCGTGGTCCCCGAGGGGCCGCGGCCTTCTGCGTCAAAGGCGACGGAGGAGGTGGTGCTGCGGCCCTGACGGCGTGGTCGCGAGCGCGCGACCTGCGAGGACCACCACCCTGACCTGCACGAACGTCGTGCATCGACATGTTCAACCGATCTCAGGAGGCTCCATGGACGTCACCGTGACCGCCCGGCACACCACAGTGCCCGACCGGTTCCGTCGCCACCTCGAGGAGAAGGTCGAGAAGGTCGAGCAGCTGTGTCCGCAGTGCCACCGCATAGACGCGGTGGTCAGCGAGGAGAAGAACCCTCGGCAGACATCGGCGGCCCACCGGATCGAGCTCACCGTCCACAGCAGGGGACCCGTCGTCAGGGGTGAGGCGAACGCGGGAGACCCGTACGCGGCCCTCGACCTGGCGCTGGCCAAGCTGTACGAACGGCTGAGGCGGGCGCGCGACCGGCGCAAGGTGCATCACGGTAGGCACGCCCCGGAGTCGTTGACGCACGCCAGCGCCCGTTGGGAGGGGATGGACCTGGAGGCGCCGCGCGAGCTGCTGCCCGACGGCACCGGCCTCAACGGCACGGCGGCCGCGGCGGCGACACCGGCGTCGGAGGGACGGCCCGCGGCTGACGGCGCCGCCGCCGCGACCGAGGACGCCGACCCGTTGGACGGCTCGCCCGTCGAGATCCGCGAGAAGGTCCACCCGGCCGTGCCCATGACGGTCGAGCAGGCGCTCTACGAGATGGAGCTCGTCGGGCACGACTTCTACCTCTTCGTCGACGCGGCCGACGGCCGACCCAGCGCCATGTACCGCCGCAAGGGCTGGAGCTACGGCGTCATCAGGCTCAGCGAGGGTGCCGACCACGGCGGTGGGGACGAGCGGGAGTCCGACGTCCCCGTCGTCGCCCACGCGGGCTGACCCGACGTGCGGCCCGGGCCCGCGCGGGGGGGCCCGGGCGGGCGGGCCGCGGGGGGGGGGGGGGGGCCACGCCGGGGGGGGCGCCGGCGGA
>JBBSQH010000116.1:0-8710 GCA_038258055.1 Actinomycetales bacterium
GGTGCCGTCGTCGTCCTGCGCCAGGAACGCCTCGCCGGCGACCTCGTCGCTGCCCGGGGGAGCGGTGTCGAGGACGACGAACTCGCCCTCCTCGACGTCGCCGTCGACCTCGTCGGCCGGGGTGGCGTCGGGCTCGTTCATGGACGACATGTCCATCCCGGCCATGTCCCCGCCCGAGCCACCGTCCGCGCTGTTCTCGGACTCCCCGCCGCCGCAGGCGGTGAGGGTCAGTAGCAGCGAGGCCGCCACGACGGCGGCAGGGCGGAGGCGGTTCTGCAGCATGCTCCTACGGTGCCAGGTTCTCGGTTGCCACCGGTGCGGAGGTCGAGGAGGTCCCGGGCGGGGCGTGGCCCACCTCACCCCCCACCCCGCCGCGGCCGACGCCGACCGGCGCGGTCCGCGGCGTGGGAGACTTCGTGCCGGCCGCGGTGGTGCACCGCACGACCGGCCGTCACGACCCAGGGAGGGACCATCGTGCGTGTCCTGCTGATGCACAACCACCACGCGTCCCTGGGCGGCGCGATGGAGGTGCTAGCCGACGAGATGGCCCTGCTCGAGCAGGCCGGCCACGAGGTGCGGCAGCTGACCCTGCCCGCCGCCGAGGACCTCGGTCTCTCCGCCGTGCGGGCGGGCCTCAAGGCCGTGTGGAACGTCGAGACCGGGCGCGAGATGGCGGCGGTCCTGAAGGATTTCCGCCCCGACGTCGTGCACGTCCACACGCCGTTCCCGCTGCTGTCGCCGGCGGTCTTCCGTGTGGCGGCCCGGCACGGGGTGCCGGCCGTGACCACCTTGCACAGCTACCGCTACTCCTGCATCGCCGGCACCTGCCACCGCGCGGGATCGGTCTGCGAGGACTGCGTCGGCAGCACCTTCAAGCTCGCGGGGCTCAAGCACCGCTGCTACCACGACAGCCTGGCCGCCAGCGGCGCCCTCACGGCGAGCCTGCTGCTGCACCGCACCCTCGGCACCTTCCAGCGGTCCGTGACCCGCTTCATCGCGCTCACCCCGTTCTCGAAGCGGCTCCTGGTCCGTGACGGGATCCCCGAGTCCCACGTGACGGTGAAGGCCAACAGCGTCGTCGACCCCGGTGGGGCCGTGCCCACACAGACCACGGACCCGTACGTCGCCTTCGCCGGCCGCCTCATCGACGTCAAGGGCGTCCGGACCCTGCTCGACGCCTGGCGCGAGGTGCCGCCGGGCCTGCGGCTGCGCATCGCCGGCGACGGCGACCTGCGCGCTCTCGTCGAGGAGCGCTGTGCGGAGGACCCGTCCATCGAGTACGTCGGGTGGTTGCCGCAGGAGGACATCCCCGAGTTCTTCGGCCGCGCACGGTGCGTGGTCGTGCCCTCCGAGTGGTACGAGGGCCAGCCGCTGGTGTGCCTGCGGAGCCTCTCGGTCGGCACGCCCCTGGTCACCTCGGACCTGGAGAACCTGGCCGAGGACGTCCTTGCGGACGGCGCCGGCGCGGCCTTCCGCGTCGCCGACCCGACGTCGCTGGCCGAGGTGCTCTCCGACGTGCTGGCCGACCCCGAGGGTTGGGAGACCCGGGGTCTCGCGGCCCGGCGGTCCTACCTCGCCCGGCACACCCCGGAGGCGACGGTGGCCACCTTGGAGCGGATCTACGCCGAGGTCGTCGCGGAGGCGGCTGCGGGTCGGTCAGCGGGCAGCGGCCAGCCAGTCGGGTAGCCGGTCGACGCGGCCCTCGAGCAGCGCGGCCAGCCGGCGGAGGTCGTCGGCGTAGAGAGGCTCGAGCCGGGCGCGGGTCGCGGGGTCGACGGCATCCGACCTCAGCGTCGCGCGGCGGACGTACTCCCGCATCCGGTAGGACGTCAGGCGCTTGACGGTCGAGCGGATCCGCTCGTTGCGCGTCGCGGCCTGCACCAGGCGGTGAGCGGTCGCCGAGCGCGGGGTGCCGGAGATGTTGACCCGCGGGACACCGGAGGCCTCGCCCGCGGCCGGCGGGGCGCCCACGAACCGGAGCACCTGGGCCACGGTGCCCTCGTAGTCGGCCTGCAGGTCGTCGTAGAACCACACGCCCACCTGGTCGGCAGGGAAGGCGTCCAGGAACGCGCCGACGGCGTCGGCATACCTGCTCATCGACTCGTAGTGCCACAGGTGATGCCAGTTCGCCGCCCGCCGCGCAGGCTCGGCCTCGAACGCCGGCAGGAAGGTCTCCTCGGGCTCGAAGCCGCGGGCCCGCATGTACTGGTAGGCGGAGTACGCCCGGTCCACGGGTTCGCGCAGGATGATCGCGATCCGCATCTGCGGGTTCATCTCGAGGATCTTCGGGATGGCTCGGTCGTGGCGGTACAGCGTGGAGACCGACCCGTCACCGCGGCACCGCCGCGTGGTGCCGTCGAAGAGGGCCAGGTAGGCCGCGTCGTCGGTGACGGCGACCCGGTTGATCGTCGCCTCGTCCCCGGGTGCCTGGAAGTCGGCCGGGATCCCGTGGAAGGCGAAGAACTGGGGTTCCTTCGGGTCGGTGACGAACACCTCCGGGTGCGTTCGCAGACCTTCGACCAGACCCGTGGTGCCACTGCGGCCCGCGCCGGCGACCAGGAAGGTGGGACCGGTCTCGGGCATGCGTGTTCCTTCGCGTCATGGGCCCCGACAGGGACCGAGCAGCAGAAACCTACCGGTGCGGGCGCCCGGGCGGTCGTCCTGCGGGATTCGGCCGGCCCCCGCGCCGGCCTCCCGTAGGCTGGGGTGCCCGGCCGACCAGTGCGTGGGTGCGGAGCCGATCTGAGGCCCTGGTAGGCAGTGAGAGGGGACCACGTGCGGATCCTTCATGTGTCGGAGGTCCAGTGGGGCGGCGTCGTCAGCCTCATCCACGAGTTCACCGACGCCCAGGTCGCCCGGGGTGACGAGGTCCTGCTCCTGACCCCGCCGGCGTTCCCGGCGCTCGCGAACGCCCCGGTCGAGCGGTGGGAGCTGACCCGGGGCGACCCGAAGACCTACGTCCGCGCCTACCGCCAGCTTCGCGCCACGGTCGCGCGCTTCCAGCCGGACGTCATCCACCTGCACTCGTTCGTCGCCGGTTTCTTCGGTCGCCTGCCGGGCGCCGTAGGGGGCGTCCCGGTGGTCTACCAGCCGCACGCCTGGTCCTTCGAGCTGCGCGAGGAGTGGCTCTTCCAGCAGTCGGTGCGCGCCTGGGAGCGGTGGGCCGGGCGTCGTACGACGGTGATGGTCACCAACTGCCAGGACGAGATCGACGAGGGTCGTCGGGCCGGCGTGGTCGGGCCCGCGGTGAGCATCGGGGTCGCCATCGACCAGGAGCGGTTCCGCCCGGTCTCCGACGTCGAGCGCTCCGAGCACCGTCTCGCGTGCGGCGTCACGAGTCCCCGGATGCTGCTGTGCATCGGACGCCTGACCCGGCAGAAGGGGCAGGACGAGCTGGTGCGGGCCTGGGAGCGGCGACCGCTGCCGGACACCGAGCTCGTCCTCGTCGGTCCCGGGGACGCCGACCCGCTGGCCGCCGCCGCCCCCCGGGAGTGGGACCGCAGCATCCGGGCCGCGGGTGACCAGGCCGACGTGCGCCCCTGGATCTGGGCCGCGGACGCCCTGGTGCTGAGCTCCCGGTACGAGACGGTGGCGCTGGCCATCGCCGAGTCGATGTCCTGCGCCCGGCCGGTCGTGGCCACGGCCGTCAACGGCGCGCGTGAGGTGGTGCTCCAGGGCGAGCTCCCGGCGGCCGGCCGGGTGGTCCCGCTCGGTGCCATGGACGAGCTGTTGGACGCCGCGCTGGGTCTGCTGGACGATCCGGCCGCAACCGGGGTGATGGCCGGCGCCGGACGGGTCCGGGCGCAGGAGCTCTTCGACCCGGACCGCGTCGCCGGCCGGCTGGTCGGCGCCTACGAGCAGGCTCGCGCCCTTGCCCGGGCCTGAGAGCGGGTCGCCGACGACGGTGCCGGCGACCCCCGGCCGGTCCCGGAAGCGCTCGTCCCTCCTCGGGGCGCTCGGGTGGTTCGGCCTCAGCTACGGCTTCGCGATCATCGGTGGCCTCGTGATCAACGCGGTGGCGAGCCGCTGGCTGGGGGTCGAGGGTTTCGGCTACTTCGTCATCGCCGTCACGGTCTCGACCGGCATCGGTCAGCTCGCGCTGCTCGGCGTGCACCGCGCCGGTCTGCGGGACGCGGCGACCATGGATGTCGGGGCGGACCCCGACACGGTCCTGAGCGACCTCCGGTCGGCCGCGCGAGGCGCGATCATGGTCTCCCTCCCGCTGTTCAGCGTGGTCGCGGGCGCGGTGCTGTACGTCGTGCTCGGCGCCGGTGCAGGCCAGGACCGCGTCCTCCTGGCCCTGGTGTTCGGCGTCCTGGTCTTCCTGAACGGGTTGCAGAAGCTGTGGGCCAGCTACCTGCGGGGGATGGGTTCGCTCCGGCTCGCGGGCCTGCTCGAGGGCCGGTCCGGCGGCGCGCTCGTCTCCATCGCGCAGGCCGCCGCGCTGGCCCTCGCCTGGTGGCTGATTGCGCCGACCGGTCTGGCGGGCGCACTCGGCGCCGTCAGCGTCGGCTACCTGCTGCCGGTCCTCGCGCTCGGCGCGGTGGTGCAGCGCCGGTGGCGCCACCTGGAGCGCGGTGCGGGCGCGCTGGTCGCTCTCCTGCGGTCGGTGCGCAAGACGTGGAAGTTCGCGATCAACCAGTTCGCCTCCTACCTCGGCGGCACCGTGGAGATCTGGATGGCCGGACTGCTGCTGAGCGCGCTGGACACCTCGCTGTTCTCCTCCGCCCAGCGCCTGTCCCTGCTGATCGTCACCCCGCTGATCGCCCTGCAGGTCGTCTTCTCGCCGCTCGCTGCCCGTCTGCTCCACCAGGGCGACACCCGACGTCTCGAGCGGGTCCTGCGCACCGGTGCCACCGTCGCGGCCCTCGGGACGGCACTGCTGTGGGTCCCGACGCTGGTCGCGCCGGGCCTGCTCCTGACGCTGGTCTTCGGCGAGCAGTTCTCCGCGGCGGCCGCCGTCCTGGTCGTGCTGTCGCTGGGCAACGCCGTCAACGTGCTCACCGGCCTGAGCGGGGTGGCGCTGACGATGTCGCACCGGGAGGGCGTGGCGGCACGCATCCAGGTCGTCACGCTGGTGCTGCGCGTGGTGGTCGGCACGGGCGCGGCCCTGACCTGGGGCCTGTGGGGCCTGGCGATCAGCTCGGCAGCGATCTCGACGCTCAGCTACGCCGTCATGTGGTGGGGGGCCAGGAGGCTGGTCGGGGTCAGCACCCACGTGACGCTGCGACCCGAGTTCGGCCTGCTCCGGTCCACCAAGGGTTGAGCCGACGAGAACCCGACAGGACCCTTGCAGTGGGGGGTCACCGTCCGGGTGGCGCTCCCCGTATGGCATAGGAGCCAACAGTGGCGGTTCTGTGTCAGCGGGGGGATGTCAGATGAGGATCGTTCGCCTTCGCCAGTTGTTGGTGGTCGCAGTGGTGGGGCCTGTGGTGGGGGCCGTCGGGCTCGCGCCGGTCGCGGTGGCCGGTGAGCCGCACGACCGAGTGGTGACGACCACCGCCTCGGCCGCGATGCCACGGCTGGTGGGCAACGACAGCGTGCCTCGCCCGCACGTGGACGCCCTGGCCGCCGTCGGCGGCACCATGGTCGCCGGTGGGGCCTTCGCCCGGGTCGAGCAGGCCGGGGCGCAGGTCCCGCGGAACCACCTGATGGCCTTCGACCGGCAGACCGGGGCGCTCTCCACCCGGTTCGAGCCCGACGTGGCCGGCGGCCAGGTCTGGGCCCTGGCCGCGGACCCCACCAGCAACGCGGTCTACGTCGGGGGCAAGTTCACCAGGATCGACGGGGTCGCCCGGCCCGCGCTGGCCAAGCTGGACGCGACGACCGGGGTGGTGGACCCCGCCTTCCGGCCGCCGTTCCGGGGCGGCCAGATCAACGACCTTGAGCTCGTGGAGGTGGGTGGCGTCAAGCACCTGGTCGTCGCCGGGAGCCCGTCGCGCAAGGTAATGTCCCTCGACCCGACCACCGGCCGGGACGACGGCTGGATCACGGTCGCCGTGACCGAGCAGCTCCCGGGGTCGTGGGGCACCACCTCGGCCCTCCAGCTCGCGGTCGACCCCAGCCGTACCCACCTGGCCGTGACCGGCAACTTCATGCGGGTCGACGGCCAGGGGCGCAGCAGGTTCTTCATGCTCGACCTGACCGCCGCGTCGACGTCGTTTTCGTCCTGGTACTACCCGGGGTTCGCCAAGTCGTGCGCCTCCGAGGCGCCCCGGCGGATCGCGTACCTCCAGGGGCTCGACTTCTCGCCCGACGGCTCGTCGTTCTCGGTGGCCGCCACCGGGCAGATCCCCGACAGGACGACCGACATCTGGTACCAGCGCCTGGGCGACTCGAATCGGGCGGACACCACGGTCTGCGACGCGGTCGGGCGCTTCAGCATCGCGGACCCCACGAGGCCCGAGTGGATCAACTACACCGGGGGCGACAGCCTCTGGTCGGTCAACGACACCGGTGCGGCCGTCTACGTCGCCGGGCACCACCGGTGGTTCGACAACCCCGACGGGTTCGCCAGCAACGGGGTCGGCGACCGGACCTCCGGTGCCCCGGCCGTGAGTCGCCGAGGCATCGGCGCCATCGATCCCGCGACGGGTCTGGCGCTGCCCTGGAACCCGGGTCTGGGCCAGACCAGGATCGGTGGCAAGGCCTTCCTGAGCGACCCGACCGGCCTCTGGATCGGCAACGACGCCTCGGGCTTCAGCGGCCAGCCGCGCCGCGGCCTCCAGTACGTGCCGCTGCCGCCACCGGCGGCGATCCCCGACTAGGTCGTGTCGGCGGCGCCGCCGATGCGCGGTGCGTACTCAGGTCACGGCAGGGCCGCGAACCGGATCCCGCGGTGGTAGCGACCGCCGAAGCGGGTGCCGTCGGTGACGAACCAGACGCCCTCGGCGGTGGGCAGGATCTGGTATCCGCCGGACTGCTGGGGCATGTTCGGGTTCCAGGGCAGCGCCAGGCCGGTGTCCGGGTCCACGGCGCCACCACCGAGGCGGTCCACCGCACCCGGGCCGGCGGAGTCGCGGCCGAAGGGGTTGTCCAGCCAGCGGCTGTGGCCCTGGACGTAGACGGCGGAGCCGGTCACGGCCACCGACTTCAGCGAGTCACCCCCGGTGTAGTTGACCCAGGTGGGCCGGTCGGGGTTGAGGTTGCCCGTCTCGAAGCGGGAGACCGAGTCGCACAGCTGCAACCCGCGCTGGCCGTCCTGGTACATGAACCCAAAGGCCGCGACCGCGAACCAGTCGCTGCCCGGCGCGAAGTCGACGTCCTGCAGGTAGGCCTGCGCGTTCACACGGCCCGAGGAGCAGTTGAGCCCGTTGGGCTCGTAGTTCCAGTCCGACAGCGTCGAACCGGTGGCCGCGAGGTCGAGCAGGAACATGCGGGGGCGGGAGGCGCCGTCGACGGCGGTGAAGTTGCCGACCGCGGCGAGGTGCTGACCGTCGTCGCTGACGTCGAACTTGAACACCTGCGCCGCGTCGCTGTTGGCCAGGCGACCCTCGATCGAGTTCTGGATGTAGTCCGTGACCGCGCCCGTGCTCGGGTTGACCGACATGATGCGGCGTTGGATCGTGCCCGAGACGACGAGCTGGCCGTCGACCAGCTCCATGTCGGTGATCCGGCCACCCCGCAGGGCGGGCCGGAAGGCGGTGTCGACCTGGCCGGTGGCCAGGTCGAGCTTGGCCAGCGTCGAGCGGGCCTGACCGTTCACGGTCCGGAACCCCCCGCCGAGCCACACCGAGGTCCCGTCGGAGACCGCCGACCACACGATGCCGTCCACGTCGGGGGCGAAGTCCGGGCTGACCGCACCGGTGGCGGCGTCGAAGGCGAACACGTTGGAGCGGGAGTACTGCGTGCTGCGGGCGCCGTTCTCCACGGTCTGGAACTTGCCGCCCACCACCATCTGGGAGCCGGCCTCCGCCACGGTGTAGGCCACCGGCTTCGCCTGCCCCGCGGTCACGGCGACGTGGGGGACCCACCGCTCCGAGGTCTGGTTGACGACCGTGTCGTGCAGGTAGTCGGATCCGGTGGCGGCGCCGGCGGTGCCCAGTGCCAGCGCACCACAGGTGGCAACTGCTGCCAGCCGCGCCAAGGTCGTGTTCTTCATGTCGGTCTCTCCCATGCGAAGTGGGCCACTCGGCGGGCCGAGTTCACTGTGACCGGGGATCTCGGGGCAAGGCGGAGATCGGCTCTCCTATCGTTAAAATTGGGTAACGGCAAGGGCCGGGTCCCCGGCACACGTGAAGGTGGGCCCCACCGTCCTCGTCGTGGTGACGACGGACGGTGGGGCCCATCTCGGATGAGCGCTACGGGGTCAGGTCACGGCAGGGCCGCGAACCGGATCCCGCGGTGGTAGCGACCGCCGAAGCGGGTGCCGTCGGTGACGAACCAGACGCCCTCGGCGGTGGGCAGGATCTGGTACCCGCCGGACTGCTGGGGCATGTTCGGGTTCCAGGGCAGCGCCACGCCGGTGTCCGGGTCCACGGCGCCACCACCGAGGCGGCCCACCGCACCCGGGCCGGCGGAGTCGCGGCCGAAGGGGTTGTCCAGCCAGCGGCTGTGGCCCTGGACGTAGACTGCGGAGCCGGTCACGGCCACCGACTTCAGCGAGTCACCCCCGGTGTGGTTGATCCACGTGGGCCGGTCGGGGTTGAGGTTGTCGGTCTCGAAGCGGGAGACCGCGTCGCACAGCTGGAAGTCGCGCTGCCCGGGCTGA
>JBBSQH010000117.1:0-8628 GCA_038258055.1 Actinomycetales bacterium
ACCAACGTCGTGGTCGGCTTCGGGCGCATCGAGGGCCACAGCGTCGGCGTCGTCGCGAACCCACCGCTGCAGTTCGCCGGCACGCTCGACATCGACGCGAGCGAGAAGGCCGCCCGCTTCGTCCGCACGTGTGACGCCTTCAACATCCCGGTGCTTACGTTCGTCGACGTGCCCGGCTTCCTGCCCGTCACCGACCAGGAGTACAACGGCATCATCCGCCGCGGCGCCAAGCTGCTGTACGCCTACGCCGAGGCCACCGTGCCGCTGCTGACGGTCATCACGCGCAAGGCCTACGGCGGCGCGTACTGCGTCATGGGCTCCAAGCACCTGGGGGCCGACCTCAACCTGGCCTGGCCCACGGCGCAGATCGCCGTCATGGGGGCGCAGGGCGCGGCCAACATCCTCTACCGCAACGTGCTGGCCGAGGCCGCCGCGGCGGGCGAGGACGTCGACGCGGTGCGCGCGCAGAAGATCACCGAGTACGAGGACACCCTGGCCAACCCCTACGTCGCCGCGGAGCGTGGGTACGTGGACGCGGTCATCGAGCCGTCGCGGACGCGGGTCGAGATCACCAAGGCGCTTCGCCTGCTGCGCAACAAGCGCGAGACCCTGCCCCCCAAGAAGCACGGCAACATCCCGCTGTGAGCCTCCTGGGGGGACGACGTGGGGACCACCCGTGGGGCGCCGGGCACTACAGGCACCCCCAGCGACGTTGGCACCTCGTGCTGGGAGGATCTGACGCGTGAGTGCCTTCCGGGGGATCCCCGCAGAACCGCCGATCGAGTTAACGGCTGACGTGACCGACACCGTCGACGTCCTAGACGTCGACGCGGCACAGGCCGCGGTCGACAGTGTGAGGGACGAGACGGATTCGGCCCTCGCCGTTGTCTTCGTCGACAGCTTCGACGGAGCCGATCCGGAGGAGTGGACGCTGGAGACCGGCACCACGTCGGGCCTCAGCGGGGACGACGCGCTCCTCGCCGTTGCCGTAGACGGGCAGTACGCCTTCGTTGCTCCGGACAGCATCAGCAACGCCGAGGCCCAGCCTGTCCGGGACGCTGTGCTCCCCTTCCTCCAGGACGAGGACTGGAACGGTGCCGTCGACGCGACGGCGGAGGAACTGATCGAGGTCGTAGGAACCGACGGCAGCTCTGGCGGCGCCGCCGCCGAGCAGGAGACGAACGACGACGGAGGTGGCGCGTTGGGCACCATCCTGGTGTTCGCGGTGATCGGTGTGGTCGGGCTCGTGGCGATCCTCGGACTGCTGGCCGTGGCCAACCGCCGCAAGCCGGCACTACCGGCGCACGAGGTGGCCCAGCGCCGTGGCCAGAGCGGCTGGGAGACCCTGCCGACGCCGGAGCTGGAGCAGCGGGCCGGCTCGGCCCTGCTGGCCGGCGACGAGGCGCTGCGGGAGTCGGAGCAGGAGCTCGCGTTCGCCCGCGCCCAGTTCGGCGAGGACGGCACCGAGGAGTTCCAGAAGGCGCTCGGGACCGCCAAGTCGGCCCTGACCGAGGCGTTCTCCGCCCGTCACCAGCTGGACGAGCGGATGAGCGCGGGCGAGGTGCCCGAGGTCGAGAAGCGCCGCCTGCTCGTGACCGTCCTCAGCCGGACCCAGGCGGCCGACGAGGCCCTGCAGGCGCAGGCGGAGTCGATGACGCGGCTGCGCGACCTGGAGCGGTCCCTGCCGACGCTGCTGCCGGCGCTCGGCACCCGGACCGGCACGGTCCGCAGCCGTATCGACGCGGCCGAGCGGACGCTGGTCGGTCTGTCGACCACCTACGCGCCCGCGGCCGTCGAGCCCGTGCGCGACAACATCCGTCATGCCCGCGAGCTCGCCGACTTCGCCGACCAGCGGCTGACGCAGGCGCGCGACCAGGTCGCGGCCGGCACCGCCGGCGAGGGCGCCCTGGCCGCGCACGAGGCCGAGGCCGCCCTGGCCCGGGCCGAGGACCAGGCCCAGGCCGTGCAGGACATCGAGCGCCACCTGCACGAGGCCGTCGTCCAGCTGCCCGGCGCGACCGCCGACCTGCGCGCCGACCTGGCCCAGGCCGACGCCGTGCTGGGCCGGGGCGGCAACGACGACCTGGCCGGTGCGGCCGGTCGTGCCCGGGCCGCGGTGGCCGAGGCGGAGGCGCACCTGGCGCGAGGTGACGGCGGCGACCCGCTGGGGGTCCTGCGTCGGGTCGAGGCGGCCGACGCCGGGCTCGACAAGGCGCTGGAGGCCACGTCGGAGGCCGGCCGCACCCGGGCCCAGGCCGAGGGCGCGCTGCAGCACGCCATCGCCGCCGCCCGCGCCGACGTCGAGGAGGTCGAGCGCTTCATCGCCACGCGCCGCGGGGCGGTGGGCAACGGTCCCCGTACCCGCGCCGCCCACGCCCGACAGCTGCTGACCACGGCCGAGCAGCAGGGCCGGACCGACCCGGTCCAGGCCCTGCAGGCCGCCCGCGCGGCGGACTCCGAGGCCGACCAGGCGCTGCTGGACGCGCGGCGTGAGGTGGACCGCTACTCCGACCCCGACGACGACTACCGCGGACCCTTCCAGGGCGGACGCCGCCGCGGCGGCGTCGACATGGGCGGCATGGCGCTCGGCGTCCTGCTGGGCAGCGTGCTCGGCGGGGGCGGCGGCAGCTGGGGCGGCGGCGGAGGCGGCGGTGGGGGCGGTGGGGGCGGCTTCGGCGGTGGCGGCTTCGGCGGCGGGTTCGGAGGCGGCTTCGGCGACGGCGGCGGGTTCGGCGGCGACTTCTAGAACGGCTCCATGCACCGGCACCGGCACAGGTGCAGCACGTCCAGTCACACCAACGGAGGAGAGCACATGTCCCAGCAGTCCATCTTCGGTCGCATCTCGCAGCTGGCCCGGGCCAACATCAACTCGGTCATCGACAACGCCGAGGACCCGCAGAAGATGCTCGACCAGATGATCCGCGACTACACGGCCAACATCACCGAGGCCGAGCAGGCGGTCGCGCAGACCATCGGCAACCTCCGCCTGATGGAGGCCGACCGCGACGAGGACGCCGCCGCGGCCCGCGACTGGGGCAGCAAGGCCATCGCCGCCAGCGGCCGCGCCGACCAGCTGCGCACGCAGGGCAACACGGGCGAGGCCGACCGCCTGGACAACCTGGCCAAGATCGCCATCGAGCGGCAGATCAAGGCCGAGGGCGACGCGTCCGGCCTGTCGTCGCAGATCACGTCGCAGCAGGCCGTCGTCGACAAGCTGCGCGTCGGCCTCGAGGGCATGAAGGGCAAGCTCGTCGAGCTCAAGTCCAAGCGTGACCAGCTGGTCTCGCGGCAGAAGATCGCCGTGGCGCAGAACCAGATGCACGACTCGATCAAGAGCATCAACCTGGCCGACCCGACCAGCGAGCTCAGCCGGTTCGAGGACAAGATCCGGCGCGAGGAGGCCCGTGCGCTGGGCAACGCCGAGCTCGCCGCGTCCAGCCTCGACAACCAGTTCGCCGAGCTCGAGGACGCGGGCACGACCATCGAGGTCGAGTCCCGCCTCGCCGCGCTCAAGTCCTCCCAGCCCCCCGCCGGGGCGTGACCGGGAGCAGCCCCTCCGACGCACCGCCGCCGGTGGTCCAGGTCGTCTCCGGACGACCTGACGCCGCCGAGCTCGCGGCGGTCGTCGCGGTCCTCCTCGCCCGCGCCGGTGCCCAGCAGGGTGCCGGCCCGGGCGCGGGGTCCGCAGGCGGGGCGTGGGGCGCACCGTCGACCCTGGTCCGTCGCGGCGGACCGCCCGTCGGGGGCTGGGGCGGCACGTCGGCTACCTTGCGCGGGTGAGCGACGCCACTCGTACCCCGACCCCGATCGACGCCCTGGCCGAGGAGCTGCTCGACGCCTACGCGGCCCTCGACCCGGAGTCCGCGACCCAGTCCGGGCTCGCCGGGCACGACCACCGGCTGACCGACCACTCGGTCACGGGCATCGCCGAGCGGACCGCGCTGTTCCGCGACGTGCTGAGCCGCCTGGCCCGGCTCGAGCCCACCGACGCGACCGACGTGGTCACCGCCGACGTCCTCCGCGAGCGGGCCGAGGTCGAGATCCGGATGGCCACCACGGGCGAGCACGCCCGCAGCGTGGACGTGCTCGGGTCCCCCGTGCAGGGCATGCGCGAGGTGTTCGACCTGATGCCGACCGACGACGACGCGGACTGGGCCGTGGTCGCCGAGCGGCTGCGGGCGGTGCCCGAGGCCGTCGCCGGCTACCTGTCGGCACTGCGCTCCTCGGCCGCGGAGGGCCGTCCGGCCGCCCGTCGCCAGGTGCTGGCCTGCGCCGCGCAGTGCGACGACAACGTCGGACCGGACGGGTTCTTCCTGGCCACCGCCACCCGCGCCCGGGTGGGCACGACGGAGCCGCTGCCCGAGGAGCTGCTGGACGAGCTGGACGAGGCGGCCCTGGGCGCCTCGCAGGCCTACGCCGAGCTGGCCGGGGCGCTGCGCGGTGACCTGCTCGACACGTCGACCGACCTCGACGCCGTGGGTGAGGAGCGCTACGCCCTGCGCCTGCAGTACTACCTGGGCACCGAGGTCGACCTGCGCGAGACCTACGCCTGGGGTGTGTCCGAGGTCGAACGGCTGCGCGCCGAGGGCACGGCCATCGCCCGCACCCTCGGGGCGGACACGATCGAGGCGGCCGCCGAGCTGCTCGAGCACGACCCCGCCCGGCTGGTGCACGGCGCCGACGCGTTCCGCGACTGGATGCAGCAGACCTCCGACGAGGCGGTCACCGCCCTGGCCGGCACCCACTTCGACGTGCCCGACGCGATCCGCACCCTGGACTGCCGGATCGCCCCGACGAGCACCGGTGTCGTCTACTACACGGCCCCCAGCGAGGACCTGACGCGAGCGGGTTCGATGTGGTGGTCGGTGCCCAAGGGCATGACCTCGTTCAGCACCTGGCAGCAGCGCACGACCGTCTACCACGAGGGCGTCCCCGGCCATCACCTGCAGCTGGGGCAGACCGTGGTGCGCGCCGACGCGCTGAACCGCTACCGCCGCCTGGGGGTGTGGGTGTCGGGCCACGGCGAGGGCTGGGCCCTGTACGCGGAGCAGCTCATGGCCGAGCTCGGGCACCTGGACGACCCGGGCGACCGGCTCGGCCTGGTCGCCTCGCAGCTGCTCCGGTCCGTCCGCGTCGTGATCGACATCGGGGTGCACTGCGGCTTCGAGGCACCGGCGTCGGCCGGGGGCGGCAGCTGGACCTACGACAAGGCCTGGGCGTACCTCACCGCGAACGTGCCCGAGCCCGAGGCGACGCTGCGCTTCGAGCTCGACCGCTACCTGGGCCACCCCGGGCAGGCGCCGTCGTACAAGGTCGGCGAGCGGGTGTGGCTCCAGCTCCGCGAGGAGGCCCGGGCCCGTGAGGGCGCCGGGTTCGACCTGGTGGCCTGGCACCGTCGGGCCCTCGACCTGGGGTCGGTCGGGCTCGACACGCTGCGTCGGGCGCTGAGCGCGTGAGCGCCACCCCGGGCCTGCTGCTGGCGTCCCGCTCGCCCGCCCGCCTCGCCACCCTGCGCGCGGCCGGCCTGGCGCCCGAGGTCCGGGTCAGCGAGGTGGACGAGGACGCCGTCGTCGCGGCCTACGGCGTCGACGACCCGAGTGACGTCGCCCTGCTGCTGGCCCGGGCCAAGGCCGAGGACGTCGCGCAGCACGTGGAGGGCGTCCTGGTGGTCGGCTGCGACTCCGTCCTCGACCTGGACGGCGTCGCCTACGGCCGTCCCGCCGACGCCGAGGACGCCGTCCGCCGCTGGCACGGCATGCGCGGTCGACAGGGCGTGCTCCGGACCGGGCACTGGCTGGTCGACACGCGCTCGCCGGAGGACGGCGGCACCGGGGCGAGCGTCGGCGAGCTGAGCAGCGCCGGCGTCAGGTTCGCCGACCTGGACGACCGCGAGGTCGAGGCGTACGTGGCCACGGGTGAGCCGCTCCGCGTCGCGGGCGCCTTCACCCTGGACGGGCTGGGCGGCGCCTACGTCGACGGGGTCGACGGGGACCCCCACGCCGTCGTGGGCATCGGACTGCCCACGCTTCGCCGGCTGCTGGGCCAGGTCGGGGTCCGCTGGAGCGACATGTGGCGGGTGGGCGAGGCGGA
Organism: Actinomycetales bacterium; assembly: GCA_038258055.1. Classification (GTDB taxonomy): domain Bacteria; phylum Actinomycetota; class Actinomycetes; order Actinomycetales; family JBBAYJ01; genus Aquipuribacter. The sequence goes on from JBBSQH010000117.1 coordinate 6,091, forward strand.
CTAAGGTCGCGCGTCCCCGCGGCCGATCCCTGGGCAATGGCCTCCCGACCAGCCCGTCGTCGTTCCCTCCGCTCACGCGTCGTCGTCATCTGCCTGGTGTCGGTGGCGGTGTCGACCGGCTCGGTCTCGGCCGTGACCGTGACGCAGTCCGCCCGTGCGTCGGACGTCGCGGTCCAGGAGAGCGAGGCCTTCATCGTCGAGCGCGCCCAGGCCAGCGCGGAGGCCCTCTACGGCACGGTCAGCGCCGTCGGGCGCAAGACCAGCGGTGAGATCGGGACGGCGCTCAGCGTCGCCGACGACCAGCTGGCCCGTTCCGGCGGCGTCAGCATCGGCACCACGCCGGTGCCGTGGACGGCGATCGACCAGTTCTCGCGCGAGGAGACCCCTGTCGAGCTGCCGGAGCTGCTCCTGGGCGACACCTGGCTGCGGGCCACCACGAGCTTCGACGACCGGGTGCCCCTGATCGACGACGTGAACGACCTGACCGGCGCCACCGTCACGGTGTTCCAGCGGATGAACCCCGAGGGCGACATGCTCCGGGTCGCCACCAGCGTGCGCACCGCGGACGACACCCGTGCCATCGGCACCTTCATCCCCGCCGTCGGCGCCGACGGTGCGCCCAACGCCGTCGTGGCGTCCCTGCTGGCGGGCGAGACCTACCTGGGCAACGCCTTCGTGGTGAACGCCTGGTTCGAGTCGGCGTACCAGCCGATCGTCCAGGACGGCGAGGTCGTCGGCGCGCTGTACGTGGGCATCCAGCAGCAGGCGGTGCCGGAGCTGTCCGACGCGGTCCTGTCCGCCGCCCTCGGTGAGCAGGGCGAGACGTTCGTCGTCGGCACGGCCGGGACCCGGGCCGGCGTCTACGACCTGGCCGCCGACCCCGCCCTCGTCGGCACGTCCGCCCTGGAGACCGAGCTGGACGTCGACGGCAGCCCCTGGCTCGCCCCGGTGCTCGAGCAGGCCCCCGGGCTGGAGCCGGGCGAGGCGGGCGTGCTGACGCTCGAGCGGCCCGACGGGTCCGGGACCGAGACCGTGACCGTCGGCTACTCCTACTACGAGCCGTGGGACTGGACGGTCGTCAGCGTCGCCAGCCACGACGACTTCGCGGCCACCGCGCAGCGGCTCGCCTCCGTCGAGCGGCAGACCTTCGTCGCCATCGCGCTGGCCGCGCTGGTGTCCGCGCTGGTCGCCGTGGGCGTCGGCGCCCACCTCGCCGGGCGGGCCACCCGACCGGTCGCCGAGGCCGCCCGCGCCGTCGGACGGCTGGCGCACGGTGACGACGGCGCGACCCGACGAGCCGGTGCCGCCGGTACCAGCGGTGCGGACCAGCCCCGGGGCGGCATGACCGGGGCCAGCCGCGACCTGGCCGGCGCGGCCCGGGACACCGCCGACCGCGCCCGCACGGTCTCCGGCTCCGCGGGCGAGGTCCGCAGCGACGCCGAGGCCACCGCGGCCGCCGTCGAGGAGCTCACCAGCGCCAACGCCGAGATCACCCGGGCCCGCACCCCCCTGGCCGAGGTCGTCCGACGGCTGTCGAGCAACGTCGAGGAGGTCCGCCGGTCCGCCGTGGAGGTCAGCACCATCGCCGAGGCGGCCGACGCCGCCGCCCGCGCCACCAGCGAGGTGGTCGACCGGCTCGACCGCGCGGGCGACCAGGTCGCGGCGAGCGTCCACGCCATCTCCGGCATCGCCGCCCAGACCAAGCTGCTGGCCCTGAACGCCGGGATCGAAGCGGCCCGGGCGGGCGAGGCGGGTCGCGGGTTCGCCGTGGTCGCCACCGACGTCAAGCAGCTCGCCGAGCAGTCGGGCTCCGCCAGCCTGAGCATCCAGAGCAGCGTCGACGCCATGCGGGCAGAGATGGTCGAGGCCAAGGACTCGATGGCCCGGATCCAGGAGACCGTGGGCCGGATCCGTGACCTGCAGCAGGTCATCGCGTCCGCCACGCACGAGCAGGCCGAGGGCACCCACGAGCTCAGCGACAGCCAGCGGGCCGTGGACGCCGCCCTGTCGGAGCAGTCCACCGCCATGGCCCACGTCGCAGAGGCCGCCGCGCGCATCGCGCACGCGTCCGACCGGATCGCCGCCGAGGTGGACGCCGTGGCCGACCTGGCCGTGCGGACCACCCAGGTCTCCGACGAGGTCGCGCTGGCCGCGACGGGGATGACGGCCACGTCGGACGAGCTGGAGGCCGTGGTGCACGGGCGTCGCTGATCGTCCACATCGTCGCAGGTCAGGGGTTGTCTATCGAACATACGTTCGATAGACTGCCGGCATGCACTGGGGGGCCGGCGAGGCAGGGGACGACACTGGCTGGGACGACACTGACGTCTCCGGCGCTCCCCTGCTGCAAGCGATCACCGCGGTCCGCGAGGCCGTGTCGGGGCTGCGGGCCCAGCTCGGCGACGACGTGGTCTGGCAGAGCACCGACCGGACCGTGCTCACCGCGGTCGGTGAGCTGGCCCGGGTCCGGGCCGCGCTGGAGGAGACCCACCTGCGCCTGGTCCGCGAGGTCGACACCCGCGGCGTCGCCGAGGCGTC
>JBBSQH010000118.1:0-8541 GCA_038258055.1 Actinomycetales bacterium
CGCGGGGGGCGCGCCGCGCCGGGCGGGCCGGCCGCTGCGCCGCTCCCGGGGGGGGGGGGGGGGGGGGGGGGGGGGGGGGGGGGGCCCCCCCCCGGGCGGGGCCCCCCCCCCCCCCCCCGGGACGGGTCAGTCCGCGACGAGCTCGCCGCCGGCGAGCAGCTCGTCGTACCGGGCGCTCCACTCGTCGCCCTCGGCGATGAGGGTCTCCAGGTCGACGGGGATCAGCTCGACGTCGGCCAGCGGGTCCTCGTCCCCGACGATGGCCGGGGTGAGGGACTCGTCCACGAGGACCTGCTGGCCCTCCTCGAGCAGCCAGTCGAAGAACAGCATGCCCGTGGCGGGGTTGGCCGCGGTCTTCATGAGGCCGCCGCCGTTCGGACGGGCGATCACCGGCTCGGTGAGGGGGACGTAGTCCACCGGCGCACCGGACTGCTTGGCCCGCTCGACGATGTAGGTGTAGTTCGACGCCGTGACGCCGAACTCCCCGGCACTCATCAGCTCTCCCTGGACCGTGTGGCCACGGACGATCTTGGCCCCGTCCACCATGTCGGCGAACAGCTGGTCGACCTCCTCCTCGCTCTTGCCCTCGTCCAGCCAGTAGTTGTAGAGGCTCAGGTACCAGTCGTAGTCGCCCAGCTCCATGCTGAGCTGGTCGTCGTACTTGGGGTCCGCGAGGTCCTCCCACGAGGTGGGCACCATGTCGCCGGTGATGATCTCGGTGTTCCAGCTGGGGGCGAAGAGGTTGAAGCGGGTCGCGGTCCAGGTGTCTGACTTGCCGACCTCGGGGACCATGTCGCGGCGCTCACCCTCGTAGGTGGCCATGACCTGCTCGGTCTCGAGCGCGACGAGCTCGGTCGAGTTCGTCTCCACCACGTCGTTGCCCGGGAACCCGGCGTCCTGCTCCTGCAGGATGCGCTGCAGGACGGTCTCGGACCCGGCGCGGTAGACGCTCACGTCGATGTCGAACTCGTCGCTGAACGCCTCGGTGACGGCGTCGGCGACGTCGGCCGTCATCGACGTGTAGAGGTTCAGACCGCCCTCCTCGGCCGCGAGCTCGACCAACCGGTCGCGTCGCTCCTGGCCGGTGAGGGCTCCTACCTCGGCGTAGAGCTCCTCGGCCGCGGTCGGGCCGGACGGTGCGACGGAACCCGCTTCTGCGGGCGGGGCCGCGGTGGGGGAACCGCCGCAGGAGCTGAGCAGGAGCGCGCCTGCGCCGAGGACGGCGGTGAGGGCGAGCGAGCGGGGGGTGCGCATGGGGAGTGTGCCTCTCGTCCGGAGGGACCTGCGGAAGGGGGTGCTGGATGGAGTCGCGTTCATCGGCCTCAGTCCACCGAGGTGCCGTTGAGGACGATCTGCTCGTACTGCTCGTTCCACGTGGTGGGGTCCTCGAGCAGCTTCGCCTCGGGCACCGGGTAGACGGTCAGACCCGCCAGGGGGTCCTCCCCGCCCTCGACCGAGCCGACCCGGAACGCCTCGGCGAACACCTCCTGGCCGCCCGTGAGCTCGTAGTCCACGAAGAGCATCGCGGCGGCGGGGTTGGTGGCGGTCTGGACCAGCCCGATGCCGTTGGGGCGCACGACCACCGGCTGCACCGGTTCGCCGCCCTCGGGCCGCCACGCGACCGGGGCACCGTCGGCCGCGGCCTTGTCGATGGTGTGGCTGTAGGAGGAGACGGCGACGTCGAACTGGCCGGCGGACAGGAGCTCGCCCTGGACCGTGTGCCCCTTGGCGATCTTGGCGTTCGCGGCGAGCCGGGTCATGAGGTCGACGTACTCGTCCTCGGTCCAGCCCTCCTCCTCGACGTAGTAGTCGTGCAGCGCCGTGAACCAGTCCACGTCGCCGACCTCCAGGGACACCCGACCGGCCCACTCCGGCTCGGCGAGCTCCTCGAACGTCTTCGGCTCTGTCCCGGCCGGCACCAGGTCGGTGTTCCAGCCGACCACGAAGGAGTTGAACCGCGTAGCGGTCCAGCTCTCGGACTGCCGGCCGGCCTCGCGGACCGACTCCCGCAGCTCGCCCTCGTACGGGTAGAGCAGGCCCTCCTGCTCGGCGACGCCGAGCTCCAGGGCGTTGGTCTCGAAGACGTCGGCGCCGTAGTAGCTGGCCTCGTCCTCCTGCAGGATGCGCTGGAGGACCGACTCGGAGTTGGCGCGGTAGACGTTCACCTCGATGTCGTAGAGATCGGTGAAGCCGTCGACGAGGTCGTCCATGTCTGTGTTGGAGGTGTAGACGTTGAGCTCGCCCTCCTCCTCGGCCAGCCTGACCAGCTCATCGGTGCGTTCCTGGCCGGTCATGCCGTTGATCTGGTCGTAGACCGTCTGCGCGGCCGCTGCGGCGTCGTCGGCCGCTGGGGCGGCGGACCCCTGTGCGGCCGGGGCAGCTGTGGGTGAGCCACCGCAGGCGGTGATGAGCGTCGTGGCCGCGAGTGCGGCGACGAGGACCACGGATCGATTGCGCATGTACCTCTCCATCGAGGACAGGGGCCCTGGATCGGGCCGGGTGTGGTCGTACCGGGGCTCCCCCGGCGGCGCGGGAGCCCGTTGGTGGCGTCGAGGGGAGGAGGACTCCCCCGGCGTTCGATCTCCGTACTCAACACGTGGCTGGGCTTAAGGTCTAACCATTGGACATCATCGTTACATTACCGTTACGTCAGGCCGTCCTTAGGTCGGTCCGCTGCGGAGCAGGTCCGCGACGTCGTCCACCGTCGTCCTCAGCATGACCTGCCGAGCCGTCTCGGCCACGGGCACGTCCATGCCGAGCCGGTCCGCGAGGTCGGCGGTGTTGGCGAGGTCCTTGACGTGCCAGGTGAGACGCATCTGCTCCAGCTCCCGCAGCGTCCGGGAGTCGGTCGGCCCGTCCATCAGGGCCTGGCGCAGCAGCGGCACGGAGAGCCCCGCGCGCCGGGCGAGCCCCAGGGCCTCGGTGATGGCGGCGATCTGGGCCCAGTGCACGAGGTTGGTCGCCGTCTTCCCGACCTGCCCCGAGCCGAGCGGACCGAGCAGGTGCACGACTCGCGTCCACGGCTCCAGCAGGTCCTGGACCCGGTCCAGGACGGCTCGTTCGCCCCCCACCAGCAGGTTGATCTCCCCCGACTCCGCCCCGCGGACCCCTCCCGTGAGCGCGGCGTCGAGCACGTCGACGCCTTCCGGGGCGGCCGCCGCGACCGCCTGGCAGGTCTCCGGCCGGACCGAGGAGCACAGCAGCACGACCGACCCGGGCCGGCAGCCCGCGAGGGCGCCGCCCTCACCGAGGCACACCTGGAGGACGTCCTCGTCGCTGGGGACGAAGACGGCCACCACCACGGCACCCGCCGCGGCCTCCCGGGCGGACCCGGCAGGCTGCGCCCCCAGCGCGACGGCCGCTGCGACGGCGTCGTCCGACACGTCGTGCACGCGGACCGCGACCCCGGCCCGGCGCAGGTGGCGCACGACCGGCGCACCCATCGCCCCCAGCCCGACCACGGCCACAGCCCGGTCCGTCGCGTTTCCTGAACTCATCGGCTCTCCTCATCACGTCTTCGGGACACTGAGCGGTACTGTCGAAGGTAATACCATTCGCCCAAAGGTCAAGGAGGCCCCGTGCGTCGCTGGGCGAGGCGTCGACGCGAGGGCGCGGCACGCGCCCGCTCCCGGGTCTTCCGGTCCCTGCACGTGCCCAACTACCGGCTCTGGTTCGCCGGCAACGCGGTCAGCGTCATCGGCACCTGGATGCAACGGGTCGCCCAGGACTGGCTCGTCCTGGAGCTCACGGACAGCGCCGTCGCGGTGGGGATCGCGGTGTCCTTGCAGTTCCTGCCGACGCTGCTGCTGGGGCTGTGGGGCGGGCTGCTCGTGGACCGGCTCGACCGTCGGCGCGTCGTGCTGGTGTGCCAGGCGGTCTCCGCCGCCCTGGCCACCGTGCTGGCCGTGATCACCATCGGCGGCGTCGTCGAGGTGTGGATGGTCTACGCCCTGGCGCTGGGGCTGGGCATGGTGACCGTCGTCGACGTCCCGGCCCGCCACACGTTCATCACCGAGCTGGTGGGCCCCGAGGACTTCGTCAACGCGCAGTCGCTCAACTCGACCATCCACAACGTCGGGCGCCTGCTGGGACCCGCGGTGGCCGGCGGCCTCATCGCCACGGTCGGCGTGGGCTGGGCGTTCGCCATCAACGCGGTGTCGTTCATCGCCGTGCTCATCAGCCTGACCCGGATCGACCCGACGACGCTGCGCAAGGCCGAGGTCTTGCCCCGGGCCAGAGGGCAGGTCCGCGAGGGCCTCGGCTACGTCTGGAACCACCCGGAGCTGCGCGCCTGCATGGTCCTGGTCGCCTCGGTCGCCCTGTTCGGGCAGAACTTCCGCGTCGTGCTGCCGCTGCTGGCGCGCGACTCCCTGGGCGGCGGGGCCGAGGTGTACGGCTACCTGACGTCGGCCATGGGTGCCGGCGCGGTGATGGGGGCGCTCTACAGCGCGGCCCGCGAGCGCGTGACGGCCTGGCTGATGCTGATGTGGGCCGGGGTGTTCGCGGTCGTCAACCTGCTGCTCGCCGGGGTCCCCGGCCTGTGGCTCGCCCTGCTGCTCCTCGTGGCCCTGGGGGCCGCCAACATCACGTTCAACACCCTGGCCAGGGTCATGCTCCAGCTGGGTACGGAGCCGTCGATGCAGGGTCGGGTGATCGCGCTGCACGCCGTGGTCTTCCTCGGCAGCACCCCGATCGGCGCCCCGCTCCTGGGCTGGGTGTGCGAGACCTGGGGGCCGCGGACGGGGCTCGTGGTGTCGGGGGTCGCACCGGCGATCGCCGCCCTGGCCGTGCTGCCCCAGCTGCGCCGGATGCGCCGGTCGCGACTGGCGGACGAGCGCCGCGACGACCTCCGCGCGGTGGTCGAGGAGACGCCCGACCCCACCTGACCCGCCGTCGGACCTAGACGTGGCCCCAGGAGGCAGGCATGATCTCTGCCGACAAGGTATAAAGGTAGGACCATTCGCACCACCGTGAGGGGATCATGGGCGATCCAGGCACGCTCGTCGTCGGCGCGAGCCAGGCCGGTCTGCAGATCGCGGCGTCGCTGCGCGAGCGCGGTTACCAGGCTCCCATCACGTTGGTGGGGGCCGAGGCCCACCCTCCCTACCAACGGCCCCCCCTGTCCAAGGAGCTGCTCCTGCAGGGGGCGGACCCGGGGTCCCTCTCGCTGCGCACCGCGGGCTGGTACGCCGACGCCGGGGTCGATCTCGTGCTGGGCGAACGCGTCCGTGAGCTCGAGATGTCGGGCACCGAGGGCGCCGGCGTCGCCCGCACCGACAACGGTCGCGAGCTGGCCTTCGGTCGGCTGGCGCTGGCCACGGGGGCCCGCAACCGCCGCCTCGACCTGCCCGGGGCCGAGCTGGCCAACATCTTCTCCCTCCGGGAGCTCGACGACGCGGTCGCCCTGCGGCACCGCCTCACCGAGGCGCAGCGCGTGGTCGTGGTCGGCGGCGGGTTCATCGGTCTGGAGATCGCCGCCGCCGCCCGGGCCAACGGGGCCGAGGTCACCGTGGTCGAGGCCGCAGCCCGGCTCATCTCCCGGGCGGTCGCCCCGGTGGTCTCCGACTTCTACCGGGCCGCGCACACCCGGCGCGGCACCACCGTGCTGCTGGCGACCGGTGTCGACGGCTTCGAGGACGACGGCCACGGCGGGGTCAGTGCCGTCCGGCTCGCCGACGGTCGCGAGCTGCCGGCCGACCTCGTGGTCGTGGGAGTCGGCGTGATCCCGAACATCCGTCTGGGCGAGCAGATCGGTCTGGCCTTCCAGCGGGGCGGCATCGTCGTCGACGCGTGCGCCCGCACCACCCACCCGGGTGTCGTCGCGGCCGGGGACTGCACCGTGCAGCCCAACCCGCTCGGCGGCAGCGACCCGGTCCACCTCGAGTCGGTGCCCAACGCCGTCGCCCAGGGGTCGGCGGCTGCCGCCTCCCTGATGGGCCACCACGAGCCGGTGACCGCCGTGCCGTGGTTCTGGTCCTACCAGGGCGACCTCAAGCTGCAGATCGCCGGGCTGTCCTACGGCTACGACGAGCTCGTCGTCCGGGGCGACCCGGACGACGAGAAGTTCTCCGTCCTGTACTACGGCCGCGGCCGGCTGCTGGCGGTCGACGCGATCAACAACCCCCTGGACTACATGCTCGTGCGCAAGACCCTGGCCCAGGGCGGCACGATCGCGGCCGAGGCCGCCGCCGACGCCTCCGTGCCGCTGCGGACCCTCGTCACCGCGGACGCCTGAGCCTGGTCCGCGTCGGGTCGGCGTCAGGTCCGCGTCAGATGACGAACGACTCGAGCGCCTCCGGGGCGAACATCTCCTCGGGCGTCACGAGGCGGTGCGACAGGCCCTGCTCGTGGTGGTAGCGCAGGAACGTGGCCAGGGTGTCCCGGTTGTCGGCCAGGCCGTAGGACCAGAAGTCCCGTCCCAGCAGCGCCCGGGTGGCCTCGAGCTCCTGCAGCAGCCACGGCAGCATGACGCGCAGCGCCGAGGAGTCGTAGAGGTCGGCCTCGGCCACCCGCTTGGCCTGGCTGAACGCCTTCATCAGGGACTGCGCGACCCAGGGTGAGGCCTGGTAGACGTCCTTGCGCACCACCACGACGTGCATGACCGGGAAGATGTGCGTGGCGTCCCAGTACGCCTTCTCGGCGCCGACGACGTCGGGGAACAACCGCCGGACCCGCGGGTCCCCGGCGGTGAAGGGACCGGGGATGCGCGGGCTGTAGAGGGCGTCGACCTCGCCGTCGGCGAGCATGGCCGCCAGCGTCTGCTCGGGGCCGATCCCGTCCACCCGCGCCGACCCGCCCAGGTCCAGGGGGGCCTTCTCGACCCGACCGGGTGACTCCTGCCCCCCGGTCAGGTAGCGCACCGAGCCGACCGGGACGCCGTGGTGCTCGGCCAGGATGCCGCGGATCCAGACGCACGCGGTCAGCTGGTACTCCGGGCTGCCGACCACCTTGCCGACGAGGTCCTCGGGCCGCTCGATGCCGGCAGCCGCGTTCACGAACACCCCGCCGTGGCGGAACATCCTGGACGTGAACACCGGCAGCGCCACGAACGGGCGGTCGTCGGCGTCACCGCCGGCGAGCATCGACCCGACGTAGGACGACATCGACATCTCGGCCACCTCGAACTCGCGGTGGCGCAGCATCCGGAAGAACGTCTCCTCCACCGGCAGGGTCAGGTAGTTCAGGTCGATGCCGTCGGGTCGCACGTCACCCGTGGCCAGGGCCCGGGTGCGGTCGTAGTCCCCGCAGGCCAGCGTCAGCCGGAGCCGGCTCATGCGCTCACCACCCTGTCGTTCGCGCCCAGCCGGGTGGCCAGGCCCGGGTAAACCCGCAGCGCGTTGCCGGAGGTGATGGCCCGCAGCTGCTCCGGCGCCAGCGCGGCGCGCTGCAGGTACTGCAGGGTGTCGTCCCAGGCCAGACCGGTCTCGGGGTCGGCCCCTCGGACGGCGCCGAGCATCTCGGAGGCGAAGAGCAGGTTCTCCGTCGGCACCACGCGCAGCAGCAGGTCGATGCCCGGCTGGTGGTAGACGGCGGTGTCGAGGAACACGTTGCGCCAGATCCACGCCGGGTCCGGCCGGCCCTCGCGCATCGCCAGCCCGCGGTAGCGACCCCAGTGGAACGGCACCGCCCCGCCGCCGTGCGGGACCACCAGGCGCAGCGTCGGGAACCGCTCGAACAGGTCGCTGCCCAGCAGCTGCGCGAGCACGGTGGTGTCGGCGTTCAGGTAGTGCGCCCCCAGGGTGTGCACCGCGGGGTTGCACGAGGTCGACACGTGGACCATGCCCGGCACGTCGAGCTCGACCATCGCCTCGTACAGCGGGAACCAGGCGGGGTCCGTCAGGGGCGGCGAGGTCCAGTGCGCGCCCGAGGGGTCGGGGTTGATGTTGCAGCCCACGAACCCCCGCTCACCCACGCAGCGGCGCAGCTCGGCGACGGCGTCGGCGACGCCCCCGCCCGGCGTCTGCGGCAGCTGGGCGACCGGGACGAAGTGCGCCGGGAACAGGTCGGCCACCCGGCCGATGAGGTCGTTGCTGGCGGCCGCCCAGGCGCGCGCGGTGGCCGGGTCGCTGACGTGGTGCTCCATGCCGGACGCCTTGGGCGAGAACAGCATGACGTCGCCCCCGCGCTCGCGCAGGACCCGCAGCTGGTTGGTCTCGACGCTCTCGCGCAGCTCGTCGTCGCTGACCGCGGCCAGCTCGGCGGCCGCTGCGCCCGGGTCGGCGAGCGCCGTCAGCTGGGCGTCACGGAACCGCTGCAGCTGGCGCGGCGCCGTCGTGTAGTGGCCGTGGCAGTCGATGATCACGCGTGCTCCTGCGGGTCGGTCCGGTCGGGGTGCTCGGGGTGCTCGGGGTGCTCGGGGTGCTCGGGGTGCTCGGGGTGCTGGGGGTGCTCGGGGTGCTGGGAGTAGGTCAGCCCCTTGCGGGCCAGCCGTCCCCGCATCCCCTGGACGTCGAGGCTGATCTCACCGGCGGCGTACCGGGCGCGCGAGGACGCCTCCTTCTGCTCGCGCACGGCCGCCTGGTCGGCGGCACGGGCGGCGTC
>JBBSQH010000119.1:0-8492 GCA_038258055.1 Actinomycetales bacterium
CGACGCAGCACGACGGCGCGTGCCACCTCCACCGGCGACTCGGGCGAGGAGTCTCCGGCGGACGGGCGCGCGCCGTCGCGGTCTGTGGCCGAACGGGATCCCATCGGGCGATGTCCCACAAGATCCGTTCAGCGGGTGGGGAGGCCGAGCAGCATCAGAACTCGACCGCCGCCAGGGCGGGGTCGGCGGGGTCGGCCGGCTTGTCGACCTTGGGGCCGATGCCGAGCTTCTCCTTGATGCGCTTCTCTATCTCGTCGGCCAGGTCGGGGTTGTCGCGGAGGAACGCGCGGGCGTTCTCCTTGCCCTGGCCGAGCTGGTCGCCCTCGTAGGTGTACCAGGCACCGGCCTTGCGGACGAAGCCCTGCTCGACCCCCATGTCGATGAGGCCACCCTCGCGGCTGATGCCCGTGCCGTAGATGATGTCGAACTCGGCGATCTTGAACGGCGCGGCCAGCTTGTTCTTGGCCACCTTGCACTTGGTCCGGTTGCCGACAATCTCGGTGCCGTCCTTGAGGGCCTCGATGCGGCGGACGTCCAGGCGCACGGAGGAGTAGAACTTCAGCGCCTTGCCGCCCGTGGTGGTCTCGGGCGAGCCGAACATGACGCCGATCTTCTCGCGCAGCTGGTTGATGAAGATCGCCGTGGTCCGGGACTGGCTCAGCGCACCGGTGATCTTGCGCAGCGCCTGCGACATGAGCCGGGCCTGGAGGCCGACGTGGCTGTCGCCCATCTCGCCCTCGATCTCGGCCCGCGGCACGAGAGCCGCGACGGAGTCGATGACGATGATGTCCAGGGCGCCGGAGCGGATCAGCATGTCCGTGATCTCGAGGGCCTGCTCACCGGTGTCCGGCTGGGAGACCAGCAGGGCGTCGGTGTCCACGCCCAGGGCGCGGGCGTAGTCGGGGTCGAGCGCGTGCTCGGCGTCGACGAAGGCGGCGATCCCGCCGGCCTTCTGCGCGTTGGCCACCGCGTGCAGGGCCACCGTCGTCTTACCGCTGGACTCCGGGCCGTAGACCTCGACGATGCGGCCGCGGGGCAGCCCGCCGATGCCGAGCGCGATGTCGAGCGCGATGGAGCCCGTCGGGATGACGTCGATCGGGGCGCGGGCCTCGTCACCGAGACGCATCACGGAGCCCTTGCCGTACTGCTTGTCGATCTGGGCGAGCGCGGTCGCGAGCGACTTCTCTCGATCGCCGTTGATGGCTGGAGCGGGCATCTGGTCACCTCGTACGGGTCGTCTGTTGGCCACGGAGGAGACGCTAGGCACCTCCCCCGACAGAACGTCCGGCGGCTCGCTGGGATGTGGAGAACGAAGCCTCTGGCGTCCTGTGGACACACGGACAGTAGCCCGAACACGTGTTCGACACGGGACGACACGCGGGCGGCGTGTCGTGCGGTGCGGCCGTACCGCCGGTCAGCGCAGCAGGAGGGCGCGGAGGCGGCGCTCGGTGACGGCGACGCCGAGCAGGCCCAGGGCGAGCAGGACGCCGACGTGGACCAGGAGGTAAGGCCCGATCTCGGCGAGCACGACCCCACGGACCAGCGCCACCCCGTGGTACAGCGGCGACAGCTGGACGAGCCAGGCGACCTGGTCGGGGTAGGTGCTGACCGGGTAGAACGTCGCCGAGAACAGGAACAGCGGCACGATCGCCAGCTGGACCAGGTCGAGGTCCTGCCAGCTGCGCATCCACGTCGTCACCGCCATCCCGATGCTGGCGAACGCCCAGCCGATCAGCAGGGCCGACGGCAGCGCCAGCAGCGCCCAGGGCGTGCGCACCAGTCCGGCCAGCGTCATCACGATGAAGAACGCCCCCGCGTAGAGGCTGCCCCGGATCAGCGCCCACCCGATCTCCCCCACCGCGACGTCGCGCGGGCCCAGCGGCGTGGCCAGGACGGAGTCGTACAGCTTGGAGTACCTCAGCTTGAAGAACACGTTGAACGTGGAGTCGAACACCGCGCCGTTCATGGCCGAGGCCGCCATCAGCGCCGGCGCCACGAACAGGGCGTAGGAGACCGTCCGCCCCGAGTCGGTGGTGACGTCCCCCACCAGCGACCCCAGGCCGATGCCCAGGCCGAACAGGTACAGCACGGGCTCGACGAACCCCGACAGCAGCAGCAGCCACGCCCGGCGGTAGGCGCGCATGTTCCGTTCCACCAGGCTCATCGGCCGCGACACCGGGCCCGCCGGCAGCAGCCGGCCGAGCAGCCCGTACGCGGGCACGGTCTCCGGGGCCGTCGTCCGCGGCCCGGCCGCGCCCCGGCTCATGTCAACCGCCTGGTGTAGGTCCGGACCGCCACGGCCAGGCCGCCCAGGGCGAAGAGCAGCAGGTAGACCACGTGGCCGACGAGCGCCAGGGCGCCGGGGTCGGTGCCGAGCGAGGCCGCCCGGGTCAGCTCGACGCCGTGGAACAGCGGCGTGGCCCACACCACCGGCTGCACCCAGGGCGGCAGGTCGGACACCGGGAAGAACACCCCGGCGAACAGGAACATCGGGATGATGGCGAAGCGCAGCAGCAGGGCGAACGAGGTGTCCGTCTCGGTCGAGGCGGCGAACGCCGCGACCGGCGCGGCGAAGGCCATCCCGCACAGCACCGCCGCCGGCACCGCCCACACCGCGCTGGGCCAGGACACGAGCCCGAAGGCGATCATGACCAGCCAGAACGGCACGACGCTCGCCACGAGCCGCAGCAGCATGAAGGTCAGGTGACCGAGCAGGACGTCGGTGACCCGCAGCGGCGTGGCCAGCTGGGCGTGGTACTGCCGCTGCCACTTGATGGCCCCGAGCACGGGCCAGGACGCCTCGCTGAACGCCGACTGCATGGCGGAAGCCGCCAGGACCCCGGCGGCCACGTAGGCCGCGTAGGGCACGCCGCCGGGAGCGTTGCCGCTGCCGTCCACCAGTGTCCCCAGCCCGAAGCCGAGCCCCAGAAGGTAGAGCACGGGCTCCAGGAACGACCGCAGGACCAGCGAGCGCCACCACCGGCGGGCCACCACCAGCCAGGACGACGTGGCCCGCCACCACAGGAGGCCGGTGGCGTGCGGGGGTGCGAGGGCGGGCCGAGCCTCCGGTGCCACCTGTCGCGCCTCCCCACCCCGGGGCGGGGGCCCCGTCGGCCGCCCACCAGCGCCGCGAGAGTACCGGCGCGGCCCGACGGTCGCAGGGACCCCTGGGTACGGTTAGGCTCGCCTTGCTTCATTCCTCCCCACGGCAAGGACCAATTCATGACACCTCCCCGTCGCACCGCGCTCGTCGCGGGCGCCCTGGCCGCCGCCCTGCTGGCCGCGGCCTGCGGTTCCTCGGACTCCTCGGACTCCTCGACGGAGGCCGAGACGTCCGCCGCGCCCAGCGCCGCCGCGGGCGGTTCCGGCGCCGAGCTGCCCGTGACCATCGAGCACGCCTTCGGCGAGACCACGATCGAGGAGACCCCCGAGCGGGTCGTCACCCTCGGCTGGGGCAGCACCGACGCCGCGCTGGCCCTGGGCGTCGTGCCCGTGGCGATCCCGCTGGCCACCTACGGCGCGGACGAGGACGGCCTGCTGCCCTGGGTCGCGGAGTCGCTGGAGGAGCAGGGGGCCGAGACGCCCGAGCTCCTGCCCGACGCCGACGGCATCCCCTTCGAGCAGGTCGCGGCCCAGCAGCCCGACGTCATCCTGGCGGTCTACTCCGGCATCACGGCCGAGGACTACGAGACGCTGAGCCAGATCGCACCGACCGTCGCCTACCCCGACGGGGCCTGGTCCACGCCGTGGCGTGACGTGGTGACGACCGTCGGCGAGGCTCTGGGGCAGCCCGACGAGGCCGCCGCCGTGGTCGCCGACGCCGACGCCGAGGTCGCCGCGGCCGCCGAGGCCAACCCAGAGCTGGCCGGGCGCACCGTCGCCGCGGTGCTGGACACCCCCGACACGCTGTACGTCTACGAGGAGGCCGACCCGCGGGTCGAGTTCCTCACCGACCTGGGCCTGGAGGTCGCTCCCAGCGTGGAGGAGCTGTCCACGGGCGAGGCGACCTTCTACTTCACCCTGAGCCCCGAGCTCGTGGGCGGCCTGACGTCCGACGTGCTGCTGTCGTACTCCGACACCCCGGACGCCGCGGCGGAGACGCTGGCCAAGCCCTACTTCGCCTCGCTCCCCCAGGTGCAGTCCGGTGCCGTCGCGTCCATCGAGGGCCAGGCGCTGGTGTCCTCGGTCAGCCCCCCGACGGCGCTGTCGCTGTCCTACGGGCTCGACACCTACGTCGAGGAGCTCTCGCAGGCCGTCGCGAACGCGGGCTGAGCAGGAGCCAGGACGCTCGTCGACCGGGCCCGCGCGCCTAGTCGACGAGCGTCCGGCCCGTCAGGCGCAGGAACACGTCCTCCAGCGTCGACCGTCGTGGCAGCAGCGACATCGGTCGCTCGCCGGGCAGCGCCAGCACGGCCACGGCGGTCTCGTCCGCGTCGTCGACGTAGAGCAGGACCCGGTCCGGGAGCACCTCGACCCGGCTCGCCAACCTCTGCAGCGGCTCGGCGTAGGGCGCGTGGTCGTCGGTGCGGTACCGGACCTCGAGCACCTCACGGGTCGAGTGGGCCCGGATCAGGTCCGTCGGGCTGCCCTCCGCGACGTACCGACCGCCGTCCATCACCACGAGGCGGTCGCACAGCTGCTCGGCCTCGTCCATGTAGTGCGTGGTCAGGACCAGGGTGACGCCCTCGCGCTTGAGCCGGTACAGCCGGTCCCACAGCACGTGCCGGGCCTGCGGGTCCAGGCCGGTGGTGGGCTCGTCGAGCAGCAGGATGTCGGGGTCGTTGACCAGGGCACGGGCGATCGTGAGCCGACGTTTCATCCCCCCGGACAGCGGCTCCACGACGGATTCGGCCCGGTCGGCGAGCTGGACGAAGTCGAGCAGCTCGTCGGCCTTGGCGCGCACCGCGGCCCGCGACATCCCGAAGTACCGGCCGTAGACCAGCACGTTCTCGCGGACCGTGAGCTCCTCGTCGAGGGTGTCCTTCTGCGGGACCACGCCGAGCCGGGCCCGGATCCGTGGGCCGTCGTGACGCGGGTCCAGGCCGAGCACCGTCAGCTCACCGTCCGTGGGGTCGGACACGCAGCCGATCAGGCGCATGGTCGTCGACTTCCCGGCCCCGTTGGGACCGAGGATGCCGAAGGACTCCCCTCGCCGGACGTCGAGGTCGATGCCGTCCACGGCGGTGAAGTCCCCGTAGACCTTGGTCAGGCCGCGCCCGTGCACGAGGACCGGCGTCGGTCCCGATGCCGTGCCGGACCCCTGCTCCACGTCCCCCGAGGTGCTCACGGCGTCCGACGGTAGAGCAGGCCGGCGCCCCGTCGCCCACCCGGCCCCGGCGCTCTCACGCCCGCCAGGCACCACAGGGTCAGCGCGAGGGGCAGGACCGCCGCGACGGTCAGACCGGGGTAGCCCGTCAGCGCGACCACGGGGCCCGACAAGGCCCCGGCCGCCGCGCCCGCGCCGCCCATGACCAGGTCGGAGGCACCCTGCAGCGTCCGGGCCCGGGGGTCGGACTGGTCGAACGTGCCGGCCAGGAGCGTCGACCCGGCCACCAGGCAGGCCGACCAGCCGAGCCCGAGCAGCAGCAGACCCACGCCGACCCCGGTGTGCGAGGCGGCGCCCGCCCCGAGCAGGCCGGACGTCCCCGACACGGCCAGGGCGGCCAGCAGCAGCACCACGCCGACCGCGACACCCGCCGTGGTCCCCCGCCGGTCGGCCAGCCAGCCGAACAGCGGGCTGGCCGCGTACATCCCCGCGACGTGGACGCTGATGACGAGCCCGACGACCGTGAACGAGGCACCGTGGGCGTCCAGGTGGACGGGGGTCATCACCATCACCCCCACCATGACCGCGTGGGCGGTGCCCAGCGCGACCACGCCCAGCCGGGCCTGCGGGCGCTGCCAGACCGTGCGCAGGACGGCCAGGACCGTGGTGCCACCGGTGGTCACGTCCTGCGGCACGTCCGCCGGCGCGTCGGCGGGTCGACCCGACCGTGGCACGGCCGGCAGCCCCACCAGCAGCACGAGGGCGGCGAGCAGGAACGCGCCGGCCGCTACCAGGTAGGACCCGCTGTAGGGCGGCAGGCCCAGGGCATCGTCCAGCCGTGAGGCCGGGGCGGCCAGGTTGGGGCCGGCGACCGCACCCACGGTCGTGGCCCACACCACCGTCGACAGGGCCCGACCTCGTCGGCCGGGCGCCGTGCCGTCGGTGGCCGCGTAGCGCGCCTGCAGGCCCGACGCGCTCCCACCGCCGAACAGCGCGGCCCCCAGCAGCAGCAGGACGAAGGAGCCGGTGGCCGCGGCCAGCACGACGAGGCCCGAGCCCGCCACGGCCAGCAGCAGACCGGCCGACAGCGCGATGCGGCGACCGAGCTGCTGGGCCAGCCGGGCCAGCGGCACCGCCAGCAGGGCGGCCCCCAGGACGGTGGCGGTCTGCGCCGTACCGGCCAGAGCGGTCCCCCCGGTGACCTGCGCCGCCAGCAGGCTGCCGGCCGCGATACCGACGGCCGCCCCGACGCCCCCCGCGACCTGGGCGGCGGCCAGGACGCCGACGCGGCGGGCCTCGCTCACCGCAGGTCCGGCCGCCCGGGCGCCGTGGTCATGACAGGTCCGACAGGTCCGGCAGCCCCGCCGGGTCGGGGTCCCCGTCCGGCAGCTGACCGATGGCCCGCAGCCGTTCGGCCAGGCGGTGCCCGTCGCCACCGTGCAGCACCGGCACCGGTCCGGCGCCCCCGTCGGACTCCGGCAGCGCCAGCCCGCGGGCCAGCACCTGCTCCGCCGGGGACAGCTCCCGCAGCAGCACGGCCCGGACGCTGTCGGGCGCCTCGCGGGCGATGGTGGAGTAGATGTCCGGGTCGTGCTGGCCGTCGTCCCCCACCAGCAGCCAGCGCAGGTGCGGCAGCTCCGCGCGGAGCCGGCGCAGGGACCCGAGCTTGTGCTCCCGCCCGGACCGGAACCACCCGGTGTTGGTCGGTCCCCAGTCCGTCAGGAGCAACGGGCCGACCGGGAAGCCGTGCCGGCGCAGGAACCGCCGCAGGAACGGCGCGGTGTTCCAGGCCCCCGTGGACAGGTAGACGACGAACGCGCTCGGGTTGGCCTGCAGGTACGACCGGTACA
This sequence comes from Actinomycetales bacterium, assembly GCA_038258055.1. Lineage (GTDB taxonomy): Bacteria > Actinomycetota > Actinomycetes > Actinomycetales > JBBAYJ01 > Aquipuribacter. Next base: position 7,117 of record JBBSQH010000119.1, read on the forward strand.
GCTCGGTCATGCCCGGCACCTCGGCCCGGGCGGTCTCCTGCCGGACGAACGTGTTCCACGCCGCGATGAACGGCCGAGGGAGCCAGGTCACCATGACGGTGTCGTCGATGTCGCTGACCAGTCCCGCGTCGGTGTCGGCGCCCACGACCAGGATCTCGCCCACCCCGGGCTCGCCCCCCGAGGGGGTGATGGTCACCGGGTGGCGCCCCGCCGGCAGGTCGATCTGCAGGACGGCGTCGACCAGGCCCGCCCGGTCGGCCGCGACCTCGTAGCGGTACCCGGCGATCTCGACCACCACGGGGCAGTACTCGACCTGCGCGGTGAGGAAGCTGCGCCAGCCGCGGCGCTTGACCCAGGCCCGGTAGGGCGTCTCCGGGCGGGCCATCAGCACGCGACCGAACACCCGCACCCAGCCGGGACGGTGCACCGACGGCACCTCCACGGTCGTGCCGTAGCCGCGGTTGACCTGGACCCGGGCCACCCACCCGCGGCGGGTCAGCACGCGGACGGAGAACCGGTTGACCACGTCCTCGGCGATGGCGGCCATGTGCCGACCGGCGTCCTCCGCCGCGGCGGCGAGCTGGTCGGCGGGGTTGTCGGCCGGGGCGTTCACGCCCGGGCCCCGCGGTCGGCGGTCTTGGAGACCCCGGAGGAGCTGGAGGCCCCGGAGGAGCTGGAGGCCCCGGAGGAGCCGTTGTGCCGTCGACCGCGGTCGCGGCCCAGCCGGCGCTCCGGCGGCACGTCCATGGCGTCGCACAGGGCCAGCCACACCACCCGGGGGTCCGTCCCGTCCTCCAGGGCCTGGGCCGCGGTGACGTCCAGGGACGGCAGCACGAGGTCGGCGACGAGGGTGTCGCCGAGGGCGCGCCCGAACTCCTCTCGACTGAGCGTCCGGAACTCGCTGATCCTCACGCCAGAGGTCTACCACGACAGGCCGGATGTCAGACGCCTGGACCATGATGGGCCGGTGAGCCGTCGACCGTCCGCCGCGCGCGTGCTCGAGCGGTTCTCCCCGGCCACGCGGGACTGGTTCACGGGCGCCTTCCCGGCCCCCACCCCCGCCCAGGTCGGAGCCTGGGACGCGGTCAGCAGCGGCGAGGACGCCCTGGTCGTGGCCCCCACCGGGTCCGGCAAGACCCTCGCCGCGTTCCTCTGGTCGTTGGACCGCCTCGCCGCCGAGCCCGTCCCCGAGGAGCCGCAGCGACGCTGCCGGGTCCTCTACGTCTCCCCCCTCAAGGCGCTCGCCGTCGACGTCGAGCGCAACCTGCGCTCGCCGCTGACGGGGATCCGGGCCAGCGCCCAGCGCCGGGGCCTGCCCCCGCCGGAGACCCCGGTGGGCGGCCGCTCCGGCGGCACCTCGCAGGCCGCCCGGCGCA
>JBBSQH010000120.1:0-8333 GCA_038258055.1 Actinomycetales bacterium
GCCGCGCCTGGCGCGGCCCCCCCCGGGCGGGGGCGTGGGGGGGGGGGCCCGGGCCGGGGGGGGCCCCGCCCCGGCGGTGGCCGCCTCGCTCGTGCTCGGCAGCCTGGCCGTCGGGGCGCTGGTCGACGTCGACCGGCCCGGCGAGGGCCTGCCCTCCCCGGCGCTGGTCGGGGCCCAGTCGCCCCAGGCGACCCGGACGTTGCTGCTGGACGCCCGGGGTGCCGACGGGGTGACCGCCACGGGCGTGCTCGAGGGCGGCGGGGCGACCCAGGACGTCACCGGTGACGCCCCCGTGGCGGACGACGGCGTCTCCTGGTCGGTCACCGCCGGTCAGCCGGGGCCGGGGCAGGCCTCCGTGGCCACCGCCCTGGCCCGGCCCGACCTGCCCGTCCGTCCGGGCGAGCGGCGGCTGGCGGACGCCGTGGCGTCCCTGCTGGGTGATGGGGACGTGCCGGGCGACGAGGTCGCCGCCCAGCTGGCGCGCCTCGGCGTCGGCTGGGTCGTGGTCCGCGGCAGCGCGGACGTCGACATCGCCCTGGCGCAGCGGGCCGGGCTGGTCAGGACCTCGGTCGAGGCCGACCGCACCACGTGGCGCGTGGACAGCGCCGAGACCGGTCCGGTACCCGCCAGGGCGCGGCTCGTGGGCGCCGGCGGCGAGGAGCTGGGACCGCTGGACCTGCGGGGCGCCCTCGGGAGCGTGCCGACCGAGGCGTCGACCACCTCGCCCGACGAGCCGGCGACCGACGCGGCCCGGACCACCCCCGACGCCACCTCTGTGTCCGGTGGTGACGACGGCGGCACGGTTCTGGTGCCGGACGGAGACCCGGGCCGTGTCCTCGTCCTCGCCGACAACGCGCGCACCGGTTGGCGGGCGACCGCCGACGGCGCGGCGCTGACCACCACCACGGTCGACGGCTGGGCGCAGGGGTTCCTGCTGCCCGCAGGCCCGGCAGAGGTGCAGCTCAGCGCACCCATGTCCCCGCCCTCCGCCGTCACGGTGTCGGCGGTCGCGGTCGCGGTGGTCGCCCTGCTGCTGCTGTGGCCCGGACGTCGTCCTGGCCGCCCCCTGGACGCCGGGCGTCGTCCCGCCGCGGCCCCGGTGTCCCGCTCCCGGCGCGGGCTGCGACGCGCGGGCCGTACCGCGACCGCCCTGATGGCGGTGTCCGTGACGGCTCTGGTGCTGCTGCTGGCCACCGGTACCGGTTCCGGGCCCGGCCCGCTCCAGGCCGACCGGCAGGTCCGTGCCGCCCTGGCCGGTACCGGGGCCGGCCAGGCCCTGGGCGACCGGCTGGCTGCCACGGTCGGCGGGCTGCCGAGCGCGGACGACCCGGCCCTGGTGTCGCCCGCGGTCACCCTGGCCGCGGCGGGTTCCGTGGCGACCTGCGCGGCGCCCGGCGACGAGGACGAGGACGTCGTGCCGCTGGAGGGGACCCAGGGCGGTGCGGCCGTCCGTGGCCTCACCTGGCGCGCGGAGACCGACGGCGACAGCCGCGGGCTGCGGCTGTCGGCCTGCCCCGCGACCGCCCCCTCGTCGTGGGCCCTGCTCGGCGGCACCGCCGTCGGGCAGCAGGCCACGCTGCTGCTGGCCAACCCGGGGGAGACCGGCGCCGTCGTGGACGTCCGGGTGGGCGGGGTGGACGGCCCGGTCGAGACGCCGTCGTCCACGGGCCTCCTGGTCGGCCCGGGCGGACGCACCGAGGTGCGCCTGGACGCGCTGGCCCCTGACCTGACCGCCGTCCTGGCCCGGGTCGAGGCGCGCCAGGGCACGGTCGCGGTCAGCGCGACCGACACCGCCCTGCTCGGCCTGGTGCCCCAGGGCGGTGACACCCAGCCCGCGCAGGTGGTGCCGGCGGAGGAGCTGGTGGTGCCGGGCGTCCTCGTGCCGTCGGACGGCACGGCCCGGTTGCTGGTCGGGGCCGTGGGCGACACGCCGGCCGTGGTGCGGCTGCGGGCCGTCCCGGCCGACGGCGGCGACCCGGTGGACCTGACCGGCCCCGACCTGCTCGTGGCGCCCGCAGGCGGGGTGGTCGAGGCGGACCTGTCCGGCCTGGCACCCGGCGGCTGGGCCGTCCACGTCGTCGCGGACTCACCGGTCGTGGCCTCCGCGACCTGGACCCGCCAGCGCGACGGTGAGCCCGCCGAGGGCCTCACCGGGGTGCCGGTGGACCGGGCGTGGGCCCAGGCCGTCCCCGCGGAACCGGCCTGGACGACGCCCGTGAGGCTGCCCCTGGCGCCGCTGCTCGACGCGGCGGCGGTCCCGGACGTGACCGTGTCGCTGGTCGGCGCGGGCGACGCGGCCGGAGAGGCCCGGCTGCAGGTGCTCGACGCGGAGTCCCAGGAGCTGACGTCGCGCCCGGTGGTGCTGCCGGCGGGCGGTGCACCGGTCGACGTGGCCCTGGCCGACCTGCTCGAGGGGATCGACCCAGCCGCGGTGGACGCCCTCGTGGTCCGGTCCGCCACCGGGGTGCACATCGGGATGAGGGCTTCGGTCCCGGACGCCGACGGGCCCCTCACCGCGGCGACGTCGGTGCCCGGGGCCCCGCCGGCCCCGGACGTCGTCCGGCTGGTCCGACGCTGAGGGCGGGGCGCACCCGCCCGCCCGGGTGCTCCTCGCCGCCGGTCAGCCCTCGTCGTCGCTGAGGGTGGGGTCGATGTCCTCCGGCGGTCGCGACAGCAGGGCCGCGACCTGCTCCACCACCACCTCGTGCACCAGGCGGGGCAGGTCGTCGTCGGCGCGGGCCTCGACGGGACGCCGGTAGACCACGAGCCGGGCCGGGCGCGACCCCTCGGCCGGGAACACCCGGCCCAGGGGGGCGACGCGCTCCTCCCACGGGGACGGGTCGCGGGGGGGTACGAGCTCGACGGCGACGTCGACGTCCGCGAGGGCGTCGCCCCACCGGGGCTCCAGCCGGGCCACGGCGTCCAGCACGAGGGCGTCGAAGCGCTGGGAGCGGGTCAACGCTCCGGGCAGGGCGGCCGGCAGCAGCGGGCCGCGGACACCGCGTCCGCGTCGGTCCCGGCGGCGAGGGGCCGACGGCACTGCGGCGTGGGCGGGGTCGGACTCCTGCTCGGCCACCTCGCCACGGTAGTGCCGCCCGGTCACGGCGGTCGTCCGGTGCCCAGGTCGTCCGGTGCCCGGTAGTCGCTCGGTACCCGGCGTCGTCCGGGGCTGCCGTCGTGCCGCCGCGTCCCCTCACGGCGCTTCCCCGTACGCCCCGTCCCCGCACGGCGCGTCCCCTCCGCACGGCACGTCCCCTCCGCACGGCACGTCCCCTCCGCACGGCACGTCCCCTCCGCACGGCACGTCGCCTCCGCACGGCACGTCGCCTCCGCACGGCACGGCACCACCGGGGCGGTCGCCCCTCGGGCTACGGTGGCGGGCGTGAGATCCGGACGACGCTGCTCCCGGTCCGGCTGCGGCCAGGACTCGGTGGCCACCCTGACGTACGTGTACTCGGACTCCACCGCGGTGCTGGGCCCGTTGGCCACCTACGCCGAGCCCCACTCCTACGACCTGTGCGAGGCGCACGCCGCGAGGCTCACCGCGCCCCGGGGGTGGGAGGTCGTGCGGCTGGCGGTCGACGACCACGGACCGACCGGACCCAACCACGACGACCTGCTCGCGCTGGTCGAGGCGGTACGGGAGTCCGCCCGGCCGCGGGAGGAGGTGCGCGGGCGCGCCGCCGCCGTCCCCGGCGGACCGGAGGCGCCCGACGGAGGGCGGGCCTCGCGGGGCCGCGACGAGCCCGTCGGGTCGGCGACCCGGTCCGGTCGACGTGAGCTGGGCCGCCGCGGTCACCTCCGCGTCCTCGGCCCCGGCGACGACCAGGCCTGACCCGACGTCGGACCTGGCTCCGCCCCGGTCCGCCCTGGTCCTGCCGGACCTCCCCGGGCCTCGCCGGACCCCGCCGGACCGGGTGGAGGAGGCGTCCCGGGAGTGTGCCGCCGCGTTCGTCCTGGCTGGTCCGGTCTGCCCCGGATGTCGCGACACGCCGGTCGGCTCAAGGTTCTGGCGCTCGCGGCCGACACCTGGGGCAGTCCAGACACCGAGGAGCCCACATGAACGCCGCCACCGTCACCGTCCGCCCCGCCGGTCCCGTCGCCGCCGTGATCCCGCGCCAGCGTCGCCCCCGCGCCGACGAGCACCTGCCGCTCGGGTCGCTGACCCAGCGCGAGCACCGCGCCACCGGGGGGTGCGTCTCCTGCGGGAGCACGCGGCTGACCCGCCTCACCATGAACCTGACCGACGGTGGCAGCGTGGACTTCGTCTCCTGCCACCACTGCGAGCACCGTCGCTGGGAGGAGGCCGGCGTGGACGTCCCCGTCGCGGATGTCCTGACCCGGACCGCCAAGCGCTGACCCGGGCGACACCGAGCACCGAGCCGCGAACACCCGGCACCGCACGGACCGCTGGTACCGCCTGCACCACCCGTACTGTGAGGGCCGTGCCGCACCCCTCCCAGCCGACCGTCCAGCACCCCCTCCAGCAGATCGTCAAGGCCTACGACATCCGCGGTCTGGTCGGCGAGCAGATCGACGCCGACACCTGCCGGGCCCTCGGGTCCGCCTTCGCGACCGAGGTCGTCCTGCCCGAGGCCGACGGTGAGCCGAGGCTGGCCGTCGGTCACGACATGCGACCGTCCTCGCCCGAGCTGGCCGAGGCGTTCGCCGCCGGCGCCGCGGCCGCGGGTGCCGTCGTCGAGGTCGTGGGCCTGACCTCCACGGACCAGCTGTACTTCGTGTCCGGCTCGCGCGACAGCGCCGGGGTGATGTTCACCGCCAGCCACAACCCCGCGGCGTACAACGGCCTCAAGCTGTGCCGTCGGGGCGCCCGCCCGGTCAGCCTCGACACCGGTCTGGCCCCGGTGCGCGACCGCGCGGTAGCCATGCTCACCGGTGCCTCGCAGCCGGTCGCCGTGGCCGGCGGGTCGGTGTCGCGCCGCGACACCCTGGCCGACTACGCCCTGCACCTGCGCTCACTCGTCTCCTTGGACGGCATCCGGCCGCTGCGAGTCGTGGTCGACGCCGGCAACGGCATGGGAGGGCTGACCGTGCCGGCCGTCCTGGGCGACGCCGCCGGTCTGCCCGCGCTGCCCGTGGCCGTCCAGCCGCTGTACTTCGAGCTCGACGGCACCTTCCCGAACCACGACGCGAACCCACTCGACCTGAGCACCCTGGTCGACCTCCAGGCCGCTGTGCGGGCTTCCGGGGCCGACCTGGGGCTGGCCACGGACGGCGACGCCGACCGCTGCTTCGTCATCGACGAGAACGGCGACGTCGTCGACCCCAGCACCGTCACCGCCCTGGTCGCGGCGAACGAGGTCGCGCGGGCCCGGGCGGGGGGCGAGGCGTCCCCCACGGTGCTCTACAACCTGATCACCAGCCGGGCGGTCGCCGACGTGGTGGCCGAGGCGGGCGGGCGCTCCGTGCGTACCCGCGTGGGGCACTCCTACATCAAGGCGGAGATGGCCGCCACGGGGGCTGTGTTCGGCGGCGAGCACTCCGCCCACTTCTACTTCCGGGACTTCTACGGGGCAGACTCGGGGATGCTGGCCGCGATGCACGTCCTCCAGGCGCTGGGTCGGGCCCCCGAGGGCACCACGCTGTCGCAGCTGGTCGCCTCCTACGTCCGGTACTCCCGCAGCGGCGAGATCAACTCCACCGTGCCCGACGCGGCGGAGGCCACCCGACGGGTCCTGGACGACGTCACGGCCGGGCCGGAACCGGTCGAGCTGGACCACCTGGACGGGGTCACCGTGTCGGCCGTCGACGGCTCGTGGTGGTTCAACCTGCGTCCCAGCAACACGGAACCGCTCCTGCGGCTCAACGTCGAGGCCGTCGACGACGCGACGTTGGCGCGGGTGCGCGACCATGTCCTGTCCGTGGTCCGCTCCGAGGAGGTCCCCGCCCCATGAGCAGCACCGTCGAGCCCTGGCTCCGCGAGATCCTGCGCTGCCCGGCCTGCCGCAGCACCCTGGTCGACGTCACCGACCCCTCGGGAGCCGCCGCCCTGCGCTGCGCCGCCGACACGACGGGCCCGGTGGCCGGGTGCGGCAGGACGTATCGCTTCGACCGCGGAGTGCCCGTCCTGCTGGTGGACGAGGGCGAGCTGCCCGGCGCGGGAGGCGCGGACCCCGGGACCGGGGACGACCCGGCGTGATCGACGAGGCGGTCCTCGACGACGTCGACGCCCTGGCCGGTCTCGACCGCGAGGGATCGCTGCGGGTGCTGGCCTCGGCCGGGGCCCAGGTGCGCAACGTCCTGTCGCAGGAGCACGACCTGGACCGGGTCCGTGACGACGGCCGCCCTCGTTCGGTGCTCGTCGCGGGGCTCGGCGGCAGCGCGGTCGTGGGCGAGGTCGTGGCCGCCCTCGCCGGCGCCGGCTCCTCGGTGCCCGTCCAGCGTCGGCGCGGCGGCCCGCTGCCCGGCTGGGTCGGTGCCCTGGACCTGGTGGTGGCGGTGTCCATGTCCGGTCGTGCGCCGGAGCCGCTGCAGATCGCCGCCGAGGCGGCTCGCCGCGGTGCTCGCCTGGTGTCGGTGTGCCGCGAGGGGTCCCCGCTCGCCGACGTCACCGCCCGCGCCCGGGGCACGGTGCTGGCGGTGCCGCGCGCCGGTGTGCCCGGTGTGCCGCCCGCGGGTTCTCGGACCGGCCTGTGGTCGCTGCTCGCGCCGGTGCTGCTGGCGTGCGGGGCGGCAGACGTCCTCGACGTCGGCGCGGATGACCTCGTCGCCGCGGCGGACCGGCTCGACGAGGAGGCCGAGACCTGCCGTCCGACGTCGCCGGGCTTCGTGAACCCCGCCAAGGTCCTGGCCCTGGAGCTGGACGGCGTCGTCCCCGTCGTGCTCAGCGACGGTGACGCCGCTGACGGCGCGGCGGCGCGGGTGGTGTCGATGCTGGCGCGGACGGCGCGGGTGCCGGCGGTCCGGGGCCGGTTGCCCGAGGACGCCGGTGACGTGGTGTCGCTGTTCGACGGGGCGTTCGCCGGGGGTCGGGCCACCGCGTCGACCGAGGTGGACCCGCTCTTCGCCGACCCCTTCCTCGACGGCCCGTCCGGTCCGTCGCTGCGGCTGCTGCTGCTATCGGACACCGAGGACCCGCCGCACGCCGGACCGGTCCGTGCTGTCGCCTCCCGTGCCGGGGTGCGCGTCAGCGAGCTGGCCGCCCCGGCGGGGCGGCCGTTGGAGCGACTTGCGTCGTTGGTGGCCCGGACCGACTTCGCCGCCACCTACCTGGCCCTGGGTGGTGGCACCGACCCGTCTCGCTCGCCGCACCTGGCCGACCTGCGCGAGGTCTGGGCGTCGGGCGGCGAGGACTCCTCACCGACATAGGCCGCCGCTTGGGCCATTGCAGCGCAGCGTGGCGCAGCGGGCGGGCACGGTCGGGCGGGCACGGTCGGACGGGCGAGCGAGTCGGAGGCGGCCGGGCAGGCCGCAGCGACGCCTGCCACGACCGGGCGTCGGTCAGGCTGCCCGGCGGGTGCGTCTGGCGCGTTGTCGCCAGGCGGGCCGGGGTTGTCGTAGGGGGTCGACGAAGCGTGGGGGTGTGGTCCAGACCTGGCCTTCGTCGTCGAGGCTGATGGCCCAGGTGCCGGTGTGGACGGCGGTGTGGTGGGCGGGGCAGAGGAGGCAGAGGTTGGGCAGGTCGGTGGGGCCGCCGTCGGCCCAGTGGGTGATGTGGTGGGCGTCGCAGGTGGTGGGTGGGGCGGTGCAGCCGGGGATGACGCAGCCGCCGTCGCGGACGGCGAGGGCGCGGCGTTGGGCGAGGGTGGCGAGGCGGATGGTGCGGCCGAGCTCGAGGGGGGTGTCGGTGGGGGAGAGGACGAGGCGTTGGAGGACGGCGTCGCAGGCGAGGGTCTTGGCGGCCCAGTGGGGGATGGGGCCTGCGCCTTCGACCTCGGGTAGCCCGACCAGGCCGTCCAGTCCGGCGCCTCCGTGCTGGTCGCCGGGTCGGTGGGTCTGCTCGAGCTGTTGGAGCTGGTCGAGGGTGAGGGTGAGGACGACGCGGGGTCGTTCGCCGCGGTGGGGGGCCTCGACGCCGAGGGCGACCTGGAGGAGGTGGGTCAGGGCGTCGGCGCGGCGTTGGCGGGGTTGGCGTCGGTCGGGTTGGCCGGGGCCGGCGCAGTCCGCGCCCCAGCCGTCGGTGTGCTCGCCGCGCAGGAGACCGAGGTCGGGGTGCGTGTCGGCCGTGGTCTCACCGGCGGTGCTGCTCGTCGTTCCGGCGGGGTCGGGGGCGGACCAGCGTTGCAGGGCGACCCGGAGGGCGGTGCCGGTGGTGGGGTCGAGCTGGAACTTGCCGATGGTCATGCCGGTGGCGTCGGTGCTGAGGTCGAGGA
>JBBSQH010000121.1:0-8296 GCA_038258055.1 Actinomycetales bacterium
CGCGGCCGCCGACGGCTGGGCCGACGTCCGCGGCCTGCACGCCACGTCCTGGGGCGCCCGGCGCCTGCTGGACGGTGCCCGGGAGGCCGTCGCGACGCTGCTGGGGGCCACGGCCGACGGCGTGGCCTTCCCGCCGGACCACGTCCGGGCCCTGCACGCGGCCGTGCTGGGTTGCGGCCCCCCGGGCGGGCGCGGCGACGGGGCCGTCGTGGTGTCGGCGGTGGAGCACTCGGCCGTGCACCACGCCGCGGCGTGGGCGGCGGGTCAGGCGGGGGCGGAGGTGCGCACCGTCGGGGTGGACCGGCACGGCCGGGTCGACCTGGTGGCCCTCGAGCAGGCCGCGACCGGGGCCCGGGTGGTCTGCGTCCAGCACGCCAACGTGGAGATCGGCACCGTGCAGGACCTGCCGGCCGTGCACGCGCTGACCCGCCGGGCCGGGGTGCCGCTGGTCGTGGACGCCGGGGCGTCGCTGGGCCACCTGGCGGTCCCGGACGCCTGGGACGTCCTGGTCGCGTCCCCCCGGGCGTGGGGGGCGGCCCCCGGGGTCGGCCTGCTGGTGCTGCGCCCGGGCGTCCGGTGGCGACCCCACGAGCCGGGCGAGGCCGGGGCGTCCCGGCGCCCCGGGGAGCAGCCCGGGGCGGTCGACGTGCCGGCGGCGCTGGCGGCCGCGGTGTCCCTGCAGGAGGTGCTGGCCGGGCCGCTGGGGGCCGACGACCCTCGCCACGACCTCGTGGAGCGACTCCGTCGGGCGGCCGGGGCGGTGCCCGACACGGTCGTCGTCGGCTCGCCCGTGGACCGGCTCCCGCACGTGCTCACCCTGTCGGCGCTGTTCGTACCGGGCGAGGAGCTGGTGCGGCGCCTGGACGGCGAGGGGTTCTCGGTGGCGTCCGGCTCCGCGTGCACGGCCGACACGCTGCGGCCGAGCCACGTCCTGGCCGCGGTGGGGGCGCTGACGCACGGCAACATCCGCCTCGGTCTGCCCCGCGGGACGCGCCCGGAGGACGTGGACCGGTTCGGCCAGGTCCTGCCCCGGGTCGTGGCCCGGCTGCGGCACGAGCTGGGGGCGACCGACCTGTGACGGGCCCGACCGAGGTCGCCGTCGACGCGCGCGGCACGCGCTGCCCCGTCCCCGTGCTGCGCCTGGCCGCCGCGGTCCGGGGCCTGCCGGCCGGGACGACGGCGTCGGTCCGGGCCGAGGACCCGGCCGTGGAGCACGACGTCCCGGCCTGGGCGGGGATGCGTGGTCACACGGTGGTCCGGGTGGAGGAGACGGACGGGGTCTGGCTCGTCGAGATCAGGACGGGGTGATCAGGACAGGGTGATCAGGACAGGGTGATCACGACGGGTGGGGGCGGTCCGGGCGGTCGAAGCACCGCGGCGGCGGCTGCCGGACCAGGTCGGCCACCTGCGACACGTAGTGGTCCCGGGTGACCTCGACCACCCCGAGCGTGCTCAGGTGCGGTGTGGCCCACTGCACGTCGACCAGGCCCGGTCCCGCCGGCTCGGCGGCCAGCATCTCGGCCAGGGACAGGACCGCGGCCTTGGACGCGTCCGTCTCGCGGTGGAACTTGGACTCCGCGGCGAACAGCCCACCCACCACGACGCCGAACAGCCCGCCGACCAGGCGGCCGTCGAGCCACGTCTCGACCGAGTGCGCGTGGCCCAGGGCGTGGAGGTCCCGGTAGACCTGGACGTAGGCCTGGTTGATCCAGGCCCCCTCGCGGGAGGGGTCGGCGCAGCCCGCCACCACCTCGTCGAAGGCGGTGTCGACCCTGGTCTCGAACCCGCGCCTACGTCGTCGTAGCGAGCGGGACTCGTGGGCCCGCAGCGGGTCCAGCACGCCGCGCGGGTCGGGCGAGAACCAGCCCAGGACCTCGCGGCGCCGGAGCCGGACGCTCATCGCGAACACGCCGCTGCGGTAGCCGTCCAGGAGCAGGTCCGACGACAGCGCGCCCCCGACGCAGACCAGGTCCTGGCCGTCGGGGGCGCGCTGGAGGGCTCGGGCGAACTGATCCGGAGCCGAGGCGGGGGTGCTCAGTGGAACGAGTCACCGCAGGCGCAGGAGCCTCCCGCGTTGGGGTTGTCGATCTGGAAGCCCTGCTTCTCGATGGTGTCCGCGAAGTCCACGGTGGCGCCGGCGAGGTAGGGGACGCTCATCCGGTCGACGACGAGCTCGACGCCGTCGAAGTCGCGGACGGCGTCGCCGTCCATCGTCCGGTCGTCGAAGTAGAGCTGGTAGATGAGCCCCGAGCAGCCGCCGGGCTGCACGGCCAGGCGCAGCCGCAGGTCGTCACGACCCTCCTGGGCGAGCAGGCCCTTGACCTTCTCGGCGGCGACGGTGGTGAGCGTCACCTCGTGCGGGGCCTTGGTCTCGGCGGGGGCGTCCGTGGTGGCGGGCGTCGTGGTCGTGTCGGTCATGTTCGGCTCCTGGATCGCCGGGGGCACTGGTCCGGAGCGAGTCGTCGACCCGCTCCCGTAGACGTCAATGCTACGACCGTGCCGGGTGTTCCCGAGCCGGTACCGCCCTCGTACCCCCTCAGCGGTGCCAGGTGCCCGCCACCCGGGCGGTCCGGGCGGCCAGACCCGCCGCCGGGGCGGCCATCGACGCCGCCACCTGATCCGGCGTGTCGGCCACCGCGTAGGCCGCCTCGACCCCTGCCACCGCGAGCTCGCGCCGACCGACGGCGACCTGCCCCGCGACGACCACGACGGGGACGCCGAGCGACCCGGCGACGTGGGCCACCCCGGCGATCACCTTGCCCCGCAGGCTCTGCCAGTCGAAGCTCCCCTCCCCGGTGATCACCAGGTCGGCCCCGGCCAACCGGTCGGCCAGACCGACCGCCGACGCCACCGCCTCGGCCCCCGAACGCCGGGTCCCGCCGAGCGCCAGCAGGGCGAACCCGAGCCCGCCCGCGGCCCCGGCCCCGGGCAGGGCCACCAGCCGACCGGGGTCCGGGGCACCGGCCGCGCCGGCGGCCGCCACGACGGCCGACGCCCAGGCGGTCATCACGGCCTCCAGGGACGGCAGCTGCTCGGCGGTGGCGCCCTTCTGCCGCCCGAACCCGTGAACGGCGCCGTGACGGCCGAGCAGCGGCACGTCGACGTCGGAGGCCACGACCAGGTCGACCCCGGCCAGTCTCTCCCGGGCGGCGTGCAGGCCGGTGAGCGCGTCGGGCGCCAGCCCGGCCAGACCCCGTGGGCCCTGGTCCAGCCGGACGCCGTCGGCCCGCACCCCGAGCGCGGACAGCAGCCCCGCTCCCCCGTCCATCGTGGCCGAGCCGCCCAGCCCGACCACCACGCGCTCGGCCCCCTCCTCCAGGGCCGCCAGCAGGAGCTGGCCCACCCCCAGGGTCGAGGCCACGGCGGGGTCGCGGACGTCGGCGGCCACCAGGTGCGAGCCGCAGGCCTGCGCGCTCTCCAGGTACGCCGAGCGCAGGCCGGAGGGGTCGTCGGCACCCTCCACCACCAGCACGGCGGCGGGCACCGGCCCCCCGGTGGGTCCGCTGACCGTCGAGGTGAGCAGCCGACCCGGCAGCGTCCCGCTCAGCGCGTCGGTGAACCCGGGCCCGCCGTCGGACAGCGGCACCGTCACGACCTCGTCCCCCGGCGCCCGGGTCGCCCACCCCTCCGCCATGGCGGCCGCGGCCTGCCGGGCCGTCAGCGTTCCGGTGAAGCAGTCGGGGGCCATGACGACGCGCATGGCCGCAGTCTGCCGGGGGCGGGCCCGCACCGGCGACACGTCCGGTCCCCGGGTGTGATGGACTTCTCGGATGAGTGCACCGGTCGGTCTGCCGGCCCCCGTGGTCCCCCCGGCCCTGCTGCTGCTCGGACGCAGCGAGGACATGGCCAGCGAGCGCGGGGTGGAGTGCCCGGGCGACCTGCCCCAGCCGTCGGACCCCGACCTGCTGGCCCGGGCGCACCGGGCCCGCGAGCGGCTGGGCTCACGAGCGTTCGTCCTGGGGCACCACTACCAGCGCGACGAGGTCATCCAGCTGGCGGACGTGACCGGCGACAGCTTCAAGCTGGCCCGCGACGCGGCGGCCCGTCCCGACGCGGAGTTCATCGTGTTCTGCGGGGTGCACTTCATGGCCGAGAGCGCCGACATCCTCACCTCGGCGGACCAGACGGTCGTGCTGCCCGACCTGGCCGCGGGCTGCTCGATGGCCGACATGGCCGCGATCGGGCAGGTGGAGGACGCCTGGCAGGTGCTGGCCGACGCGGGCCTGGCCGAGACCACGGTCCCCGTCACCTACATGAACTCCTCGGCGGCCATCAAGGCCTTCACCGGTCGCCACGGCGGCACGGTCTGCACGTCCAGCAACGCCGAGCAGGCCCTGCAGTGGGCGTTCGAGCAGACCGGCGGGCTAGACGCCGGCGGTCGCGTGCTGTTCCTGCCCGACCAGCACCTGGGACGCAACACGGCGGTACTGGAGCTGGGGCTGTCGCTGGAGGACTGCGTGGTGTTCGACCCGTGGAAGCCGGGCGGCGGGGTCGAGAAGGACCGGCTGGCCACGGCACGGATGGTGCTGTGGCGCGGCCACTGCTCCGTCCACGGCCGCTTCAGCGCCGAGTCCGTCGACGGCTACCGGGAGCGCATCCCCGGCGTCAACGTGATCGTGCACCCGGAGTGCCGCCACGAGGTCGTCACCCGGGCCGACGTCGTCGGGTCCACCGAGCTGATCGTCAGGACGCTCGAGGCGGCCGAGCCCGGGTCGGAGTGGGTCATCGGCACCGAGCTCAACCTGGTCAAGCGGCTCGCCGCGGCCCACCCGGACAAGAGGGTCCACTTCCTGGACCGGGACGTCTGCTACTGCTCGACCATGAACCGGATCGACCTGCCGCACCTGGTGTGGGCGCTGGAGTCGCTGGCCGACGGCCGGGTCGTCAACCCGATCCGGGTGGACGACGAGACCGCCCACTGGGCCCGCGTCGCGCTCGACCGGATGCTGGCCCTGCCCGGGCCGACCGCCCGGGACTGACCGGCCCGGCTCAGGGCCTCCCCTCTCAGGCCTGCGGGGTCAGGGCCTCCAGCAGCAGGGCCTCGGCGACGCAGGCGTGGCCGAACTCGCCCAGGTGCAGCGACTCGTCGATGCCGTGGGCGCGGGAGTCGGGGTCCTCGACCCCGGTCACCAGCACGGTCGCGCCGGGCATCACGCGGTCCAGGTCGGCGATGAACGGGATCGACCCGCCCACGCCGATGTCGACCGCCTCCCGACCCCAGGCGGTGGCCAGGGCCCAGCGGGCGGCCGCGTAGGCGGGCGACGACGTGTCGGCGGCGAAGCCGTGGCCACCCTCCTCGGCCGTCACGGTCACGCGCGCGCCGCCGGCCGGCTGGGCCAGGACGTGGGCCCGGAACGCCTCGTAGGCGGCGGCGGGGTCCGCCCCCGGCGGGATCCGCACCGACACCCGGGCCCGGGCGGTCGGCTGCATCGTGTTGGACGCGTGGGCGACGTCGGGCCCGTCGATGCCGATGACCGTGACCGCGGGGCCGGCCCAGACCCGGGTCGCGACCGTCCCGGTCCCGGCCAGCCCTACGCCCTCCAGGACGCCGGCCTCGTCGCGGTACTGCGCCTCGGGCCAGTCCTGCTGCGCGGCCGCGGCGGCCCGGGCGTGCTCGGGCAGCTCGTCCAGCCCGGCGACCGCCACCGACCCGTCCTCGGTGTGCAGCGAGGCCAGCAGCCGGACCAGGACGAGGAGGGGGTCAGGGGCCGCCCCGCCGTACATGCCGGAGTGCAGGGTGTGGTCGAGGGTGGCCACGTCGACCACGGCCTGGACCATGCCCCGCAGCGTCGTGGTCAGCGCGGGGGTGCCGACCGCGGCGTTGGTGGAGTCGGCGACGACCAGGACGTCGGCGCGCAGCGTCTCCCCGTGCTCGGCCAGGAAGGCCTGGAAGGACGGGGAGCCGATCTCCTCCTCACCCTCGACGAAGACCGTGATGCCGACGCCGCTGCTGGGGTCGTGCGCCGCCAGGTGGGCCCGGACCGCGGCCAGGTGGGCGCAGACGCCGGCCTTGTCGTCGGCGGCGCCGCGCCCGTAGAGGCGCCCGTCGCGCTCGGTGGCCTCGAACGGGTCGGAGGTCCACAGCGCCAGGTCGCCGGGCGGCTGGACGTCGTGGTGGGCGTACAGCAGGACCGTGGGGGCGCCCACCGGGGCGGGACGACGGGCGACGACGGCCGGCGCGCCCGGGGTGCCGTCGGGGCGGGGTGAGCGGAGCACCTCGACCTCGGGCATCCCGGCGGCGCGGAACAGCTCGGCCACGGCCTGGGCGGAGGTCTCGACCGTCTGCTGGTCGAAGGCGGCGGCCCCGACGCTGGGGACCGCGACCAGCCGGCGCAGGTGCTCGAGCACGTCGGGCAGGTCCTGCTCCACCTGGGCCCGGGTCGCGGCGACCACGGCCTCGGAGGGTCGGGCGTTCATGTCGGTGCCCGCCGGCCCGGCCTGCGCTGCGGTGCCGGTCTGCTCGGGGGTGCGGTCCTCGGTCATGCCGCGGACGCTACCGCCGCAGCTACCCTGTCCCCATGTTCGGACGAGGCGCGCGCAGCAGCACGACCACCGAGACCCCCCTCGTCGTGGAGGAGCACGGTCAGGGCAAGGGACGTCCGACCCCGAAGCGGTCGGCCGCGCAGGCCGCGAACCGTCAGCCCCTGGTGCCGGGCGACCGCAAGGCCGCCGGGCGCAAGGCCCGCGACGAGCGTCGCGCCAACCAGGCCAAGGTCGTGCAGGCCTACGAGACCGAGGACCAGCGGTACCTGCCGCTGCGGGACCGCGGCGAGGTGCGCCGGTACGTCCGTGACCTGGTCGACCGTCGCCGCAACGTGGGCCAGTACTTCCTGCCCGTCGCGTTCGGGGTCCTGTTCCTGGCCGTGGTGCCCAACTCCACCGCCGTCCTGGTGTCGGCGGTCGGCATGTACACCATGCTCGGCATCCTGGTCCTGGACTGCATCCTGCTGTCGCGCACCGTCAAGGGCGCCGTGGCCGAGCGGTTCGGCGCCGACGCGGCCGAGGAGAAGGGCCTGCGCTGGTACGCGATCAGCCGGGCGACCCAGATGCGCCGGATGCGGCGGCCCACCGCCAAGGTCAAGCACGGCGAGGCCCCCCGCCCCTGACCGACGGCGATTCGCGCCGCCCCCGTCCGGCGGTGTCTGATTGAGGTATGGACTACCGACACCTAGGACGCAGCGGTCTCGTCATCAGCGAGATCATCTACGGCAACTGGCTCACCCACGGCTCGCAGGTCGAGAACGACGCGGCGACGGCGTGCGTGCACGCGGCGCTCGACGTCGGCATCACGACGTTCGACACCGCGGACGTGTACGCGAACACGGCGGCGGAGACCGTCCTCGGCGAGGCCCTCAAGGGCCAGCGTCGGGAGAGCCTCGAGATCCTCACCAAGGTCTACTGGCCGACCGGTCCCAAGGGTCACAACGACACCGGCCTGGGCCGCAAGCACATCATGGAGGCCATCGACGGGTCCCTGCAGCGGCTGCAGACCGACTACGTCGACCTCTACCAGGCGCACCGCTTCGACGTGACGACCCCGCTCGAGGAGACGATGAGCGCGTTCGCCGACGTCGTGCACTCCGGCAAGGCGCACTACATCGGCGTCAGCGAGTGGACCGCGGACCAGATCCGCGCCGGCGCCGCGCTGGCCCGGGAGCTCAAGATCCCGTTCGTCTCCAGCCAGCCGCAGTACTCCATGCTCTGGCGCGTCATCGAGGAGGAGGTCGTGCCGGCCTCCGCCGAGCTGGGGCTGGGCCAGATCGTCTGGTCCCCCATCGCGCAGGGCGTGCTGACCGGCAAGTACCTGCCCGGTCAGCCGCTGCCCGAGGGCTCGCGCGCCACCGACGACAAGGGCGGCGCGAACATGATCTCCCGCTGGATGCGCGACGACGTGCTCGAGCGCGTCCAGGGCCTCAAGCCCGTCGCGGACGAGCTGGACCTGTCGATGGCCCAGCTGGCCGTGGCCTGGGTGCTGCAGAACGACAACGTGTCGGCGGCCATCATCGGCGCCTCCCGGCCCGAGCAGGTCACCGAGAACGTCAAGGCCGCCGGGGTGCGGATCCCCGCCGAGGCCATGGCCCGGATCGACGAGGTCCTCGGCGACGTCGTCGAGCGCGACCCGTCCCGCACCAAGCAGGACATGCCCCGCAAGCGCGCGGTCGGCTGACCCAGGTCAACCGCACGCCAGCACCACGGGAACCACCAGCGACCACGAGAGCCCGGGCCGGCCGGGCCGGGCTCTCGGGGTCGGTGATGCCTCCGGCGGGGTGAGGGTCAACGGGCCGGTGACCACCGC
>JBBSQH010000122.1:0-8202 GCA_038258055.1 Actinomycetales bacterium
CACGCGGTGGGACCCGGCCGGACGCGCGTCGTCGGTGGCAGCGGCCACACTCGTGCGGTGCCGCCGACCGAGGAGACGAGGCAGACAGTGCCGCGCAGCCAGACCCTGAGCCGTGACGCGGCCGTCCGTCTCGCCCTGTCCGCGACGGGGCTGGCCGGGGCTGCGGGTCCGGGCGGCACCACCGACCGGGGTCACGTCCGCCGTCTCGTGGAGCGCCTCGGAGCATTGCAGATCGACTCCGTGGACGTCCTGGCCCGCGCCCACCTGCTGCCCGTCCGCTCTCGGTTGGGCCAGTACGACCGTCGGGTGCTCGACCGGGCCACGTCGGCCGGTCCGGGTCGTCGTCCCGTCGCGTGGGAGTACTGGGGCCACGAGGCGTCCTACGTCGGCGCCGACGCCCTGTCGGCGCTGCGCTGGCGGATGCACGACGCCGAGGCGGGCGCCTGGTCGGGGATGGCCGAGGTGGCCCGGCGACGCCCCGAGCTGCTGGAGGCCGTCGTCGCCGTGCTGGCCGACGGTCCCCTCACCGCCCGACAGCTGCAGCAGCACCTGGAGCCGGGCCACACCCGGCGCACCGACGGCTGGGGCTGGAACTGGAGCGACGTCAAGCGGGCCGTGGAGTTCGCGTTCTGGTCCGGCCGGGTGGCCTCGGCCGGTCGGACCGAGCAGTTCGAGCGACGCTACGACCTGCCCGAGCGGGTCTGGCCCGTGCAGGCGCTGACCACCCCGTGGCCCGCTCCGGACGAGGCCGCGGACGTCCTGGTCGACCTGGCCGGGCGGGCGCAGGGCGTGGCGACCCTCGCCGACCTCCGTGACCACTTCCGGCTGTCGCCGGCCCTGGCCCAGGGCGCGGTGACCCGCCTGGTGGAGGCGGGCCGGCTGGTGCCGGTGCTGGTCCAGGGGTGGGGACCGGGCGGGGCTGCGGCGCCGGCCTGGCGCCACGTGGACGTGGCCCTGCCCCGCACCTCGTCCGGCTGGGACGGCGCCGCCACCCTGCTCGCACCGTTCGACCCCCTGATCTGGCACCGGCCGCGTGCGGAGCGGCTGTTCGGGTTCCGGTACCGGCTCGAGATCTACGTCCCCGCCGCCAAGCGGGTCCACGGGTACTACGTGCTGCCGTTCCTGCACCGGGGCCGCCTGGTCGCGCGCGTCGACCTCAAGGCCGACCGGGCCCGGGGCGTGCTGCAGGTGCGGTCCGCCTGGGCCGAGCCGGGCGCGGACGGCGACGACGTCGCGGCGCTGGCGGGGGAGTGCGTGCGGCTGGGCCGCTGGTGCGGCTGCGACCGGGTGGAGGTGGAGCCCGTGGGCGACGCGGCCGCCGCGCTCACCGTCGCCGTGCGGGCCGGCGCGGGGGTCGACGCCGGGGTGTGAGTCGCGCCCAGGCTCGGCGTCTACCATGCAGCGCGTGGGATTCATCGACCGGATGCTCAGGGTGGGCGAGGGCAAGATCGTCAAGCGCCTTGCCAAGACCGCCGACCAGGTCAACGCCATCGAGGACGACTTCGTCGCGATGAGCGATGCGGAGCTGCGCGAGGAGACCGACCGCTTCAAGCAGCGGCTGGCCGACGGGGAGAACCTCGACCGGCTGCTGCCCGAGGCGTTCGCCACCGTCCGCGAGGCCGCGCGCCGGACCCTCGGGTTCCGGGCGTTCGACGTGCAGCTGATGGGCGGTGCGGCGCTGCACCTGGGCAACATCGCCGAGATGAAGACCGGTGAGGGCAAGACGCTCGCCGCCACCCTGCCGGCGTACCTCAACGCGCTCACGGGCAAGGGCGTGCACGTGGTCACGGTCAACGACTACCTGGCCCGGTACCAGAGCGACCTGATGGGTCGGGTGTTCCGCTTCGTCGGGATGGAGACCGCGGTCATCCTGAACGGTCAGACCCCGGCCGAGCGTCGCACCGCCTACGCCGCCGACATCACCTACGGCACGAACAACGAGTTCGGGTTCGACTACCTGCGCGACAACATGGCGCAGAGCCTGCAGAACCTGGTCCAGCGCGAGCACTACTTCGCCATCGTCGACGAGGTGGACTCGATCCTCATCGACGAGGCCCGCACCCCGCTGATCATCTCCGGACCGGTCGAGCAGCCGCAGAAGTGGTACACGGAGTTCTCCAGGATCGCGAAGAAGATGGAGCGCGACGTTCACTACGAGGTGGACGAGAAGAAGCGCACCGTCGGCATCAGCGAGGAGGGCATCAGCCTCGTCGAGGACCACCTGGGCGTGGACAACCTCTACGAGGCCGAGAACACCCCGCTCATCGGGTTCCTCAACAACGCCGTCAAGGCCAAGGAGCTCTACCGCCGCGACAAGGACTACGTCGTGGTGGACGGCGACGTGAACATCGTCGACGAGCACACCGGTCGCATGCTGGCCGGGCGCCGCTACTCCGAGGGCATGCACCAGGCCATCGAGGCCAAGGAGGGTGTGGTCATCCAGCGGGAGAACCAGACGCTGGCCTCGATCACCCTGCAGAACTACTTCCGGATGTACGACAAGCTCGGCGGCATGACCGGCACGGCCCAGACCGAGGCCACCGAGTTCAGCCAGATCTACGGCATGGGCGTCGTGGAGATCCCGACCAACAAGCCCATGGTCCGCAAGGACCAGCCCGACTACGTCTACAAGACCGAGGACGCCAAGTACACGGCCGTCATCGAGGACATCGTGGAGCGGCACGGCAAGGGCCAGCCGATCCTGGTCGGCACCACGAGCGTCGAGAAGTCCGAGCGGCTGTCCAAGGAGCTGGCCCGGGTCGGCATCGAGCACGAGGTCCTCAACGCCAAGCAGCACGCCCGCGAGGCGCAGGTCGTGGCCATGGCCGGGCGTCCCGGTGCCGTCACCGTGGCCACCAACATGGCCGGCCGCGGCACCGACATCATGCTGGGCGGCAACGCCGAGTTCATGGCGGTCGCGGCGATGGCCGACCGGGGCCTGGACCCCAACGAGGACCCGGAGGCCTACGAGGCCGCCTGGCCCGAGGAGATCACGAACGCCGAGAACGCCGTCAAGGCGGACGCGGGGCGGGTGCTGGAGGCCGGCGGTCTGTACGTCCTGGGCACCGAGCGCCACGAGTCCCGTCGGATCGACAACCAGCTGCGGGGTCGTTCCGGGCGCCAGGGCGACGACGGCGAGAGCCGGTTCTACCTCGCCCTCACCGACGACCTCATGCGGATGTTCAACTCGGGCCTGGTGGAGTCGTTCCTGACCCGGGCCGGGATCCCCGACGACACCCCCATCGAGTCCGGGATGGTGTCCAAGTCGATCGAGAACGCGCAGAAGCAGGTCGAGAGCCGCAACTTCGAGATCCGCAAGAACGTGCTCAAGTACGACGACGTGCTCAACATGCAGCGCACCGTCATCTACAAGGAGCGCCGCCGCGTCCTCGAGCGCGCCGACCTGGGCGAGGAGGTCCGCCACTTCGCCGGGGACGTCGTCGAGGGCTACGTCCGGGCGGCCACCCTGGGATCGCACTCCGAGGAGTGGGACCTGGAGCTGCTGTGGCAGCAGCTCCGCGCCCTGTACCCGGTCGGGGTCGAAGCGGAGGAGATCGAGGCCGAGCACGGCAGCGAGCTGACCACCGAGGTCCTGGTGTCCGAGCTGGTCGCCGACGTGCGTCTGGCCTACGACGCCCGCGAGGAGGAGATGAGCCCCGCGCTCATGCGCCAGCTCGAGCGTCGTGTGGTGCTGGGGGTCATCGACCGCAAGTGGCGTGAGCACCTGTACGAGATGGACTACCTGCAGGACGGCATCGGCCTGCGGGCCATGGCGCAGCGCAACCCGCTGGTGGAGTACCAGCGCGAGGGCTACGACATGTTCCAGGCGATGACCGAGGGCATCAAGGAGGAGACCGTCCGGCTGGTCTTCGCCGCCCAGCTCACCGCGGCGGTCCCGCAGCCCCCCGCGGGCGTCGAGGTGGTCGGCGGCGCCGACGCCGAGCCGCTCGCCGCACCCGTGCCCGCGGGCTCGGCGCAGGCTCCCGCTGCGGCCGCCACCGCTGTGGCGACCGAGGCCGCACCCGCAGCCACGCAGGGGGGCGCGACCGACCAGGACGAGGACGCCGAGGCACCCGAGGCGCCGTCCGAGGCCGCGGCCGCGTTCAAGGTGCCGGGTCTCGACCAGCGGGTCGGTGAGCTCGAGTACTCCGCCCCGACGCTGGACGGCGAGGACGGGGCCCAGGCCCCGTCCCGGTCGAAGGGCCGCGGTACGGCGACGGGCGACGGGGTCAACCGGGCCCAGCGGCGCGCGGCCGCCAAGCGCGAGCAGAAGAACCGCTGAGCCCGTCGGCCGCCGCAGGGACCCGCGTCAGCCGATGACGAGGGCCGTCAGGCGCCAACGGGAGTCCTCCCCGTCGAGCCTGGCGGCCACGGCGCGGGCGCGGGGGCCGTCGAGCACCACGGCGGACACCTCGACCCCGCGCTCGCCCGACGGGCTGGTGCGCAACGACCGCACCACGGGGCGTCGCCCTCCGCCGTAACCGGCCATCTGCTCCAGGCGCGCCCGCTGGCGCAGGTGGGAGTAGACCTCGGGGGTGGTCCAGCGCAGCAGCTGTGTGGCGGGCCGGTGCCCGCGCACCACGTCGACCGCGGCCTGCACCAGACGCCGCGCCAGCTGGTCGGGGCAGGGCAGGTCGGCGGCCGGCGTCGGCACCGCGTCGGAGAACGTCGGCTCGGTGGCCGCGACCGGGACCCCGTGCAGCACGAAGGCGTGCTGGCGGGGCTCGTCCGGGCCGTCGACCCCGTCGTCGTGGGGGACCGCCCGCAGGTGACGGCTCGGCCCGGCCGTGCCGGCCGGCGGGTCCCAGGTGGCCGGCTGCGGCTGGGGGAGCGCCCTCACCCGCAGGCCGCTGGTGTCGTGGGCCAGGGTCGTCATGGCGTCTCCTCGGGGCTGATGAGCTGGTGGCCGGTGGGCTGCTGGCTGGTGGGTCGCTGGTTGGTCGGGGGCCGGTCGCGCGAGGGTGGGCCGGTCGGGTGGTGACGCGTCCACGGCCGGGCTCACGATCCGGTCCTCACGTGACCGGGACGACGAGCCGCTGCCCGGGCAGCAGCAGGTCGGGGTCGTCCCCGATGACCGCTCGGTTGGCCTGCCACCACGACGGCCAGGCCCGGGCGACCTCGTCGTCGCTCGCGCCCGGTCCCAGGTGCTCCGCGGCCAGGTCCCACAGCGTGTCCCCGGCGTGCACGACCACCTCGCGGTCGCCCGGCAGCGTGCGCGCCGGGGTGCCGGTCACCAGGGCGGCGCTGGCCGGGTCCACGGCGCGGGGCGCCCGGAACGGCTCGACGGCGGCCGACGCGGCGCCCGAGCCGCCCGGGGCCGTCGCCTGCGGGGTGGCCGTGCCCGTCGCCGTGGCCGTAGCCGTGGTCGAGGGCGTGGTCGTGACCGAGGTGCTCGGGGCCACGGCGTCGGTGGGCGCCTGCGTGGCCGGGGCCACCGTGGCTGTCCCGGGGGATGGCGCGGGCTGGACCCGGCTGGTCGGTCCGGCGGTGGGCGGCTCCTGCGCGCTCCCCGACGGCGACCCCGGGTCGGCGAGCGCGGCCCAGCTCCCCGGTGCAGGCACCGTCGAGGGCGAGGGCTGCGTCCCCGCGGTCGGCGGCGCGCCCGGCGACGAGCTCAGCCCGACGGCGACGGGCGGTCCCCCGGTCGAGGCGGCCGCGGCGGGTCCGGCCGACAGGGCCGCGACGACGAGCGCCGCGACGGTGGCCGCGACCACGTGACCGCCGACCGACCGGTGGCCCGGACCCGACGACCCGGTCGTGCGGGGCGCGGGACCCCCGGAGCCCGGCAGCCAGGCGGACCCGACCGGCCCGGCGACACGGTTCGTCGCGGTCGTCGCGGTCGTCGCGGTCGTCGCGGTCGTGGTGGTGGTCCCGGGCGCACGGCCCGCCGTGCGCCAGCCCTCCCTGACGCCGGCGACCGCTGCGGCCGTGCCCCAGGCCAGCACCGCGGCGCACCCCAGGCAGGCCAGGAGCAGGAGCGCGTCGGCCCCGTCCGAGGCCGCCGCCCCCGACACGACCAGGTCCCTCGCCTGCCAGGCCGCGGTCGCGGCCCCTGCGGCGGGGGCGAGGACCACCACCCCCGACACCACGACCGCTGCTGCTCGTCGGTCCGACCGCATCCGCCACCCCTCTCGTGGATCTGACAAGAGCATGTTTGATGCAGTTTGGTGCTGTCAAGGGTCTTTGGTATCCCTAGATGCATCTAGGGCACAGCCCTACAGTGGCCGCATGCGGTGGGACGACCTGTTCGCGGACCTCGAGGCCCAGCTGGCGGGGCAGCAGCGGGAGGTGCTCGACGCCGAGGTGGCCGAGCGGGTCCGCATCGAGCGGGGGGCGGTCACCCTGGTCGACCGGCTGCGGGCCCACGTGGGGGCGACGCTGACTCTCGACGTCGGTCCGACCGTGGTCCGCGGTCCGCTGCACGACGTGGGCGCCGACTTCGTGCTCGTCGACGACGAGGGCGGTGGCCACAGCATCGTGCCGGTGACCGCGCTGGTGTCCGTGTCCGGCCTCGGGCGGGCCGTCGCCCCGGCGCCGGGCGCGGTGCTGCGCCGGCTGGGGCTGACGTCGGCGCTGCGGGGCCTGGTTCGGGACCGGGCCGAGGTGCGCCTGGTCACCGACCGGGTCGAGCTGAGGGGCACCCCGGCGTCGGTCGCCGCCGACCACCTGGACCTGGTGCCGCTCCGGGCCGGGGAGCAGGACCACGGTCCGGTCGTGCCCGTGGCGGTGCCGCTGGCCGCGGTGCGCTTGGTCCGCAGCCGCTGAGCCGCCCGACCGCGCCTCGTGACCTCCTGACCTCGTGACCTCGTGACCTCGTGACCTGGCTACTTGGTGGTCACCTCGTGACCTGAGGACCTGGTGACCCGACGGTCCTAGTGCTCCTGGCCGACCTCGCGCTGCTCGCGGGCCTGGCGCTCGGTCTCGGCGTACAGCCGGTCGATGTAGGCCTCGAGCTCGGTGACCTCGACCCGCCACTGGCCCCGCCCGCCCACCTGGATGGCGCGCAGGTCGCCGCGCCGGACCAGGGCGTACGCCTGGGCGGCGGAGATGCTCAGGGTCTCGGCGACGTCGGCGAGGGGCATGAAGCGTGCGGCCATGGCCACGATGGTGGCAGACCGCCCCGACGGGGGAGGCGTGGTCGTCCACAGGGTCTGCTCGACCCTCGGCGTCAGCCCTCCTGCCTTGCTAGCGTGCGCGGGCATGGGGGTCCCTACCGAGTCGACCGCATTTCCGGCCGTGCCCGCGCGCAGGGTCCGGCGGCCCTCGTGGCGCGACCCCAGGCTCCTCGTCGGGTTGGTGCTGGTGCTCGGGACGACGGCCCTGGGTGGCGTCCTGGTGGCCCGCGCCGACGACACCGTGCCCGTCCTGGCGGCCGGCGCCACCCTGGTGCGGGGTGACCCGCTGCAGCAGTCGGACCTTCAGGTGGTGCGGGTCAGGCTGGCCGACGTCGGCCCGGCCTACCTGCCCGCGGAGACCGGTCTGCCGGCCGACGCGGTCGCCCTGCGCACGGTCCCGGTGGGTGAGCTCCTGCCGGCCTCGGCCGTGGGACGGGCCGCCGAGCTCGACTCCCGTCCGGTGGCGCTGCCGTGGCAGGGGCCCCGGCCCGACGGCCTGGTCCGCGGTGCGGCCGTGGACCTGTGGGTCGCACCGCGGGAGGGCACGTCGGACTTCGGCGACCCGACGCTGCTGGTCGAGGCGGCCGACGTGTTCGCGGTGGTCGAGGCCACCGGCGGTCTGGGGTCCACGGGTGGCACCCAGGTCCAGGTGATGCTCGAGCCGGACGGGGTGCAGCAGCTGCTCGCCGCCCTCGCGGCCGAGGACCGGATCGACCTGGTCCTGGTGCCGGGGCGCCGCGGGTGAGCCGTCAGGTCGTGGACCCCCAGCGGGGCGGTCCCGTCACCGTCGTCACCGCCGTGTCGGGGCCGACCGAGAGCGCCGTGGCGTCGGCGCTGTCCGGTCGTCGCGACGTCGTGCTGGTCCGCCGCTGCGCCGACGTGGCGGAGCTGCTCAGCGTGGTGGAGGCCGGGCTGGCCTCGGTGGCGGTGCTGGGCGAGGCGTTCCCGCAGCTGGACGCCGACGTGGTGGACCGGCTCCGGCACAGCGGGTGCGCGGTCGTGGGCGTGGTCGACCCCGACCGGGAGAGCTCGGAACGGCTGCGGGCCTGGGGCGTCACGGTGGTCGACGTCGACCCGGCCGCCGGTC
>JBBSQH010000123.1:0-8145 GCA_038258055.1 Actinomycetales bacterium
AGGCCTGCACGTACGCCGCGGGGAGCACGACGGTGCGTTCGGTGCGGGTGTGCCGGGCGGTGACCGACCCGCCGTCGTGGACCTGTGTGAGGGTCCACCGGTCGCCGTTCTTCACCCAGTCCGTCGACGTGGTCCGCAGCGTCCGGTCGTTGGTCCGGGTGATGAGCAGGTCCCCGACGCTGGCCTCGTTCCCGTCCGCCAACCGCACCACCTGGACCCCCGCCCCCAGGGGGGAGCGCGCCGCCGCCGTTGTCGCCGCCGTTGTCGTCGCAGGGGGTGCGGTCGTTGGGGTGGTGGCGAGGCGGTGGGTGCGGGCGCGTTGGTTGAGGTCGCTGACCAGGTCGTGGGAGGGGGCGAGCATGATCGAGTCCAGGCCGTGGCTTCGGTCGGTGAGCCAGGCGTCGAACACCTCGTCGGTGAGGGTGGTGAGGTCGCCGACGTGGACGCGGTCGTGGTCGAGGTAGAACCCGAGCGCCTCGGTCCGCCCCTCCCGCAACGCCAGCGTGACAGCGCCTTCGGCGGGATCGCGGAAACGGAGGAGCTCGCTGAGGTGGACCGCGCCGTGCGTGGCCTGGATGTCGCGCAGGACGCCGCCGGCGCCGATGGCAGCGAGCTGCTGGTCGTCCCCGACCAACCGGACACTGCCCCCGCGCCTGACGACGAAGTCGACGGCTGCGTCGAGGGAGAGGGTGTCGGCCATCCCGGCCTCGTCGATCACCACCAGCGTGGTCGCGTCGATCTGCTCCGCCCACGGCGGCAGCTCCCCGTGGCTCAGGGACCACGTGAGCTTCGCCAACGTCTCCGTCTGCACGCACCCACCACGACCACCGGCTCCGTTCCTCATCCCAGCGTCTCCGCTGACGACGGGGCTGGGGGTGCCGATGTGGTCGCGAAGCGCGGCCGCGGCGGCTGCGGAGGGGGCGAGACCGACGACGGTGCCCCCACCGTTGGTCCACGCGGCGGCGAGGGCGGACATGGCGGTGGTCTTCCCCGCCCCGGCCGGCGCGATCGCCAGCTGGAGGCGGGCCCCGGAGGTGGCCATCTGGCGCACCAGCGCGACCTGGCCCGCGTTCAGGTCGGTGCCGTTCGCGGTCGACTCCAGCAACGCCACCTCGACCGCCTGACCGTGGACCACCCGCCCGTCTCGCCGTCCCGCCGCGTCCACGAGCCGCTGCTCGGCCGCCAGGACGGAGGCTGAGGTGAACAGGTCAGCCCCGGCGACCTGGTAGACGCTGCTGCCGTCGCGCCGCCGCAACTGAGCCGGCTCCCGCACCACCCGCCCGCGGGCATCCCGCTCGCCCGGGGTGAGAGCCACGGAGTGACGCCGCAGGACCTCGTCAACGAGCGCGTCCACGGCCTGCTCGCTGTCGGGCCGGGTGCCTGCGATACCGCGGACCTGACGTTGCGCTTCGGCTCTGACGTGCCACACCTGCCAGGTCGACCGCCGGGCCTGCAACGCCGCCACCGCCCGGGCCGCTGCGACGTCCAGCCAGGCGGCGCCGACACCCGGCCCTTGCTCCTGCTGCCGGGGGCGATGCCCGTTGAGCAGGACGTCGCGCAGCATCCGCTGGACCGGTTGCGGGCCGCCGAGGACGTGCTCGGCTTGGGCCTGCCAGGTCGCGCGTTGCTCGGCGAGGGTGCGGGGTTCGTGCTTCGCGGCCCGGGTCTCCAGGTTCGCCTGCTGCGCCAGGTGCAGCGTCTCCACCGGCGTCGGCGGCCGGCCATGATCCGCCTGGAACCGCGCGGCGAGCTCACCGCGGCGGACCTCGATGTCGGCGCGGCGCACCGACCACGCCCGCAGCAGCGCCACCGGCAGGCCCACGATCTCCCGGACGGGCCGCTTCCGGTCCTCCGCACGGGTCTCACCCTCACGGGCCGCGAACTTCAGCCCTAGGTCGTCCCGCAGGCGGGTCTCCAGGGCGGTGTTGTACGTCTCCGACGCGGCGACGACGGCCTTGAACAGGACCCGCCCGTCGATCGACAACCACCGCCCACCCCCACCGGCAGGGTCCTCTGGGCGGGTCTGGACCTTGTTGGCCACCGCGACGTGGGTGTGCAGGTCGGGGTCCCCAGCGCGGCTGTCCCGGTGCGTGAACGCAGTCCCCACCAGGCCAGTCACGTCGACCTGCCGGACCCCTCCCCTGCCGGTACGCGTGTAAAGGGCGTGGGTCTCGATGAACCGCAAAGCATCAGCCACCGCGCCCTGATGGGCCTGTTCGATCCGGGCCGTGATGTCGGGCGGGGCGATCGCCCAGAGGGCGCTGACGGACTTCACGGGGGAGAACGTCAGGTCGTACCCCGCCACCGCCGTCGTTTTTGGCCGCGACTGCCGCGCAATCTCCGCGGCCAGTTCCCGGGAGTCACGCGGGACGCGGACGTGCTCGGCGAGGAAAAACTCCCGCGCCACGTCCGTCCGGACCCGCGCCCGGTCTTCCGCCGGGACGGGCCTGTCCGCCGGCAGCCCGGCGTCGGAGTTGACGGCAGCGATGCGTCGGGCGACCTCCATGCGGAACGGGCTGACGTCTCCGCCGTAGACGGGGAACGGCGTCCCCAGGCGCGTCGCCGCGTGCCGGTCCCTGGCTGTGAGTCCGCGAGGGCTATCGCGGCGCTCGTGCTCGAGGACGGCGAGGCGCTCCGCGGCCAAGGGGTGGTGCCCGGACCCGAACAGGGCGTGCATCTGCTGCGCCGCTACCGGGTCCCCGGCGGTGAGGCCCTCGATCCCGGCCAGGCCGGACCCGACCCACTGCCCGGGCGCCTCGCCGCGCTCGGTGTAGTAGCTCGCCAGGCCGGTGTGGCCCTTGTCCGTGGCGTCCAGCGCGGCGACCTGCCGGGTCAGGTAGTCATACCCCGACCCCGCCGTCAGCTTGTGGATGCTCATCACACCCAACAAGGGCGACCACGACGCCCAGATGGTCACCGCCGGACTATGTACCCCCCGATGGTGCAAGAGGTGTGTGGCAGATGATCTTGGTCGGTCGGTTCAGGGGGGACGAAGGACCGCGCAGGCCGTCCTGAGCCGCTGACCGCGACGTGACGTAGGTGGCGCGGAAGGCCGGCAGCAAGGACGAGTCACCGTCCAGCGCTCAAGGCGTTCCGCGGACTCGAGACACGACATCTGCGGTGCCGACTTGGCGCGCGTGCCCGCGGCGTCACGAACTCTGGCCCTCGTCGATGATCACCAGGCCGCCCGGCTTGCCCCTACTTGAGGCACACGGGCCTCGCGACGGGGCCCAATGCGCCGCAGCCGTAGGCGAGGGCTCGGGCCGGGCGAGTGCCGGAGGAGAATCGAATGGACAGCTACGACGCCGGTCTCGACGGACCCGGCGTGCAGGTCCACTCGTCAAGCGACCGGGCCGTACCTGGTCTCGGACCGTGGTCACTCGCGCAGGCGGATGGCGACGATACCGAGGCGACGGTCGTGCTGGCGCAGGTGCGATGGCTCCTGCAGGACGCCGCGGAACAGGTGCGCCTGCAGGCACACGCGGAAGGTCTCTCCTCGGCCGGGCATCCGCTCGCCCTCGGGGCGGAGATCGCCGCCTGCGAGGCGGCCAACCTTCTGCCGGTGCCCTCCGTCTGCGACTACGGACCCGAACACGTGCCCGCCGGGGCGCTCGACACCCTCGCTGCGGCGGAGTGCCTGACTCGCTCGCTACCGATAGACGCGTTCCCCGCCGGCATGTCTGGACTGGTGGTGCGGATCTGCGACCTTCTCGCCGAAGCCACCGCCCTCCGGGTGGCCGAATCAAGAGGCCTCGTCGGGAGACAAATGTGACGCCGGCTGGGTGGCCTCGCCCACCGGACCTCAGCGACGACCCCCACGCCGTCTGGGCGCATGACCGTCGGAGCGTCGGTGAGCTGCTGCGAGACGCGGACCACCTCGCCCGTGACCTCCTGCTCGACCTAGACGGCGACCAGGCCGCCGCCCTGCTCCGGACCTGGGGCGAGACGGTCCAGGCGGCGGCCGAGCTGTGGCGAAGCCTCCCGGCCCCAACCCCCAGTGTCCAAGGACGAGCAGACGCGGAGATCCTGACTCGTCTGCAGGCGCACGCTCAACGCATGCACCGCCGCCAGCTGACGGTGGGCTAGCCCGGGGACGGGCCGGCCGACGAGCGGCTGCTTCGCATCGCGGAGACCTTCACCCGAGCTGCAGCCCTGGTGGACCGTTTTCACACGCAGCCCCCGAGGCCCGGGATGCTGCCTGTCGTGTGTGCGGACGTGTTGGCGGCGCGGACCAGGGTGATCCACACCCTGCATGTGGCCAGCCACGGCACCGGGCTCGCCGTGCGGCAGCACGTGCAGAACGAGCTGCACCGCACCCACGGCTCCCGCGACCTCAGGGAGACCCGCGCCGTACCTCGGGGCACCGAAGCCCTGAGACGGCTCGAGGTCTTCGAGCGCCTCGCTGGTTCCTACGTCGGGCGCCGCTTCGTCGTCGCAGCAGAGGGCGAACACCAACCCCCCACCAATGATGTCGGACGCCTGCACGCCGCGCTGGTCCGATGGGACATCCACGCCCACCGCGCTATCGCGTACGCACCCGCTCCCGCGAACTTGGCACTCACCGCCGCCACGCAGGCCTACATCGGTACCGCCGCCTACGCCGTCATCCGAGGCGGCGTTGAGGCCGGGAAGCTCGACCCCGCCACGAGCGTCCGTGCTGAACCCCCCCTTGAGGCCACGCAGGCGGCCTGGGCCGACGTCGCCGCACATTGGCGCCGGCTCACCGACGCCAGCACCGCCCGCTGCGACCCAGACCTCCTCGCCACCGCCGCCGAGGTCCGCGCCGCCCTCCTCGAGATCACCCACGGCACCGCATCCCCCGCAAGCGCGGCCGGAATGGCAGCGCGCGTCGACCTACCCGAGGCCGCCCACAGCCTGCAGCAGGCCCTGACCGCGGCGGTGGATCTCGCGCACCACCTCCAGGACACCGCGCCTCAGACCACCGTGTACGTCCCGGCCCGAGGTGCTCTTGCCGCATACTTCGCACTCGATACAACTGCACTTGAAGGCGAACCCCGCCGACGCGTGGGCCATCTGGGAGCGCTCGCCAGCCCCGTCGATCCTGGAACGATCCGACACAACGACCTTGTGCCTCTCCCGCCCCCGGTGGCAGCCCGAATCTGTGCGGCTACCGACGCCACGGTCATTACAGCCGCAACCGCAATGTCAGCAACATCAGGTCTCGACCCGAGCGGGCGGATGGGGGCGCGAGCGGACCGGGAGCCGCCCCGCTGCGGCAGCCGCCTCATCGACGTCCACGTCCAGACCGTGCTGCCGCTCCCCGAGCCAGGGTGGGCGCGGTAGCCAGGCTGCGCTCGGCCGGTTCTGCAAGCCCTCCTCTGACCTACCGGCTGCCCGTCGTCGACATGGATGCCCGGGTGAGTTGGTCGAGGACTGCGGTTACACCGAGGGGGAGGCCGACGACCAGGGCCAGGCCCTCGCCGCAGCCCTTGCCTTCGGACAAGCAGCCGCTCCGCGGCGAGACGTCCGTACCAACCTCGACGTCTTCGTCGGCGGCTACCACCTCGACGCCGCCGCCCTCGCCGCAGCCAAGGACCAGGTAGGAGCCCGGCTCGCCCTGGCCCTCTTCCTCGAGCTCATCGCCGGCGACTACGACCTCGTCCTCATCGACTGCCCCCCAGGCATCGAAGCCCTCCAGCGGTCCTCGTCGACAGTCGAGAGGTGATCGCAGGGGTGTCCGCCTGTCCGCGGCCGCGAGCTCGTCGACGGAGCTCCCGGCGCGGAGTCCATGGAGAGGTTCCTCGTCTTCGAGGAGCGTCCAGGGCTCGCCGCTGCGGTGACGGCCTGCCGACTCGCCGGTCCCCCGATCGGCTTGGACACCCCCATATGCGGCATCGAGCGACGCGAGCCTCCGGCCGGCGGTCTGGGCACTTCGAGCGGTACCTCTTCGCTGGGTACGGCCGGATTGGAGCAGAGGTTAGCCCGACGACACCTCGGGTCTTGACGGCTTTCGGACGGACCTTTGAGACTCCGTCGCTGCAGGTGGCGCCTGCTCCCGTGTGATCTGCCGTGGTATACGGCTGCTCCCGAGCGGTCTCACGCGTGGCGTCTCAGAACCTTGGTAGTGACACGGGGCTCACCGCCGCACGTTAGGCCGAAGCACTGGGGCCGGGAGCGAGGGTTGACGCGGTAGTCGCTGACTACGGCGGTGACGTCCCACCGCCGTTCCACTGCTGGCCGGATGAGTTTCAGCCCGGTGGCGCCGGTGGCGCCGAGCGGACCGTCGACCCGTCTCGCCCGTTATGGGTGAGGCAGGTGGAGGTGTCAGCCGTGTGTTAGTTCACTTGCCGTTGCAGGGTGCGTACGGTGCCGGCGAGCAGGGGTAGGACGATCCAGAGGGTGAGGGCGGTGAACGGTGGGGCAAGCGGGGGGTCCAGGTGCAGGTCTGAGGTGTCGTTGATGGCTGAGACGACGTTGACCCAGGCGGCGGGGTCGGCGCCGAGGGTGAGGACGACCGCGGCAGAGACGGCGACGGGCAGGACCAGGAACGCCACGAGGGCGGCGGCGGTGGAGTGGAGCAACGCGCCGAAGGCGGCGCCCATGAGCATCCACAGTGCGACGACCACCAGCACCTGCCCGGTCCCGGCGACGGGGTTCGAGAGGTCAGTGGGCTGTCCGGTGAGCGCTGAGGTGGCGGTGACCCCGACGGCGCACACCGCGGCGGTGGCCAGCCCTGCCGCCAACGTCACTGTGAGCAGCGCGATGAGTTTCGCGGCCAGGACCCGACCGCGCTGGGGGACCAGGGCGAAGGTGGTCAGCGCGGTGCGTTGGGTCCACTCCCCGGTCATGGACAGGACGCCCAGCGCCGGTAGCAGCAGGCGCAGCACGTCGGTGGGGGTGGCGAGTGCGTCGGTCAGGACCAGGGGGCCGTCGGTCTGCGCGAGGTAGGTGCCCAGGGCGAGGAGCTCGAGTGCGGCGATCGTGAGGAGGGACCACCGCCCGGCCCGGGTGTCGAGCACCTTGCGTACCTCGGCGGCGCTGAGTCGCGCCAGCGAGGGTCGCGTGAAGGTGGGGCGGGGTGAGGAGTGGGGTGCGGTGGGGGTGGTGGTGCTCATGGTCGTCCTCCGGTCAGGGTGAGGAACCACTGCTCCAGGTCTTGGGGGCCTGCAGGGTGCAGGGCGGTGAGGACGACGCCGGCGGTGTTGGCCGCGCGGGCGATCTCGTCGGTGGGGGCGCCCACGCGCAGGGCGCCGTCGTGGCCCGGGCTCCAGGAGAGCCCTGCGTTGTCCATCGCGAGGCGCAGGGCGTCGGGGTTTGCGGCGCGCACTTCGGCGCCGGTGGTGACGCCGGCCAGCAGGGCCTGGCGGGAGCCTTGGGCCAGGACCCGCCCCGTGCCGATGACCACGAGGTCGTCGGCGGTGGCCTCGACCTCGCGCAGCAGGTGGCTGGACAGCAGCACGGTGCCGCCGGCGTCGGCGAAGTCGCGCAGCAGGTGCCGCATCCACGCGATGCCTTCGGGGTCCAGGCCGTTGGCGGGCTCGTCGAGGACGAGGACGTGGGGGTCACCCACCAGGGCCGCGGCGATGCCGAGGCGTTGGCGCATGCCCAGGGAGTAGGTGCCTACCCGCTGGCGCCCGGCGTGGGCGAGGCCGACCCGCTCCAGCTGGGCGTCGGCGCGGGCGTGGGGTACCCCGAGGATCGAGGCCACCAGGCGCAGGCTCTCCCGCCCGGTGCGCCCGGCGTGCTGGGCGGCCGCGTCGAGCATCACCCCGACCACGCGGCCCGGGTTGGGCAGCTTCCGGTACGGCACCGCGTCGACCACGGCGGTGCCTGAGCTGGGGGTGGTCAGACCGGTCAGCATGCGGAGCGTGGTCGACTTTCCCGCGCCGTTGGGTCCCAGGAACCCGGTCACGGTGCCCGGGCGGCAGGAGAAGCTGACGTCGTGCACGACGTCGACGGAGCCGAACCGTCGGGTGAGGTTCTTGATCTCGATCATGGGATGAGCCTGTGGCCACGGGTGGGAGTGCCGCATCGGTCCGTCGGCTAGCTGTGATGTCCAGGGAGGTTGGTCAGTCGGGTGACTGGTGGCTTGCCTCCGAGGGCGGAGTGGGCTCGGTGGTGATTGTAGAAGTGGAGCCAGTCGGGCAGGGCGGCGTCGCGTTGGGTGGTGCAGTCGTAGAGGCG
>JBBSQH010000124.1:0-8093 GCA_038258055.1 Actinomycetales bacterium
GACGGTCTGCTCTTCGTCCTGGACATCAAGGCTGCGTCGTCCATGCTCAAGAGTGCGACCGGCGACCCAGTGACCCCGCCCGCCGGGCTGCCGGTGGTGAAGGACAACGGTGCGGCCAAGGAGCCCACCCTCACCATGCCGAAGACCGCACCCCCGGCCAAAACCATCGCTCAGCCGCTGATCAAGGGCAAGGGCGCCGTGGTCAAGAAGGGCCAGCAGGTGGTTGCCTCCTACGTCGGAGCCATCTACGGCACTGGCAAGGTGTTCGACTCTTCGTACAAGTCCGGCCAGCCGTTGCAGAAGGCGATCGGCGTCGGCCAGCTCATCCCGGGCTTCGACAAGGGGCTAGTGGGCCAGACCGTCGGCAGCCGAGTCCTGCTGGTGATCCCGCCGGCTGAGGGTTACGGCAAGGCAGGCCAGCCCAAGGGCGGGATCAAGGGCACTGACACCCTGGTCTTCGTTGTGGACATCCTCGATTCCTACTGAGAGGCACGACATGTCGTTGGACCGCACCAAGCCGGAGATCGACTTCCCTGGCGACAACCCGCCGTCCGAACTGGTCCTGGAGGACCAGATCGTCGGAGACGGCGCTGAGGCCGTCGAAGGCAGTACCGTCCTAGCGCACTACGTCGGGGTCGCGCACTCCACCGGCGAGGAGTTCGATGCCTCCTACAACCGCGGTGACGCGCTCCAGTTCCGGCTCGGGGCCGGCCAGGTCATCAGCGGCTGGGACAGCGGCATCATGGGCATGAAGGTCGGCGGACGGCGCCAGCTGGTCATCCCGCCGCACCTGGCCTACGGCGACCGCGGGGCCGGCGGGGCCATCAAGCCCAACGAGACGCTCATCTTCGTCTGCGACCTGGTCGGGGTGTCCTGACCGCACTGCACCGCGCGCACCGGAACGGCCTCGGACCCCTGGTCCGGGGCCGTCCTGCGTCCCAGGAGGTGATCATCGGAACCGCGGGTTAGCGTGCGTTCTCCACCCAGGACCACCCGGAACGGGAGACCACACGATGCACCTGAACAGGCGTCAGTTCCTCGGTGCGGCGGGCGCGGTCTCGCTGCCCGCGGCCCTGGCCGGGTGCGGCTTCGCGCCGTCCTCGACCCCCGGCCCGGCGGGCTCCGCCAGCAGCGGCAGCGGAAGCGGCAGCCTGAGCTTCACCACCTGGGGCACCGACAGCGAGCTGGCCGGGTTCCGCGACGTGATCAGCCGGTTCGAGGCCGAGAACGCCGGGGCGACCGTCCAGCTCAACGCCGTCCCCTACGAGCAGATGTTCACCAACATCGACGCCCAGCTGCAGTCGGGCGAGGCGCCCGACCTGTTCCGCGTGCCGTACTACACGTTCGGCAGCTACGCCGGTCAGGGCCAGCTGCTCGACCTGGGCCCGCACCTGCCCGCCGACTTCGCGGACCGGTTCACCCCGACCGCCTGGGCCGCCGTGCAGAACGAGGACGCCCCGTTCGGGGTGCCGCACCACACCGACACCTCGGTCATCCTCTACAACACGGCCCTGCTCGAGGCCGCGGGCGTCACCGACGTGCCGACCGCGGTGGAGGACGCCTGGACCTGGGAGCAGCTGGGCGAGGTCGCGACGGCCCTGCGTGCCTCGCTGCCGGCCGATCAGTACCCGCTGGCCTACAACTGGCAGGGCAACGGCGTCACCCGCTGGCTCAGCTGGCTGTTCCAGGCCGACGGCCGGTTCCTGGCCGAGGACCTCGTCGCCCCCGCCATCGACTCCGAGGCCGGCCGCGCGGCGGTCGAGTTCACGCAGTCGTTCTTCGCGCAGGACTGGATCCCCGCGAACGGGTCGGTCCAGTCCGCGACGTACGCCAGCGACCTCTGGTACGCCCAGACCGTGGCGATGACATGGGCCGGGGCGTTCCTGCTGCCCGACGCCGACGCCACCCTGGAGTTCGAGTGGGGCGCGACGTACTCCCCGCGCGACGTGCGCGGCGGCGGTGACTTCGGCGGCAACGCCGTGGTGGCCACGTCGGGCGCCGACCCCGAGCTGGCGGCCGCGTTCCTGGACTTCCTCACCCAGGAGGAGCCGATGCGTGACTTCTGCGAGGTGTCCTCCTTGCTGCCCACCCGCGCCGACCTCAGCGAGAGCGGGGTGGAGTTCGTCGCACGGCCGGAGCTGTCGGAGGTGTTCCTGGGCCAGGCGTCCCAGGTGCTGCCCGAGGACGCCGGCCAGGTCGCCTCGCCCAACATGGCCGCGATCATCACCGTCCTGCAGGACCAGCTCGAGGCGGCCTTCGTCGGGGGCCAGAGCGCCGAGGAGACCGTGGCGAACATGGCCGACGGCATCGCCGCCGCCACGGCTGCGTGAGCACCGCCGCAGCGGTCGCCCCGCCGGTGCCGACGGGACGGGCGCGCCGGGCCCGCCCCGTGCGGGGGGAGTCCGCGGCGGCCTACGGGTTCCTGGCCCCCAACCTGCTGCTGCTGGGGCTGTTCGTGCTGCTGCCGGTGCTCGGTGCCGCGGTGCTGAGCCTGCAGCGCACCAACGGCTTCGGCGCGGGGGAGTGGGTCGGCCTCGACAACTACAGCCGGCTCGCCTCGGACCCGCTGTTCTGGCGGGTGCTCCTCAACACGGCGTTGTTCACCCTGCTCGTCACCCCGCTGTCGATGCTGCTGGGCCTGGCCGTGGCGGTGCTGCTCAACTCCGTGCTGCCG
Source organism: Actinomycetales bacterium (assembly GCA_038258055.1). GTDB lineage: Bacteria > Actinomycetota > Actinomycetes > Actinomycetales > JBBAYJ01 > Aquipuribacter. The sequence goes on from JBBSQH010000124.1 coordinate 2,675, forward strand.
GCGCGCGGGTTGTTCCGCTCCGTCCTCATCGTGCCGATGGCCGTGTCCGGGGTGGCGACCGCGTTGATCGGTGTCCTGGTGTTCGACGAGAACTCCGGCGTGCTGGACAAGGTGATCCGGGCCGCGGGCCTGCCCGACGTGCCGTGGCAGTCCGGGGGCGCCGCGGCGTTCGCGTCGGTCGTCCTGGTCACCCTGTGGTGGCGGGTCGGGTTCAACATGCTCATCGACCTGGCCGGGCTGCAGGGCATCAGCCCGGAGCTCTACGAGGCGGCGCGCCTCGACGGTGCGGGCGGCTGGCAGCGGTTCCGGCACGTCACGGTGCCGCTGGTCGGGCCGTCGTCGTTCTTCCTGCTGATCATGAACGTCATCTACTCGTTCCAGGTGTTCGACATCATCTTCGTGATGACCGGCGGCGGGCCGCAGGACGCGACGTCGGTGCTGGTCACCTACGCCTACGAGAACGGCTTCGTCACCCGTGACCAGGGCTACGCGGCCGCGATCGGGATGGTGCTGCTGCTGCTCACGCTCGCGTTCACGCTGGTGCAGTGGCGCACCAGCCGCTCCCGGGACCTGGCCGGCTGATGGCCGCCGACACGACCCGATCGGCCGTCCGGGCCGACCTCGCGGCGACGCCGGCCCCCGGCCCCGGACCGGCGGCGACCGCACGACGACGGGCCCGGCGTCGTCGCGACCGCGGCTGGTGGTTGCTCCGGCTGGCGGCGGCCCTGGCCATCAGCGCGGTGCTGGTGTTCCCCCTGTACTGGATGGTCGTCGTCTCGCTGTCCACCCGCGCCGAGCTGCTGGGTGGCGAGCTGCGGCTGTGGCCGCGCGAGCTGACGCTGTCCAACTTCCAGCGGGTGCTCGACGGGTTCCCGGTGCTGACCTGGTTCGGCAACTCCGTGGCGATCGCGCTGGTCACGTCCCTGCTGACGGTGACCGTGAGCATGCTGGCCGGCTACGCGTTCGCGCACCTGCGGTTCCGCGGGTCCGGCGCGCTGTTCCTGCTGTCGCTGTCGACCCTGATGATCCCGGTCCAGGTGATCATGGTGTCGCTGTTCCGGATCATCACCTCGACCGGGCTGTACGGCACCTACTGGGCGGTCATCCTGCCCACGGCCGCGTCCGCGTTCGGGGTGTTCCTGGCCCGGCAGTTCATGCTCAGCATCCCGCGCGAGCTGATCGAGGCCGCCCGGATCGACGGCGCCGGGCACTGGCGGGTGTTCCGCAGCATCGTGCTGCCGCTGTCCAAGCCGTTGCTGGCGGTGCTGTTCTTCATGAGCCTGCTGCAGACCTGGAACGACTTCGCCTGGCCGTTGATCGCACTGCGCGAGAACGAGCTCTTCACCCTGCCGATCGGGCTGCTGTTCCTGCAGGGGCAGTTCGGCGCGGACTACGGCGCGACGATGGCGTTCGCGCTCATCAACGTCATGCCCATGGTCGTGCTGTTCCTGGTGTTCCAGCGGTACTTCGTGCAGGGGTTCGCGCGCAGCGGCATCCGCTGAAGGGCCCTCACGCGATGTTCGGCCGCCGCTCACCTGGCGGCGGCCGGCTGTTCACCGGGGTCGGCGAGCGTTCACGGGTCCTGCCCCCCGACCCAGGAGCATCCCCGTGCCCGCACGCCCCGCCGCCGTCGGCCTGTCCGCCGTCGCCGCCCTCGCCCTGACTGTCCCGCTGGCCGTCGCGTCCCCGACCGCGACGACCGTCCCGGCCACCGGGTTCTCGGTCGCCGTCGCCGGTGACCTGCCGCTGCTGACCGACCCGTTCCTGCAGAGCCCCACGACCAGCGGGGTCACCGTGGCCTGGATGACCGAGTTCCCCGGCTCGCGTCACGTCGTGCTGAGCGGAGCGGGGGTCGACCGGCTGACCGACGCGCAGCTGGCCACCGCCGCCTTCCGGGGCCGCCCGCCGGCCGGCATCCGGGTGCACCGGGCGAGCAGCGCGCCGCTGAGCCGCACCGTGGAGGACGCCGCCTCGCAGGTGCCGGCGGGCTCGCGCCCGGCCGCGGCCGACGGCATCGTCCGCCGTGACGTGCACCGCCACGAGGCCGTCGTGCGTGGTCTGCGCGGGGACACCCCGTACCGCGTGGTGTCCGCCCAGGGCTCGGACTTCGCCGCGTCCGACACCTACACCCTGGCCCCGGCCGCCGCCCCCGACGAGGGCCAGCGGGTGCTGCTGACCAGCGACCACCAGGCCATGGTCAACACCCCCGCCAACCTGCAGGTCGCGGCGCAGACGGTCGGCGACCTGGACGCGGTGTTCTTCGCCGGCGACCTGGTCAACCAGCCCGACCGGGCCTCGGAGTGGTTCGACGACACCCGCGGCAGCGCGTTCTTCCCGGTGCTGCAGGGCCACGCCGGGCGGGTCGCCACCGACGGCCGCACCTACGTCGGCGCGCCCATCATCCAGAACGCGCCGCTGTACCCGGCCGTCGGCAACCACGAGGTGCAGGGCCGGGTGGACGGCATGACGTCGATCGGCACCAGCTACAACGCCCCGGTCCCGCGCGAGGTGGCCGAGGCCGCCTACGCCGAGGTCGCCGCCGAGGTGAACCCGACCGGCGACCCGGTCGTGCGGGATCAGTGGCTGGAGGACAACTCGTTCTCGACCGGCACCTACGAGGAGATCTTCACCCTGCCGGAGAGCCGGTCCGGCGGGGAGACGTACTACGCGACCACGGTCGGCAACATCCGGCTGATCTCGCTGTACTCGACCCGGATCTGGCGCGGCACGGCCAACCAGGCCGACCCCGCGGCCCGGACGGCGTCCTCGCGCTACCAGGAGTCCGCGGCCTCGCTGGACGACCCGATGGTGCAGGGGTACGGCGAGTTCGTCTTCGAGGCGATCGACCGCGGCAGCGAGCAGTACGAGTGGCTTCAGGCCGAGCTCGCCAGTCCCGAGTTCCGCCGCGCCGAGCACACCGTCGTCATGCTCCACGAGGGCCCGCAGGGCCTGGGCGACAACGTCGGGCCGGCGTTCGCCGACCCGGTGCGGATCGAGGAGACCGATGCCGACGGCGAGGTCGTCGGGGTCCGCTACGAGTACCCGCTGGAGGACAACGTCCTGCTGACCGACCTGCAGCCGCTGCTGACCGAGGCCGGGGTCGACCTGGTCTACAACGGGCACAGCCACCTGTGGAACCGGTTCCGGACCGAGGGCGGGACCAACTTCCTCGAGTCGTCCAACACCGGGAACTCCTACGGCGCGTACCACCCGCTGAGCGGGCGCAGCCGGCACGTGCCCGGGGCGCCGTGGGACTCCTCGCAGTACCTGGCCCAGGGCAACCCCGGCGGTCTGGAGCCGGTCGTGCCCACCGTCCGGCCGCTGCTCGCCGAGGACGGGACGCCGCTGCCGTTCCTGTGGGGCAACCAGTACGCGGCGTTCACGCTGCTGGACAGCGAGGCGGGCGAGGTCACGACCTGGGTCTACGACCTGGACGACCCCGACGCCGGAGCCTGGGTGCTCGACCGGTTCGAGCTGGGCTGAGCCGGGACGCGCCGCCGCTGCGTGCCGGCGGCGGCGGCGTCGGGCACAGTCGTGGCGTCGCACCTGGCGACCACGACGGAGGGAGCACCCCGTGACGGCCCTGAAGGTCCTGTTCATCGGCGGCAGCGGTGTCATCAGCTCGGCCAGCACGGCGCTCGCCGCCGAGCGCGGCCTCGAGGTCACCCTGCTCAACCGCGGGTCGACCTCGGCCCGGGCCGTCCCCGACGACGTCGAGCAGGTGGTCGCCGACGTCCGGGACCCCGCGTCGGTCCGGTCGGCGCTCGGCGACCGGGAGTTCGACGTCGTCGTCGACTGGGTCGCCTTCACCCCCGACCACGTCCGGACCAGCCTCGACCTCTTCACCGGCCGCACCGGGCAGTACGTGTTCATCAGCTCCGCCTCGGCCTACCAGACGCCGCCGGCGCGTCTCCCGGTCCGGGAGTCGACCCCGTTGCGCAACCCGTTCTGGGCCTACAGCCGGGACAAGATCGCGTGCGAGGACCTGCTGGTCCGGGCCTACCGCGACACGGGTCTGCCCATGACGATCGTCCGGCCGTCGCACACCTACGACCGCACGCTCGTGCCGTTCGACGCCGGGTGGACGTTCGTCGAGCGGATGCGGCGCGGCGCCGAGGTGGTGGTGCACGGCGACGGCACGTCGCTGTGGACGCTCACCCACCACACCGACTTCGCCCGCGGGTTCGTGCCCCTGCTGGGTCACCCGCGCGCGCTGGGGGAGGCGTTCCACGTCACCTCCGACGACTTCCTGACCTGGGACCAGGTCGCGCACGCGTTGGCTGCGGCCGCCGGGGTCGAGGCCCGGATCGTCCACGTGCCCTCCGACGCGATCGCCGCGGTCGACGAGGGATGGGGGGCCGGCCTGCTGGGGGACAAGGCGCACTCGATGGTGTTCGACAACACCAAGGTGAAGGAGCTGGCCCCGGAGTTCGTCTGCCGGGTCCCGTTCGAGCAGGGTGCCCGCGAGATCGTGGCCTGGCACGACGAGGACCCGGGGCGCCGGCAGGTCGACGCGCACCACGACCGGTTGATGGACGAGCTGGTGCAGCGGTGGCGGGTCTGATCGCGCGGGCTCGGCCGCCTTTGTTTGCCCGCCCGGCCGATCGCCCCTGATACTGCGTCGGTGCCGATCGATGACGATTGCCCCCGCCGCCGGCGTCGCCCGGTAGCGATCCTGCTCGCCCTGGCGGCCGCGCTGGTGGGTGGCCTGCTCACAGCAGCCCCCGCCGCCGCGCACGGCATGCTGGTGGCGGAGGAGTCCACGCCCGTGGAGGGGGCCCGGATCGGCGAGCCGATGGCCGACGTGTCACTGGTGTTCACCGAGGCGCCGGCACCGTTCGCGTACTTCACGGTCACGGCCCCGGACGGTACCCGCGTCGACGACGGCTGGAACCACGGCGAGCCGTTCCCGCTCGGCACACCCGTCCAGGAGTTCAACCTGGTCGACGACGTCTGGGAGCCCGTCTACTACAGCACCGGCTTCCCGGTCGACCTCGCGGTCGCGCACTGGCCCGCCCAGGGCGACTACACGGTGCAGTACAAGAGCGTCGCCTCCGACGGTGACGTGGTCGAGGGGTCGTACGCGTTCTCCTACGACGGCGAGGTGACCGCGGCGCCGGCCGGCTGGGTCGCCCCGACCGAGGGCCCGGACCCGCAGCTGGCCGCGGCCGAGGGCGCCGCCGAAGGGGCCGAGCCGGCGCCCGGCGCGGTCGACGACCCCGCCGCCGCCCCGACCCAGGCCGCGACGCAGCCCGCTGTCGCGGGCGAGGACGAGGCCGCGGCCGGCCCGGGCGTGCAGCCCGCGGTGTACGTCCTGGTCGGCCTGCTGGTGCTGGCCGCGGTCGCCGCGATCGTCGTCGTCGGACGTCGCGGTCGCGGTGCCGCCACGGTCGACGGCCGCGCCGCGCGCAGCGGCACC
>JBBSQH010000125.1:0-8049 GCA_038258055.1 Actinomycetales bacterium
AGCGTCATGCCCGCGGGGATCGCAGGCTGGCCCGACTGGGGGGTGGCGTAGGTGTACCGGGTGGTCAGGGCCGGGGTGCGTCGGGGGTCGGTGACGCTGATGAGGCGACGCTGGCTGGTGGTGTCGTAGGTGTAGGTCGCGACCGGGATCCGTCGCATGCCGTTGGTGGCCGGGTCGAACAGCTCGGCCTCGGCCGTGGTCAAGCGCATCGTGGTGACGGTGGTGGAGGGGTCGACGTCGGTGTAGGTGAAGTGCAGGGCGCGGCAGCCGGGGACTAGCGCCGCCGGGTAGGTGGGGCAGCTCACCCCGGGTGCGGCGGGCGCGAGGATCCGCAGGATCCGCCCCGAGGTGGTGTCGCGGGTGTAGGTGGTGTCACCGACCCCGGGCTCGCTGACCGTTTTGGGCAGCCACAGCATCTCCCCCGTCGTGACGGCGGTCTTCGTCTCGAACGTGGTGACGGTGCCGTCTTCGAGGGTGATGGTCGCGGTGGCCGGGGTGAACGCCCCACCCGACGTCGGCGTTGCCGCGCCGGTCGTCGCGATCTTCAGGACGGCACCGGAGGCGCGGGTGTCCTCGTCCACCGGCACCCACGTCCCGGACGCGAAGGGAGCGGTGGTGCGGCGGCTGGCGCCCTGGCGCCACATCAGGGGGGTGTCGTCTTCGGTGAACAGGACCAGGGTGCCGTCGTAGGTGGTCGAGTCGATGAGCTCGTCACCGGCGACGCCCGCGTCGGGGCCGTCGAAGTTCGCCGTCCACCCGGGCCCGAACACGCCGGTGACGACGTCCGCGCTGCTGCCGGCCTCGGCGTAGCTGGCGTGGGTGCGGGCGATCGACAGGTCACCGCTGTACCCGGGGACGGAGATGTCGGTGGCGCTGGTGGAGAACTCCCCTGTCCACTGCGCGACCTGCCCGGGGCCGGCCTCGGTCACGGGGTAGCCGTTGCCAAAAGCGTGCGGGACACGGGTGACGTCACCACCGGTGTCGGCGCAGTTCTCCGCGGTGCCGTAGACGAAGCAGACCCTCACCTGCAGCGCGACAGGGATACGGGCGTTGAGCGTGTTGCCGCTGGCGGGGTCACTGACCAGGGCCGCGGTCTTCAGCTGCCCCGTGACGCGCGCGTCGGTGCCGACACCCCCGGTCACCGGGTTCAGCGCGGTGGCCGCGACCGGGGCGTTCGTCCACCCGCGGGCCGTGTCGCCGGCCACCCGCCACTGGATCTTCGCCGTAGGAGCGACGGCCTGGGACGTGAACGGCGGAGCGGAGGCATCGATAACGACCCCGTCGGTGGTGACGGTGGCCGTGCTGTCACCGGCCGCTCCGGGGCGAGGGCTGGCCATCGTGACGTCGGTGCCCCACCCGGCCTGCCAGGTAATCCACCCGGAGGTCTTGCCTGAGCGGGACTCCGTCCTCGCCGCGTGCGTGTGACGTCCGTTCGGGGTGCGGGGCACGGTGACGGTGATCTTCGAGGTGGTCGTGCTGCTCGAGGGGGTGATCTGGACACGCTGCTCTGCCCCGCCGTCGACGGAGTACCGAATCCAGCCTGGTGAGGCCTGACCCGCGGTCCCCGACGTGGGGCCGGCGCCGGTGACCGTGCACGACAGGTTCGCGGTGGGCGCTGTGGTGGTCCACGAGCCGCTGGCGTAGCCCGGGCACGTGATGGTGGGGGCCAGCGGGATCGTGGTGGTGACGACGAAGGAGTACCAGCCGCTCCAGGCGCTGCTGGCACCGACCTGGTCGACGGCTTTGGCCCGGACGTACACCCGGGTGTCGTCGGGCAGGGTCGGGCTGACGCAGTAGGCGTTCGTGCCGGACGCCACCAGCGGGCTCGAGCAGGAAGCCAGCAGGCTCGCCGCGGTCCCGGCGGTGGAGGAATGGACCTGGTAGTCGACCTTGACGGTGTTGGCGTCGGCGTCGGTCGGCTTGGACGTCAGCGAGGGGGTGCGAGTGGCGGCATACGTGGTGCCGGAGTAGAGAACTCCGGAGTTGGTCGTAGGGGAAGGCACCGCAGGGGCGCGGTTGTAGGTGTATATGAAAAGCGGCGGGGTGGTGGACTCGCGGGACCGGAACTTCTTCCAGCCCAAAGAGTCGGTCTCGCTCGCCGCCTTCATGCCGAGGTACTTCGTGGACCCGGTGGTCTGCGCTGCCCAGGATTGCGCGAGACCGGTCACGTTCGCGGTGACGCGGCCGGCGGCGCAAGAGCTGGAGTAGCCCTTGGTCTGGGTGGAGGTGCCGTAACGGGTGCTGAACGCGGGCCGGTTGGCCCAGGTGGTGCTGGACTCACTGAACGCACCGGCGGACCAGACCTCCCACCCGCGGGCGGTGCAGGAGTAGGAGTACGTCTCGTACAGGTTGACCTCGGCGTACATGATCGTTTTGCCGATCAGCCCCGTCGACGGCACCGCAAGGTAAGACCGCGCAACCGCGCCGCCGCCGTTGTAGGTGCCGACCCGGAGCTCGTCCTTGCCACCGTGAACGATGCTGCCGGTGTCGGACTGCACGTAGGTGTCCGCGGTGAAGCCCTGGTTCACCGACGCGTAAGAGGGGTCGACCGTGACCGGGAACTCTGTCGCCGGGTCCAGCAGCCAGGCCTGGTCCGGGGTCACCAGCACGGCCGGCGTACCGTCGGTGAGCTCGGTGAGGGTCATCGAGACGTCGGAGTAGCGGGTCGGGACCTGCCCGACCGGGTCCAGCTGCGCGTCCCACGCGTGCGCGGGCGGCAGCACGGACACGACCTCACCGGCCGGGACGCCACCCTCGATGGTGCCGGTGGAAACGAATTCGATGGCTCCGTCAGCACGCTCGACCGCAATGGCGCCGTCCAGCGTCAGCGGCAGCGCCCAGGAAACCGTCTCACCGGGGGCGGGCCGGTCGTCGAGGATCATGAAGGTCTCATAGCCGACGGTGGTGGCCTGCACCTGCAAGTCCACCCCCGTGGTGACGTCCTCATAGGTGGCGGTGGGTCCGTCTAGGACCGGTTCGGGCAGAGCGCCGGGCCAGCCGATCTGCACTTGCTCCCCCGACGGCTCACTGATCGGGGCCAGGGCCTGCACCTCGACGGTGCCATCCGCCGCAGTTCCGCCCACGACCTCACTGACCTCACCCAAAACCGGCGCGTCGATGCCGTCACCGCCGGGCAGAGTCAGGCCCAGGGCGTGCTGCTCGGGTGCGACCACGTCGGCGGCCCCGTCGGTGCCCTCGACGACCTCGAAGTCCAGGTCGATGTCCTGCCACACCCCCGCGTCGTCGACGAAGCGGACCGGGCCGGCCGCGTCCTCCGTGGTCCACGTCCCATCAGCGTTCACCCACGTGCGTGACGTCTCTGTCCGCAGCGACAGAACCTCCACTCGCCGACCCGTGGCGCGGGCCTGGACGACGGCGCCGACCTCGTCGTCGGCGACCAGCTCACCGGCCTCGGTGGCGTCGGGACCGAACTGGAACGGGGTCTGTCCGCTACCTATCCCGTTCCCGGTTTCCGGAGTGACTGGATTGGCCATCGCCGGGTCTGGGACCAGCGTCACCGCCAGTACCGTCGCCATCGCGACCGCAACCGACGCGGCGATAGGTCGCATCGTGTCCGAGCACCAGATCCGACCCACGTCCGGCACCCACCATGGCGTCCCCGGGCCGCTCCCGCTCAACGCGGACGTGATCGGCACTACTCCCCCGGAACCGTCCGAACCGGTCCCGCGACCTGCAGACATGCGTGCAGACATGACAAACTCACCCTCGTGCGCCGAGCATCACAGACGCACCAGGCGCCCCCAACCGAACGGGCAGAGGGAGTCCGACCCCCACGACTACCAACCCCCGAGTCGACCTCGGAACCCGCCAGGCGACAACGTCCGGACCCAGTGGGAGCAGAACAATCACCCGCCAAGTCACGCCAGGTCAAGAGGACAAACCGGACAGCCTGAACCCGACCCCGACCCCGTCACCCGAACGCAGCAGCCACGCTGGCCGCGCGCACCAGACACAAGCAGGGACCCGGCACGAACCGCTGCCCTGAAGGTGGCCTCCTGCGTCTGAAAGTCTCGGTCCACCGACCTAGAGCCATGGAGAAAGAAGCGGCGGCCAACGCCTTTGGTCGCGGCAGCCGCTGCGATCGTACGAGAGCGCGAGCGGGCAGAGGAGATTACGGCGGCGTCGGGTCGCCTGCCACAGCGTTCCAGGGACAGGGCTTGTTACTTCAGCACGTCGCCTACCTCGGACGCCATCAGGTGAGTCGCACTCAGACAGCGCTTCGATGCGGAGGATCCATAGGGGGGGCACTAATCGATTACGGTTATGGCACTGAGCGGGAGCCGTACCTAGCAACCGGCCTAGAGCCGCGCGACAAGCCCATTATGGAAGGCTTGCTGAGCCGCCGGTGCGGTGAGATCGTCTCTTTTGGCCCCCCTGGGAGCCCGTCTCGACCCAAACTCCCAGGCTGGAGAGGCGTAATCTGTGGGCAGGCAACTGCCACGTTGAGGCGTGCCTGTCGCGGTGTGTTGACGTGAGTGGGGGTGCAAGCGCGCGGGATGCTGATGCCGCGGTTTATGGTCGGTCAGCTGACGGTTTGGGTAGGTGTGTTCTGGCCCGACTACCGCGGAGTACCCCTGCTGCCATAACCAGGACGCTCCCGACTGCCATCACCACGCCTGCGAGTCGGACGTAGTCCACCATCGGATAACAGTAGCCAGCGTCGAAACTTCGCGACGGGTCGACGGCGGTTCCGCAGTTTACGGGTGAGCTGAGTGTCTCCACACTCAGCGGAAAGAAGCCGACCACCACGGCCGCAAGCAGCAATGCTGCACCGACGTAGAAGACCGTCAAATCTTTCGGTTGCGTCGAGTCCACCACGCTGGAAGCGTAGCCATGTGCGGGCTGGACGTTCTTAACTTCGGTGGCATCAGTTGTCGCGGGCTAGCGGCCGGTCGCGGCCGGGCGTGATCACCAGAAGAGTCCGGACAGGGCGGGTGACACCGGCAGCGCGTCGGCGCGTGGTTGGTGTCCGCGGTTGCTGCCGCAGCCCTTGAAGGGTCCGTCTGGTGAGAGGAGGGCGGGCATGTGGTGGTCGGCGTGGTCGCGCCACCAGATGCTCATGCCGGTGGCGGGGTCCAGACGGAGGTGCTCCCAGGCCCGCCAGAGAGACTCGAGGCGGTTGATCGCTTCGGCGTGGCGCCACCACTCGGCGCACCACACCCGGTGGCTGCCTTCCAGGGATCGGCGGTAGGTCGGGGCCAGGAACTCACGCACGAAGACGTCGACGTTCGGGAAGTACGGCTCGGGTGCCTCCTCGCCGGTGTCCTCGTGAGTGCCCGTCGGGTCGTCCTCGGGGTCGACGTCGTCCCACTCGTCGTCCGGGAGCTCGTCCGCGTCGACATCGTCGACGTTGAGGTCGGGGGTGGTCGGCATCAGCTGCTCGCCTGGAGGTGGGCGCGTTCGGCCGGGTCGTGCGCGGCGAGCGACGCGCGGACCTGGTGGGCGTGGGGTCCGGTCATCCAGGGCGTGGTCTTGATGAGGGTGGGGGCGATGCCGGAGGCGATGAGCAGGGCGCGGCCTCGGGGTAGGGAGCCGAGGTCGGAGACGTCGAGGACTCGTTCGCGGCGGATGGAGCGGCTGGTGGAGCGGCCGCCCTTGCCGTGGGAGGTGGAGAGCTGGTGGACGTCGTACTCCCCGATGAGCTGGGACAGCTCGGAGAGGAACTCGACCTCGCTGACGCCGCCGCCGTAGACCTTGACGTTGGCCGCGGACCAGAGCTTGCGCATGCCGTCACGGCCCCACACCTCGACCCCTTGGGACCAGGACTGCAGGATCGTCATCATCACGATCCCCCGGCTTCCGTAGTGGGAGTAGAGGTTGGGCAGCTCGCGCCACCGGCACACGTTGGCGGCCTCGTCGAGGACCGCGACCAGCGGCACCGCGAGGCGTCCGCCGGCGGAGCGGATGGCCAGCTGCTCGGCGGCCTCGGTCACCGCCACGGTGAGGGCGGTGACGAGCGGGCCGGCGGAGCCGCGGCCCTCCTTGGACAGCGAGTACAGCGTGCCGGAGGTCCGCACGAACTCCTCGGGCGAGAACTGCGTCCGGGCCCGCGCGCTCAGCGCGCCGAGGTCCGCGCCGGTGCCGCCCAAGTTTCCGAGGGTGGTGGGGTCGTCGGTGACCCAGGCCATGGCCTGTCGGTTGGTCATGAAGGAGGCCTGCTGCTGGGCGGTGCCGTAGACCCCGGCCCGCTGCTTGTCCGGGGCGTTGACTACCCCGGACACCGCGGCGGCGGGGAGCGGGTAGCCGGCCTGCCGGAGCAGGACGACGGGCTCGTCGTCGGTGGGGTCGGTCAACCAGAGGTAGACCTGCGTCAGCGGCCGCCGGTCGACCGCGGCCGCGAGGACCAGGCCGGCCATGAGCTCGCGGGCCGCGGCGTCGAAGTACGCGTCGGTGCGGGCCCCTGGGTCGCGGGACGCGGTGGCGAACAGGTCAGCCAGGATCGAGGCCTTCACCTCATCGGTGACATACGTCAGCGGGTTCCACCACCACGTCGGTTCCTGCTCGGCGATGCCCTGGGGGTCGAACACCCACACCGGCCCGTGCTCGGCGCGGGGGTCGCGGGTGGCGTCGACCAGGTCCCGCTTGTTCGACGTCGCCAACACCGCCCCAGGAGCAGCAAGCACTGCGGGGATCGCGCGGGCGGTGGTCTTGCCGGTCCGGGGGCCCCAGATGTCTACGGCGTTGTCCTCCCAGGAAGAGAACAACGGCTGCCCGTTGAGCGACTGCCCGAGCGGCAGACCGGGCGAGCCCGCAACGCCGAGGCGGGCCGCGGTCGCCGTGGCGCCCTGACGGCCCACCGGGCGGAGCGCGGAGCCGCGCGCAAGGTGCGGGGCGGCCCGGTCCACGGCCACCCGGCCGCGCCCGCGACGCCACCACAGCAGCGCCACTGACGCCAGCAGCACCACCATTAGTGCTACCAGGCCGGCCGCGACCCAGGTCGCCGCTGGGGTCCACGGGATGGTCCCGCCCAGGACGCCGAACACGACGCTGAACGGGTTGCGCGGCAGGTCGACCCCCGTGCCGTCGAGGCGGTGCCCGAGGTGCGCGGCCCCGGCCACGACACCGGTGAGCAGGCCCGCGCCGAGGACGCCGACCCACAGCAGGGCCGTCTCGCCGGCGTAGGCGGTAGAGGACCGCTTCGTCGACGCGCTCACGGTGACACCGCCGGCGACACCCGACCCGGGGTTTGAGCCAAGGCGGGTTCTGCGTCCTGGTCGTCCAGGGACTGTACGAGCTGGTCGCCGGCGGCGAGGTCGATCGTCTCTGTGGACACGATGGGGTTGTCCACGGCGTCCAGGTCGATGCGCCCGGCCCCGCTCGCGACGTCGACGTCGAGGGCGTCGCCGATGACGTCGGCGGGGTCGACGTCGTGCCACTTCTTGTTGGTGTCGTTCAGGCCGCCCTCGACCGAGGTCAGCGCGACCTGGACGGGGATACCGGGACGCCCGCCGACCTTGATGAGGAACTTGCCCTGCCCAGGAGGTGCACCCGCGTCACCGAGGGTGGAGTCCCACGCCGGCGGCGTCGTCCAGCTCGTCACGAGGCTGCGCTCGGCGCGGGACATGCCGACCGCGGAGGTCAGCATGGGGATCTCCGCGGCGGGCAGGCCGCCGCAGATGACCATGCCGGCGCGCTCGACGAACCCGCGCGCCTTCATCCGGTCCTTCTCCGTCGGCAGGGCCAGGAGGTCGCTCATGGTGTGGGAGACCATCGCCATGCCCACGCCGCGCTGGCGGTTCAGGCGGGTCAGGGCGTCGACCCGGTCCACGATCCCCCGCCCCGCGCGCAGCGCCCGCCACAGCTCGTCCAGGACGACGAAGTAGTGCCGGCGGGGCTCGAGGCCGGCGTCGGCGAGGGCGTTGGCGACGTTGATGGTCCCGAACCCGGTCGACCAGCAGGCGAGGAGGATCGCGGCCTGCAGGTCGGTCTCCCCGTCCCCGATCGCGGACACGTCGAACGCGACGGGGCGGTCGCGGCGCATCGGGTTGGTGGTCTGCTCGGAGAACACCCGCCCGAACCGGCCCCCCT
>JBBSQH010000126.1:0-8005 GCA_038258055.1 Actinomycetales bacterium
GGGGCGGGGGTCCAGCACCGCCGGGCCTGACCGAACCCCCCCCCCACCACGAGGACCCGCCCGGGCCGCCCCGGGGCGGCTCGACGTGTTGCGTTCAGGTGGTCCGGCTCAGGTGGTCCGGCCCGGCGGTCCGGCTCAGGTGCGGCGGCTCAGGTGATGCAGCACAGCGGGCCGGGGCCGTAGGTCTCCCCGGTCGAGGACGAGGCGGCGGCGGAGACGGTCCAGGCGCCGGCGGCGACGGCCGCGGCGAGAGCGATGGCGGAGAGAGCGCGGGCGGGCTTCGAGGGCATGTCGCCTCTTTCGTGATCGAGGGTGCTCGGATGGACACGGTGCGGAGTGGTGGGGTGGCGTTCGGGGGAAGCATGGCTCAGTCACAGGTTCGGGCGCTACTGTCACAGCACAATTTCCACAGGCCGGGCGACCTGGCCGGGAGAAACGAGCTCCAGGAGGGCCCATGACGGACGAGGCGACGAGCGACCTCGGGGAGAGGCTGCGGGCGGTTCGCGAGGACCGACGCATCTCGCAGACGGAGCTCGCGGGTGACGACCTGTCCCCCAGCTACCTGTCGCTCATCGAGTCGGGCAAGCGCACGCCCAGCGAGACGGTGCTGGCCAAGCTGGCCCACCGGCTGGACGTGTCCGCCCACTTCCTGCGCTACGGCAGCGCGGCCCCGGAGGAACGGGTCCCGGAGCTGGAGCTGGAGCACGCCCGCCACGCGCTGGCCGTGAACGACCTGCCCGAGGCCGAGACCCGGGCCCGGGCCGTGATCGCCACCCGGGGGGCGCCGCGACGGCTGCACGACGAGGCCCTGCTGGTGCTGGCGCGCTCGCAGGAGCGCGCCGGTGGTCTCGAGGCCGCCTTCGCCACGCTGGAGCCGCTGCACACGCGGGCCCTGACCGGGGACGCCGCGGTGTCCGTGGCCGACACGGGCATGCTGCTGCTGCAGTGCCTCAGCCAGGCCGGCGACCTCAACCAGGCCGCCGACACCGGGGCTGCGGCCGTGGCGGCCTCCGCCCGGCTGGGGGCCGCGGGGACCGACGAGCACCTGCGGCTCGCGGCCACCCTGGTCGGCATCCACATCGAGCGGGGTGACCTGCTGTACGCCCAGCACCTGGCCGAGGGCATGCTGGCCGACGCCGAGAACGCGGGCAGCCGGGTCGGGCAGGGCAGCCTGCACTGGAACGCGGCCGTGGCCGCCGAGGAGAGCGGTCACGTCGAGCGGGCCCTGCACCACGCCCGTCGCGCCGTGGCCTTCCTGTCCGAGGGCCCCGACACCCGCGACTACCACCGGCTCAAGCTGCTGCTGGCCTCGCTCCTGCTCATGTCCGAGAGCTCGGGGGTCGAGGAGTCCGTCGCGCTGCTCAGCGCCATCCACGACCCGCTGGAGAAGATGGGCAGCGAGGTGGACCTCGCCTACTGGTACCGGATCCGGGCGTCGGCACACCTGAGCCAGGGCGAGCCCGAGGAGGCCCGGCGGGCGGCCGAGACCGCGCTGTCGGTCCTGGGCGACACCCCGAGGATCGAGGGCTGCGTGGCGCGGACCGTGCTGGGCGAGGCGCTGGCCGCGACCGGTGACCACGACGGCGCCGAGGCCGAGTACCGCCGGGCGGCGGACACCCTGGCCATGATGTCGGCCACCCGTCAGGCCGCCCAGGCCTGGCGTGACCTGGGCGACCGGCTGCTGGACCTGGGGCGTTCGGTCGACGCCCTCAAGGCGTTCCAGCAGGCCTTCGACGCCGTGGGGCTGCGACCGTCGCTGGTCAAGGCGCGCCTGCAGCGGGCCTGACCCGACGCTCACCGACGACCGCCCGTCCCCGCTGGGGACGGGCGGTCGTCCGGTGCTGCCGTAGCGTGTGCCGCCCCTGACGACGAGGAGACCACGCGGTGGGTGATCCGGGTGCGGCGCGCGAGGTCCGCTACCACGTGCCGCGCAACCGGCGACGCTGGCCCGTGGTGACGACCGGGGTGCTGGCGCTGGCAACGCTCGTGGCCGGACAGCTGGCCGTCGCCGGGTCGGAGGGCGCCGGCCCCGACCGCGGCCCCGTCGAGGCGGTCGCCCCTGCAACGGCCGCCCCTCCCACGGTCCCGTCGGCCCCGAGCCCCCCCGCCGTCCCGCCGCCCGCGCCCGTCGCCACCGACGCCGAGCCGGTGCCCGAGACGACCGTGGTGTTCGCGGTCGGAGCAGTCCTCGACCAGGCCGGGACGGACGCGTTGCAGCCCGTCCTGGACGTCCTGCTGACGCCCGGGGCCGCCCCGGCCCTGGTCCACGGCACCGCGGAGCCCGGCCCGGACCCCGACGTGTCGGCGGCGCTGGCGACGGCTCGCGCGGACGCGGTGGTGGCGGCCCTCGTCGAGCGCGGTGTCCCCGCCTCGCTGCTGCGGGTGAGCGCCGAGGTCGACGCCGCCGGCGGCCGTGCCGTCGTCGTCGCCCCCGACCTCCCCTGATACTGGAGGGGTGACAGTCGTCCCCCCAGGCCACAACCCCCGCTTCCTGCAGGTGCAGGCCGAGATCCTCGACCGCGCCCCCGAGCACAGCCCCCAGCCGTCGCTGGACCGGGTGCGTTCGGTGCTGGAGATCCTCGGCGACCCGCAGCGCAGCTACCCGGTCGTGCACGTCCCCGGCACCAACGGCAAGACGTCCACGGCGCGGATGGTCGACCGCCTGCTGCGTGAGCACGGGCTGCGCACCGGCCGGTTCACCTCGCCCCACCTGGACCACGTCGGCGAGCGCATCACCGTGGACGGGCTCCGGCTGGACGACGAACGGTTCGTCGCCGCCTGGGACGACATCGCGCCCTACGTGCAGCTGGTGGACGAGCGCTCGCAGGCCGAGGGCGGGCCTCGGCTGTCGTTCTTCGAGGTGCTCACGGTCATGGCGTTCGCGGTGTTCGCCGACGCCCCGGTCGACGTGGCCGTCGTCGAGGTCGGCCTCGGCGGCACCTGGGACTCCACCAACGTCGCCGACGCCACCGTGGCCGTCGTGACCCCGATCGCCCTGGACCACGAGCGCTGGCTCGGTCACGGGCTGGTCGCCATCGCCGAGCAGAAGGCCGGCATCGTCAAGGAGGGTTCCGTCCTCGTCACCGCCGAGCAGCCGCTCGAGGTGGCCGAGGTGCTCATGAGGCGCTCGGTGGAGACCGGGTCCGTCGTGGCCCGCGAGGGCATCGAGTTCGGCGTGCTGTCCCGTGACGTGGCCGTCGGCGGCCAGCGGCTCACCCTGAAGGGCCTGGTCGGGGGGGCGGAGGACGTCTACCTGCCGCTGCACGGGGCCCACCAGGCCCGCAACGCCGCGGTCGCCGCTGCGGCGGTCGAGGCGTTCCTCGGCTCCGGCGGCCACGCAGGCACGGGCCTGGACCCGGACCTGGTGCGGGACGCGTTCGCCCACGTGGACTCCCCGGGCCGGTTGGAAGCCGTGCGTCGGGGGCCGCTGGTCGTCGTGGACGCGGCGCACAACCCTGCTGGTGCGGCCGCCGCGGCCGACGGCCTGCGGGAGGCGTTCCCCGGGACCCGCCTCGTCGGCGTGGTCGGGGTGATGGCCGACAAGGACGCCGAGGCCATCCTCGAGCAGCTCGAGCCCGTGCTCACCGAGGTCGTCGTCACGACGCCGCGCTCCGGGCGCGCCATGCCGGTCGACGAGCTGGCCGACCTGGCCCACGGCGTGTTCGGGGAGGAGCGGGTGCACGTGCGCCCCGACCTGGCCGACGCCATCGACACCGCCCTCGCTGCGGCGGAGACGGGCACCGGGGGCGACGACGTGGCGGCCGGCGTGGTCGTGACCGGGTCGATCTACCTGGTCGCAGAGGCGCGCAGCATGCTGGGGGCGCAGGCGCCGGACTCGCTCGCGGTCGACACGACCAGCCGGGGCGTGTCCGCGGTCGCCGAGGACACCGAGGCCCGTGTGCTGGGTGTGGACGCCGACCGGCTGGAGCACCTCGACGACGAGCTGGACGAGCTGGCCCGGCTCGGGGTCCGCGACGACCTGCACGACGAGCGCGACGAGCGCCCGGTAGTCGCCGACCCCTACGCCCCGCCGGAGGACAGCGCCCTGCTGGACGACCCCTGGGTGGTCCGCGAGGAGCACGACGACTACTGGGACGAGAGCACCGACGAGGGCACCGACGGGGACGAGGCCGGCGAGGGGGGAGGCCCCGCCCGTGCGTGACCCCAAGCGCGCCATGGCCGCCACCGTGCTGGTGTTCGAGGCGCTGGTGGTCGTCTTCGCGTCGCTCGTGGCCAAGGACCTGTCCGGCCTGAGCACGGCCCAGGCCGTCGGGGGCGGCGTCGTGCTGGCCGTGGTGCTGGTGCTGGCCTCGGGCGTGCTCGGGCGACCCGGCGGGTACTGGGTCGGCTCGGTGCTGCAGGTGGCGGTCGTGGCGACCGGGGTTGTCGTCCCCACGATGATCGGGGTGGGGCTGCTGTTCGCCGGGCTGTGGGTGGCCGCCGTGGTCATCGGCACCCGGATCGACCGGGAGCGCGCCGGAGCAGCCCCGGCCGGTGGTTAGGCTGCCCGGGTGACCCAGCCTGAGACCGACGCGCCCGACCGCACCCTCGTCATCGTCAAGCCGGACGGGGTCCGCCGCGGCCTCACCGGCGAGGTGCTGCGCCGCATCGAGGCCAAGGGGTACCGCGTCGTCGACCTGCGCATGCTCACCGCTCGTGAGGACCAGCTCGCCGCCCACTACGCCGAGCACGAGGGCAAGCCCTTCTACGGCCCGCTGGTGGAGTTCATGTCCTCCGGCCCCGTCGTCGCGGCCGTCGTCGAGGGTCACGGTGTCGTCGAGGGCTTCCGGAGCCTGGCCGGGGCCACCAACCCCACGACCGCCGCGCCGGGCACCATCCGCGGCGACCTGGGCCGCGACTGGGGCCTCAAGGTGCAGCAGAACATCGTCCACGGCAGCGACTCCGCGGACTCCTCCGCCCGCGAGATCGACATCTGGTTCGGCGCTGACGCCTGAGCCTGCGGTCCGCACGGCTCGGACCGTGACATACTGCCGAGTCGGAGAGGTAGGTCCCGCATCGGACCGCCGACCGCGTCGCCCGTCGTGATCGGGCGCGACCCGTCCGGGCGTCAGTCGCCGGCAGGTATGCGCCGACCAGGACCGAGGCGACGACCACGGACTTCCGTGCGGCCCGCGGGTCGCACGACAACCGCTCCACCCGGGGATGCGAACGGGAGGGGTCGAAGAGGAGCACCAGTGCTCGAAGAAGACCAGACCAGCGCCCCCGCCTCCGACGAGGCGCCCGCGGCCACGACCAAGCCCAGACGCCGTCGCGCCGCGTCCCGGCCGGCCGGGCCGCCCGCGGCCGAGACCCCGCCGACCACGGTCGTCGAGGCGCCCGCCGACGCGGTCGTCGCCGAGGTCACGCCGGCCGCCGCCACGCCGGAGGAGGTCGAGCCCGAGGTCGTCGAGGAGGACGTCGTCGAGTCCTCGACCCAGGCCGAGCCCGAGACGCCGCCGGAGTCGCAGCCCGGCACCACCTCCTCGGACGACGGCTCCGCCGTCCTGTTCGCGACCGCCTCCAGCGGCCCCGCGACCACCCGGCGCCCCCGCCGCCGTGCGACCGCGGCCGCCGGGCCCCCCGTCGCCGACATCTTCGCCGCACCCCCGGTGCCGGACCTCGACGAGCTGCTCCCCCCGCCGGTGCGCACCGACGCGCCGTCCGGTGACGACGACGCCCCTGCCCCCCGCAGCCGCGGCGGTCGCACCCGACGCGGGCGCGGCCGGACCGGCACGGACGACGCCACCGGGCCGGTGCTCCCCGACCTGCCTGTGGTCACCGACGCTGAAGGGACCCCGGGAGGCACCGGGGTCACTGACGACGACAGCCGTACCGACGACAGCCGTACCGACGAGACCCCGGCCGAGAAGCCCGCCCGTCGCTCCCGCAGCCGGGCCCGCGCCAAGCAGGCCACGCCCGAGACCGACGCCCCGACCGAGGAGGCGACCGCCGGCGAGGGCGCCGACGCGGGCGCCACGACAGCCGTCTCCGACCGTGGCGACCGGGCCCAGGAGCCCGACGAGACCGACCGGTCCGACGCCGACACCTCCGCCGACGCCTCCACCGAGGAGGGGGACGACGACACCGAGGACGGCGGCCGACCCCGTCGCGGCGGGCGTTCGCGCCGCCGTCGTGGTGGCCGCGGCCGGAGCTCCTCCGGCGACCCGGACCAGGCCGAGGACGACAGCACCGGCCCCGACGCCGGCCGGCAGGACCAGGACGCGGACGACAGCTCCGCCGAGGACTCCTCGGACGCCTCCGACGACGAGGACGAGGACGACACGGACGACGCCGGCGGCTCGCGCTCCTCGCGTCGCCGCCGTCGCCGTCGCCGTCGTTCCGGTGGGGGCGACGCCGACCTGAGCGTCGACCCGGACGACCCGCCCGGCACCGTGGTCCGGATCCGGGAGTCGCGCGCGGACGAGGTCACCAAGCTCAAGGGCTCGACCCGCCTGGAGGCCAAGCGCCAGCGCCGCAAGGACGGGCGCAGCACCTCCCGCAAGCGCACCGTCATCACCGAGGCGGAGTTCCTCACCCGGCGCGAGAGCGTCGACCGCACCCTGCTGGTGCGCGAGGGCGAGGACCGCACGGAGATCGCCGTGCTCGAGGACGGCGTGCTGGTCGAGCACCACGTCACCCGGGCCAGCCAGCAGTCCATGATCGGCAACGTCTACCTGGGCAAGGTCCAGAACGTGCTGCCGAGCATGGAGGCGGCCTTCGTCGACATCGGCCGCGGCCGCAACGCCGTGCTGTACGCCGGCGAGGTCAACTGGGACGCGTTCGGCATGACCGGCGGCTCCTCGCGCAAGATCGAGGACGCCCTCAAGCCCGGCGACCCGGTCCTGGCCCAGGTGTCCAAGGACCCGATCGGGCACAAGGGTGCCCGGCTCACCGCCCAGATCTCGCTGCCCGGCCGCTACCTGGTCTACGTCCCCGGCTCGTCCATGACCGGCATCAGCCGCAAGCTGCCCGAGAACGAGCGCACCCGCCTCAAGAAGGTGCTGCGCCGCGTCGTGCCGGAGGACGCGGGCGTGATCGTGCGCACCGCAGCCGAGGGCGCGAGCGAGGCCGAGCTCGAGCGCGACGTCGCCCGCCTGAAGGCGCAGTGGGAGGACATCGAGGCCAAGAGCAAGGCCGTCCAGGCCCCGGCGCGCCTGTACAGCGAGCCCGACCTGGCCATCAAGGTCGTCCGGGACGTCTTCAACGAGGACTTCACGCGGCTGCTGGTCTCCGGCGACGACACCTGGGACACCCTCGACGGGTACGTCCGCCACGTCGCGCCCGACCTGGCCGAGCGGATGACCCGCTGGGCGCCCGAGGCCGGCGCCGAGCAGGACCTGTTCGTGCACCACCGCATCGACGAGCAGATCGCCAAGGCGCTCGACCGCAAGGTCTGGCTGCCCTCCGGCGGCTCCCTGGTCATCGACCGCACCGAGGCCATGACGGTCGTCGACGTCAACACCGGCAAGTACACCGGCAACGGCGGCAACCTCGAGGAGACCGTCACGCGGAACAACCTCGAGGCCGCCGAGGAGATCGTCCGCCAGCTCCGGCTGCGCGACATCGGCGGCATCATCGTCGTCGACTTCATCGACATGGTGCTGGAGAGCAACCGCAACCTCGTGCTCCGGCGGCTGGTGGAGTGCCTGGGCCGGGACCGCACCAAGCACCAGGTCGCCGAGGTCACCTCGCTCGGGCTGGTGCAGCTGACGCGCAAGCGGGTGGGCTCCGGGCTGCTGGAGTCCTTCAGCACCCCGTGCGAGCACTGCGCCGGCCGCGGCGTCATCACCCACTCCGAGCCCGTCGGGGCCGGCAACGAGGCCCCGGCGGCCGCGGGAGCCGGCACGGGTGGCTCCGGTGGCGGTCCCGGCGACAGCGGCGGACGCGGGGGCGGACGCAGCCGCGGTCGCAGCCGTCAGAGCGGCTGAGCCACCGGCGTCACCATCGCCACCGCGCCCGGCGTCCTGCCGGTTTGGTCGCACGGCGTCAGCCGCGTACCCTAGGA
>JBBSQH010000127.1:0-7886 GCA_038258055.1 Actinomycetales bacterium
CGGCTGAGACGCCCCCCCCGTGCCCCGCGCCCCCGTGACCCGCACGTCGCCCGGGCCCCCCGCCCCCCCGCGGGCGGCCCGGCTCGAGCACGTGCTCGGTCGCACCCTCGTCGGCCCGGCCGTCGCCGCGTCGGTCGCGGTCGCGGGGCTGGCGCTGCTCAACCGGGTCGACCCCAACGAGGCCGGCCACTACCCGAGCTGCCCGTTCCTGGCCCTCACCGGCCTGTGGTGCCCCGGCTGCGGCACGATGCGGATGCTGCACCACCTGACCGACGGTGACGTGGTCGACGCGTTCTGGATGAACCCGCTCGGCTTCGTCCTGCTGCCGGTGCTGCTCGCCTACTGGGTGCAGTGGACCTACCGGGTCGCCACGGGAAGCCCCCGTGGCGCCCCGCTCGCGTCCTGGGTGGTGTGGACGTTCCTGGCTGTCGTCGTCGCCTACTGGGTGCTGCGGAACCTGCCCGGGTTCGCCTTCCTCGCCCCGGGTTGAGCCCTGCCGGCACCGAGGTGCCGCAACGCCCGAGAAGGCCGTCGGGTTCCCGGCCACGAGCCCGTGGTCAGGACCAGCACCTCATCCCGCGTACGATCGCTCGCACCGCACAGGGTGAGGGAGGCGGACGTGAGCGTGCTCCACAGCATTCTCGACGGCGTCAGAGAAGACGTCGCCATTCGTGAGGCCGACGTGCCTCTTGAGGTCATCAAGGAACGCGCCATGCGTGTTCCCTCGGCTCGTAACGCCCTGGGTGCGCTGACCGCGCACCAGGGCGTCAAGGTCATCGCCGAGGTCAAGCGCGCGAGCCCCAGCAAGGGCGACATCGCCCCGATCGCCGACCCCGCCGCACTGGCGTCGGAGTACGCCGCGGGCGGGGCCAGCGTCATCAGCGTCCTCACCGAGGGCCGGCGCTTCGGCGGGTCGATCGACGACCTCAAGCTCGTCTCGGCCGCCGTCGACGTGCCCGTCATCCGCAAGGACTTCGTCGTCACGCCGTACCAGGTGTGGGAGGCCCGGGCCGCGGGTGCGGACATGGTGCTGCTCATGGTCATGGCGCTCACCCAGCCCGCCCTGGTGTCGCTGGTCGAGCGCATCACGTCCCTCGGCATGTGCCCCCTGGTGGAGGTCCACGACGGCGAGGAGATCGCCCGCGCCGTCGACGCCGGCGCCAAGGTCATCGGCGTCAACGCCCGCGACCTGCGCACCCTCGAGGTCGACCGGGCCAACTTCGCCCGGCTGTCCCCGCTCATCCCCGACGGCATCGTGCGCATCGCCGAGTCCGGCGTCCGTGGTCCCCACGACGTCATGGACTACGCCCGCGCCGGCGCCGACGCCGTCCTCGTGGGGGAGACCCTCGTGCGCCAGCCCGACCCCCGCCGTGCCGTCGCCGACCTGGTCGCGGCCGGGTCCCACCCCAGCCTGCGGGTGGCCCGCCCGTGACCACCACGCACGACGCGTCCGCGCCCCTGACCGGGGACCTGGACGGCGGTGTCGCCGGCGACCTGGCCGAGGCCACCAGCCCGACCCGGCTGCAGGACGCCGTGGGCCCGTACTTCGGCGAGTTCGGCGGCCGGTTCGTCCCTGAGGCGCTCGTCGCCGCCCTCGAGGAGCTCGACGCCGCCTGGCAGTCCGCCCGGGTCGACCCCGCCTTCACGGCCGAGCTGGACGAGCTGCAGCGCAGCTACACGGGTCGGCCCAGCCCGATCACCAACGCGAAGCGGTTCGCCGAGCACGCGGGCGGCGCGACGGTCCTGCTCAAGCGCGAGGACCTCAACCACACCGGCAGCCACAAGATCAACAACGTGCTGGGTCAGGCGCTGCTCACCAAGCGCATGGGCAAGACCCGCGTCATCGCCGAGACCGGCGCCGGCCAGCACGGCGTCGCCACCGCGACCGCCGCCGCCCTCATGGGCCTGGAGTGCGTGGTCTACATGGGCGAGAAGGACACCGAGCGCCAGGCGCTCAACGTCGCGCGCATGCACCTGCTCGGCGCCACCGTCGTCCCGGTCACCTCGGGCTCGCGGACCCTCAAGGACGCCATCAACGAGGCCATGCGCGACTGGGTCACCAACGTCGCCGACACCCACTACCTGCTGGGCACCGTCGCGGGCCCGCACCCGTTCCCCACGCTGGTCCGTGACCTGCACCGGGTGATCGGCGTCGAGGCCCGCGAGCAGGTCCTGAACGAGTACGGCCGGCTGCCCGACGTCGTCGCCGCGTGCGTCGGCGGCGGCAGCAACGCCATCGGCATCTTCCACGCGTTCCTCGACGACCCCCAGGTCGAGCTGCTCGGCCTGGAGGCCGGCGGCGACGGCATCGACACCGGCCGCCACGCCAGCTCGATCAGCGGCGGCGCCCCCGGCGTGCTGCACGGCACCCGCAGCTTCCTGCTGCAGGACGACGACGGCCAGACCACCGAGAGCCACTCCATCTCCGCCGGGCTGGACTACCCCGGCGTCGGCCCCGAGCATGCCTGGCTGCACGCCACCGGCCGGGCCCGCTACGAGCCCGTCACCGACACCGAGGCGATGGACGCGTTCCAGCTGATGTGCCGGACCGAGGGCATCATCCCCGCCATCGAGACGGCCCACGGCCTGGCCGGGGCGCTGCGCGAGGGCAAGCGGCTCGGCCCCGACGGCCTGGTCCTGGTCAACTTCTCCGGGCGCGGGGACAAGGACGTCGCCACCGCCGCCGAGTGGTTCGCCCTGTGACCCGCACCTGGTCGGCGCGCGCACGGTCAGGACGTCGAGGGTGAAGGCCGCCGCGGCGGTCGACGCCGCGGTGGCCGAGGGCCGGGCGGCCCTGGTCGGCTACCTGCCCGTCGGCTACCCGGACCTGGACACGTCCATCGAGGCCATGGTCGCCATCGCCCGCGGTGGCTGCGACGTGCTCGAGATCGGCGTCCCCTACTCCGACCCCGTCATGGACGGACCGGTCATCGCCGCCGCCGCCGACCAGGCGCTGCGGCAGGGCACCCGGCTCGCGGACACGTTCACCGCGGTCCGCGCCGTGACCGAGGCCAGCCCCGACACCGCCGTGCTGGTGATGACGTACTGGAACCCCGTGGCCCGCACCGGGGTCGACGCCTTCGCGGCCCGGCTGGTGCAGGCGGGCGGCACCGGGGTCATCACGCCTGACCTCACACCCGACGAGGCGGGGGACTGGCTCGCGGCCAGCGACGCCCACGACCTCGAGCGCGTGTTCCTGGTCGCGCCCTCCAGCTCGACGGAACGGATCGAGATGACCGCCCGGGCCAGCACCGGGTTCACCTACGCGGCCTCGACCATGGGGGTGACCGGCGAGCGGACGACGGTCGGCGGGGGCGCGGCGGACCTGGTCCGACGGACCCGCGACGCCGGGGCGAGCCGGGTGTGCGTCGGGCTCGGCGTGTCGACGC
This sequence comes from Actinomycetales bacterium, assembly GCA_038258055.1. GTDB lineage: Bacteria > Actinomycetota > Actinomycetes > Actinomycetales > JBBAYJ01 > Aquipuribacter. Next base: position 3,390 of record JBBSQH010000127.1, read on the forward strand.
CCGAGCAGGCCGGCGAGGTCGCGGCCTTCTCCGACGGCGTCATCGTCGGCTCGGCCCTGGTCCGTGCGCTCAGCGGAGCCGACGGCGGTCCCGGCGGGCCGGCCGGTGCGGGTGAGCTCGCGCAGCGGCTGGCCGAGGGCGTCCGCACCCCGAGGCGCTGATCCCCTCCCGCACCCTCCGGCAGGGCCGGGACGGCTCGTCCGTCCGGCCCCCGGTCACGGCGTCAGGACACCGGGCGCCCGTGCGTACCCTGGAACCTCCGCCCCCTGACGGCACCACCCTGCCCGGGCAACCTGGCAGCACCCTGCCAGCCACCTGGCGCAGCAGCCTCGCAGCCCCTTCAGCACAGACCGGACGGTGAGCATGACCACGTCGGCCTTCCAGCGGTTCGCGCCGCGGCCCCACGAGGGGTTGTACGACCCCAGCGCCGAGCACGACGCGTGCGGGGTGGCGTTCGTCGCCACGCTGCGCGGCACGGCCGGGCACGACATCGTCGAGCACGCCCTGACGGCGTTGCGCAACCTCGACCACCGCGGCGCCGTCGGCGCCGAGCCCGACACCGGTGACGGGGCCGGCATCCTCACCCAGGTCCCGGACCGGTTCCTGCGCGAGGTCGCCGCCGAGCGGGGGATGCGGCTGCCCGCCGCCGGCTCCTACGTCGTGGGCACGGCGTTCCTGCCGACCCAGGCCGACGAGCAGGCCCTCGCGGTGGCCGCCGTCGTCACGGTGGCCGAGCAGGAGGGCCTGTCCGTCCTGGGCTGGCGCGACGTCCCCGTCGCGGCCGAGCTCGTCGGCCCGACCGCCCGGTCGTTCATGCCCGTCTTCCGCCAGGTCTTCCTGGTGCCGACCGCCGGCGGGCCCGCCGAGGGCCTGACCGGGGTGGCGCTGGACCGGTTCGCGTTCTGCGCGCGCAAGCGCCTGGAGAACGACCACGGCGTGTACTTCCCGTCGCTGTCCTGCCGGACCCTGGTCTACAAGGGCATGCTGACGACCGGTCAGCTGGAGCCGTTCTTCCCCGACCTGTCCGACCGCCGCTTCGCCACGGAGCTCGCGCTGGTCCACAGCCGGTTCTCCACCAACACGTTCCCGTCGTGGCCGTTGGCCCACCCGTTCCGGCTCATCGCCCACAACGGCGAGATCAACACCGTCCGCGGCAACCGCAACTGGATGCGCGCGCGCGAGTCGACGCTGGCCAGCGACGTCATCCCCGGCGACCTCGAGCGGCTGTTCCCGATCAACTCCGTCGGCGCCTCGGACTCCGCCAGCTTCGACGAGGTGCTGGAGCTGCTGCACCTGGGCGGGCGCACCCTGCCCCACGCGGTCCTCATGATGATCCCGGAGGCGTGGGAGAACCACACCGAGATGGACGCCTCACGCAAGGCGTTCTACGACTACCACTCCGACATCATGGAGCCCTGGGACGGACCCGCCTCGGTCACGTTCACCGACGGCACCGTCATCGGGGCCGTGCTGGACCGCAACGGCCTGCGCCCTGCGCGCTACTGGACCACGACCGACGGCCTGGTCGTGATGGCCAGCGAGTCCGGCGTGCTGGACATCGAGCCCGACCGCGTGGTCCGCAAGGGCCGGCTGCAGCCGGGCCGGATGCTGCTGGTCGACACCGGCCAGGGCCGCATCATCGACGACGCCGAGGTCAAGGCCGAGCTGGCCGCCGAGCAGCCGTACGCCACCTGGCTCGCCGAGAACCGCATCGACCTGAAGGAGCTGCCGGAGCGCGTCCACGTCGTGCACCCCGCGGCGTCGGTCACCCGTCGGCAGCAGACGTTCGGCTACACCGAGGAGGAGCTCCGGCTGCTGCTCGCCCCGATGGCGTCCAACGCCGCGGAGCCGATCGGGTCCATGGGCACCGACACGCCGCCCGCGGTGCTGTCGACGCGTCCCCGGCTGCTCTTCGACTACTTCACCCAGCTGTTCGCGCAGGTCACCAACCCGCCGCTGGACGCGATCCGCGAGGAGCTCGTGACGAGCCTGCGCGGGTCGATGGGGCCCGAGCTCAACATCCTCGGGGCCACGCCGGAGCACTCCCGCATGGTCGTGCTGCCGTTCCCGGTGATCGACAACGACGACCTGGCCAAGATCGTCCACATCGAGACCGACGACGGCCGTCCCGCGACCGTCGTGGTCCGGGGCCTGTACCGGGTCGCCGACGGCGGCCCGGGCCTGGAGTCCCGGCTGGAGGAGATCTGCGAGGAGGTCGACCGCGCCATCGCCGACGGCGCCCAGTTCGTCGTGCTGTCCGACCGGGACTCCACCGCCGAGCTGGCCCCCATCCCGTCGCTGCTGCTGACCGCCGCGGTCCACCACCACCTGATCCGGCACCGCACCCGCACCCTGGTGGGCCTGCTGGTGGAGACCGGCGACGTCCGCGAGGTGCACCACTGCGCACTGCTGGTCGGCTACGGCGCCGCGGCCATCAACCCGTACCTGGCCATGGAGTCCGTCGAGGACCTGGTCCGGCGCGGCGCCCTGGGCGACACCGACCCCGGCGTCGCGGTCCGCAACCTCATCAAGGCCCTCGGCAAGGGCGTCCTCAAGGTGATGTCCAAGATGGGCATCAGCACGGTCGCCAGCTACCGCGGCGCGCAGGTCTTCGAGGCCCTCGGCCTGGGCCAGGAGCTCGTCGACCGGTACTTCACCGGCACCACCAGCCAGCTCGGCGGCATCAGCATCGACGTCGTCGCCGAGGAGGTGTCGCGACGTCACGCCGTCGCCTACCCGCCGGAGGGGCGCAACGGCTCGCGCCTGCTCGCCCAGGGCGGGGAGTACCAGTGGCGCCGCGACGGCGAGATCCACCTGTTCGACCCCGAGACGGTGTTCCGGCTCCAGCACGCCACGCGCGCCCAGCGCTACGACGTCTACCGCGAATACACCCGCTCGGTCGACGAGCGGTCCCAGCGCCTGGGCACCCTCCGCGGGCTGTTCGAGCTCAAGGAGGCCGGCTCCGGCCCGGTCCCGCTGGACGAGGTCGAGAGCGTCGAGGCGATCATGACGCGGTTCGCCACGGGCGCCATGAGCTTCGGCTCCATCAGCCCCGAGGCGCACGAGACCGTCGCCATCGGCATGAACCGCGTGGGCGGACGGTCCAACACCGGTGAGGGCGGCGAGGCCGTGGAGCGGCTGCTCGACCCGGAGCGCCGCAGCTCGGTCAAGCAGGTCGCCTCGGGCCGGTTCGGCGTGACGAGCATGTACCTGACCCACGCCACGGACATCCAGATCAAGATGGCGCAGGGGGCCAAGCCCGGCGAGGGCGGCCAGCTGCCCGGGCACAAGGTGTACCCCCTGATCGCCGAGATCCGGCACTCCACCCCGGGCGTCGGCCTGATCAGCCCGCCGCCGCACCACGACATCTACTCCATCGAGGACCTGGCCCAGCTGATCCACGACCTCAAGAACGCCAACCCGCAGGCGCGCATCCACGTCAAGCTCGTCAGCGAGATCGGCGTCGGGACGGTCGCGGCCGGGGTGTCCAAGGCCCACGCGGACGTCGTGCTGGTGTCCGGGCACGACGGCGGCACGGGCGCCTCACCGCTGACGAGCCTCAAGCACGCCGGGGCGCCGTGGGAGCTCGGCCTGGCCGAGACCCAGCAGACGCTCATGCTCAACGGCCTGCGCGACCGCATCACGGTGCAGGTCGACGGAGCGATGAAGACCGGCCGGGACGTGGTCGTGGCGGCGCTGCTCGGCGCCGAGGAGTACGGCTTCTCCACCGCGCCGCTCATCGTGTCCGGCTGCGTCATGATGCGCGTCTGCCACCTCAACACCTGCCCGGTGGGCGTGGCCACGATGAACCCGGAGCTGCGGGCCAAGTTCACCGGCAAGCCCGAGTTCGTCGAGACGTTCTTCCGCTACGTCGCCACCGAGGTGCGCGAGCACCTGGCCTCGCTGGGCCTGCGCTCGATCGAGGAGGCGGTGGGCCGCGTCGACCTGCTCGACACCCGCAAGGCGGTCGAGCACTGGAAGGCGGACGGGCTCGACCTGTCGCCGGTGCTGCACGCACCGTCGGGCATCGCGCCCGACGCGCCGCGGCACCGCACCGTGGCCCAGGACCACGGCCTGGAGAAGGCGCTGGACCAGACCCTGATCCAGATGTCCGGCGACGCCCTGGAGCGGGGGGAGCCCGTCCGCATCAGCGTGCCGGTCCGCAACATCAACCGGACCGTCGGCACCATGCTCGGCCACGAGGTCACCCTCCGCCACGGCGAGCAGGGCCTGCCGCCGGACACCATCGACGTCACCCTGACCGGCTCGGCCGGGCAGTCGCTGGGGGCGTTCCTGCCCCGGGGCGTGACGCTGCGGCTGTGGGGCGACGCCAACGACTACGTCGGCAAGGGCCTGTCGGGCGGGCGGATCGTGGTCCGCCCGCACCGCGGCACCCGCGTCAACACCCCGCGCAACATCATCGGCGGCAACGTGATCGCCTACGGCGCGACCAGCGGCGAGATCCTCATCCCGGGCGCGGTGGGGGGGCGGTGGTGC
>JBBSQH010000128.1:0-7234 GCA_038258055.1 Actinomycetales bacterium
AGCTCATTGCACCGCACCTGACGCCCTCGCCGCCTCCGATACCGTCGACCGCTCACACGGTCGTGCTGCAACGATGACTGGAATCCGCCCCGCCACGGTGGGGCCAGATGAGACTCCCACTCTCAGGTCTCGAACGCCGAGGTGGGCTAAGTGGTGTCAACGCCGATCAGCGCAGGTGCAGGGGGCTTGAATGCCCCACCAGCTCGCGTGAGTGACCGCGTCAGTGCCGCGCGAGGGGCCCTGTCGGGCCCGTCGCCGCCCGAAGTTCGTCCTGGTCGCGGCCCTGTTCGTACTGCTCGCCCACGCCGGCGGTGTAGCGGACGATGCCGCGCCAGCGGCCGTTGGACTGGCGGTAGGTGTGCAGCAGCCGGCCGCGCAGCCAGCGGCCCTCGTGCAGGACCTCCACGGCGCCGTCTCGCTCAATCTGCAGGCTCATGGCGGGTGAGTGTCGCTCACCGGGGCGACGGAAGTCGCTGCAGGCGCCGGCCGCGGTAGAAGCCTCTCCCGACGTCGACGACCCCGGGCAGCTGCTCGGCGTACTGCCGTGCCAGGGCCCGCGTCGCGGCCGTGCCGTAGACGCTGACGGCGTGGCGGTCGGCCTCGGCCAGCAGCAGCGGCACCAGCGCCTCCCGCAGTGCTCGGCCTCGACCGGCTCCCGGCTCGGCCGTGTAGTGCTCGGACACGTGCCAGCCGGCGGGACTGGCGACCAGGGCCAGGACCGCGTCATGGGCCGGGGTGAAGTAGTAGCGGGCGCTCTCGCGGCGCAGGGCCCACCACTGCCCCACCAGCAGCACCGGCAAGGCCGGCCACCACATCAACGCCAGGAACGCCGAGTACCCCCGCGACCAGGGACGGCCCTTGCTGGCCCCGTGCACGAAGCCTCGTTCGGCCCACCACATCAGTCGCAGCGTGTCCCCCCTGCTCGGGCCCGGGAACCCAGGCACCTCCGGCGGGCGAGGGCTCACGTCTGCACCGACCGATGCCCTAGATCGTGGCCAGGGTGAAGCCACCGGCGGCGAGGACCAGCAGCCCCGCTCCCACGTAGGTGACGACATCGGCCCGCGACCTGCGGTAGCAGCTGGATTGTCCGAACGTCAGGACCGCCCAGACGCCGACGGCGAGGAGGACGGCGATGCCGGCGGTCCAGAGCGGCATGTCACGCCCCGCTCGGCGGCAGGGCGGGGGCCTGGGGCTGCGGGGTCTGCTCGATAGCCGCCTGCAGCAGCTCGTCCTCGATCGTGAGCCAGCCGTTGCCGGTCAGCTCATCTGGGCCGCGCAGGGTGACCAGGTCCACAACGACCTCCACCGGCACGCGCAGGTCAGGCCGTGCCGCGGCGGCCGCTTCGATGCGGGCACGCAGGGCCTCGCCGTACTCGGCCCAGGTCCGCTGCCGGTCCTGCTCCAGCCTCTCCTCCGCCGCGGCGAGCTCGTCCTGCTCGGGCGCGTCCACGTCGAGGACCGCCGCGCGGTCACTGAGGACTCGCAGAGCCTCGTCGTAGCGGTCCCACACCCCCAGGTCGTTCAGGATCTCCTCGACGAACACCCGCACGACGACGGGCTCGGTGCGGTGCTCGAGCAGATACTCCCCGTCGCTGCCCACGGTGCCCACGAGGAGCTGGCGGACGGCGGCGGCCTCCCACGAGCCTGGCCGTCCGGCGAGCACGGTCTCCACTCCCCCGACGTTGGCGGCCGCGGCGACCAGGACCTGGGCGACGAACTCGGCGAAGTCCTCAGGCTCACGTTGCCCCGTCTCGACGTACCGGCGGACGTCCTGGACGTCGCGTGCCGACTGCTGCCCGTCCGGTCCCACGGTGGACGACGAGGCCTCGTAGACCAGGTCAGCGGCCTGCCCTGGGGATGCCGGGGCGTAGACAGGCCGGGTGAGGCGGGCAGCCTCGGTGAGAACCCGGACGGCGTCGGCGAGGACGTCCTCGCGTGTCCTGGCGTCGGTCCGGCTGGTCTGCTCGCTCATGCCGTGCCCCCTTCGGCGCGTTGCGCCTCTGTTAACCCTGTTAGTTGTTGACCCTGATGGTTGATGCTCTGTTAACCCTGTTAGTGGTGCCGCCGGTGCAGCAGGCGACGGGACAAGTGCGAGACGACCGGGGACTACTCCCCCATCGGTCGACCCTGCGGTAGCTCCTTGGCGCCGACGGGTGCGAACGGTTCGCCGTGGTTGTACTTGGCCTCGAGCCGAGCGACCTCGGCCATGACGGCCCGGTTGATGAACTGGCTGAGGTTGCGGGAGCCCTCGGTGGTCATGGTGTGCAGGATCGCGCCGCGCACCCGGGCCGTGTCCTCAGGATCTTGGTAGAAGGACACCTTGGGCGGGTACTTCTTCGCCTTGGTGACCACCGCGGGTGCTGGCGCGGTGGCCGTCTCCCCCGAGGGTACGGTAGCGACGTCCGCCGCGGCCGCGGGCGGGGCTGTGGCTACGTCCGTGGCGGCGGGGCTGACGGGCGTGGACCCGGCCAGGCTCGACTTTCGGGGTGCAGGGCGTCCACTCATGCTGCGGTTCCTTCCAGTTGGTGCAGGTAGTCGGCGTAGATCGTCCCGAGCGCGGCCGCGTCGGGCGTGCCCCACTCGTCCAGTCCTCGGGCGGCCTCGGTCGCGTCGGCGATGGCCGCCCGCTTGGGCACCGGTGGGGTGAGGACCGTCAGCGATCGCGCCTCGGCCGCCCGGCACAGCTCGTCGTACCAGTGGCGGCCGCCGACCGTACGTTCCTCGTGCTGGTTGATCACGACGCCGGCGACGGTCAACGCAGCGTTGTAGTGCTCCCGGACGCTGTCGACCGTGGCCAGCAGGTGCGCGAGGCCGTTGGCGCTCCACAACTTGGACTGGGTGACGACCACGACGCCGTCGGCGGCGCTCAGCCCGTTGATGGTGAGCTGGTCCAGCGCGGGCGCGCAGTCGATGAGGACCAGGTCGTAGTCGTCGCTGACATCGGTCAGTGCTTTGCGCAGCCTGACCTCTCGGCCGGCCCCGGCGATCACGAGCTCGTCGCGGACGTAGCCCAGGGTCTCCCCCGACGTCGGTACGACGTCCAGCCCGGGCCACAGCCCGGCGACGATCACGTCGCGGATGGTCTCTGGGGCTCGCGTGCTCAGCACGTCGGCCACGCCGGCCTGGTCCTCCTCCACGGGGTCGGCGGCCGCGACGCTGGTCAGGTTCCCCTGCGGGTCGAGGTCGACGGCCAGCACCCGGCGTCCGGCCAGGATCGCGGCACGGGCCAGGTGGAACGTGGTGGTGGACTTCCCCACCCCGCCCTTCTGGTTGCACAGGGCGAACACCTTCGGGGTCATGCGTAGTGCCTCCAGGTGGGCAGCGGTTCGGGTCCGGTGTCCGGCTACTCGTGCGGCTGGCTGCTGTCGTCGTGTCTGACGCCCACAGCCGCCGGTGACTCTGTTAGTACCGTTGACGCTAACACCCGCTCAATGGAGCGACAATGGTACTGATACCCGCCAAGTTGCGGGTCCATCGTCACGGACCGGCGTGACGGCCGGCCCCAGCCACGCCCAGAGCGGGCGGCCCACCCCGGAAGGAGGGGCTCCCCCCGGGGTGGCTCGCTACTCCTCGGCGTCGGCGTCGGCCGGGCAGCCGGGGGCGTGAGGCTCGGCGATGTGCTCCCCGCAGGCGCGGCAGCGGTCGTCCTCGTCGTACCCACCGCCGCTCAGGTCGATGCCGCTCGGGTTGGTAGGGGGCGGGGTTGTGGGTTGGGCGGTGCGGCTGGCCTGGGTGTGGCGCATCGGGACTCCTTCGACGTTGACTCTAATAGTACTAAACTAACGGTATTGGTACTGTTAGGCGGCGGCCCCGGTGGTCTCGGTGATGGCGTCGGTCAGGGTGTGCGCGGCTCGCAGGACCCGGGCGGCGGTGTCCTTGATGAGGTCGGCGCTTCCCTGGCTCCAGCTGGCCACGTAACCGATGCTGTAGTCGCTGGTGTCCAGACCGAGGAGGCCAGAGGTGACGTAGGCGACGGACTCAGCCTCGGTCTCGGCAATCCCGCGGTGCTCGACGAACTCGGCCCGGTCCTGCTCGGCGTGCAGCAGGACGTGCGCTGCCTCGTGCAGTGCGGTCTTGGCGGCCTGCGCGGGGGACAGGTCGGCGTCGACCACGACGCGGCGGCTGCCGTCGATAGTGGTGTAGCCGTTGGTCTGCCCGGGGATGCTCTCGCGCTGCAGGCTCCAGCCTTGCTCGCGGAGGTAGTCGCTCACCACGTGCAGGATGCCGAGCTCGTCGGCGCCGGTGAGCCTGTGGGCGATGGCGCTGGGGTCCTCGGCGTCGGGGTCGATCGGCTCGGTCTGCGCGATGTCGAACACGGAGACCGGGAAGAACCTGCGGCGGCGGTGCTCGGTCTCCTCGCCGGTGTGCTGGTCCTCCTCGGTGGTGACGACGTCGCGGCCACCGAAGATGCGGATGCCTCGCTCACCCTTGCGGACCTGACGGTTGAGCTTCTGCCAGGTGCGGTACCCGGCGACGTGGGTGGCCTCGGGCCGCTGAGCCATGATCAGCAGCAGGTTGTTGATGCTGTAGTGGTGGAAGGAACCGGCGAAGTCCAAGAACCGCGCCCACGTCTCGGACTCCCGCAGCGCCTCGACCTGCGCGGCGATAGACGCCTGCAACGCCTCGGCCTCCGCGCGACGCTCCTCGGGGCTCTTGCTGTTCTTGATCTTCCGGACCATGACCTACCTCCGGTGTCTGAGGCCCCCCACCCGATGGCGGCCGCTCCCTTCTGATAGGGTTAATAGTACTGTTAGTGTTACCCAAGTGCAACCCGTATCCGCAGGTCAAACGTGCTTTGTGCCGGGCGCCAGGCGCACCGCGCGGTGGTTCCCCCGCTCATCGGAGTGAGGGCCGGGGGTGGGGGGCGGAGCCCCGGTTCTTCCGGCGCCCCCAGGGCGCCGGCGTTCCGTCGGGAGGGTGTGGGGCAGTCCGGTGACCTGGTGGGGTCTCACCGTCGTTCGGGCGAGGCGCAGCCTGACCACGGGTGGGGCTGGCCGGAGGAGGTGGGGCCTCAAGATGCTTCGAGCGGAGCGGGTTCGAAGGATCTTGGGGTGCCTCCGGAGAGCGCATCGGTGCCGGCCCCAGCCGTGGTGACCTCCGGTCGACCGGGCGACGGTGAGACCACCGGCCGACCGCCCCACACCCGGGCCCCCGCAGCTGAGCCTGCCCGGGAGCGGTGTCCGGGCGCGCGGAGGGGCCGCGGCCCCCGGCGTGAGCCGGGGGACCGTGGCCGCGATCGGCTCGGCTCAGGTGCCGGGCGGGGTGGTGAGTGCAACGGCGCGCTTCTCCACGTCGGACAGCGCGTACCCGTTGTCGCTGAGGAACGTGAGGTAGGCCGTGGTAGCGGTCGAGGCGGAGCGCCAGGACGCGAGGTGGGTGTGCGCCTCGTGTGCGGCGAGGACCTGCACCAGGGCGATGACCAGGCAGCGGCCGTCGGTGGCGCGCTCGGTGAGCGCGGCCAGGTCGCTGCAGCGGCCGTAGGCGGGAGTGGTGGCCCCGAGCAGGTCTGCGGCCAGGTGGTTGCCCTTGACGTCCGCGACCTGGTCACCGTGGCGGGCCAGGCTGGCGGCGAGGAACGCGGCGGTGCCCTTGGGGGCGGTCTTGCGCTGGGCGAGCGTGGCCAGGAACTCGTGACGGACCGTCTCGGCGGAGCGCCATGCCTTGTTGGACTCGATGACGTCGCGTCGCTCGGCCCGTGCGGCCTCCCGCTGCTCCTCGGTCTTCTCGGCCACGGGCTCGGCCCCGCCCCGGCTGGCGTACCGGGGCGTGTGTCCGTGCTCGGCGGGCGCGGTGCAGACCGGGACGGCGACGAGGACCCGCTCACGGACCTGCTCGGGACCCTCGTCCTCGTCGTCCACCTCGTCCACGTGCACGTCGTCGTCGTCCTGGTCCTCGACGTCGGTCTCGGTGTCGGCCTGGTCGTCCTCGATGACGTTCCAGATCCACTCGGTGCCGACGAACACGGCGTGGCCGGGGCACTCGCGGTGGGCTTCGGCGGTCAGGGCGGTGCGCGTGTCGGGGTCGTCGGTGAGGTTGGACAGCCGGGTGGTGGGGGAGTCGTAACCCGGCGCGTCGATGACGGTCAGGCCCTGCTCGGTGAGGGTGGCGGCGTAGGCGGCCCGCTCGGCCTTCTCCTGTCGTTCGTCGCGGGCCCGCTGTGCCGCGTGGTCGAACTGGCCCCGCTGGGCGGCGACGACCAGGGCCTTGACTGTGTCGGGGTCGTTTTCGAACTCGGCGATGACGGCGGCCTGGGTGAGGTCGAGGAAGTCGTAACGGTCGGCGGCGGCCAGCGCCAGGTCGGAGCGTGACACCTGGAGGGCGGCGTCGACCTGGGGCCGCTGGGCCTTGGTGCGCTGTGAGATCTGGGCAGCGCTGAGTCCGAACGCGGCCAGCTGCTCGACGGCGCGGACCTGCTCGCTGCGGGTCAGGCCCGCCCGGTGCTCGTTCTCTGTCCACTGGCTGATCACGCGCTCGACCTCGGCGGCCTGGCTGGCCTGCTGCTCCGTGGTGTCGACTTGGGGGTGGAGGTAGACCGGGACGGTGGGCAGGCCCGCGCGGACGGCGGCGAGCGTGCGGCGGTGTCCGAGGCGGACGCGGACCCCGTCGGGGGTCTGTTGAGCGACGATGGGAACGAGGACTCCGTTGTCGCGGATGCTGGCGACGAAGTCGTCGTCGACCTGGTCGACCTGCCGGATGTTGATGTCGACGAGCAGGGTGGTGGGGTCGAGGTGCTGCACGGTCGCCGTCTCGACCTGGGTCGGCTGCGCGGTGGTCTTGGCCTTTGTCATGGCGTGTCCTCTCTTAGCGGTATGAGTACTATTAGGTCAGGGGAGTGCGGGGGCGGCGGGGGCGTACTCGACGTCCTCGAACGTGGACCTCGTCCAGGGTCCGGAGCGGACCAGGCCGTAGCGCAGGGCCTCGGCTTCGGCTCCGGTGCGGTCAGCGACGATGGTCGGAGTCGTCCAGGGCGCGCACACGCCGGCGCGGACGCTGCGGTAGATCCAGGTCGTGCCCCTGGTCCGGTCGATCAAGATCTCGTACGCGACGTCGGTCGACATTGGCGTCCCCTCTCCTCTGATACCCCTAATAGTACTGTTAGTGCAGTGCAGATGCAACCTGTATCCGCAGGTCAGAGCCTGTTTCTTGGGGGGTCCCGACGGGAAAGGTCCTTCCCCGTCTCATCGGAGTGAGGGCCGGGGGTGGGGGGCGGAGCCCCGGCTATTCCGGCGCCGCC
>JBBSQH010000129.1:0-7046 GCA_038258055.1 Actinomycetales bacterium
AGCACCGGGTCGTCGGGCCCGCGCCACCACCGCCGCGACGTCGGGGCCGAGCTCGTCGAGCGCACGGCTCAGGATCTCACCGGCAGGCACGCCCCGTCATGGTTTTGTCACGCAGAGCACACCCGATCAGCCCAGCAGCGGCAACCCCTTGCGGATCGAACGGACCGCCTGGCCGATCCGGTGCTCGTTCTCGATCAGGGCGAAGCGGACGTAGCCGTCACCGTCGGGCCCGAACCCCACCCCGGGTGACGTGGCCACGTCGCAGTCGGTGACCAGCCGGGTGGCGAAGGCGATGCTGCCCTCGGTGCGGTACGGCTCGGGGATCGGCGCCCAGACGAACATCGACCCCTTGGGCCGGGGGACGGTCCAGCCGATCCGCTGCAGCCCGTCGACCAGGGCGTCCCGACGGCCGCGGTAGACCTCGCTGACCTTGTCCGGGTAGTCGGCGGCCTCGTTCATGGTCACGGTGGCGGCGATCTGGATCGGCTGGAACGTGCCGTAGTCCAGGAAGCTCTTGAGCTTTGCCAGCGCCGCGACGACGTCGGCGCGGCCCAGCATGAACGCCACCCGCCAGCCGGCCATCGAGAACGACTTGGTCATCGAGTACAGCTCGACGGCGACGTCGGTGCCGCCGTCGCACTGCAGGATCGACGGCGGGCGCCAGCCGTCGAACGCGACGTCGGCGTAGGCGAAGTCGTGGACCAGCACGACGTCCTTGTCACGGGCCCAGTCGACCAGCCGCTGCAGGTCGGCGAGCTCGACGGTGGCTCCGGTCGGGTTGTGCGGGAACGACAGCACGACGACGCGCGGCCGCGGCCAGCCGTACTCCCACTGGGCCATCACGTTGTCGACGTACTGCGCGCCGGCCGTGTCGTGGTCGGCGCCGACGGCGACCTGGCGCACGTCGGCCCCGGCCAGGTAGGGCCCCCAGATGTGGATCGGGTAGCTGGGCTGGGGGACGATCGCGGCGTCGCCGGCCTGCAGCAGCACCCACATCAGGTGGCTGAAGCCCTCCTTGGCGCCGATGGTGCTGATCACCTGCGTGTCGGGGTCCAGGTGCACACCGAACCGGTCGGCGTAGCGGGCCGCGACCGCTTGGCGCAGCTTGGGCAGCCCGCGCGAGGAGGAGTACCGGTGGTTGCGGGCGTTGCGGGCCGCCTCGGCCAGCTTGTCCACGGCGATCTCCGGGCTGGGGATGTCGGGGTTGCCGAACCCCAGGTCGACGATGTCGCGCCCCTCACGACGGGCCTGCTGCTTGAGCCCGTCGATGATCGTGAACACGTACGGGGGCAGACCGGGGATGCGCCGGAACTCCATCGCCCCAGCCTATGGGCCCCGTTTCGACGCAACGGCACTCTGTGTCGGTCTACCCGACGCAGGGTGCCGTCGTGGCATCGGTGAACCGACTCGACGGCACGTTGCGTCGGTACCTCGGCGCCCCGTTGTGGTCACCGAGCGCGTCCGTCCGGGGACGGGGCGTGACCTGCGTGCGGCCGTCGGGTGGGATGTCCACGTCACGCCGCCGAGGCCCCCCCCCCGGTGGACCATGATCAGCACGTGGTCAACACGAGGGTCAGGGTCGCCAGGGTGCTGCTGGTCGCGGTCGCGGTGGCGCTGCCGATGCAGGCCGTCGGCCCGCTGCCCACCCCCGGCGCGGCGGCTACCGTCGTGGCGCCCGACGCCACCGACCCCAGCCTGGTCGCGGCGCCGGCCCAGGTCGTCGCGGACCACCTGGGCTCCTCGGGCGCGAGCGACGACGACCCGCTGCGCGTGCTGGCGCTGCAGGACGGGCCGGAGGGCCTGAGCGTGGCCACGGTCGAGGTGCCGGACGCCGAGTCGGCCGAGGTCGTCGTGGCCGACCTGCAGCAGGACCGCACGACCGTCGCGGTCGACCTCGACAGCCGCCGCGCCGCCACCGGGCGCCCGACCGCGGTGCACCCGACGCGGCCCGCTCTCACCGGGACGGCGGTCCCCGCCACCGCGGCTCCGGGGGCACCCAGCGACGACCCGGTCCGCCCCCAGCAGTGGGCCCTGCAGGCGTTGGACGCCGAGGCCGCCTGGCTGGGCAGCCGGGGCGAGGGCGTGGTGGTGGCGGTGCTGGACACCGGGGTGGACGCCGGGCACCCCGACCTGGTGGGCCGGGTGCTGCCGGGCACCGACACCGTCAGCGACGACCGGTTGCCCGACCGCACCGGTCGGACGGACCCCGACGGGCACGGCACCCACGTGGCCGGCATCGTCGCGGCGACGGCCGGCAACCGGACCGGGGTCGCCGGGATCGCCCCCGGGGCCGTGGTCCTGCCCGTGCGGGTGCTGGACAGCTACGGCTCCGGGTGGGACTCCGACATCGCCGAGGGGGTGCTGTGGGCCGTCGCCAACGGCGCCGACGTCATCAACCTGTCCCTGGGCGGGCCGCGCCCCAGCTCGGTCCTCGCCGGGTCGCTGGCCCACGCGCACGACGAGGGCGTCCTCGTGGTGGCCGCCGTCGGCAACGAGCGACGCCAGGGCAACCCCGTGCAGTACCCGGCCGCGTACCCCGACGTGCTGGGGGTCGGGGCCGTCCAGCCGGGGCTGCAGGTCGCCTCGTACTCCGGCACGGGCGCCCAGGTCGACCTGGTGGCGCCGGGCTCGGGCGTGGTGTCGACCATCGACCGCGGCTACCGCCAGCTCGACGGGACGTCCATGGCGACCCCCTACGTCGCCGGCTCCGCCGCCCTGGTGCTGGCGGCCTCCGACGGCACCGCGAGCGCCTCGGCCGTCGCCGCCGCCCTGACGTCGACCGCCAGGGACCTCGGACCTGCCGGGCGGGACAGCACGTCCGGCGCCGGCCTGGTCCAGCCCCTCGGCGCCACCTGCGAGCTCGGCTTCTGGTGCGCGCCCACCCTGACCCGTGTCACCCCGCGGCTGGACGTGGAGCGGACCACCGGGTCCCGGTCGACCCTGACGGTCGCGGTACGGGCCACCGACACCCGGACGGGTCGGGCCGTGGCCGGTCTCCCCGTGGTCGTCGACCGGAGCCGCCCGGGGTCCGCGCCGACGACGACCAGCCTGGTCACCGGCCCCGACGGCTGGGCCCGCACGGTGGTCGACCTGCGCGCGGGGTCGACGGCCCGGGTCCGATCCGGGGGGACGCGCTACTACGACGCGGCCGCGAGCGTCTCGACCGCCCTCGACGCCGCGCCCCGGACGTCGGTGCTGCCCCGCCGCGGGGGCGCCACGGTCGTCGTGTCGCCGGCGGCGGGCCAGACCCTGCAGGTCCAGCGTCTGTCGGGCACGACCTGGTCGGACGTCCGCCGGAGCGGCGTCAGGGCCGACGGTCCCGTCGTGCTGACCGGGCTGGCCCCCGGCACGTACCGGGTCCGCGTGGCCGCGGTGCCGGGCCTGAAGGCGGCCACGACCCGCGCCTTCCCCGTCCGCTGAGGCGGGTACGGGCCCGGGTGGGTCGGGTCAGGGGCGGCGGGCGGCGATGACCGCGTCGTAGAGGGCGTTCTTGCGGACGCCGTGCTCGGCGGCGACCTCGGCGACGGCCTCCTTGGTGCGCAGGCCCGCCTGCTCCCGTTCGGTGACCACGGCGACCAGGTCCTCCGCGGTCCGCGCGGGTCCGGGTCGGGCCCCCTCCAGGACGACGGTGATCTCGCCCAGGACCGTGGCGTCGCGGGCCCAGGTGGCCAGCTCGGCCAGGGTGCCGCGCCGGACCTCCTCGTAGGTCTTGGTCAGCTCGCGGCAGACGGCGACCCGGCGGTCCCCGCCCAGGACCTCGGCGGCATGGGTGAGCATGTCGGCCAACCGGTGCGGGGCCTCGAACAGCACTGTCGTGCGGGGCTCGGTGCGCAGCGCCTCCAGCACCCGGCCTCGCTCGCCCTGCTTGCGCGGCAGGAACCCGTCGAAGGCGAACCGGTCGGTCGGCAGCCCCGACACCGCCAGCGCGGCCAGCACCGCGGAAGGGCCTGGCACGACCGTGACGGCCAGACCGGCCTCCGCCGCGGCGGCCACCAGCCTGAACCCGGGGTCGGACACCGTCGGCATGCCCGCGTCGGTGACGACCAGGACGCTGCGGCCGGCCCGGACCACGTCGAGCAGCTCGGCCGCGTCGGACGTCTCGTTGTGCTCGTGGTGGGCGACCACCCGACCCCGGACCTCGACACCCAGGGTCCTCGTGAGCCGCCGCAGCCGCCGGGTGTCCTCGGCCGCGATCACGTCGGCCGTGGCCAGCCAGTGCCGCAGCCGGGGGCTGGCGTCGTGCGGGTCGCCGATCGGGGTGGCCGCCACGACCACGACGCCGCCCGGTGCGGCCGAGCCGAAGCCGGGCTCGGGCGACTCGGGCCCGTGCGACTCGTGCTCGGGCGCCTGGGGCACGGCCGGGAGGTCGAGTTCGTCGTCGGCAGGCACAGGGCGACCGTAGGCCCCCCGTAGCATCGGCGCGTGGGCACCGTGACCTCGACCGCCGTCCCGGAGCGGCGCCGCCCCGGCAGCGGTGGGCCCTCGCCCGCCCGGGGTCGGGCCGTGACGCGCGAGACCCTGCGCGAGCGGCTGGGCCTGCCCCACCCCGACCCGGCGTGGTGGGCCTGGGTCGTCGCCGGGGCGATGGGCCTGCTGGCGGGGGTCCTGCGCTTCGTCAACCTGGGACGCCCGCCCAGCCTGGTCTTCGACGAGACGTACTACGTCAAGCAGGCCTACTCCTACCTGCTGGTCGGGCACGAGCTGGCGGTCAAGGAGTCGCCCACCGCCGTGCCCGAGGGCGAGGACGACACCTACGCCAACGACCTGTTCAACGCCGGCACCCTCGACGTGTTCGAGCGGACCCCCGACTTCGTCGTCCACCCGCCGCTGGGCAAGTGGATGATCGCCGCGGGGATGCAGATCGACCCCGACGACACGTTCTACTGGCGGTTCTCCGCCGCGGTCGTCGGCACGCTGTCGGTGGTGCTGGTCGTGCTCGTCGGCCGTCGGCTGCTGGGCTCGACGCTGCTGGGTGGCGTGGCCGGGCTGCTGCTGGCCGTGGACGGGCACGCCATCGTGCACTCCCGGACCAGCCTGCTGGACGTCTTCCTGTCGTTCTGGATCCTGGTCGCGTTCGCGTTCCTGCTCGCGGACCGGTTCCAGGCCCGAGAACGTCTGGCCGAAAGGGTCGCGGCCGGCCTGAGCAGCGGCACGCTGTCGCCGTACGGGCCGTGGCTGGGCTGGCGGCCGTTCCGGCTGCTGGCCGGGGTGTCGCTCGGTGCGGCCTGCGCCACCAAGTGGTCCGGGCTGTACGTGCTGGCCGCGTTCGGGCTGCTGACGGTGCTGTGGGACCTGGACGCGCGCCGACGGGCCGGGGTCCGGCGCTGGGCCACGGGCACCCTCGTGCGCGACTCCTGGTTCGCGTTCCTGGCCATGGTGCCGGTGGCGTTCGTCGTCTACCTGGCGTCCTGGTTCGGCTGGTTCCGCGCCCCGGACTCCTACAACCGCACCTGGGCGCTGGACAACCCGGAGCAGGCGGTGTCCTGGCTGCCCAGCTCGCTGGCGAGCCTGTGGCAGTACCACGTGAGCGCCTACGGCTTCCACACCGGCATCAACACGGTCGACAACGAGCACCCGTACATGTCGAACCCGTGGTCCTGGCTGGTGATGGGCCGCCCCACGTCGTTCTTCTACCAGGGGCAGTCGGAGGGGGTGTCCGGCTGCGGGGCCGACGCCTGCACCCAGGCGGTCACGTCGCTGGGCAACCCGGTGGTCTGGTGGGGCGGCACGATGGCCCTGGTCGTGGTGGCCGTGTCGTGGGTGCTGCGCCGGGACTGGCGGGCCGGCGCGATCCTCGTGCCGATCGCCGCGTCGTACCTGCCCTGGTTCATGTACCAGGAGCGGACCATCTTCACGTTCTACGCCATCGCGTTCACGCCGTTCCTGGTGCTCGGGCTCACGTACGCCCTGGGCCTGCTGCTCGGTCCCGCCGACGCCTCGCCCGAGCGGCGCCTCTGGGGCGCGATCGGGGCGGGGGCCGTGGTGGTCGGCGCCGTCGCCTGCCTGCTGTTCTTCTACCCCGTGTGGACGGCCGAGCTCATGACGACGGCCGAGTGGCGGCTGCGGATGTGGTGGCCCAGCTGGGTGTGAGTTTCCTGAGCCGCGGGCGGAAGCATCCGGGTCCCTGGCCGTCGGACGTGCCGCCTCCCCAGGCCCGAACCCCTGGCGAGCCATGGTCCGAACTCGACCAGCTGTTCGACTCGGTCATCCGTCCAGATCCAGCACACCTCGCTGCAGACGACGAGCCCCCGATCCCTTCCGGACGCTCCGGCCCGACGACCGACGCCGGTCAGACCGGCGGGGCCGCCGCGGCCTCAGCCCGGCGGACCTCGTCCGACAGGGCCTCGTGCATCCGCTCCAGCACCCGCGGCTCGTCGCTGGTCAAGCGCCTGGCGACCGAACCGGTCGGGTACAGGAGGACGTCCCCGCGCTGACCGTGCAGGGCCAGGTCGCTCCCCGCGCCGTCCTCCGCGATCACCCACACCAGGCGCGTCTGCTGCGCGACCCACCGGCCGGCCACCCACGATGGTCGGGCAGGAACGCCTCCGGGGGCGGGTCTGCAGCAGATCCGCCCCAGACGGCCAGGCGACCAGACGCCCTCAGGTGGACGACGACCAGGGTGGAGCTGAGGGGATTCGAACCCCTGACCCCCTCGTTGCGAACGAGGTGCGCTACCAGCTGCGCCACAGCCCCTTGCGAGGGTCGAGATTAGCACCGCGCAGGGGGTGCCCCGGTCCGTCGGACCGCCCGGCGGGCAGGGGCCCGGACGTCAGCCCGTGGCGCTGCGGGGCTGCTCGGCGGGGGTGTCGAGGCCGCGCAGGTCGACGTCGACCGGACCGGGGGTGCCGTCGGCGGCGGGCGCCTCGACCGGCACGTCCTGCGGCGACGGCTGCGCGGCGGGGGCGGCCTCGGCGGGCGCCGGCATCGACCAGGGCAGCGCGGGCGGGCGGTGGCTGGCGGGCTTGGACGCGTAGACCGGCCCGGGGACCTCGACCGGGGTCCAGGTCTCCTCGGCGTGCTCGGGACGGTCGGCCCCAGCGGCACGG
>JBBSQH010000130.1:0-6534 GCA_038258055.1 Actinomycetales bacterium
CAGGGTGCTGCGAGACCGGGCCGGACGACAGCGGGTCGCACACGGTCTGCGCCGTCGTGTCGGCGGAGTTCCTGGCCTTCTCGGCCAGCCGCGGCAACGACCTCACCCGCCCGGGTCCGGGCTTCGCAGGCCTGGTGCCCGGAGACCGCTGGTGCCTGTGCTCCTCCCGCTGGAAGGAGGCTCTTGACGCGGGCGTCGCCCCGCCGGTCGTCCTGGCCGGCTGCCACGCGCGCGCCCTCGACGTCGTCAGCCTCGCCGACCTGCAGGCAAACGCGGTCTGAGCGTCATCCAGCGCCCGCGCCCTGCGGTGGTGGGAAGGTGAGCCATGGACGGCGTGACGTTCCAGATGCTGATCGCTGACCGGTGTCAATCCTCGATGACGTACAGCCCTTGCTCACGCAGGTGGGCCAGGTTGGTCAGCATCTGGTGCAGCACCTCTGGGGCGTGGCCCTCCCAGGGGTCGACTTCCCCGACCACGCGCAGCGGGTGGTAGGTGCGGTAGGACTGGGTGACGTTGCCGGGGAACCGCTTGTCGGTGACGTTCGGGTCGTCCTCGAACGGTGCCTGCGGCTCTACGACGTAGATCCGGCCCGGCTGCCCGCTGCCACCCAGAGCGGCAGCCAGCTCCGCTCCCCAGACGGCCGTGTCCACCAGCGCCGTGAAGTAGACGTGCCTGAGCACCCGAACCTGGAAGTTGGACCGGTAGCCGGGGACCAGGTCAGCCCCAACGTCGAGCCCGGCCGTTGTCCCGTGGAAGAACGGTCCCTTGACGTGCGCGCAATGCTCGTAGGTCACCCGGGTGCGGGTGCCGTCCTGTCCGTCCTGTCCGTCCACGCGACCCTCTTTACTCGGCGTCGTCAGCGTAGCGGCGACCGCATTTGGTGTGCCGGGGCAGCGAGCCACTACGGGACGGTGCATCGCCGGTGGCACGATGCCGGTGCCGTCGCCGATCGTGCCGGGTCAGGATCCTCACCGGAGCGTCGGGCAGGTGGCACAGGTGGGCTTGTCACCTGTCCGTGCAGCAGCCCCCTGGTCCTTGCCGCCACCCGCGTCGCGGTTGTCTGCGGCCCGTGTGACTCTGCTACACCAGGGGGTGTGACCCGTATCCCGTCGATCGGGCGGCTGCCCGTCGAGGACTCGCTCTTCGACCGCCTCCGCGCTGCTGATCCCGATATCGCGACCTTGTCGGTGACCAAGTCGACGCTGGTGGCGACCAGCCACCTGATCGAGACGCTGGTGTATGCCCATGCCGAGCGGTGCGTCCTGGTGTCCGGGTTCCAGCACGGCCGGTACTGGGCGGCGGAGCGCGATCGCTACCTGCAGATGTCCGGGGACCACGATGTGATCGCGTTGTTCGCCGGTCAGGAGCCGTCGGCGGCCTCGGGTGTGGACCACGTGGGGTTGCGGCTGCGGACCGGGGACCCGTTGGCCCAGGAGTGGTTCGTGCTCGCCGTGGGTCCGGGGTTGGCGATCACGCTGTGCGGGTTGGACGGCGACGCGCATTCGACGTCGCAGGCACCGGTCCGTGAGGCCGACCGGTTGTTCGACGTCGTCTGGAGCCTGGCCCCCCAGGTCGCGGCCGTCGCGGCGCAGGTGGTCGTGGAGGGTGTGCGACGTACCGCGCCCGAGCGGGCGGAGGAGGTGGCCGTCCTGCTGGCGGAGGCCGCCCGTCGTCCCCCCTCGGCCCTGGAGGCGGCGCGGGCCTCCGACGCTCTACTGGCCGGCATGGTCCGCCGGGTCGAACGGGTGGGGCAGCGGGAACAGCAGGTGCTGACCGCGGCAAGCCACGAGAAGAGCACGTTTCTGTCGCGGATGAGCCACGAGCTGCGGACCCCGCTCAACGCCATCCTCGGGTTTGCCCAGCTGCTTGAGCTCGACGCCGAGCAGCCTGAGACGCGGGAGTCGGTCGAACAGATCCTCCGTGCAGGCCGGTCGATGCTGGGCCTGGTCGACGAGATCCTCGACGTCGGGCGCATCGAAGCCGGTGAGCTGAACCTCCACCTGCAACCGGTACCGGTCGGGCCACTGGTCGACGGCGTTCTGACGATGATGGCTCCGCTGCTGGCGGCGCGGTCCCTGACGGTGCACGACCGGGTTGGACCGGCGGGACCGGTCGTGGTGGCGGACGCTGACCGGTTGAGGCAGGTGATGCTCAACCTGCTGTCCAACGCCGTGAAGTACACCGCCGAGGGCGGGAGGATCGAGATCGCGGTGGTCCGGACTCCCGATGCGGTGCGGCTCACCGTCTCCGACACCGGGTCCGGCATGACCGTCTCGGAGCTGGAACGGCTGTTCACCCCGTTCGAGCGCCTGGGCGCGGCCCAGCGGGGGATCCCGGGCAGCGGCCTCGGCCTGGTGGTCAGTCGGGCCCTGGTCGAGGCGATGGGCGGTCACCTGGAGGTGGACAGCCGCCCCGGGGTCGGGTCGACGTTCACCGTCGCGCTGCCCGCCGCGGCCACGGCTCGTGGGGAGGCCGCGCCGGAGTAGGGGGTGATTACCGCGCGTGGACTCGGGAGCGATGCCACAACAGCGGTCTGGTCGGTGCCGCCCAGCCCTTCGAGGAAGACGTCGAGCAGCTCGGGGTCGAAGTGCTGGCCCCGTTGCGCCTGCAGGTACGACGCCGCCCGGTCCACCGTCCAGGCCGCCTTGTACGGGCGCCGGCTGGTCAGGGCGTCGAACACGTCCACGACGGCGACCAGCCGCCCGGCCAGGGGGATCGTGTCGCCGACGAGGCCCTGGGGGTAGCCCGTCCCATCCCAACGTTCGTGGTGGGTGAGGGCGACCTGTTCGGCGAGGCGGAGGAGCTCGGACTCCCCACCGGCGAGGATGTGCGCGCCGGCGAGGGCGTGGCCCTGAATCGTCGTGAACTCTGCGGGGGTCAAGGGGCCCGGCTTGAGCAGGACCGAGTCCGGGATGCCGACCTTGCCGATGTCGTGCAGCGGCGCCGCCTCACCGATCAGGCGGGCGTGCGACGCGGACAGACCCGCCGCGGAGGCCAGCCGGTGGGCCGCCACGCCGACCCGAACGGCGTGTTGGGAGGTGACGTCGTCGCGGTACTCGCCCACCAGGGCCAGCCTGTGGACCAGCCCGGTGTGCGCCACCTGGAGCTGGTGGGTGCGGGCCTGCACCTGCGCCTCCAGGTCGTGGTTCTGCTCCCGCAGCCGGACGTGCAGCATTCGGGTCACCAGCAGGTTGGCCACGCGCAGGGTGGTCTCGGTGACGTCGATCGGCTTGGTGAGGAAGTCGTGGGCGCCCAGGGCCAGGGTGGCCCGCCGGGTCTCGGCTGTGGAGTCGGCGGTGATCACGAGCACGGGGACGAAGTCGTCGGCGGGGACGAGCGTCCTCAGCCGGCGCAGCACCTCTGAGCCGTCCACGTCGGGCATGTGCAGGTCCAGCAGCAGCAGGTCGGGGGCCAGTTCGTCCACGTTCTCCAGGACCCATCGTGCGTCGGTGGTGAGGACGACGTGCCGGTACCCCTGCCGGGCCAGGATGCGGTCGATCAGGTCGAGGTTGGCCTGCTTGTCGTCCACCACCACGATCCGCGCCTGCGGATGCACCGCCGGCGCGATGGGCCCGGACGGGCTCACGCCCGGGACCGGTCGAGGGCGGCGGGAACGGACGGCCGGGACTCCAGGGCGCTCAGGTGGGCAAAGAAGCCGGCCACGTCCAGCGGCTTGGTCAGGTAGGCGGTTACCCCGGCCGCCAGCAGCCGCTCGGCGCTCGCGGGAGAGGCGTCGGCGCTCAGCACCAGGACCGGTGTCCTGCCGAGGTCGGGCCGCGCCCGGAGGCGCTGCAGGACGGTCTCACCGGACAGGTCGGGGAGGTGCAGGTCGAGCAGGACGACGTCCGGCCTCAGCTCGGTCGCCGCGCGGAGCCCCAGCCTCCCCGTGCGGGCGACATGCAGCACGACCCCGCCCCGGCGTTCGAGCAGCCGTTCCACCAGCAGCACGTCGGACGGCTGGTCCTCCACGTAGAGCATCCTCAGCACAGCAGCCTGGTCCCCCTGGGTCGACGAGCGTCGACCCGTCTATCGGCAGCCGACGACGAGTCCTTGACATCGTCCGATTAAGAATGTGGCGAAGCCGGGGGTCCGGCCCGCCGGACTCAAGGTGTGCGTCGCGGGACCGATGAAGGGTCAGGGCCGTCCATGCGGCGGTCCGGACGGCCACACCCCGTCCTACACCAGACCCAGAGGCAGCCATGAGACGTGTCATCTACTGCAGCCAGGCCACCCAGGACCTGAGCCCGGACGACCTCGTGCAGCTGCTGGAGGGGTCCAGGCGCAACAACGAGGCAGTCGGTCTGAGCGGCATGCTGCTGTACAGCAGCCAGAGCTTCCTGCAGGTGCTCGAGGGCGAGGAGGTCCCGCTGCAGCAGACGTACGCCCGGATCAAGGCCGACGCCCGCCACGTCAACCTGCGGCTGCTGATGGACGCGGCGGTCACGGCGCCGCTGTTCCCGGACTGGACGATGGGTTTCGAGCACGTCGACGACGAGGACCTCGCGGACGAGCTCGACGGCTTCACCCCGGCAACCGCCTACCCGTTGGTCAACCCCGACCTCATCACCAACGCCGGCGTGGCGCAGACCCTGCTCAAGCTCTACGCCAAGAACCGCGTCCGGTGACCGCGCTGCCCCAGGCGCCCCTGCCGGGTGCGAGGTCCGAGGCCCGTGGCTCCGAGGTCGAGCTGTTCTCCGTCGTCGGGCTGGACGGGCACCTGCGCGAGGTCAACGAGCCCTTCGCCACCCTGCTCGGCCTGAGCACCACGCAGGCCCAGGACCTCTCGCTGCTGGAGCTCGTGCACCCTGACGACCGGGGGCCAGTCGTGGCGACGTTGGGGGCGCTGGAGGGCGGCGCCGCCGAGGTCCTGCTGGACAACCGCTTCGTGCAGCAGGACGGGGGCACCGTCCATCTGGAGTGGGTGGCGCGCCCTGTCCCGGACAGCGACCTCTGGTGGGCCGCCGGCCGCAACACCACGAAGTTCCACCTCCTCCTGGCCGAGAGCCTCCACCTGCGCACCGGGCTGGACCTCGCCCTCGGCCAGACCGTGGCCGCACTGTGGGACCTGGACGTCCGTCAGGGTCTGATCACCTGGGAGGCGCAAGCCGCTGAGCTCCTGGGCCTGCCCGCGGACTCCCTCCCCGCCGACGCCCAGTCGCTCGCGGCCGTGGTGCACCCGGATGACTCCGAGCGGCTGCTGGCTGCCGTCCAGGAGCTGCTTACCGTCGGCGCGACTGAGGTCGAGGTTCGGGTCGGTGAGGA
This sequence comes from Actinomycetales bacterium, assembly GCA_038258055.1. GTDB lineage: Bacteria > Actinomycetota > Actinomycetes > Actinomycetales > JBBAYJ01 > Aquipuribacter. The sequence continues at coordinate 5,264 of JBBSQH010000130.1, forward strand.
CACCGCGGCCCGTCATCTGTCCATGCGGGGAAAGGTCCTGGACCGGGACCGACGTGGCCGGCCGACTCGCGCGGTCGGGCTCGTGCTCGACGTCACCGCCGAGAAGGCCATGGAGGAGCAGATGCTCCGCATGGTGATGAGCGACGCCCTCACCGGGGTCCCGAACCGCCGGGCGTTCGACCAGGCCCTGCGCAGCGAGTGGCGACGCTGCACACGGGCCCCGGAGCCCGTGTCGGTCCTGATGATCGACATCGACAACTTCAAGTCCTTCAACGACACCTTCGGCCACCTGGTCGGTGACGCCGCCCTCTGCAGCATCGCCCGTGCCCTGGCCGGCTCGCTGCAGCGGGCCGGGGACGTGCTCGCTCGCTTCGGTGGCGAGGAGTTCGCCGTCGTCCTGCCGGGCATCGACGCCGACGGCGCCCTCGCGGTGGCCGAGAAGCTGGTCGCTGCGGCCCGCCAGGTGAGCATCCGGCAGGCCGGCGGCCGGTCCCTGAGCGTGTCCGTGGGTCTGTCGACGTGGGTCCCCGGCGCGAGCACACGCAAGTCGGCGGACCTCCTGGCCCAGGCCGACCTCGCCCTCTACGCGGCCAAGGCCGCAGGCAAGGACCAAGCCTTCGCCACGCTGTGCCCGTAAAGTGAGCCGAAGGGGCCGTAGACATATCCACCACCGGGTTCGGCTCCCGTGTGCACCCACGAATCCTCCGCGACCCGGACTCCCGCTCGGAGTAGCTGGTGGAGAGTTCGGTCAGGCTCACCGGCATCCTGGCTGAACCGGCGTTCCGGTCGTGATGCTCTACTGGCTGACCGGCACCGCCGGGACCAGCGCCTACGTCGGCTACGCCCAGGAGCACGGCTGGGGAGCCCCCGCCCAGGTGTCCGGGGTGCCGACCGCAGTCATCGTCTTCGCCCACGACGTCGGCATCCGCCGCTACGCCGAGGCCGAGCACCGGATCACCCGCTGGACCGACGTCCAGGACCGGGGCGGTCACTTCGCCGCGCTCGAAGAGCCTGACCTGCTGCTGGCCGACATCGGCGAGTTCTACCGCAACCTCCGATGACGAGGCTCCAGTCCAGACAACCCCATCAACACGAGACAGCAGACCCAAACCGCCTCCGACGTCCGCCAACCGATCCCTGTCCGGCAATGGCCCTCGCTCGGCGATGGTGGTCTCCGTACGGCCCGCGACACCGCATCTACGAGAGGCGACTCGCCCGCAGCAGACGGTGCCCCTGCTAGACACGTCTGCGTGTCATCGGGGAGAAGGGGC
>JBBSQH010000131.1:0-6326 GCA_038258055.1 Actinomycetales bacterium
AGAACCTCCTGCGCACGGAGGGCAACGGTGCCGTCCGCAAGGACGACATCGAGGCGCTCGCCACCTGGGACGCGAACGCGCAGCCCTCCAAGGAGATCGCCTTCACGCCCGCCCGCGTCGTCATGCAGGACTTCACGGGCGTGCCCTGCATCGTCGACCTGGCCACCATGCGCGAGGCCGTCGTCGACCTGGGCGGCGACCCCGGCCGGATCAACCCGCTGGCCCCCGCCGAGCTGGTCATCGACCACTCCGTCATCGTCGACTCCTTCGGCCAGGCCGACTCGCTCGAGCTCAACCTGGCCATCGAGTACGAGCGCAACCGGGAGCGCTACCAGTTCCTGCGCTGGGGCCAGACGGCGTTCAGCGACTTCGTCGTCGTCCCGCCCGGCACCGGCATCGTCCACCAGGTCAACCTGGAGCGCCTGGCCCGCGGCGTCATGACCCGCGAGGTCGACGGACGCACCGTGGCCTACCCCGACACCCTGGTCGGCACCGACTCGCACACCACGATGATCAACGGGATCGGCGTGCTGGGCTGGGGCGTCGGTGGCATCGAGGCCGAGGCGGCCATGCTGGGCCAGCCGGTCTCGATGCTCATCCCGCGCGTCGTGGGGTTCAAGCTGTCCGGTCAGATCCCCGTGGGCGTCACCGCCACCGACGTGGTGCTCACGATCACCGAGCGGCTGCGGCAGCACGGCGTCGTGGGCAAGTTCGTCGAGTTCTACGGCGACGCCGTGTCGGCCGTCCCGCTGGCCAACCGCGCCACCATCGGCAACATGAGCCCGGAGTTCGGGTCCACCTGCGCCATGTTCCCCATCGACTCCGTCACCACGGAGTACCTGCGCCTGACCGGGCGCAGCGAGGAGCAGGTCGCCCTGGTCGAGGCCTACGCCCGGGCCCAGGGCATGTGGCACGACCCCGACGCGGCCGACTACGTCGAGCCGCGCTTCAGCGAGTACCTCGAGCTGGACCTCTCGGAGGTCGTGCCCAGCATCGCCGGGCCCAAGCGGCCGCAGGACCGGATCGCCCTGTCCGAGGCCCGGGAGAAGTTCCTGGCCGTGCTGCCCGACTACGCCGAGGCCGAGGGCACCGCGGACGGCGGGGTGACCACCCTCACCGACGAGTCCTCCGCCGAGAGCTTCCCGGCCTCCGACGCCCCGGCGGTCAGCCCCGGCGCGGCCGACGACGAGCCGGCCCCCGGAGCGGGCGCCGGGTCGGTCCCGGCCCAGCACCGGCCCAGCCGGCCCACGGCGGTGACCATGGCCGACGGCACCGCCACCGAGATCGACCACGGGGCCGTCGTCATCGCCGCCATCACCTCGTGCACCAACACCTCCAACCCGACCGTGATGATCGCCGCGGCGCTGCTGGCCAAGAAGGCCGTCGAGCGCGGGCTGGCCCGCAAGCCGTGGGTCAAGACCTCTCTCGCCCCCGGCAGCAAGGTCGTCATGGACTACTACGACACCGCCGGCCTGACGCCGTACCTGGACAAGCTGGGCTTCAACCTCGTGGGGTACGGCTGCACCACCTGCATCGGCAACTCCGGGCCGCTGCCGGTCGAGGTCAGCGAGGCCATCCAGGCCAACGACCTGGCCGTGACCAGCGTGCTGTCCGGCAACCGCAACTTCGAGGGCCGGATCAACCCCGACGTCAAGATGAACTACCTGGCCAGCCCGCCGCTGGTGGTCGCCTACTCCCTGGTCGGCACCATGGACTTCGACTTCGACAGCCAGCCCCTGGGCACCGACCCGGACGGCGCCGACGTCATGCTGGCCGACGTCTGGCCGAGCGCGGAGGAGATCCAGCAGGTCATCGACTCGACCATCACCGAGGGCATGTTCACGGCCGGCTACACCGACGTCTTCAAGGGCGACGAGCGCTGGCAGTCCCTGCCCACGCCGGAGGGCGACACGTTCGCCTGGGACGGCGAGTCGACCTACGTGCGCAAGCCCCCGTACTTCGACGGCATGACGATGGAGACCTCCCCGGTCGCCGACGTCACCGGAGCGCGGGTGCTGGCCCTGCTGGGCGACTCGGTCACCACCGACCACATCAGCCCTGCCGGCGCCATCAAGCCGGGGACGCCGGCCGCGGCCTACCTGGACGCCCACGGCGTGCAGCGCAGCGACTACAACTCCTTCGGCTCCCGTCGCGGGAACCACGAGGTCATGATCCGGGGCACGTTCGCCAACATCCGGCTGCGCAACCTGCTGCTGGACGGGGTGAGCGGCGGCTACACCCGCGACTTCACCGCCGACGGCGAGCAGGCGTTCATCTACGACGCCGCGCAGCACTACGCCGAGGCGGGCACCCCGCTGGTCGTCCTGGCCGGCAAGGAGTACGGCTCCGGGTCCAGCCGCGACTGGGCCGCCAAGGGCACGGCGCTGCTGGGCGTCAAGGTCGTCGTGGCCGAGAGCTTCGAGCGGATCCACCGCTCGAACCTCATCGGGATGGGCGTCCTGCCGCTGCAGTTCCCGGCGGGGGAGTCCGCCTCATCGTTGGGTCTGGACGGCACCGAGACATTCGCCGTGACCGGGGTGACCGCGCTCAACGACGGGACCACGCCCAAGACGGTCCGGGTCGTCGCCACCCGCACGTCGGGGGACGAGGTCGCCTTCGACGCGGTCGTCCGGATCGACACGCCCGGTGAGGCCGACTACTACCGCAACGGGGGGATCCTCCCGTACGTCCTCCGGAGCCTGGTTCGCGGCTGATGTCCCAGGGCTGTTCGGGGCCCTGCCGACTACTCAGCGGTACGCCCGGGACCGAATTAGTTGCGTGTCCGAACCGTAACCAGGAAGTGCTGGTCACGGCCGGTTTCCGGGCCTACCGTCGGTCCACCCCGTAGGGGCCCCGAGGGCTGTCCGCCTGCCTCCGTGCAGCGGCGGCCCAGAGGTGCACTGTCGCATCCAGGAGGCTTCACCCATGAGAACAAATCGTGCTGTCGTGGCAGCGACCGGCGTCGTGCTCGCACTCGCCGTCGCCGCCTGCGGCGACTCCGGTACGACCGACGAGGGCGCCGACGCCGGCGCCGGCGACACCGGCTCGGAGGCGCCCGCCGACGACGCCAGCGACGACGCCGCTGCCGGTGGCAGCGCCGACGGCGGCCGGGTCGGGGTCATCCTCCCCGACACCGCCAGCTCCGCCCGGTGGGAGACCGCCGACCGGCCCTTCCTGCAGGAGGCCTTCGAGGCCGCCGGCGTCGAGGCCGACATCCAGAACGCCAACGGCGACACCGCCGCCTTCCAGACCATCGCCGACGGCATGATCAACGCCGGGGTCGATGCCCTGATCATCGTCAACCTCGACTCCGAGACCGGGACGGCCGTCATCTCCGACGCCGCCGCCGCCGGCATCCCCGTCATCGACTACGACCGCCTGACCGTGGGCGGCGGCGCCGACTACTACGTGTCCTTCGACAACGTGGCGGTCGGTACGACCATCGGAGAGGGCCTGGTGACCTGCCTGCAGGACGCCGGCACCACCGAGGGCGACGTCGTCCTGCTCAACGGCTCCCCGACGGACAACAACGCCACCCTGTTCAAGGAGGGCTACCAGGCCGCGATCGAGGCCGCCGGCTACGGCATCGCCGACGACCAGGCGGTCCCGGACTGGGACAACACCCAGGCGGGCACCATCTTCGAGCAGATCGACACCAACACCGGCGGCGGGTACGTCGGCGTGGCCGCCGCCAACGACGGTCTCGGCGGTGCGGTCATCTCCGTGCTCGAGCGCAACGGCACGGCGGGCACCATCCCCGTGACGGGCCAGGACGCCACCGACGAGGGCCTGCAGCGCGTGCTGCTGGGCACCCAGTGCATGACGGTCTACAAGGCCGTCCGCGCCGAGGCCGAGGCGGCGGCCGAGCTGGCCATCGCCGTCATCGCGGGTGACACCGCGGCGGCCGACGCCCTGGCCGACCAGGACCTCGACGGCACGCCGTCGCTGCTTCTGGAGCCCGTGGCCATCTTCCGCGACAACGTCCAGGACGTCGTCGCGGACGAGTACACGACCGCCGAGAACCTGTGCACGACGCCCGAGCTCCAGGCGGCGTGCGACGAGGTCGGCGTCGAGTAGTCGCGACGCACCGGTGACGGGGGTCGTGGCCTGGCCACGGCCCCCGTCACCGTCCCGCGACCCGCTCGTCCCGACCCGCTCGTCCCGTCCCGCCGTACCGCCGAGAACCCGTGGCGGAGAGGAACAGACATGGCAGAACCGCAGCCCGTGCTGCAGCTGAAGAAGGTGGACAAGCACTTCGGTCCCGTCCACGTGCTCAAGGGGGTCGACTTCGAGGCCTACCCGGGCGAGGTCACCGCCCTGGTCGGTGACAACGGCGCCGGCAAGTCGACGCTGGTCAAGTCCGTGGCCGGCATCCACGCGTTCGACGCGGGGGAGTACCTGTTCGAGGGTCGGCCCGTCACCGTCGAGTCGCCCAAGCAGGCCAACGCGCTCGGCATCGAGGTCGTCTACCAGGACCTCGCGCTGTGCGACAACCTCGACGTCGTGGCCAACATGTACCTGGGTCGCGAGTCCACCTCGGGCGGCGTGCTGGACGAGATCGCCATGGAGCGGTCGGCCACCGAGACCCTGAAGGGCCTGTCGGTGCGGACGCTGAAGTCCGTCCGGGCCCCCGTGTCCGCCCTGTCCGGCGGCCAGCGCCAGACCGTGGCCATCGCTCGCGCCGTGCTCTGGAACAGCAAGGTCGTCATCCTCGACGAGCCCACCGCCGCGCTGGGCGTCGCCCAGACCGAGCAGGTGCTCCAGCTGGTGCGCCGGCTGGCCGACCGCGGCCTGGCCGTCATCCTGATCAGCCACAACATGAACGACGTCATCCGGGTGGCCGACCGGGTGGTCGCCCTCTACCTGGGCCGCACCGCGGCGCAGGTCAAGGCGTCCGAGTCCAGCACCAGCCAGATCGTCGAGCTGATCACCAGCGGGCGCAGCGGCGACATCGGCCTCACGGCCGAGGAGAGCGGGGCCGTCGCGTGAGCGCCACCGGCACCACCAGCCCGGCCCCGACCGAGCACGAGGAGCCCAGGGGCTCGTTGTCGCAGGCGGTCTCCGACTACGCGGCCAAGGTCAAGTCCGGCGACATCGGCTCCCTCAGCTCCGTGCTGGGTGTAGTCGTGCTCGTCGTCCTGTTCTCCGCGCTGCGTCCCGGCGTCTTCAACACCCCGGCCAACTTCGCCAACCTGCTCAACCAGTCCGCCGCGGTGATCTTCATCGCCATGGGCCTGGTGTTCGTGCTGCTGCTCGGCGAGATCGACCTGAGCGCCGGGTTCACCGCCGGCACCGCGGCGGCCGTCCTGGCCGTCGCGCTGAGCAGCTGGGGGGTGCCGTGGTACCTGGCGATCGTGCTGTGCGTGCTCACGGGCGCGTTCATCGGTCTGCTGATCGGCCTGCTGGTGGCGTTGCTGGGGATCCCGTCGTTCGTGGTCACCCTGGCGGCGTTCCTGGGTCTGCAGGGCGTGATGCTTCTGGTCATCGGCACCGGAGGCACCATCCCGGTGCGTGACCCCGCCATCCTGCGGATCATGAACAGCAACCTGCCCGACTGGGGGGGCTGGGTGTTCTGGGCCGCGGTGGTCGGCGGTTTCGTCGCCGCCGGGCTCCTCAACCAGGCCCGTCGGCGCCGCGCCGGTCTCGACCCGGGCAACCAGACGCTGTTCTGGGCCGGGGCCGTGGGGCTCGCCGTCCTCCTGGGGGCCGCGGTCTACGTGCTGAACCTGGAGCGGGCCCGCCCCAACGCGCCCGTGTCGCTGTCGGGGGTGCCCCTGGTGGTGCCCATCGCGGTGGTGTTCCTGGTGGGCCTGTCGTTCCTGCTCACGCGGACGACGTTCGGGCGCCACGTGTACGCCGTCGGCGGCAACGCCGAGGCGGCCCGGCGTGCGGGCATCAACGTGGCCCGGATCCGGATCTCGTGCTTCATGATCGGCTCCTCGATGGCCGCCGTGGCCGGCATCCTGCTGGCCTCGCGCGACAACAGCGTCTCGCCCACCACCGGTGGCGCGCAGACCCTGCTGTTCGCGGTGGGGGCGGCCGTCATCGGCGGCGTGTCGCTGTTCGGTGGGCGCGGCAAGGTGCACAACGCCATCCTCGGTGGCCTGGTCATCGCCGTGATCGCCAACGGGCTGCCCCTGGTGTCCAGCGAGGCCGGCATCCAGTTCGTGGTCACCGGCCTGGTGCTGCTGCTGGCGGCCAGCGTCGACGCGATCTCGCGCCGGAAGTCGTTGGCGACGTAGCGACCGCGGGACCGAGGTAGGTCAGCGTCCGTGGGGCGGGCCCGCCCGCCGGCCCCCCGCCCGCGGGGGGTGCGGGGGGGCGCC
>JBBSQH010000132.1:0-6310 GCA_038258055.1 Actinomycetales bacterium
CGGCCGGCGCGGGCCCCCGGCCCCCGGGCCGTACCCGACCAGGACCGCCGTCCGTCCGGCGCCGGCCGCGGCCTGCGTGCTCGGGTGGGCGGCGGTCACCGCGCTGGGCCCCACCGGTGCGCCGGTGTCGTCAGAGGGCGCGGCGTCACCGACCACCGGCTCGCCCTCGCCCTCGTCGGCCTGCGCGTGCGAGTCGGCCGCGGGCCCGTCGTCGCGGGCCTCGTCGGCTCCGTCATGCCCGTCGCCACGCTGTCCTGCGCCACCCCCGCCGTCGCCACCCTCGCCGTCGCCGGTCCTGACCGCCAGGATCGGGGTCCCGACCGCGACGGTCTCCCCCTCGGCGGCCATCAGCTCGACCACCGTGCCCGCGAACGGGCAGGGCAGCTCCACGAGCGACTTGGCCGTCTCGACCTCGACGACGATGTCGTTGACGTCGACGACGTCGCCCACGGCGACCCGCCAGGTGACGACCTCCGCCTCGGTCAGGCCCTCGCCCGCGTCGGGCATGCGGTAGTGCTCGACGGTGCCCGTGGCACCCGTGGTCCGGACGCTCATCGCGTCGCTCCTCTCCTCGGCCCGCGCGTCAGTGCGCGAGCACCCGGTCGACCGCGTCGAGGACGCGGTCGAGGTCGGGCAGGTACTCGTCCTCGATCTTGGCCGCCGGGTAGGGGGCGGAGAACCCGCCGACCCTGAGCACCGGTGCCTCGAGGTGGTAGAAGCAGCTCTCCTGGATCCGGGCGGCCAGCTCGGCCCCCAGCCCCAGGGTGAGCGGGGCCTCGTGGACGACGACCGCGCGACCGGTCCGGCGCACGGAGGCCATGACGGTCGGCAGGTCCAGCGGAGACAGGCTGCGCAGGTCGACGACCTCGACGTCCGCCGTGCCGTCCTGGGCGGCGGCCTCGGCGGCTGCCAGGCAGGTCCGCACCATCGGGCCGTAGCAGAGCATGGTCACGTCGGCGCCGGAGCGTGCCACGTGGGCGGTGTGCAGCCGTCGGGGGGCGTCGTCGTCGGAGCGCAGCACGGAGCCCTCGGGCACCTCGCCCTTGTCCCAGTAGCGACGCTTCGGCTCCAGGAACACCACGGGGTCCGGGCAGGCGATGGCCTGCTGGATCATCCAGAACGCGTCCTCGGGCGTCGACGGGCTGACCACGCGCAGGCCACCGGTGTGCACGAAGTACGTCTCCGGGGACTCCGAGTGGTGCTCGACGGCGCCGATGCCGCCGCCGTAGGGGATGCGCACCACGACGGGGAGCCGGACGTTGCCGGCGGACCGGTTCCCCATCTTGGCCAGCTGGGTGACGATCTGGTCGAAGGCCGGGAAGACGAACCCGTCGAACTGCATCTCGACCACGGGTCGGTAGCCGCGCATGGCAAGACCGACGGCGGTGCCGACGATGCCGGACTCGGCCAGCGGGGTGTCGATGACACGGTCCTCGCCGAAGTCCTTCTGCAGGCCGTCGGTGACGCGGAAGACACCGCCCAGGGCACCGATGTCCTCGCCCATGAGGACGACCTTGGGGTCGTGGTCCATCGCCGCCCGCAGGCCGATGTTGATGGCCTTGCCCAGGCTCGTGCTGCTCATGCGTGCGTCCCCTCGTCGGCGAACCCGGCCCGGTAGGCCAGGTACTCCTCCCGCTCGGCGTCGAGCACCGCGTGCGGACCCGCGTAGACGTCGTCGAACATGGACTCCGGCGGCGGGTCGACCATGGCCCGGCAGGCGGTGCGCAGCTCCTTGGCGATCTCACCGGCCTGGGCCTCGACGTCGGCGAAGAACGCCTCGTCGGCCGCACCCTTGCGGGCCAGGTACGCCTTGACCCGGGCGATCGGGTCCTTGAGCTTCCACTCCTCCAGCTCCGCGGCGATGCGGTAGCGGCTGGGGTCGTCGGAGGTGGTGTGGGCGCCCATCCGGTAGGTGTAGGCCTCGACGAAGGTGGGGCCCCCGCCGGAACGGGCCCGCTCCAACGCGGCGCGGGTCACCGCCAGCGTGGCCAGGACGTCGTTGCCGTCCACGCGGACGCCCGGGATGCCGAACCCGGACGACCGCTTGTACAGCGGCACACGGGTCTGCCTCGTGTTGGGCTCGGAGATGGCCCACTGGTTGTTCTGGCAGAAGAACACCACGGGCGCGTTGTAGACGGCCGAGAACACCAGGGCCTCGCTGACGTCTCCCTGGCTGGTGGCCCCGTCGCCCAGGTACGCGATGACGGCCGCGTCTCGGTCGGGCTCGCCGGTACCGACCGCGTGGTCGCGCTGGATGCCCATGGCGTACCCGGTGGCGTGCAGGGTCTGCGACCCGATGACGATCGTGTAGAGCGCGAAGTTGTGCTCGGCCGGGTCCCAGCCGCCCAGGCTCGCGCCGCGGTACAGGCCCAGCAGGGTCTTGGGCGGGACGCCCCGGCACCAGGCGACGCCGTGCTCCCGGTAGGTGGGGTAGGCGAAGTCCTGGCTGCGCATGGCACGGCCGCTGCCGACCTGCGCGGCCTCCTGGCCCAGGAGGCTGGCCCACAGCCCCAGCTCGCCCTGACGCTGCAGGGCGGTGGCCTCGGCGTCGAAGCGGCGGACGATCACCATGTCGCGGTACATGCCACGCAGGTCGTCGTCGGTGACGTCCGCGACGTGGCTCGCGTACTCGGCCGCGGCGCCCGTGGGCTCCAGCCGCTCCCCCTCGGGGGTGAGCATCTGGATCATGCTGTCTGAGGTGCGGGTGTCTGGCTCGACCTGGTCGGCCCGATCGGGGCCTCCTGCCGGTCCGACGACGGTGTCGGGCACGTGAACCTCCTCGCCTCGGCGGGGATCACCCGCCTCGCCGACCCGGGGCGTCACGTGCCGTGACCCCACCGGAGCCCGAGGGATCGGCCTCGGGCAGTGCAGACCTTACCCATGGCCGGGCCCGGGTCGACCCCGGTACGGGAAGGGTCGTCCGGGCGGGCGGGACTCAGCCCCGGTCGCCGCCCTTGCCCTTGCCGTCGCCCTTGGCGCCACCCTTGCCGTGGCCGTCGTCGTGGCCCTTGCCGTCGCCACGGCCGGGGGCCGGTGCGGGTGCCTCGACGGGTGCTGCGGCGGGCTTGCCCGGCTTGGCGGGGGCGGGGGCGCGGTTCTCGGTGCCCCGGCCCCGGTCGTCCTTCCTGCCGCGGTCGGCCGTCTTGTCGGGTGCCGGCTCCGGGGCGGGCGCCGCGGGGGGCGCGACAGGCTTCGGCGGGACGACGGGGGCAGGGTCCGGAGCCGGTGCGGGATCGGGCGCGGGAGCAGGGTCCGGCGCGGGTGCGGGCGTGGGGTCCGGCGCGGGCGCCGGGGCCGCCGTCGGTGACGGGTCGGGGACCGGTGCCGGGTCGGGGGTCGGGGCAGGGGTCTGCGCGGGGGGCGCCGGCTCGGGCGAGCCGGCCTCGACCGGCTCGGTCGGGCTGGGGGCGGGCGTCTCCGTCGGGGCCGGGGTGGGGTCGACGGGCGCGTCGGTGGGGGTGGCCACCGGCTCCTCGGACCCGGAGTCGGTCCCGGAGGGCTCGGGGCTCCCGCCCCCGTCGACGACCAGCACGAGCTCCGGCAGCGCGGCCACGACGACGTCGACGACGTCGGCGTCCTGCGGCAGCGCGGTCGGCAGGTCCGACGGGCCTGCCGACGGCGCCACCGACGGGGCGACCGACGGGGCGGCGGCCAGGGCGGCGAGCTCGGCTGCGGCCTCCTGCTCGGCGACCACGGCGGCCTGGACGGCGGCGGCCCGCTCGGGGGTGAACGGGACCTCCTCGACCGCGGGGGTCCGGACGGTGGCCACCGCGGAGGGCAGCTGCCCACCCGTCGCGACGACGGAGGGCGTGTAGGCGGACCAGCCGACCAGGGCGACGGAGGCGACCGACGCGGTCGACACGGCGCCCAGGGCGATCGTGGCGAAGACGAAGGAGGCGCCTTGGCTTAGCTTCACGGCCCCTCCTCCGGTGTCGTGTACGCGGTCCGTTCCAGCGGGCCGGCAGTGGATGGTGCCCTACGGAACGGGGTCCTGCGGTCCTGCGAACGGTATCGGTCAGTAGGTCCGATTTCTTTAGCCCGAAACGGTCACGTACTGAGCGTCACCGGGTGGATGTCGCCGGATCGGGGTGCGAACGGCGCCACGGTGCTGATGAGCAGGTCGTTCGCCTCCTGCTCGCCGATCGAGCATCGCACGCCCTCGCCCGCGAAGCCACGCACGGTCACCCCCGCGGCCTCGCACGACGCGACCAGTTCGGCGGTGGCCTCGGCCGCGGCGAGCCAGACGAAGTTGCCCTGCGGCTCCGGGACCGTCCAGCCGACCGCCGCGAGCGCCGCGCGCACCCGCTCGCGCTCCACCACGAGGTCGGCGACCCGGCCGAGCAGCTCGTCCTCCGCGTCCAGGGAGGCCAGGGCCGCCGCCTGCGCGGGCCCCGAGACCCCGAAGGGCACGGCGGTCGCACGGAGGGCGTCCGCGACGACGGTCTGGGCCAGCGCGTACCCCACCCGCAGCGCCGCCAGGCCGTAGGCCTTGGAGAACGTCCGCAGCACCACCAGGTTGGGGTGCTCCGCCAGCAGGGCCGGACCGTCGACGGCGTCCGGGTCACGGACGAACTCCGTGTAGGCCTCGTCCAGCACCACGACCACGTCGCGGGGCACCCGGGCGAGCAGCTCGCGCATCTCGGCGTCGTGCACGGCCGGGCCGGTCGGGTTGTTGGGGCTGCAGACCAGCAGCAGGCGCGTCCGGTCGGTGACGGCCGCCGCCATGGCCGGCATGTCGTGACGGGCGTCGTCGTCCAGGGGCACCCGGACGACGGTGGCGCCGCTGACGCCCACGACGATCGGGTAGGCCTCGAACGAGCGCCAGGCGAACACCACCTCGTCGCCGGTCTCGCAGGTCGCCTGGACGATCTGCCCGAGCACGCCCACGCTGCCGGTGCCGCACACCACCTGCTCCGGCGCGATCCCGTGTCGCTCGGCGATCCGGCGGACCAGCCCGGTGGCGAACATGTCGGGGTAGCGGTTGACCTCGCGGTCGGCCCCGGCGAGCACCTCGAGCACCGACGGCAGCGGCGGGTACGGGTTCTCGTTGGACGACAGCTTGTAGGAGGGGCCGTCACCGCCGGCAGGGGCTCGGCCCGGCCGGTAGGCGGGGATGGCGGACAGGGCGGCTCGCAGCCGGGGCGTGGTCGGCACGGCCCGACTCTAGGCCGGGGGGCCGCGGGCGTCACCGGTGCGGTCCCGGGGACCGGGTGAGCACGACGTGCCGGCTGGTGCAAGAGGCACCTTCGCGGGCGAGGAACGGTGCGAGCCCGGCCCGGTAGGCCACGAGCGACGGGTGCTCGGAGGCGTCCACCCGGGCGGCCGTGACGACGTAGGCGCTGGAGGAGTGGGCCGGGACGGCGTCCCCGCGCCACGGCCCGTCGGGCGCGGGCGCCACCACGGTGACCCGGTCCCGGCGGTCGGGGTGGTCACGACCGTCCAGTCGCGGCACCAGGTCGTCGCGGTGCTCCAGGGCCAGCACCTGCACCCCCGGCGGCGGGGTGCGACCCGCCAGCGGCGACCCGGCCGTCACCACGTGGGTGATGGTCGCCACCCGACGGACGCGGGGGTCCCCGGCCAGGTCGAGCGCCGTCATCCCGCCCTGGCTGTGCCCGACCACCGCCACCGGCTCCCCCCGCCGCACCCCGGCCGCCACCAGGGCCGTGGCGACCCCCGTGGCCACCCCGGTGTCCCGACCACCCACCAGGGCGACGTTCCCGGCCAGGTCCATCGGCGAGCCGCGACCGTCGCCGTCCCACTCCTGCGTCCCGGGGACGTGGACCACCCAGGCGACCTCGCCGTCGGCCCCGGTGACGCGGTCGATGCGCACCTGACCCCGCACGGGCCGGGTGGCGCCCGGGGGGAGGGTGTCGTGCTCGCCCGGCCCGGGCTCCCGCCAGGCGGCGACGGACTGCCCCCGCCGCAGCAGGTCGGCGACCCCGGCCGCCGGGGCCACGCAGGTCGCTGCGGGTGGACCGGGGCCCACGTCGACCGGGGTCTCCACCAGCAGGCCCGACGCGTCGCCCCACCGGGACACGACCCGGGCCGACGTCGCCACGTCCCCGGTGCCGAGCAGGGCCGGTACGGCCCTGACGACCAGGTCCACCCCTGCGACCTCGCCCCGAGCGCCGGCGGCCGCGACCACGGCGAGCCCGCCGACCGCTGCGCCGGCGACCACGAGCAGCGGTCCCGGGCCGGACGCGCCGGCGACGGCGGCGGCCACCCGGACCCGGGCCCCGACGGCCACGGGGACGGCGGCGGCCAGGGCGGAGACCGACGCCTCGCAGGCCCGGTAGGCGGCCGCGGTCGC
>JBBSQH010000133.1:0-6169 GCA_038258055.1 Actinomycetales bacterium
CCGGCGGATCCGGTCCTCGAACGCGTCCACGCTCGAGCCGGCCGGCGCGCGGGTGTACTTCGGTGGCTCGTGCGCGGCCAGCGCCGCCCGGACGGTGTTCCTCGCCACGCCCAACCGGCGCGCGATCGTCTTGATCCCCATTCCCTCAGACCGGTGCAGCCGTCGGATCTCGGCCCAGTTCTCCACGTTGATCACTCCCTCACTCTTGAGCAGGGGGGTCAACATTCACCCGGCGCCACGGGGTCAGTCTTCAGGCAGCATCGACAGTTTTCGCTGTCGGCTCGTAGTAGTGCCTCGGCCTCCAGGGTCTGCCGTTCGAGCTCCGCTTCGGCTTCGGCTATCCGCTGGCGTTCCTCCTCATCGGTCAGCGGCCGCTCGGCCTCGAGTCGTTCGGCCTCTTCCTGGACCACGGTTCGTGCCAGGGGCAGCGCGTCCTCGATGAGCGCGCCGTAAGCGATGACGTCCGGGTCGCTCGTGAGGTGATCGACGAGACGAGCCTCGGCCGCTTCGAGCACCTCGTCGTACCCCGTCTCCAGCACGCACTCGGCGTCAGCTACCGCGACCTGGCGTTCGACAACGGCGGCGTCGTCCCGACCGGTGCCCCAGTACTCGTCCCACACCAGGGAGAACGCCTCGGTCTGATCGCCCAGACCACGCCACCCCCGTCCCGCCATGCACGAGGACCACCCGACGTCCGCAGCGCGCAGCTGCGGGTCGTAGACGGAGACGAAAAAGCGCAGGTTCTCCGGGTAGATGCTGTTGGCGATTCGATCACGGCTACGCGTCATCTGCACGTAGTCACCCCACAGTTCGCTCTGGCCCTCGAACTGGCAACCGGCCCCCGGGACCCCCATCACCGTTCCCTGGCCGTAGTCGATCTCGAGGTACGCCGTGGGAGAACCGGTCAGAAGCTCGCTCGCGCGATCGGGGTCCACCCCGGACACACCGAAGTCGTATGATGCGTCGCCGCCGGCGGGGCTGCCGACGACCACCCGCATCCACTCCTCCATGTCGATGCCGTAGCCGTGCTCGGCGGCGTGCTCGGGGTCGCCGAACGCGTCGGCCTGACGCTGCAGGGCGCGCTGGCGGACCAGCCGCTCCTCGGCGCGGGCGTCGACAGTGGCCGTCTGCTCGGGCCAGGTGTACTCCGCGCCGGCGGCGCGCACGCAGTCACGGATGAGGAGGTTCTCCGCCTCGTCGAGCAGGCTGAGCGTGTCCTGGTCTGGACCTGCCGCCAGGAGGTCCTCGAAAGTCTCCGCCTCAGAGAAGTAGTCGAACGCGTCGTCGGTCGGGCTGAGCGTCGTGGTCGCGTTGCTGTCCGGGTAACCGGCCGGGCCGATCAGCCGAGCAGAGGTGGCCGACAACCCCGTCAGGCCTCCAGCGAGGACCACAGCCAGCACACCGGACACGGCCAGCGTGCTGGTGCCCGCCACAGTCGCCGTGCGGCGCCGGCGGCGCGCGGTGATGCGGGTCTGGACCTTGACCCACGGGTCGCCGGGAACCGAGGCGCCCACGACCGCGTCCTGCATGTGCCGCCGGGCCCGTTCCCCATCCAGGCCCGCCCCGTCGTAACCGTTGCTGTCGCTGTTCATCGCGTACCTCCAGCCGACAGTCCGGCATCGTCATCCCAGGTCGGCCCCATCGCAGCCCGCAGCCGCGCGAGGCCCTTATGTGTCTGGCTCTTCACCGTGCCGGTGCTGCAACCCAAGGCCTCGGCCGTCTCCTTCTCGGACAGATCGCCGTAGAAGCGCATCACGACCGCGGTCCGCATCCGGGGTGGTAGCTGCTGCAACGCACCCAGCAGCGCGTCGCGTTGCACGGTGCGTTCGGACTGGTCGGCGTCGGCATCCCGGTGGCTGCGCCGCAGCAGGACCAGTCGGTCCAGCTCCAGGCGACGCCGTCGGGCCCTGCGGTAGGCCTGGGTCGCGATAACCCGCCGGGAGTACCCGGACGGGCTCTGCCCGGCACCGATGCGGTCCCAGTGCTCTACGACGACGGCCAAGGCGTTCTGCACGGCGTCCTCCGCGTCCTGCGGTGACCCAGTCACCAGCAGAGCGCTCCGGTACAGGCTCGGCCACGCGTCTCGCACGAACGCCTCCACCGAACTAGACGAGCCAGAGGCGCCTTTCACCGAAGACGGGACAACCCCATCCACACCCGCCGCCACACCACGCTCAGCGCAAACCGCCCTAAGTTCCCGCCCCCCGACCCCAGCCCCGTCCGCCTCGACCGGCCTCACGACGTGCACGACCCCACCCCTCGCATCCACGTCTCCTCACGCCATTGAGCCGCGTCGGCCCTCACACCACTCAAGGCATGGGCGACCGCAAAGGTTGCTCGACACGCGAAACCGAACTCAGATCCGTCATCCAGAACGGGGCCGCTGCACCCGTCGGCGGCCAGGCGACCCTGGCCGACGCCACAGACGTCCGATACCGGTAGCCGATCGTTTACCGGTGAGCGACTGTTGACACACCTGATGCTCCGAGGCGTACCGGTTGTCCAGCCCCCGCTACCTGGGGGTTCTGTGGCCACGCAGGCTGGGTGCTCTCACGGACACGTGGTGGTGCCGGTCTCCAGCTCCAGCAGGACGGGCCGGACGACCACGACCGCGGTGTCCAGCTCGGGGACCAGCTGAGCGACGTGCTGGACGCGGCCCGAACGGACCGGTGCGGCAGCCGCCCCGCTCTCCAGGGGTGTGTCGATGAGGAGCGACGTCGTGGCACGCCGCAGCAGCACCCCCTGGACCTCCTCGAAGACGTCGTCGGACGACGAGGCTGCAGGCTCGGGCAGTGCCTCCTCGTCGGTGCTCACGTACCGCTGGCCGACCACCGTCCCGTCCAGGAGGAACAGGGTGGTGCTCCCGTCGCCGGTGGCCTCCTCGATCACCTCGCACCCCGAGCCCGTGAGTTCCGGCAGCAGGTCGCCCCACGTCTCGACGGAGCCCAGCTGGTCGACGCTGGAACCGATCAGGCTCAGGACGGGGCCGACGGCGTCGTCGGTCATGCCCCGGCTGAAATCGCTGAGGACGGCCTGCTCGGTGGGCAGCGGGCTAGCGCCCAGGATCGCGGCGTCCAGCTGGCAGTCGGCCGCGGCCGCCGTCCGTACCTCGACGAACCGCACCCCGTAGGTCCCCAGGTCCGACACGACGACGGTCACGTCGTCGACGACCCGTTCCGCCATCCGCACCTCCGAGCCCGTGTCCGCTCCTTCGCCGGAGTTGACGACCAGCAGCTGCTGCTGGAACCCCGTCGCCTCGGGGACAGGCCGACCGAAGTCGAACTCCAGGTGGGTTGGCACGGACCGCCCGACCAAGTCCGTCAGCTCCAGCTGCGCCGAGGCCAGGCGACCCTCGACCACCCAGCCGCTCAACGCGACCTGCCCGGCCCGGTGCAGGCGGAGCCGGGTACAGCCGGTCGTCCCCTCCAGGAACTGCCAACCGACCTGGGCCAGGGCTTCGCGGGTCTCGCCCAGCCGCAGCGGGCCGATCCGGTCCGCAGTCACCACGACGTCGGCCACCGTGGTCTGCAAGCTCAGCTCGTCAGGACCGACCAGGGACTCCTCCGGCAGCGTGGGTGCCGTCGTGACCTCGGGTTGCGTCGTGGGCACCGCAAGGTCGGCGTCCAGAGCCTGACTGCCCGGCCGGACCAGCACCACAGCCACCACGAGCAGGGCGAGCACCA
This sequence comes from Actinomycetales bacterium, assembly GCA_038258055.1. GTDB lineage: Bacteria > Actinomycetota > Actinomycetes > Actinomycetales > JBBAYJ01 > Aquipuribacter. Next base: position 3,684 of record JBBSQH010000133.1, read on the forward strand.
CGACCCCCACCACCCAGCGCTTCGCCACGGGCACCCCCTCTCCCACCGTCACGATATGGGAACGCTCCGCAGGCTCCGGCGTCGGCTCCGCCCCGCCGGGCCTCAGGGTGTGGCCAGGTCCCGAACATGGACCCTCAGCCGGCGACACGGTCAGCCCGCGGGGCGTCATCAGCGACGAGGTCGGAGCCGTCCCGCAGAGGATCCCTGTCCGGCAATGGCCCTCGCTCGGCGATGGTGGTCTCCGTACGGCCCGCGACACCGCATCTACGAGAGGCGACTCGCCCGCAGCAGACGGTGCCCCTGCTAGACACGTCTGCGTGTCATCGGGGAGAAGGGGCAAGGGCGGCGGGGTGCATCGCGTCCGGGACTTCCGGCGGCTGTGGCTGTCGAACATCGCACAGGAGGTCGGTCGACAGCTGGGCATGCTTGCCCTGTCGGTGACGGCGGTGGTTGTTCTCGAGGCAGCCGCGTGGCAGGTCGGACTCCTTACGGCCCTGGCAACGGGTGCATACCTGGTCATCGGGCTGCCGGCCGGGGTGTGGGTGGACCGATGGCGCAAGCGCCCGGTCCTCGTCACCGCCGACCTCCTGCGGGCCGCCGCGACCCTGAGCGTCCCGCTCGCCTACCTGGCGGACCGGTTGACCATCGAGCACCTCATGGGGGTCGCCGCAATCCTCAGCGTCACGTCGGTGTTCTCCGACACCGCCCAGACGGCGTTCGTCCCCACCATCGTGGGCCCGACCAAGGTCTCCGAGGCCACCGCCCGCCTGCAGTCCACGAACACCACCATGCAAGTGGCCGGCCCCGCGTTGGCCGCGGCCCTCCTGACGACCATGGCAGCACCCCTTCTCTACGTCGTCACCGCAGTCACCGGCGTGCTCTCCGCCGCGGCTGCGTGGTCCATCCGTGCGCCCGAACCGCACCAGAAGGGCGTGCCGCACGCGCCCTTCCGCACGTCGATCGGTGACGGATTCCGCTTCATCCGGCGCCACCCGGCGCTGCGGCTCTTCATGGTCACCAACGGCCTGATCAACACCGGGGCCGGGGTCTTCGCGACCCTGATCGTGCTCGTCGCGCTGGAGGACTTCGGGCTGACGGCCAGCAGCTACGCGCTGGCGGGGTCCATCGGTGCAACCGGGGGAATCCTCGGCTCGTTGATCGCGATGCCGATCCGGGACCGGCTCGGGGCGATCCGCACCGTGCTGGTCTGCTACTCCCTGCTGCCGCTGGCCGGGCTCATCCTCCCCCTGGGGTACGTCCTGCCCGCACCGGGTGCGGTCTTCGTGGCCGGGACGTTCCTCTCCTTCGGTCTGGTCGTGGTCGTCTCTGCCATCAGCGCCGCCGGCATACGGGCCGAGGTCACCCCGCCGGAGATGATGGGTCGCGTCTCCTCGGCGAACCGCTTCGTCTCGCTGGGCGCCATGCCAGTCGGAGCCCTGCTCGCAGGACTGCTGGCCGGCCCCCTGCCCTACGCCGTCGTGCTGCTGCTGTCGCCGTGCTTGCTGGTCGTCGCCGCCGCGATCTTCCTCGCCTCTCCTCTGCGGGCTCGTCGCGACCTCCCCGAGGAGTGGAAGCACCACCTGCAGCCCGCAGGAGCCCTGCCCGACAAGGTGTAGTGCCCACACTCGACCGCGCCTCGGGCTCGTCCCGTCAACGATCGGTTTGCGGACAACACCTGCCAGGCGACACCAGCCCACGCGGTAGCCCCGACCTCGAGTGCCTCTACGGTGATCGCCACCGGTCGGACGAACGACGTGGAGGAAGCCAGTGCTCCGTTTCACGACACAGGCACGGGAGCTACTGGTCGTGGCAACTGAGGTCGCGCGCCTGCGCGAGGCGCCGGCGTGCGGGCGCCTCGACGTTGCCGTCGCGGCTCTGCTCCTGCGGCACCGAGAGGGCACCACCGGTCGCGCGTCGCAGATGGATGCCTCAGCACCGGCGCTTCCGATGGAAGCAGCGTTGGAGAGCCTCATCAACGCAGTCGGCCCTGGGCAAGAGCTCACCCTTCAGCAGTTGATCGACGACGTTGCCCACGACCCGGCAGCGCAAGCAGTGCTGCACGGCTGATGCCGAGCGAAGCTGGTCGTCCCGCAGGCGATCCGCCACCGGGCCCGACCCACGGGCCCATCGGTGGGGACCTACTTGTCGCGCGCGTGCTCCGCCGGATCGAACCACGTTCCGACGAGTCCTCCTGCGATCAGCGTCCGGGCTTCCGGGTCCCACATCAGCGGCGCGCCGGACGTGACCAAGGAGACAAGGGCGACTGCGGCGGCGGCACTGGGTTCGACGAAGTGCCGCTCTTCGTCGTTGGTCACCACCATGAAGCCGAATGTGCCGTCCTCACCATCGCCGCCGGCCTCCCAGTTGGCGTTAACAACTCGTACTGGCCGCGTTCGCTTGCTCGCCCCCACCATCGACTCAGCATGAACCGTGCCGCCTAGAAGGGCACTTCACAGGCGGCTGAGCCGGCTGTCCGGACACGGATC
>JBBSQH010000134.1:0-6072 GCA_038258055.1 Actinomycetales bacterium
CGAGCTCAACGACCGCCCTCGGAAGACCCTCGGCTGGGCCAGTCCCGCCCAGCTCATTGCACCGCACCTGACGCCCTCGCCGCCTCCGATACCGTCGACCGCTCACACGGTCGTGCTGCAACGATGACTGGAATCCGCCCGCCTTGATCTGGCCCCACCTCTAGACCGAGTGGGGCACATTCGCCGATTTCGGACGACGAACCCGTTCCCGGCAGTCTCAACTGCTCTCGTCGAGACGGGGTCATTAGTTCGGCGTCCAGGACGGCCCAGAACTCAGCTGACTCGAGCGGGTGATCGGCTCCATAGGCTCAGCCCGGCGCCGAGCAGGGCCAGCGACGCAATGACCTGAAGTGGATTGGGATCGATGGCCAGGATCCAGGCCCAGGGCTGCAGGGTGGACTGGTTCGTGTAGCCGAAGACCAGGGCGCTGGTGAGGTGCACGGTGGGTAGTGCCCACGCGAATGACGGCCCCGTGACGGAGGCCAACGCGAGGCCCTCTCCGACCAGTGCGGTGATCGTGCCGAGGCAGGCGAGCCACAGCTGGGGCCAGGGGCTCGCGACAACTGCCGTGGCAAAAGCAGTCAGGGCGAGGACGCGGACCAGGCGGGTGGTGCTAAGGCGTCTGACGCCGAGGTGCGGGACCTCGGAGAGGGGTTCCCGCGTGGTGGTCAGGACCGCGATCGCAGCGATACCAGCGGCGAGGGAGCCCGTGGGCCCGTAGACAACGTCGAGGCTGAGCAGGGACGGAAGCTGGACGATGTCGGGCGCCAGGACCAGCAGCACGGCCAAGGGAACGAGGACGGCCAGAGCAAGGTGGACGTTCCAACCGCGCAGGACGGTCGCAGCGGTTTGGGCCGACGAGTTCACGCGCAGGCCCTCGCGGCGGCGTCGAGACGTTGTGTGACCCACTGCCGCTGGGCGCCGTCGGGTAGTCCGATGGTGGTGGCTAGGTCAGGGTCTTCCGTGGCATCACCATATCCGGCTCTCAGGGCGACGAGGCTACCCACGCGGCTGTACTCGGCGATGGCGGTGTCGTCGTTCTCACAGGGTGGAGGCGGGAGGACGGCGGAGATGGCCGCTCCGGCTGCGGTGGTGGCGTCATATGGCGCGAACAGCTCGACGAGTCCGGGGGGTACGGCTGACGCCGGCACGGTGGTGAGGTCAAGGCCCGGCTGCACGAACGTGGTGGGGACCTGCGCCAGTACGGGCACGGCGGCGTCGTGGACCTGGTCCACGGCGTCCACCAGCACAGGCAGGTCGGCCTGCTCCGAGGGCCAGACGCACACGGCGATGTCGGCGGAGGTGCCGCAGACCGGGTCCGTCGGCGCGGCCTGGTAGCGGACGACCTCGGAGCCATCGACCTGGGTCGTCGCGATCACCGTCAAGCCCAGCAGCCCGACGCCGAGGACGATCGCCGTGCGGTCGCGGCCACGCAGCACGAGGGCCAGGACGACGGCGGCGGCGAGCAGGCCGGTCAGGACGACGACCCAGCGGGGCGCGTTGGGTTCGGTGACCGCGGTGTAGGAGAAGTCCAGAGGGAACGGCTCCAGCCAGAGCGCCCACGCCCGCTCCGCGTTGTCCACTCGCAAGTAGAAGGCCAGGTTCGGCACCCCGAACGTGGCCAGGGCCAACGCAGGGCCTAGCAGGGGGTTGGTGGTGAGGGAGCCGAGCCAGCCGCCTAGAAGCCCGGCGGCGACCACCATGGTGGTCGCGGTGAGCGGGAGCAGCAGTCCTGCCGGGGTGGGCGCGCCGCCTGGGGGGCGAGAGAGCAGGACGGTGCAGAACCCGGCCAGCAACGCAAGGACGCCCCACAGGATCACGGCCGCAGTCCCCGTTGTGAGGACTGATCGCGCACCGCGGGGGGTGGAGGCCGCCCACTCCAGCCATCCCCTGCGCAGCCGCTGCTGGCTCAGTACTGCAGCACCACCGGCGACCAGGGGCGCCACGAACACCACGACGAACGTTCCGTAGTACAGGGTGTTTGACCACACCGGGGGAAACCCCCGTTGCGGGGCGGTGACCAGCAGAGATACCGCAACGACCAGGATTCCGACCAGCAAGGGCACGCCGTGGACCGCTTCGGTCAGGAGGACCCGCGGCCACGCCGTCCAGCGCGGTCCCTCTCGCGGCGGCGCGGACCCGCTCACGAGTCGACGCCGCGGTCGGCGGCGCGACGAAGGAACGCCGCCTCAAGCTCCGTTCCGCTCGGCCCAGCACCCGTGGCACCCTCGGCGACGGCGACACCGGCGCTCTCGCAGAAGGACCGGAGGTCGCCCCAGTGACCGACGCGCCCGTCTTCGAGCATGAGGACGTGATCAGCCAGGGCGGCCACGTCCTCCACTAGGTGCGTGGCCAGCACCACCAGACAGGACTGCGACATCTCGGCCAGGTAGCCCCGAAGCTCCACCCGCTGCTTGGGGTCCAAGCCCACGGTTGGCTCGTCGAGGACCACGACGTCGGGGTCATTCACTACCGCCTGCGCCAGGACCAACCGTTGCCTCATGCCCCCTGACAGCGTTGACACCTTGGACCGTGCCCGATCCGACAGGTTGAACCGCGCCAAGCTCGTCGCCACGACATCGCGGCTGCGGGCGGTGGGTACCCGCTTCAACCAACATGCGTAACGCAGAACGTCCTCACATGTGAACGACGAAGCGAGGTCCAGCCGCTGGGGTACGACCCCGAGCCGTGCTCGATAGTCCCGCACCCCTCGACGGTTCCGGCTGTCCCATCCGGCCACTTCCAGCCACCCCGAGCCCGGCACGGATTGAGAGCACAGCAACCGCAGCAGCGTGGTCTTGCCAGCGCCGTTCTCGCCTAGCACCGCCAGTACCCGACCCGCACCCTCCCCCGAGAGGTCATGCAGGACGGGCGTACTGCCATAGGCGAACGACACCCCGTGCAGGGCCAGCAAGGGCCCGTCCTGCGACATGCAGAAAGGGTCTCAGGAGCGCCTGTCAGCACTCACGTCAGGTCGCAACGGAAGTCAGTGGTCGTGGGCGAGTAGGAGGAGTACCCCGAGGGAGTGCCGGACTGAGCGCCGCTGAACGACCATGACGCTCGTGCCTTGAACGTCTGACCCGCCGTCGCCGAGAAGGAGTCCCTCACCAGGCCGTTGGAGTAAGCAGCCCGGGCTGAGGCCACGATGGGGTCGGGCAGACCAGCCCTCTGCCGGTAGAGGTCTCCGCCGAAGGTGTTCGTGCTGGTGGCACCTGGTGCGTCCATGCACAAGTAGTCCGTCGACGTGGAAGGGGCGGCGCTGCTCGTGTTGCTCAACGCGTTGTGGCACTGGCGGACCGGCTACTGGTGACGGAGCCAGCCGCCAAGCCCGGCGAGGGCGCCCCGTCCCGCAGGGGATCGCCGTCCGGGGGCACCGCCTCGTGGCTGGGCTCGGCCTACTGCGTTCTGGTCTCTTGTCGCAGAACTGCTGCCAAGAGCAGCAGCGGGAGAAACAGGGCCACGACGGGCCCGAGCTGGAGCAGTAAGGGGGAGATCGCAAGGAGTGCGACGTCGGGTCCTCGTACGAGCCTGGCCACGAGTCCGACCGGCACCGGACCCGCCTCCGTCATCAGCAGCGCTCCCGTGCTCGACAGGTCAGCCGGTCTGGCGCTACGGACCAGCGCCGCCACGACGGCGGCAGTCACCGATACCGCAGCCCAGCTGGGCAGGTCGAGCAGCAGGACCAATACGCCGGCCCACCCCAGTAGCGCCACACCTGGCACCACGATCAACAGGCCCGTAAGCGCAAGGGCCGTGAAGGGCAGCGAGCGTGCGAGCCCTCCGGAACCGGTGACCACCTGCAGGGCACCGGCGGTGGATCTCGCCACCTGGACGCCGACGAGTACCGCAACGACCAGGGCCAGCGCCGGACCGGCCAGCAGTTGCACGAGCGCGGGTACCAACAGCAGGCCCGCGGCGACGAGGAAGAGGGCGGGTCTCCGCAGCAGGAGCAGCAGGTGCCGGTGCAGCAGTGCCCAAGCGCCCGCACTGGCTCCAGCCCTGGACCGGACCAGCCCTGCTCGGCGAGATGTCCGCCTGAAGGTGGAGCGGGCGTGGCTGCCATCCAGCAGGAGTACTGCCCCCTGAAGCCCGGTCTGCGCGTCTCCCGCGGCCGTCAGGTCCATCAGCGCCAGCCGGCGCAGGGCACGGACGGCCACCCAAAGGCACGCCATCGCCGCCACGGTTAAAGTCACGAGCACTGCCAGGATTGTTGGGGTGGCCACGGCCCAGACCGGTCCCGCCCTGTCCGCAACGGGGCCCCGTCGTGCTAGCGCCTGCGCGGCGCAGCCTGCGGCCAGCAGCATCGTGAGCAGCCACGGCACCCTTGCTCCTCGACCGAGGCCCAGCCCTGCGCCCTGGACGATCGCCGCGATCGACGCGGTACCCAGGCCCACCATGGCACCGGTCGCGATAGCACCGGCAACCTGAGGGAGGCCAGCGCTCGACCCGGCTAGCGAGGTCATCGTCAGCCACCCGAGCAGTGCACCGGCCAGCAATGACCACGCGGCCGCTCGAAGCCAGGCAGGCAGGAGCAACCGTGTCCGGTCCGCGGGGGTAGTGAGCAGCCAGGAAGCCTCGGCGCGGGTCGCGCCGACCGGCCCCACGGCGAGGAGCGACCGCCACAACACACCCCACCCAGCCATTGCGACGGCGCCGGCCAACGCTGGACGCCCGTCTGGCTGCAAGCACGTGCCGCCCACGCAGCCGTCGCCCTGCAGGAGACTCTCGCCGCCGGCGACGAGCATGGCGCCCAGGACGAGCACGCCGATCAGGAGGATGTAGACCTGCTCCACCCGTTCACGCGCAGCCGGCCTGTGCCCGCGACGGCTGACCTGTCGGGCGTGCAGCACTGCACGTGTGGGGACGTCCACGCGGTTCAGGCGCCGTGCATCGACACGACGCGCGCGCCCGAGCCACGGACCAGTTCGTCGTCGTGAGACGCAACCAAGACAGCAGCCCCCTGGTCAGCCACCGCCCGTAGGTGCCCCCGGAGCCACTGGCGGCCGGCGGTGTCCAGTCGTTGCTCGGGTTCGTCCAGGACCAGAAGGTCCATCGGTCGGACCATGGTCGTGGCCAAGGCGAGCCGTCGACGCTGGCCGGAACTGAGCGTGCCCGGGAGCTGGTCTTGCGCCCCCTGCAAGGCCAACACCTCCAACACGTCGTCGATCACCGTGCCGGGATCGGAGTCACCGTGGGCACGGCCGAGCATGTCCAGGTGCTCGCGGACACTCATGTCGGTGAAGAAGTCCAGGTCGTCCAGGACACTTGCGACGGCTTTGCGTACCCATGCCTGTCGCTCGTCGAGCACCCTGCCGTCGAGCCGGACCTCGCCGGCGTCGGGCCGGTCGCTGCCGACCACGCACCGCAGCATGGTCGTTTTCCCGGCCCCGTTGGCCCCCACGAGAGCGACCACCTCACCTCGTGGCACCTCAAGGTCGACACGATCAAGAACCACGACGCCACCGAAAGACCTGCAGACACCCCGCACGACAAGCCCACCCGCCCCCATCACTTCACCGTATCGGTGACACCGACTCGACTTCTCGCCCCGTCTCTGCGACAGGTGGTCCCGGAAGACGAGGGTCCGTCAACCGTCCCGTTCGTCGACCGGCTGCCGGCGACACGAAGCCCCTGACGGCCGGTCGACGCGCGTGACCCTGGCCGTCCCACAGGGGATCGTCCACCGGGGCCGGGCCGGACGGACACGGGTCGCAGCCGCTATCCGTCGTCGGTGGACGGTCTTCAACGAGGCGCTGGGAGGCGTGCGCAGGGGTGTTCCACTGCCCGCGCCCTCAGCGGAGTGGCCAGATCACGGGCTTGGGCTGTTTTTGTCAACGCTGGGTGAAAACTGACCCCCTGGTGCTGTCCGAATCTTGACCCCTTTGGTGGTCTTGACTACTTGGTTGTGCGGTGGGTGCGGGTTCGGTAGGAGTCACCGCCCAGGGGGATGACGTGGGCCTGGTGGACGAGGCGGCCGCTGGGGGCGGCGCCGCGGACGTCGTCGCCGCGGGACCCGCCCCAGCGCGAGAACGCGAGGTTGGACCCCACGACCACGGACCCGCTCTCGTAGCG
>JBBSQH010000135.1:0-6054 GCA_038258055.1 Actinomycetales bacterium
CTACGAACAACACCCCGAACGGTTCCGACAGCGGCCCCGCACCCCCTCACCCGCAAACACCGTCGGCATCAACCTCCCCAAGAAGGAAGACAACGCCGGAACCGAGGCCGAACGACTCCACGCAGCTTGACACCGCGCGGTCTGCCCCACGGAGCCGCCCACCGGCTGTCCGCCGAACAGGCCGGCGGCGAGGTTGGCCACGCCCTGGGCGGTGAAGTCGCGACGCGGGCTGCTCGGGGCACTGTCCGGGTTCGGCGCCGCCTCGGCCACCCCGGCACCCTGGACCAGGATGATCACGGCGACCGCCGCGGCGCCGCCCACCACGGACAGGTCCAGCGCGGCGGGGTCCGGGAGACCGGGCAGCGGCAGCCCGGTCGGCAGCGCACCCCCGTCGGCGACCCGGGCCACCGTCGACCAGCCGAGCAGGACCACGGCGGCGGTCGGCAGGCCGAGGGCCACCAGCGAGCCGATCCCGGACAGCCGGGTCCGGTCGAGCAGGACCAGGAGCAGCAGGGCGGCCAGCCCGGTGGCGGCGCGGGCAGGGTCGACCGCCGACGGGTGCAGCACGGTGTCGAGGGCCCGGGTGAGCGCGATGCTCCCGGCCGCCTGGCTGGACCCCACCAGGTGCGGCAGCTGGCCGAGCACGATGTTGACGGCCACCCCGGTCAGGAACCCCAGCATGACCGAGCGCGAGACGAAGCGGACGGACCGGTCCAGCCGGACGAAGGCGGCCACGAGCATCAGCCCGCCGGCGAGCAGCGTCAGCCAGAGCAGGGCGTCGGAGCGCTCCGCGGCCGGTGCCGCGGCGATCGCCGACCCGGCGGCCAGCGCGGCCGCGCTGGTCGTGGTCACCACCATCAGCCGAGTGCTCGTCGTCAGCCCGCCGGCGATCGGCCCGGTGAAGCTGGCGTAGAGCCCGTGGGTCGGCGGGACGCCGGCCAGGACGCTGGCGGCCATCCCGTCGGGCACCCGGCTGATCGCCCCCGTGAGCCCGGCGAGCAGGTCGGTGCGCACCGTACGGCCCGTGTCCCCGGTCCCCCGGCCCGCGGCCCGCGGCCGGACCGGTCGCCACGGACGGCTCACGGGTCCGGCGGCACCGAGGTCACCGTCGGATCCCGGTTGGACAGCAGTGGTCCGAGCCAGTGCGACGCGGGGTCGAGGTCGACGAGGACCGCCCGGGTCAGCAGGCTCAGCGGGATCGCGAGCAGGGCACCCATCGGGCCGAGCACCCAGGTCCAGAAGATGAGGGACAGGAAGGTCAGGGTCGTCGACAGACCGACGGCGTCCCCGACGAACTTCGGCTGGATGATGGTCTGGATCACGACGTTGATCACGCTGTAGACCCCGATCACCGCCAGGCACAGCCCCGGTCCGCCCTCCAGCAGCCCCAGGATCGCCGGCGGCACCAGCCCGATGACGAACCCGATGTTGGGGATGTAGTTGGTGATGAAGGCCAGCAGCCCCCAGAGCAGCGGGACGGGGATGCCGAGCGCGGCCAGCGCCACGCTGTCCAGCACCGCCACGATCAGCCCGAAGATGGTGGAGATCTGCAGGTAGCGCCGGGTCCCGGTGGCGAACCCGACGAGGGACTGCACCAGCGGAGCCCGGCTCTCCCCCACCCGCGAGAGGTGGCCGGGGAAGCGGGTGCCGTCGACGCCGAGGAAGAGCACCAGCGTCAGGATGAAGACCAGGTCCGACGTCACCGCCACGACGGCCCCGAGCAACGTGGCGAGGAGCCCGGTGATCCGTCCGAACGTGACGGACCCGAGGATCTCGCGGACCTGGTCCTCGCCAACCCCGAGGGAGGCCAGCCACCCGCCGAGGTCGGAGACGACGGCGTCGAACTCCGACTCGTAGGCCGGCAGCAGCTGGGCGAACTGCGCGGTGGCGGTGACCAGGGCCAGGCTCAGCCCGACCAGCAGGACGTAGACCGCGACGACGCAACACAGCGCCGCCGCCCATGACGGCACGCCCCGCCGCACCAGGAGGCCCCGCAGCGGGTAGACCGAGATGGTCAGGGTCAGGGCCAGGAAGACCGGCCCGATCAGCCCGGAGGCCGACCGCAGGCCGGCCACCACGATCGTGGCCGCCGCGAGCGCGATCAGGACCGTCACGCCCGGCGATCTGGCGGAGCGGGGTGCCAGGGGCTCCGACATGGTGGCCTCGTTCTCGCGCTGGGAAGGGTCGGGCGTGGCCGTCAGTGTCGGAGCGACCGGGCGGGCGCGGGTCACCCGAGTCAGGTGACTGCCGTGGGGGGTCCGTCAGCGGTGGACCCCGGGGGGTGCGGCAGGCCGTGAGGCCCACCGCGTCAGAGGTACCCCAGCCGTCGCGCCTCGGTCACGGCCGCGCGGCGCGAGGAGACCCCGAGCTTGCGGTACAGGTTGCGTTGGTGCGTCTTGACGGTGTTGATCGAGACGAACAGCGTCGCGGCGAGCTCCTCGGTCGTCTCGGGGCGCGGCAGCTCGCGGAGCAGGTGGAGCTCGCGGGGCGTCAGCGCCGACTGCGGCTGCTCGGGTGCGGGGTTGTGGCCGAGGACCCGGTCCACGACCTGCTCGCCGTCCCCCCAGCGACCGCGTCCGCCGCGCAGCAGGTCCGCGAACGGTGTGCCCGCGTCGACGAGGGGCCGGTAGGCATGCAGCCGGGCGGCGAGCCGCAGCGCCCGCGACGCGGTCGTGACGGCGACGTGGGCGTCCGGTTCCAAGGTCGCGATCCTGGTCAGCGCCTCGACGCTGCTGACCGCGGTGGCCATCGGCCGCGAGCCGTCCTCCAGACCCCGGAGCAGCTCGAGCGCCTCGCTGTCCCGGCCCTGCTTCTGGCACAGGAGGGCCTCCACCAGCACCAGCTCCCCGCAGTCGCCCACCCGCTCACGGATGACGCGCAGGACGTCCTCGATCCGGTCGTAGCGCCGGTGCACCAGGCTCTGCCGGGCGTCGATCAGCCCCATGTGGAGGATCGTGATCGGGCCGAGGTCGTGCGCGGTGTGGTCGACGAGCGCCTCGTGGAGCAGCACGACGTCGCGTGCGGCGCTGTGCACGCTGAGCCGGAGCGCCAGGTTCATCCCCCGGACGGCCAGGGCGATCGTCGGTTCCGCGGCCGGCTCCAGCAGGGCCGCGGCCCGGTCGGCGTGCCACCGGGCCAGGCCGTCGTTGAGCTCCTGCCAGGCACCCCACGCGCTGTTGAGGTGCGCGTAGGACATCCGCGGGGAGCTGCCCCACCCGTGGTAGTCCGCGATCTGGATCGCCTCGCGGGCGTCCGCGGTGGTCTGGCCGATCTCGGACCGCGCCGAGTGCAGGGCCGAGCGGAAGGTGAGGGAGTCGATCAGGGCGGCCGGGCGCCCCAGCCCCCGGGCCAGCTCCACGCCCACGTCGAGCTCGGTCTGCGCGGCGTCCCACTCACGCTGGCGCAGCAGCGTCGAGCCGCGCTGGACCGCGAGCAGCAGCCGGAGGTCGGGGTCCTCGGTCGCGACGGGTCGGAGCAGCTCGACGGCCTGCGGGAAGGACCCGTGCCGGCGACGCAGGTGCACCTCGGCGGCCCACCAGGCGGCGTCGAGCTCGGGCGAGGAGCTCGTCGAGCCGGGCTGCGCCGCGGTGAACGGGTAGAGCGCCCCCGCGGCCTCCTCCACGCGCCCCAGGTCGAGCAGTGCCGCCCCCCGCATCAGGCAGGACCACGTCCGCCCGCTCCCGGCGAGCGTCGCGGACGGCCGGAGGACGTCGAGGAGCAGACCGGCCTCGCCGGCGTTGATCAGCCGGGGGCCGGCCACCCGGACGATCTCGTCCTGCAGGTCGGCGTTGCGGCTGGCGACCGCGTGCCGCACCGCCGCCAGGTGGAGACCCGCCTCGGAGAGCCAGCGCGCTGTCATCTCCTGCGCGTCACGCTCGGCCTGGCGGTCGTGGCGCACCAGCTCGTGGTGGAGGTAGCTGCGCAGCAGCGGGTGCAGCCGGTACCAGGCCCCTTCCTGCTGCTGCCAGCGGCTGACCAGCCCGGAGCGGTCGACGGCGCCCTGCAGCACTGCTCCGGCGCCGGGGTCCCCACTGAGGCCGACCGCCAGGTCCGCGCTGACGACCTCGGGGACCGAGGCCACCCGGAGCACGTGCTGGGTGCGGGCGTCCTGGCGCGCGAACGCCTCCGCGAACAGGTAACCGGCGAGGTCGTCGTCCAGGCTCAGCGTCCTCAGGTCGGGCGGGGCCGCCGAGTCCAGGGCCAGCACCATCAGGCGGACGAGCGCGGGCCAGCCCTCGGTGAGGTTCCAGATCTGCAGGACGTCGGCCGGTGTGAGCCGGAGGTCCAGCGCGGCGATCTCCGGCTGGGAGAAGGCCAGCTCGCACGCACCCAGCTGCTGGAGCCGACCGGTGAGCTTGGCCTCCTGCACTCCCGTCAGCGTCGTCTCCGTCCGGCTGGTCAGCACGAGGGCGCAGCCCGGCGGCAGCTGGCGGAGGAGGAAGTTCAGGTCCTCGAGGGCGTCGAGGCCGGCCACGTCGTGCAGGTTCTCCACCACCAGCACGACGTCGGTGCCGGCGATGCGTCGACGACCTCGGTCAGGAAGTCCACGTCACCGGCGGCCTGGGGCGCCGAGAGGTGCCGGACCCGCCCCTGGAGCTCGGGGCCGGCGGCTTCCAGCGCGGTGAGCACGGTCGACCAGAACCGGAAGCAGCTCACGTCGCTCTCGTCGAGGCTGCACCAGGCCACCGGCCGGCCGACCACCTGCAGCGCCTGGGCCCAGGAGGACAGCAGCGTCGTCTTGCCGAAGCCGGCCGGGCCGGTCACCAGCATCACGGGCGAGCCGTCGCGGGTCAGCAGAGCCTCGAGCCGGTCCCCCAGCGTCGTACGCGCCACCGTGCCCGGCGGCACGCAGGGCACCACCACCTTGCTCCGCAAGATTCTTGCCCGTGATCCAGCCACCCGGCCTCCCGCTGGGAGGGTAACCGTTCCAGGCGCCGCCGTCGCGGGTCATCAGACCTGTTGCCAGGCACGGGAGCGGAGACAGGACGAGGCCGACTCCCCGGGAGGAGAGCGGCCTCGGAACAGACGGTGGTGGGCGATACTGGGTTCGAACCAGTGACCTCTTCGGTGTGAACGAAGCGCGCTACCACTGCGCCAATCGCCCGTCTCCGGCGTGAGCCGGTTGCGGTCGCTGACTCTAACCCATGGGGCGACTGCGACTCACACCAGCCTCACCGGGCGTCGCTACCGGCCCAGCATCTCCGGCTCACGCCGCTGCCAGGTCGCCTGCGCGTCCCGGGTGACGGGCCCGGGAGCCGGCAGCGCGCGGTCGTCCCAGGACGAGACGGCCTGCACGTCACGGGTGGTGGAGACGAGGAAGACCTCGGTGGCCTCGGCCAGCACCTCGATCGGCTCGTCGACCTCCCGCCCACCGATCCAGTCCAAGACGAGCCCGCGGGTGACGCCGGCCAGGCAGCCGCTGGCCAGCGTGGGCGTACGCAGCTCGCCGTCGACGACGTAGAAGACGTTGGTGCCGGTCCCCTCGCACAAGTAGCCCTGGGTGTTGGCGAAGATTGCCTCGCTAGCCCCGCGCCGCTGCGCCTCAGCGAGCGCGATCACGTTCTCGGCGTACGACGTGGTCTTCAGCCCGGCGGTGGCGCCGCGCTCGTTGCGCGGCCACGGGACGGTGGCCACGGTGGTGACGTCGGGGGTGGGCGCCATGGAGACGGCGACCACGGCCAGGCGGGGCGCTCCCCCGCTGCGCCCGGACCCCAGCGGAGCCGACCCGGCGGTCAGCGTGACCCGCAACCGCCCCAGCGGCAGGTGCTCGGCTCCGAGTACGGCACGCACCCCGGCGCGTACGGCGTCGAGGTCGGGCGTCGCCAGGCCGAGGCCCACGGCGCTACGGACTAACCGGTCCAGGTGCAGTCCCAGGGCGAACGGCCGCCCGTCGACGACCTTGACTGCCTCGAAGACGCCGTCGCCGACGGTGAATCCGTGGTCGGTGACGGGGACGACGGGGGCCTCGGGGTCGGCGAGGAGCTCGCCGTCGATCCAGGTGTGCATGAGATGAACCCTAGGGAGCCGGGGGGTCGGTTTTGCCCTCCGGTGGGC
>JBBSQH010000136.1:0-5957 GCA_038258055.1 Actinomycetales bacterium
ATCAGTCTGACCGCGCGTCGACCAACGACACGCTCACCAACCAGGCGACCCCCGACGAGACCAGAGGCGCCCGCCCCGCACCCAGCAGGGCGGGCGCCTCCCCCTGCCCCCTTGACAGGACCACCTTCCATATCAGCCCGTCTCGAACATCGTGGCCGAAGGGACTGCTGCGCCGGCTGCCGCGGCCGCTACGCACTCAAGCCGTCACCCGGGGTGGGCCCTACTCCGCGGCCACGGCGAGTGCCGCCGCGAGCTCCTGCGCCTCCGCTGCGGACATGGACACCACCAGGCGCCCCCCGCCCTCCAGGGGCATCTTCACCAGGATCGCCCGGCCCTCCCGCGTGATCTCCGTCGGACCATTCCCCGTGCGGGGCTTCATGGCAGTCATGGCTGTACTCCTGTCCGGTGGGCGACGCTTCGTCCCGACGTCCGGGTAAGGCCCTGCGGCCACACATCCTCCCACCCCAGGATCGCAGCAGCGGCGAGGCCGATGGCCGCAAACCCACCAGCGGTGGCTGTCCGGCCGCAGCCGGTGACCTACTCACCCGGCGTCGTCGAGCATCGTGGCCGTGTGCTTCTTGTGTCCGCTCTTTCCCCAGCGGTGATGCGGTGGGTAGGACACAGGGCGAGGCTGACGGGGTCACAGCCTGGCCCCGGTCACAGCGTTGGCGCGGTCGTCGTTGCCGGGCAGGCGGGCTACCGGCGGGGGACCTTGCGGCTGGTGAGGGCTCGGGGGCGATGGGGCCCCGGTCACGCCGCGTCGTGCTCCGGGGGCGGGAGGGCGCCGGTCATGATGGCGACGGTGTCCTGCATGGAGTGGCTCTGAGGGGTGACGACGCAGGCTCGACGCCCGAGACGGTGGATGTGGATGCGGTCGGCGATCTCGAACACGTGGGGCATGTTGTGGCTGATGAGGACCACGGGCATGCCCTTGTCGCGGACCTCTTCGATGAGCCTCAGGACGCGGTTGGACTCCTTGACGCCCAGTGCGGCTGTCGGCTCGTCCATGATGACGACCCGGCTGCCGAACGCGGCGGCGCGGGCCACGGACACCGCTTGGCGTTGACCACCGGACAGCGTCTCGACGGCTTGGGTCATGTTCTGGACCGTGAGGACGCCCAGGTCGTCCAGGTGCCGGGCGGCCTCGTTGCGCATCCCGCGGTGGTCCAGCTGACGGAACACGCTGCCGAGAATGCCCTTCTTACGCCGCTCGCGACCCAGGAAGAGGTTGGCGGCGATGTCCAGGGAGGGGGACACCGCGAGTGACTGGTGGACGGTCTCGATCCCCGCGCCTCGGGCTTCGAGCGGGTCGGCGAATGTGACGACCGTGCCGTTCAGTCTCATCTCGCCGCTGTCGGGTGTGACCGCCCCGGACAGGCACTTGATGAGGGTCGACTTGCCCGCTCCGTTGTCGCCGATCACGGCGAGAATCTCACCGGCGCGCAGCGAGAAGTCGGCGCCGTCGACGGCGGTGACACGACCGAACCGTTTGACGAGGTTGGTGGCGCCGAGGACTTCGGGACGGTCGGCGGTGGGGTCCTGCACCTCACGGTGGGCGGCCCCGTCGCGTTCGTCGGCGTCCGGTGTTGCTGGTCTGCTCATGAGGGCTTCCTGATCCACTGGTCGATGGACACGGCGACGATGACGAGGATGCCGACGGCGAAGTTCTGCCACAGCGACTCGACACCCACGAGGGTGAGACCGTTGCGGAAGACGCCGACGATGAGAGCGCCCACGAGGGTGCCGATGATGGCGCCGCGCCCGCCGAACAGGCTGGTGCCGCCGAGCACGACCGCGGTGATGGAGTTGAGGTTGTCGTCGATGCCGGCCTGCGGGCTGGCGGCAGCGATGCGTCCGATCAGGACCCACGCGGCGAGCCCGTAGACCAGGCCGGCCACGGCGTACACCGACAGCAGCATGCGGTTGACCCTGATCCCAGACAGGCGCGCGGCCTCGCGGTCGTCGCCGATGGCGTAGACGTGGCGCCCCCACCCGGTCTGACGCAGGGCGTAGGCAAGCGCCAGGCAGGTCAGCAGCAGCATCACCGACCCGACGGTGATCCGGGTGCCGAACAGGGGGAAGGTCTCCCCCATCACCAGCAGCCACGGCGACATGTCGGTGCCGCGGATCGTGGCGCTGCCGGACAAGAACAAGTTGAGCGCGAAGAAGATGTTGAGGCTGCCGAGGGTGACGATGAACGGCGGCAGCTTGAGCCTGGTCACCAAGAAGCCGTTGAACAGCCCGCACGCCAGACCCGTGGCGAAACCGGCCAACAGGGCCACGGGTCCAGGCAGACCGGCCTCGGCGGACAGCTTGGCCATCACGATGGATGACAGGACCATGATCGCGCCCACGGACAGGTCGATCCCGGCGGTGAGGATGATGAGGGTCTGACCCAGGGCCAGCATGCCGACGACGGCGACCTGCTGAATGATCAGGCTGATGTTGGTCGGGTCCAGGAAACGGTCGCTGCCGATCGAGAACACGATGATCGAGATCAGCAGCACGGCCGCCGGACCCAGCACCGGGTTGGCGTGAAGGAGCTCACGCACCCGCCGGTTCAGCGGCTGCCGATCCCTCGGGCCGGGGCTGCCCTGGTCGGCGGGTGGGGCGTCGGAGACGGTGCTCATGGGGTGGGTCCTCCACGTCGAGGTCTGCACTGGGATATCGACCGCGGGGCGGGCGGGCGTCCCGCCCACCCCGCGCGGGAGGGGTCAGCCCCAGCAGTTCTCCGCACCCCAGGTCGCGTCCTCGGACTCGACGCCCTCGACCGGCTCGTCCGTGACCAGGGTGACACCGGTGTCGAAGAAGTCCAGGCCCTCGGTGGGCTCGGGGACGGTCCCGTCCTCGGCGAACTGGGCCACCGCCTCCACGCCCAGCGCGGCCATGTCCAGGGGGAACTGCATCGAGGTCGCGCCGATGATCCCCTCGGCTACGTTGTCGATGCCCGGGCAGCCGCCGTCGATGGACACGATGGTCACCTCGGTCTCGCGTCCCGCGGCGCGCAGCGCCTCGTAGGCACCGGCGGCCGCGGGCTCGTTGATCGTGTAGACAAGGTTGATCTCCGGGTCGCGCTGGAGCAGGTTCTCCATCGCGGTCCGGCCGCCCTCCTCGGCGCCGTCGGTGACGTCGTTGCCCACGATGCGGGGGTCGTCCTCGTCACCGATCTGCGTCTCGTCGGCCAGGTCGATGCCGAAGCCCTGCAGGAAGCCCTGGTTGCGTTGGACGTCCACGCTGACCCCGTTCGCGTTGAGGTCGAGCATGGCGATCTTGGCCTCCTCGCCGGAGGCCTCGAACGTCGCGGCCGCCCACTGCCCGATCAGCTCCCCGGCCCGGAAGTTGTCGGTGGCGAACGTCGCGTCCGCGGCGTCCGGCGGCTCGAGCTGCGTGTCCAGGGCGATGACGAGGATGCCGGCGTCCCGCGCGGCCTGGACACTGGGGACGATCGCCTCGGAGTCGTTGGGGGTGAGCAGGATGCCCTGGGCGCCGGCGGCGATGAGGTTCTCGATCGCCTCGACCTGGCCCTCGTTGTCCCCGTCCTGCGTGCCGGCGAAGGACTGCAGCTCGATGCCGAGCTCTCCGGACGCCTCCTCGGCACCCTCCTTCATCTTGACGAAGAACGGGTTCGTGTCGGTCTTGGTCACCAGCCCCACCAACACCTCCTCACCGGCCCCGGCCTCACCCGAGGCGGCCGCGCCGGCCTCACCGCCGGCGTCATCACCACATGCTGCGACGAGGAACAGACCGGCTGTGGCCATGACGGCCATCGACACCTTCATGTTGCGGCTACTCATGGAAGTCCTCCTTTGGACCTCGGTCGTCAGCGCATCGATGCGACAACGTTGTCTACACCCAACGGTCCATGGTGCTCGCCTGTCAAGGACCGAGACGCAAATGTGACCGGGCAGCTGCAATCGGCGCGGCCTGCGGCATGGTTGATTGTGGACATCGATGTCCCATGACCAGACTGCGATCATGTCGACGACTGCCGTGGAGAAGCGGTGACTGCGCCCACCGACCGCAGCCCTGGCGGAGGCGCCCGCGCCCTTCGGCGTACCCCCGCCCGAGCGACGCTGCGCGACGTGGCCGCCAGGGCCGGTGTGGGCATCAAGACGGTCTCTCGTGTGGTCAACCGGGAGTCCGGTGTGTCCGCCGCGATGGCCGTGCGGGTCGAGGCCGCTGTGAAGGAGCTCGGCTACCGACCGCACGCCGGTGCGTCGGCGCTACGGCGGGCCGACGGCCGCTCATCGGTCATCGGCGTCGTCGTCGACGACGTGGCCAACCCGTTCTCCGGTGCGGTCCTGCGTGCCGTGGAAGAGGTTGCTCGCAACCGCGGGACGGTGGTCCTGGCCGGTAGCGCGGATGAGGACGGGGACCGCGAGCGTGAGGTCGCAGAGGCGTTCACGGACCGCAGGGTGGACGGGCTCATCGTCGCGCCGTCCGGCAAGGCGACGGACCACCTGGAGCACGAGCTCCACCGTGGGTTGCCGCTGGTCGTGGTCGACCGGGACGTATCGGGGGTCGAGGTGGACCAGGTCGTGTCCACCAACGAGCTGGGGGCCGGCGCAGGCGTCGCTCATCTGGCCGCGCACGGCCACCGCCGGATCGCCTACCTCGGAGACCTGGCGAGCATCTCCACCGCCCGCCGACGCCTGGCCGGCTACCGACGCTGCGTCGCCGAGCTGGGCCTGGACGCCGAGGAACGTCTGGTCGTTGCCGACCTGCACGGTGAGGCGAGCGCCGAAGGAGCCACCATCGACCTGTTGGGCCCATCGGCGCCGCACGAGCCGCCCACAGCGTTGTTCTGCGCCCAGAACCGCGTCACGATCGGCGCCGTCCGGGCCTTGCGGTCCTTGGGCCTGGAGCACCGGGTGGCCCTGGTGGGCTTCGACGACTTCCCGCTGGCAGACCTGCTGTCCCCCGGAGTCACGGTCGTAGCGCAGGATCCGCGTCAGATCGGCACCGCCGCCGCGCAAAGGCTCTTCTCCCGGCTCGAAGGCCTGGACGAGCCGGCCCGCACCATCTGGATCCCGACGACGTTCGTCCGACGCGGATCCGGCGAGGTCCGCCCCACACAGCCGCGGCTACCCCGCTAGTGGCGCGTCACCAAAGTCTCTTACCGGTGGGGTGAGACAATGAAGGATGCGCGCGAAGCCTCTGGGACTACGGGACGGGGACCGGGAGGAACTTGGCCGGTGGTTGCGGTCCTCCGCGATCAGGGCCGGGCTCGCGCAGCGGGCCCGGATCGTGCTGCTGGCCGCTGACGGGCGCTCCCACGTGGACGTCGCCGCTCAGACCGGGGTGTCGGTGCCCACGGTCCGGCAGTGGCGGTCGCGGTATGCCCGCGGCGGGCTGGCCGCGCTGTCGGACGCTGAACGGTCCGGTCGACCGAAGACCGTGGACGACCGCAAGATCGTGGAGGCCACGTTGCGGGCGCCACCGAAGAAGCTGGGCGTGACGCACTGGTCGAGCCGACTGCTCGCGCCCCGGCTCGGTGTGGCTCACGCGACCGTGGCCCGGGCGTGGAAGGCCTACGGGGTGCAGCCGTGGCGGGCGGAGACGTTCAAGTTCTCCACCGACCCCGAGCTGGTCGCCAAGGTCACCGACGTCGTCGGGCTCTACCTCGCCCCGCCGGAGAACGCGATCGTCTTGTGTGTGGATGAGAAGTCGCAGATCCAGGCCCTCGACCGGACCGCGCCGATGCTGCCCATGCAGCCGGGACTGCCCGAACGTCGCACCCACGACTACAAGCGCAACGGCACCACGACGCTGTTCGCGGCAATCGAGCTGGGACATGGGGAAGTGATCGCGACCTGCATGAAGCGCCATCGGCACCAGGAGTGGATCAAGTTCCCGGCTATGATCGACGCGCAGACCCCGCGTGAACTTGATCTGCGCGTGATCGTCGACGACTACGCGACGCACGAGTGCCAAAAAGTGACTCGATGGCTAAAGCG
>JBBSQH010000137.1:0-5670 GCA_038258055.1 Actinomycetales bacterium
AGCTGCTGGCCCTTGGTGTCGAGCTGGTTGATCTGGTCGGTCAGGCCGCCGTTGATGATCGAGGACATCTGCTGGATGGCGGACTTGGCGGTGGCGGAGGAGAGAACGCGGTCGGACACGGGTGCCTGCCTTTCGCCGACCACGCGGGCCGGCAGGTGCTGGTCGTACGGACCCGGTCATGATGTCGGAGGTCCGGCCCGGTGTCGCATCGTGTCCAGCGCGCTGGACGTGCGCTGTCTCGTATCCGAGACCAGACCGCGAACCGGTCGATCCGGTCGATCCGGTCGACCCTGGCAGACTCACCCCGTGAGGAGACCCCGTCGGGCCGACACGGCGGCGCCCCGCACGTCGCTGCCGGTCGTCCTCGTCGCGCTGGTCGTGGTCGCGGCCGTCACCGTCGGGGGCGGCAGTCAGACGCTGGACCGGCTGCGGGTCGACACCCCGGTGCAGGCCGTCGCCCAGGGCAAGCCCGGCTGCGTGAACGCCGCGACCTTCACCGGCCCCGACGGTGTCGTGCGCCGCGTCGACGTCACCGTCTACAAGGGCGCCTGCCAAGACCTGGACCCCGGTGACGCCATGACGGTCTACTACGACGCCGGCGACCCCGCCGTGACCGCGCCCAGCCAGGCCTGGTGGTGGACCCTGCTGCCGACGCTGGTCGCCCTGGCCATGGGCGCCTTCCTCGTACGCAGCGCGATCCGCCACGTCGTCGGAGCCCGCCGGGACCGGTGAGTCCCGCGGTTCAGCAGCGGAGGTCGTCCTCCGGTGCGGTGCCGTCGAGCAGGTGGTCCTCCACGGCGGCGTACGACGTCCCGCGCGCGCCGGGCCCGCCCGGGTTGACCACCAACGACCTGACGGCCTCGCCCCCGGCCGGCAGCCGCAGCAGGGCCAGGTCGGTCGTGGCGCCGCCGGCCTCGGCGTAGTCGACCGGGACCGTGAGCGTGGCGCACTCGGCCCTTCGACGTCACCTGCCGCGGCGCCTGACCGACCGCCCCGGCGGGGTCGAGAGCAGCGTCCCCCCGGGACAGTGGGATCGCCTCACTCCCCCTTCGCCCAGCGCTCCAGCGCCTCGACGTCGAAGGTGGCCGGCAGCCGCCTGAAGGCGAAGGTCGGCCCCTGGCCGACCTCGGCATGGGTCGACGGGGTCGCCGCCCGGCTCGCGGTCAGCCAGCCCAGGCAGGTCCGACCGCGGGTTCCCGCGCGAGCACATCCCGCCCGCACCGCCGGGGCGTAGGCCAGGCCGGCCAGATCGGCTCCGCGGTGCACCAGCATGCCGACGAGGAACGCCTCCCTGCGGTCCAGTGGCGAGCCCTCGAGGAGCGACAGGACGAACGCGGCGTGCTCGAGGGTGGCTCCGCGGGGCTCGCGCACCACCTGGGCGGCAGCCTCCTCGGCCCACGCCAGGAGCGCCCAGGCGCGGCGTTCGGTCAGGGCGCCCCCGTCGGGGAGGTCGAGCCAGGAGTCCTCGTCCTCCGCCAGCGAGCGCTCCACCGTCGCCATCCACGTCACCATCGCGGCGCCGGTCGCAGCGGCGTCCGGCACCGCGTCGAGCAGCTCGACCGGATCGCTCATCGCGACGGCACCATGTAGTCACCTTCGCGGTGGAAGCCGGCGTCCCGCAACTGGTCGAGCTCGCGTGAGAACACCGTCGGGGCGCCCGCCCGCGGGTCCCCCGGAGGCACCACCAGGTTGCCCTCGATGGGGCTCCCGATGTAGATGGGCCGCTGGTAATCGATCGCGCCCTGGACGAACGCGTCGTTCAGCTCCGGCGACCACTGGCCGTCCGGCGCCTGCAGCACTGCGTGGTCGGGCCAGTCCGCCGCGACGGCGGTGTCGGGCTGGCGACCCAGCACGACCTCCGCCCCGGGGCTCCCCAGGTGGGAGCGTCCCTGCTCGGCCAGCGTCGGTGTCGGCGCCTCGGCGCCCAGACGCCCGTCGGCCATCTGGTTGGCCAGGCGCTGATCGGCGAGCGACCCGAGACCGTGGCCGGCCCCGCCGAGGACACCGCCGGTCGCACCACCGAGCAGGCCGCCCTTCCACATCGTGTCGACGTAGCCGCCCGGGGTGTGCGGGCCGGGGCCCGTCGCGTAGCTGACCGCGCTGCCGACGGTGCCGGACGCCGTACCGGAGACCATCCCCCCGACGACGGCCTGGCGCAGCGGTCCCGTGACGCCGAGCCGCGCTGCGGCGCTGACACCGCCCCAGGCACCGAACGCCGCGGACACCCCGACCTGCCACGGGTTGACGGTGCCGTTCTGGCACTTCTGGATGATCACGTCGGCACCGGCGGACATCATCATCATGCCGACCGTCGCCCCGGCACCGGTGAACACCAACGCGCCGCCGACGAGGACCAGGGCGCCACCGGCGAGGTACTCCCAGTTGTTCTTGGTCCAGTCCGCGACCGCGGCGAACGCACCGGCGTGCTCGTCCATGTAGGTCTGGAGGTCGGCGTCGGTCATCGGGCGCATCCCGCTGGGGTCGACCGCGTGCGCGGGGTCGTTGCCCGCGAAGGCGTACGGGTTGCCCGCCCACGCCGACCCGGGCACCTGCGCCAGCGGGTCGACCGAGAGGAACCCGCGCGACTGCGCGTCGTAGACCCGCCGTCCCATCCACTCCAGCCCGGCGAAGCTCAGCTCTCCCGTGGCGCCCACCTCGACACCGTGGTCTCCGGCACCGGCGGCTCCCTCGAGGGACCACGGGTCCTCGTCCTGCGCCCGCGCCCGACGCCACCCGGGAGCGACCCAGTCGGATCCGACGCCGGTGGCCGGACCCGTGGCAACGACCGACTGGTCGCCGACCACGGCCGGCGACGTCGCCCGTGGGTCTGCGGTGTCGAGGAGGACCTCGACGTCGCCGACCCGTGCGAGCTCCCCCAGCCCGTCGACGGTGACCCCGGTAGCACGGGTCGCGCCGGAGGCGTCACGGTCGACCACGCCCGAGAGCCACCCCAGCCGGTTCCACGAGTACTCGCGCGAGCCGCCGTTGCCGGCCGTGACGCGGGTACGCCGGCCCGCCGCGTCGTAGGAGTACGAGAGCGTCCCCCCGTCGGACTCGCGGGCAAGGAGCTGGCCGGCCGCGTCGTAGGAGAGGGCGCGGGTCACGCCGTCGCGGGTCTCGGCCACGAGCCGGCCGCTCGCGTCGTACCGCCAACGGGTCACCTGCTCACCGCTGCGCGACTCGACCAGCTGGTGCGCGTCATCGTGGACCAGGGTGGTGACCACGCCGTCACGACTCACCGTCAAGATGCGGCCGAGCTCGTCGCGGTCGACCTCGGTGGTCGAGCTGTGCCCCCCGTCGCTCACCGTGTGCCCGGTCACCAGTCCGTTCCCGAACTCCCAGGTCTGCCGCAGCGCGCCCGACTCCGCGGCGACGACCCGTCCGGAGGCGTCACGGTCGAGCACCGTGCGTCCGACGGCGTCGTGCTCGACCTCGATGAGGCGGCCCGCCGCGTCGCGCCGGTAGGCCACACGTGCGCCGAGCGGGTCGGTGCGGCCGGAACGGCGTCCGTCGGCGTCGTAGGTCCAGGTCAGCCGGTGACCGTCGCGGGCGCGTGACACCAGGTTGCCGCGGGTGTCCCACTCGAGCTCGTGCACGGACTCGACCCCGTCCGTGACGTGGTCGACCACCCGCAGGCGTCGCGTCCGGTGGTCGTGCTGGGCCGTCGTGACCACCACGCCGTCGACGGAGGTCGAGACGATCCGGCCGGCCGCGTCGTGCGTCCACTCCGTTCGCTTGCCGGTGGCGTCCTCCTGCCAGCGCTGGCGGCCCGACGCGTCGTACCCGGCGCGGGTCGTGCGGCCGAGCTGGTCGGTCCTGGAGGTGCACCGGTCCATCGCGTCGAACTCGCGGCGGACCACCCCACCGTCGGCGTGGGTGACGACCACGGCGCGCCCGTTGGCGTCGTACTCCCAGCGGGTCGAGCCGCCACGGGCGTCCACGGCCTCCACGAGCTGGCCCGCGAGGTCGTAGCGGAACCGTCGCCGTCCGAACTGCGGATCCCGCGACTCGACGACGCGACCGCAGGCGTCGTAGGCGAGCAGCGTGGTGCCCTGCCCGGGGACGCGGCGTTTCACCACGCGGCCGTCGGCGTCGTAGGCGAGCGTCGCCTCCTCACCGGTCGGCAGCGCCTGGGTGACCAGACGACCGTCCGCGTCGTAGGTCATCGTCGTGCGGGCGCCGAGCTCGTCGACCACGGCGCTCGGTCGACCGCATCGGTCGTACTCGTAGATGGTGGTGCCCCCGCCGGGCCTGGTCAGCGCCACGACCCGACCTGCGAGGTCCCGCTCCAGACGGGTCACCCCGCCGTCGCCGTCCACCATCTCGACCGGCCGCCCGCACAGGTCGTAGCGGGTCAGCACGGTCGACCCGTCGGCACGCTCGCTGGCGACGAGCCGCCCGAGCCGGTCGAAGCGGACCCCGGTCGCCACCGGTCCCGTCTCGAAGGTGGCCGTGCGTGCCGGGGCGTCGGTCACGGCGCGCGACTCCTCACCCAGGGGGGACGTCGTGCGCACGACCCGACCGTTCGCGTCGTGGTCCTGCGTCCAGGTGGCACCCGTGGGGTCGGTGGCCTCGTGGAGCCGGGACAGGGCGTCGTGGGCGAAGCGCCACTCGGAGCCGTCGGGCAGCCTCATCGAGGAGACGTTCCCGAGGTCGTCGAAGCGCCGCTCCACCGCCCTGCCGAGCGGGTCGGTCGTGGTGCTGACCTGACCGTCCACCCCGCGCCGCATCTCTGTACGACCACCCGCCGGGTCGACGACCGCGGAGGCCAGGCCGTCCTCGGTGTACTCGTAGGACCAGGTACCGCCACCGGGGTCGGTCCTGCTCGCCAGCAGCTCGCTGTGATCGTGGTACCGGAACACGGTCCGGTTGCCGGAGGGCGTGACGGCCGCGACGACGCGACCGCTGTCGTCGCGCTCCAGGCGCGCGACCTCGTCCGCCGCGTCGACGACCGCCGTGAGGTCGCCCCACTCGTCGTAGGTGAAGCGGACGGGCACCCCGGTCTGGTCGACGACCCGAGCCAGCAGACCGCCGTCCCAGGTCATCGTGACCACGCCGCCCTCGGGGTCGGTCAGCGTCACCGGGTTGCGCTCGCCGCCCTCGTAGCTGAAGCGCGTGGTCGCCGGCGGCCCGTCGTCATGGACGACGGCGACCGAGGTCAGGCGGTCCTGGTCGTCGTAGACCGACAGGACCTCAGCCCCCTCGGGCCCGATCTCCCTCACCTTGCGGCCACGCTCGTCGTGCTCGCGGACGGTCACGGACCCGTCCCGCTCGGTCACCACCACCGCGTTGCCGAAACGGTCGTAGGACATGGACTGACGATGCTCGTGGGCGTCGACGGCACCGATCAGCCGTCCGCGCTCGTCGGCGACCCAGGTGTTCGAGCGGGTGCCGTCCTCGTCCGAGACGACGGTGACCCGGCCCGGCAGGTAGGCGTAGCGGGTGACCCGGCCGTGCGGGGAGCGCTGGCGGGTCACCCGGGAGCGGTCGTCGTAGGTGTTCTCGACCTCGACGACGCCGGAGGCACCGATGACGGCGTCGACGAGCCCGTGCTCGTCCCACCGGTAGCGGCGGGTGCCGAGGGCGGTGGTGGCCGCGACCAGACGGTCCTGGTCGTCGTAGTCGTAGGTGACCTCGCGCCCGTCCGAGGCGCGGACGGCGAGCAGGCGG
>JBBSQH010000138.1:0-5664 GCA_038258055.1 Actinomycetales bacterium
AGAGGGGTGAGGGGTGAGGGGGCGGGACCACAGAAGGGCGTTCTCTTGGGAAGCGCGGTAGCGAAACCCCGGGCGGGCGCCCCCCCCCCCCCCCCGCCCCCCCCCGGGGCGGGGGGGGGGGGCCCGCGCCCCCCCCCCCCCGGGGCCGCGGGGGGGGCCCCCCCCCCCGGCCGGTGCTGGTGCGTTGGGTCATCCGATCTCGTCGACCACGTAGGCGCTGTCCCGCAGGAGGACCTGCCTGACCTCGGCGTCGGCGATCCGCTTGGCGAGGGTGTCGAAGCTGCGGAGCGCGGCGATCATGCGCTTCTCACCCCGGGTGCCCTGCGCCTCGGCGGCGATGGCCTGGTCGAGACGGCCGGCGAGCTGGTTGCCCACCGACGCCGTGACCGTGCCCTCGGCGACGAACTTGTCGAGCAGGACGTCCATGTCCTGCAGCGACGTGGTCACCGTGAACGTGACCTCGGCCTCGGTGGTGTTGCCCGCCTCGTCGGTCGCGGTGACCGTCAGGACGTGCTCACCCAGGTCGAGCGTCCACAGCTCGAGCGTGCCGGCCTCCACGGTCTCCCCGTCGAGCGACAGCTCGACCGAGGCGACCCCGGACCCCTCGTCGGTCGCCGCGGCGGCCAGGTCCAGCTCGGCGGAGTCGCCGAGCTCCTGACCGTCCTCGACGCCGAGCTCCACCTCCGGGCCGGTGGTGTCGAAGCTGACCTCGACCGTCCCGACCTCGGAGACGTTGCCCGCGGCGTCGGACGCCCGGTACTGCAGGGTGTGGTCGCCGTCGCCGAGGACCTCGGGGTCGAGGACCACCGGCGCGGTGTACTCCAGCCAGTCGCCGTCACCGATGCGGTACTCGGTGTAGACGACCCCGCCCGTGGCCTCCGAGTCGTCGGTGGCCGTGACGGTCACCGTGACGGGCTCGGTGTAGAAGCCGGACGCCGGCTCCTCGGGTGCGACCGTGGCCGACACCTCCGGGGCGGTGGTGTCCGGGTCGGGCTCGTCGTCGCCGAGCACCCGGAAGTAGTCGAACGTCACCGGGACCCGTGCGGCCTGGTTGGTGCCGATCGTGAACACGCCGACCTTGAGGTCGTCGGAGTTCCCGATCGCGGCGTTCGGGACGCCGGTGCCGACCGCGACCCACGTGGTGCCGTCCAGCGAGTACTCGCCGGTGAAGGTCGTGCCGGTCTTGGAGAACTTCAGCCACACGTCACCGCGGGCCACCGCCCCGCTGCTGGGCTGCGGGTTCTGGATGACGGCCGCGACCTCGGAGCGGAGCTCGATGCTCGAGGCGACGTTGGCCGCGCCGAGCGCGCTGGTCACGACGTGGTCGAGCTTGACGTAGTTGTCGTCGTCGACCCACGCGATCAGACCGCCCTGCTGGTACTGCTGCACCAGGGCTGCGGTGTTGAGCTTCGTCTCCACCGACCAGTCACCCTCGGGTGCGTCCTGCAGGACGAAGTTGGTGACGCCCGAGGGGTCACCGCCGGTGTAGATGTCGCCGTTGGGGGTGAGCAGCGTGAGCTGCCCGTCGGCGACGGTGAGCGCGGACGGCTCGGGCCGCACGACCTGCCAGCGGCAGGTGTCCAGCTCGGTGCCGTCGAACTCGTCGGACGGCACGACCTCGCCGACCGTCTCGTCCGGCGTGATGGTGAAGGAGTCGAACTCCGCGTCGATGATCGGCTCGTTGCCGGTGCCCGTGAGGGACAGCAGGCCGATCCGCGGGTTCGTGATGCCGGCCGTGGTGACGACCTGGCCCATGTCGACGAAGTTCACGCCGTCGGAGGAGTAGGACCCCGTGACGTCCGTGCCGTTGGTCGACGTGAGCCGCACCCAGAAGGTGTCGGGGTAGGACGTGCCCAGCCCCGGCGTGTTGAACTCCGTGGCGACGGCGCTGGTCTCCTTGAGGAACTGGAAGACCCGTCCGGCGGCGTCGGGGTTGGCCGTACGGCCCTGGATGACCATCTTGATGTAGTTGTCGTCGTCGCCGTACAGGACCAGACCGGCCTGCTGGTACTGCTCGCGAGCGGGCAGCGTCAGCTTGGTGGTGGCCTGGAACGCCCCGGACGCCAGGTCCTGCAGCACGATGTTCGTCGTCGTGTTGGGGGTCTGGTAGATGTCCGTCGCCGACGTCGGGAGGACCAGCGAGCCGCCCTCGACGCTCAGGTTGCCGTCCGGACGGACGACCTCCCACCGGTCGCTGTCGAGCGTGTCGCCGTCGAAGTCGTCGGACTTGGCGCCGAAGCACGGCGTCAGCGGTACGGCGTCGACCTCGATCTGGACCGTGGCCACGCGGAACGCGCCACGGCTGTCGGTCGCCCGGAACGTCGCCGTGTAGGTGCCCGGCTCGGTGTAGACGACGTCGGTGGTCAGGCCCTCGCGGGGGGCGTCACCGGCGATGCCGGTGGTCCACACCCCGGTGACGGTGTCCCCGTCGAGGTCGGAGACCTCGGCGGCGAGCGTCACGGGCAGCGGCGCCTCGCCCTCGTCGGGCGTGGCGGTGACGGACTCGAGGGTGGGGGCGCTGTTGGAGCTGACGCCCTTGCCCTCGAACTCGAACCAGTTGACGTTCATGACGCTGCCGGTGCCACCGGTACGCGACTTGAACACGGCGAAGAGCTCGCCGGTCTCGGTCGGGGCGTCGGTGAGCTCGGTGCTGAACTCCTGGTAGCCCTGCCAGTCACCGGTGCCGGCGACGTCGATCGTGCCGACGACCGGACCGTCGGGAGCGTCCCAGCGGAGCTCGACGAGCCCTCCGTCGCCCGGGCTGGCGGCCCGGATCGTGACCCCGTCGATGGTGGTCAGGTTGACCGGCGAGTACGAGACGTAGTCGCCGTCCTCGATGTAGCCGAGGTTCTGGAACCCGCCGGCGCTGTCGCCGGTGGCCTCGGTCACGACGCCGGCGTCGCCGCCGCCCGTGCCGCCGGGCGCACGCCCGGTGGACTCGAAGTACTCGGCCTGCTTGAGCTTGGGCTGCAGGGTGATCAGGTCGGTGCCGGTGAGCGCGGGAGCGCCGTTGGGACCGCCCTGGTCGGTGTAGTCGGCCTCGACGATGACGAAGATGTCGGCCTCGGGGCCGTGGCTGTCGTCGATCGTGGCGGTGAACTCGCCCGTGCAGCCGTTCTCCTGCTCACCCGGGTGGCCGTGGTCGTTGTGACCCAGCGCGGGCTTGAGCAGGACGCCGGGGCAGGTGTCGAACCCGGCCGCGTCGTCCTCGGGGTCGGTGACCTCCACGGAGTAGGAGACGGTGTCGCCGAACTCCGTGAAGCCGCCCTCCGGCGGACCGGTGATCTCCACCGTCGGTCGCGTGTTGCCGGCGGAGATGTTGACCGTCGCCGTGGCGGTGCGGTCGTTCTCGTTGGTGACGGTCAGCAGGGCCTGGTAGGCGCCGGCCGTCGTGTAGGTGTACGTCGGGTTCGGGTCGGTGGAGTCGACGTCACCGTCGCCGTCGAGGTCCCACGCGTAGGTGAGAGCCCCGCCGTCGGGGTCCCGGGTGCCCTCGGAGCTGAAGGTCACCGCGAGCGGCACGGGGCCGCTGGTCACGTCTGCGCTGGCCTGCGCGATGGGAGCGCGGCTGCCGGACAGGTAGTCGATCCGGTAGACGCCGGAGTCGGCGTTGTTGCCGCCGAAGCCCGAGCCCCAGTCGAGCATGTACAGGGCGCCGTCCGGACCCCAGTCCCAGGCCATCGGCTTGATGATCAGGCCGCGGGGCAGGAACGCGTCGACCTTGACCGGCTCGGTGCGGTCGTCGTCCAGCAGCACGTTGTACAGCTGGCCGGTGTTCCACTCGCCGAGCAGCGCCTTGTTCGAGAAGTACTCCGGCCACTTGCGGTCGGAGTCCAGGTCCTCGTCGTAGACGTAGGCCGGGCCGGCCATGGGCGCGCCGCCCGTGCCGATGCCCGGGTAGGTCGACGTGGACTCGCGGCCGTACCAGATCTGCGCGGCGATCGACGGGGGCAGCTGGGTCAGGCCCGTGTTGTTCGGGGAGTCGTTGACCGGGTTGGCGCAGTCGTACAGACCGTTGCCGGTGTTGGTCGCGAAGTTCCAGTCCACGTACGGCGTGTTGCCGGCGTGGCAGTAGGGCCAGCCGTAGTTGCCGGGCTGGTTGAGGATCTGCCACTCGACCCGGCCGTCAGGACCACGGGTGGCGCTGGTGGACCCGGCGTCGGGGCCGTAGTCGGCGACCATGAGCTTGTCGGTCAACGGGTCGATGCCGATGCGGAACGGGTTGCGGAAGCCCATGCCGTAGATCTCCGGCTTGGTCAGGGCGGTCCCGGGGGCGAAGAGGTTGCCCTCGGGCACGGTGTACGTGCCGTCGTCCTGCGGCGTGATACGCAGCACCTTGCCGCTCAGGCTGTTGGTGTTGCCGGAGGTCCGCTGGGCGTCGTAGGCCGCACGGCCGGCGCGCTCGTCGGTGGGGGTGTAGCCCTGCGACTCGAACGGGTTGGTGTTGTCACCGGTGGCGATGTACAGGTTGCCGTCGCCGTCGAACTCCAGCGCGCCGCCGGCGTGGCAGCACTGCGCCCGCTGGACGGGCACCTCGAGGACGACCTCCTCCGAGGCCGGGTCGATGCTGGTGGCGCCCATGGTGAAGCGCGACACCCGGTCCACGTCGGAGCCGGTGGGCGAGTAGTACAGGTACACCCAGCCGTTGTCGCTGAAGTCGGGGTCGAGCACGATGCCGACCAGGCCGAACTCCTGCACCGTGGTGACGCTCACGTTGAGGACGGTGCGCACGGCGCCGTTCTCCTCGATCACGAGGACCTCGCCGTTGCGCTCGATGTAGAACACGCGACCGTCGTCGGCCACGTCGATCTCCATCGGGTTGGACGTGTTCTCGTCCAGCGCGATCTTCTCGAAGCTCTCGTCCGAGGTCGCGTTGCAGTCCGCGCCCTCGGCCCCGGCGGCGGTCTCGATGCCGCCGAGCAGGTGGCTGAGGAACTCCGGCTCCACGAACGACTCGTTCGTGTGGCCCAGGGCCGTGTACCAGCTGCGGCCGGCCTCGACCTCCTGGCACCACGCGATCGGGTGGTCCACGCCCATGGCGTTGCCGCCGGGGTTGTACGTCGTCTCGTCGAGCGAGGCGAGCACGTGGACGTCGTCGCGGGGGTTGGTCTGGAAGCTGTACCACTCGTCGAAGCGGGACCACTCGGTGGGCAGGCCCTCGGTCGAGGGGTGCGCCGGGTCCTCCACGACGACGGTCGCGGTCTGGTTGGCCGGGTGACCGGAGAAGTAGGCCCCGACCAGGTCGCCGTAGAACTCCCAGCCGTACTCGGTGTCGGAGGCGGAGTGGACGCCCGCGAAGCCGCCGCCGTCGTTGATGTAGCCCTCGAACGCGGCCTGCTGGGCGTCGTTGAGCACGTCGCCGGTGGTGGACAGCCAGACGACGACCTCGAACTGCTCGAGGTTGCCCTCGGTGAAGAACGCGGCGTCCTCGGTGGCGGTCACGCTGAAGTCGTTGGCGGTACCGAGCGCCTCGATGGCGGCGATGCCGGAGGGGATGGAGCCGTGCCGGAAGCCTGCGGTCTTCGAGAAGACCAGCACGTCGAAACGCCCCTGACCGACGGGCGGGGCCTCGGTGGCGGCGGTCTCGGTCTCGGCGGCCTTCGCGGCCGCCGGGAGGGCAGAGGTCGGGGCGCTCGCGGCGGACGCGGACGTCGGGACCGCGAC
>JBBSQH010000139.1:0-5484 GCA_038258055.1 Actinomycetales bacterium
ACCCCCCCGCCCCCCCCCCCCGCCTCCTCGATCAGGGTCTCGACGATCATCGCCGCCGGCACGGTCTTGACGACCTCGCCCTTGACGAAGATCTGCCCCTTGCCGTTGCCGGACGCGACGCCGAGGTCGGCCTCGCGGGCCTCGCCCGGGCCGTTGACGACGCAGCCCATCACGGCCACGCGCAGCGGGACGGTCAGGCCCTCCAGCCCGGCCGTGACCTGCTCGGCCAGGGTGTAGACGTCGACCTGGGCGCGCCCGCACGACGGGCACGACACGATCTCGAGCTTGCGGGGGCGCAGGTTCAGCGACTGGAGGATCTGGTTGCCGACCTTCACCTCCTCCACCGGCGGCGCGGACAGCGACACCCGGATGGTGTCGCCGATGCCCTTGCTCAGCAGGGCGCCGAACGCGGTGGCGGACTTGATCGTGCCCTGGAACGCGGGCCCGGCCTCGGTGACCCCCAGGTGCAGGGGCCAGTCGCCCCGCTCGGACAGCAGCTCGTAGGCGCGCACCATGACGACGGGGTCGTTGTGCTTGACGCTGATCTTGAAGTCGTGGAAGTCGTGCTCCTCGAACAGCGACGCCTCCCAGACGGCCGACTCGACCAGGGCCTCGGGGGTGGCCTTGCCGTACTTCTTCATCAGCCGGGGGTCGAGCGAGCCGGCGTTGACGCCGATCCGGATCGAGACGCCCGCGTCCTTGGCCGCCTGTGCGATCTGCTTGACCTGGTCGTCGAACTTGCGGATGTTGCCCGGGTTGACCCGGACGGCCGCGCAGCCGGCGTCGATGGCGGCGTAGACGTACTTGGGCTGGAAGTGGATGTCGGCGATCACGGGGATCTGCGACTTCTTGGCGATGATCGGCAGCGCCTCGGCGTCGTCCTGCGACGGGCACGCCACGCGGACGATGTCGCAGCCGCTGGCCGTCAGCTCGGCGATCTGCTGCAGCGTGGCGTTGATGTCAGTGGTCGGCGTCGTGGTCATCGACTGCACGCTCACCGGCGCGTCGCCGCCGACCAGGACGTCGCCGACCTTGATCTGCCTGGTCTTCCGGCGGGGGGCGAGGACGGGGGGCGGGGCTTCCGGCATTCCGAGGCTGACAGCGGTCACCCGACCAGTATCGCGCGTCCCCGCAACTCGGCCGGACCGGGCCTCAGCGGGTCGCCGCACCGGGCCTCAGCCGGTCAGCCGGACCGGGTTGACGAGGTCGGCGTAGATCAGGACGACCGACAGCCCGAGCAGCAGGATCGCGACGCCGTAGGCCACCGGGAGCGCCTTGGCCACGTCGACGGGTCCGGGGTCGGGCAACGAGCGCAGCCGGGCCCAGGTCTTCTTGACGCCCTCGAGCAGCGCCCCGGCGACGTGCCCGCCGTCCAGCGGCAGCAACGGGATCAGGTTGAACACGAACAGCGCGACGTTGAGCCCGGCGAGGATCAGCAGGATCTGCGCCACCCGGTCGCCGAGCCCGAGCAGGCCCTTGGGGTCCTGGTACGAGGCGACCTCGCCCGCCAGGCGACCCACGCCCACCACGCTCACCGGGCCCTCGGGGTCCCGCTTGCCCGCACCGAAGGCGGCGTCGGCCACGCCGACCATGTACTGGGGCAGCCGGACGAGCACCTTGGCCGTCCCCACCACCGCGTCGCCGACCATCCCCGGCACGACCGTGACGGGCTGCGGCACCAGGTCCTGCGTCGGCCCCACCCCGAGGAAGCCACCCTCGGTGGTCTGGTAGCCGCCGTCGGCGTCCAGGACGGGCTCGCCGGCCGCGTCCAGGGCGATGATCGACGTCTCGCTGGGGGTCGCTGTGAGCGACAGCTCCTCCGCGCCGCGCTGGACCACGAACACCGTGGACTCACCGCCGCTGTCACGGATCTGCTCGCGGACCTCCTGCCAGGTCGGGGTCGCGACGCCGTCGACGCTTAGCACGACGTCGCCGGGCAGGATGCCGGCGGCAGCGGCCGGGGCGGCGGGGTCGTCGGCGGAGCACTCGGCGTCGACGGGGGCGTCGACGGGCAGGATGCACTGCGAGACGGTGCCGACGGTCGTGGTGGTCTGCAGCGTGCCGAAGCCCACGGCGACGACGGTCAGCAGGACGGTGGCCAGGACCAGGTTCATCACCGGGCCGCCCATCATCACGACGATCTTCTGCCACACCTTGAGGCTGTAGAAGGTCCGGTTCTCGTCGCCGGGGCGCAGCTCGAACAGCGACTCCTCCCGGGCGGACTCGACCAGCGAGGCGATCGGGTTGCTCGACCCGGCGCTGACCATGCCGTCCGGGGTGTCACGCCGGGGCGGGAACATGCCGATCATGCGGATGTAGCCGCCCAGCGGGATCGCCTTGACCCCGTACTCGGTCTCGCCGCGGACCCTGGACCACACCGTCGGCCCGAACCCGACCATGTACTGGGTCACCCGGACGCCGAAGCGCTTGGCCGGGACCATGTGCCCGACCTCGTGCAGGGCGATGGACACCGCCACGCCGACGACGACGGCGAGCACACCCAGCGCGTAGTACAGCCCGGTCATGCGGTCCTCCGTCCCGGGGCCCGTCTACCGACGGGCCAACCCCACCAGTGTCGCAGCCGCGCGCTCCCGAGCCCACGCGTCCGCGGCCATCACGTCCTCGACGTCCCGCGGGGCCGTGAGCCCCTCGGTGCGGGCCTCGTCGAGGACATCGGCCACCGTGTCGACGATCTGGAGGAACCGGAGGTTCCCGTCGAGGAACGCGGACACGCAGACCTCGTTGGCCGCGTTGAGCACCGCCGGCATCACCCCGCCCGCCTCCCCGGCCCTCCGGGCCAGGCCGAGGGCGGGGAACGTGACCTCGTCGACGGGCTCGAACGTCCAGGTCGCGGCCTCGGTCCAGTCGATGCCGGGGGCCGCGTCGGCCACCCGGTGGGGCCACCCCAGCGCCAGCGCGATGGGCAGGCGCATGTCGGGGGGGCTGCACTGGGCCAGCGTCGAGCCGTCGGTGAACTCGACCATCGAGTGCACGACCGACTGCGGGTGGACCACGACGTCGATGCGGTCGAAGCCGATCCCGAACAGCAGGTGCGCCTCGATGACCTCCAGGCCCTTGTTGACCAGCGTCGCGGAGTTGGTCGTCACCAGGGGCCCCATCGACCAGGTCGGGTGGTCGAGCGCCTGCTCCGGGCCGACGTCGGCCAGCGAGGCCCGGTCGCGGCCGCGGAACGGTCCGCCCGACGCGGTCAGCACCAGGCGCCGCACCTCCTCGCCCCGACCACCCCGCAGGCACTGGGCCAGGGCGGAGTGCTCGGAGTCCACCGGGACGACCTGGTCGGGCCCGGCGAGCGCCGTGACGAGCGGCCCCCCGATGATCAGGGACTCCTTGTTGGCCAGCGCCAGGACGTGACCGGCCTGCAGGGCGGCGATGGTGGGACGCAGGCCCACCGCCCCGGCGAGGCCGTTGAGCACGACGTCGGTATCGGCGGAGGCGAGATCCGTGGCGGCGTCCGGTCCGGCCAGCACCTCGACCTGGCGCCCGGCCGCCTGCAGGGCACCACGGACCTGCTCGGCCACCTCGGTGTCGGCGACCGCGACCACCGGGACGTCGTGGTCCATCACCTGGCGGACGAGCAGGCCCGGGTCGCCGCCGCGGACCGCGAGCCCGGACACCGCGAGGTCGTCGGGGTTGCGCCCGATGACGTCGAGGGCCTGGGTGCCGATGGAACCGGTCGAGCCGAGCAGGGTGACGCGTCGCATGGGGCCGAGTCTCCCAGCACGACCCACGAGCGCGAGCCCTACAGACCGATGCCCACGTACTTGGTGTCCAGGTACTCCTCGATGCCCTCGGCGCCGCCCTCACGACCGAACCCGCTGGCCTTGACCCCGCCGAACGGCGCAGCCGGGTTCGACACCACGCCCCGGTTGAGCGCCACCATCCCGGTGGCCAGCTGCTCGGCCGTCCGCAGCGCCCGGGCCAGCTGCTGCGTGTACACGTAGGACACGAGCCCGTACTCGGTCGCGTTGGCCAACGACACGGCCTCGGCGTCGTCGTCGAAGGTCATCACGGGCGCCACCGGGCCGAAGATCTCCTCGTGGCGCAGCCGGGCGCCCGCGTGCACGCCCGTGAGCACGGTCGGGGCGTAGAACGCGCCCGGGCCCTCGACGGGCTCGCCCCCGGTCAGCACCGTCGCCCCGCCCTCGACCGCGTCGGCGACCAGCGCGTGCACCCCGTCGCGGGCCTGCCGGGTGATACGCGGCCCGACCTCCACGTCCGGGTCGGTCCCGCGCCCCACCGGCATGGCCTGCATCCGGTCGGCCAGCCGTCTCCCGAACTCCTCCGCGACGGACGAGTGGACGAGGAACCGGTTGGCCGACGTGCACGCCTCCCCGGTGTTGCGCATCTTGGCCAGCACCGCCCCGTCGACGGCGTCGTCCAGGTCGGCGTCGGCGAACACGAGGAACGGGGCGTTCCCGCCGAGCTCCATCGACACCCGTTGCAGGTTGTCCGCCGCCTGCGCCACCAGGCGCCTGCCGACCGCCGTCGACCCGGTGAACGTGACCTTGCGCAGCCGCGCGTCGGCCAGCAGCGGCTCCACCAGCGCCCCGGCGCGCGACGTGGGCAGCACGGCCAGCACCCCGTCGGGCAGACCGGCCTCCCGCAGCAGGTCGGCGAAGGCCAGGGCGGTGAGCGGGGTCTGCGCGGCGGGTTTGAGGATCAGGGTGCAACCCGCCGCGAGCGCCGGCGCGATCTTGCGCGTGGCCATGGCCAGCGGGAAGTTCCACGGCGTGATGGCCAGGCAGGGGCCGACGGGCTGCTTCATGGTCAGCAGGCGGCTGCCGCCGTCCGGCGCCGTCGACCAGCGGCCGTAGGCGCGCACGGCCTCCTCGGAGAACCAGCGCAGGAACTCCGCGCCGTAGGCGACCTCGGCCCGGGACTCCGCCAGCGGCTTGCCCATCTCCAGCGTCATCAGGAGCGCCAGGTCCTCCGCGCGGGCGGTGGTCAGCTCGAACGCCCGCCGCAGGACCTCGCCGCGCTCGCGCGGGGCCGTGTCCGCCCAGCCGCCCTGGGCGTCGAGCACGGCGTCGAGGGCGTCCAGCGCGTCGGCCGGGGATGCGTCGGCGACCTCGGCGATGGTCCCGCCGGTCGACGGGTCGTCCACCGCGAGCAGCGCGCCGCCGTCGGCGTCACGCCACCGTCCGCCCACCAGCAGCCCGGTGGGGACCGCGGCCACCACCTCACGCTCACGGGCCGGGTCGACACGGGCCGGGCCGACGCGGGCTGGGTCGCCGGCAGGTGTACCTGCGGCAGCGGGACCGGCGGTCGAGGTGGTCACGCCCGGACGCTAGCGCGCGCGCAAGTCTCGCGCAGCCATCAGCGGTGGTAGCCCGCGACGTCAGCCAGCAGCTGCACCGACCCCTCCGAACCGTTGTACAACGTCACCGTCCCATCAGCACCCACCGGGACGACCACGAGATTCGGCACCGTCTGACCCCGCACGAAATTCACATTCGACGCCGT
>JBBSQH010000140.1:0-5455 GCA_038258055.1 Actinomycetales bacterium
AGACGGCGCTCGGCGGCAGCCGCGTGGCGGTCGGGGTAGGCGGGCCCGTCGTCGGCGAGCTGCTCGCGGATGGCGCCGGGGATGACGACCTGGCCGTGCAGCTGCTCGGTGAGGGCGGCGAGGGTGGGGACCTCCCCGGGCCGGTCGCCGGGTAAGACGTCACGCAGCTCGTCGTCGAGATCCTCGGCCACATGGTTGTCGCCGTCCCGGTGATCGCGGACATCGACGACGTGCAGGTCGACGTCGCGCAGGTCGATCGTCGAGCCGTCTGTGACAGCGCGGTTGTCCGCAGTAGCTCGGGTGGCGTGGTGGAGGGGTTCGGCTTGGGCGAAGTAGGACGCGAGTCCGGGGTCCCATCCCACGTGCCAGCGCCGGTCGTTGGCTTCGAAGCTGTACCTGCTCACCTGTCGT
Source organism: Actinomycetales bacterium (assembly GCA_038258055.1). GTDB lineage: Bacteria > Actinomycetota > Actinomycetes > Actinomycetales > JBBAYJ01 > Aquipuribacter. Next base: position 412 of record JBBSQH010000140.1, read on the forward strand.
CTCCCTCGGTGCTCGTGGTCTGCCGCGTTGGCCGGCCGTGGTCCGTGCGCTTCCCCCTGCCTCACCGGAGTGAGGGCCGGGGGTGTGGGGGCGGAGCCCCTGCGTTCTTCGGTTGTCCCGGCGCCCCTGGGGGTGCCGGGGCCCGACCGAGGAGGGTGCACGGCGTACGGGTGACGCTGTTAGGAGTGCTGGTCTCACCGTCGTTCGGGCGAGGCGCAGCCTGACCGCGGGCGGGGCCGGCCGGAGGAGGTGGGGCCTCAAGATGCTTCGAGCGAAGCGAAGCGGAGTACGGGTTCGAAGGATCTTGGGGTGCCTCCGCAGAGCGCAGCGGTGCCGGTCCCGGCCGTGGTGACCTCCGGTCGACCGGGCGACGGTGAGACCCCCGTCACTTGTGAGCACCCGCTGGGCGGGTCCCCGGAACGGTCAGCCGGCAGCGGAACCGTCCGATGCCGATGTCGGCGCAGTGGTGGCCGCCGTGCGGGTGGCGCGCCGGGGGCTGCGCGGACGCCCGGGGGCTCGTTTGGTCGGTGCGTCGAGGCCGACGCGCTTGAGCTCGTCCGCGGTCCAGCCAGCCTTCAGGGCGGCCGTGTAGGCGGTGGTGTCGCCACGCTCGGCGTCGGACAGGGCCGTGCGGGCGTCCTCGCGCTTCTGACGGGCCTCGGCGAGGGTGCGGACAGCAGTGACCTTGTCGTCGAGTAGGGCACGGGCAGCGGCCGCGATGCGGTCGGTGTCGAGTGATGTCGTCATGGTTGTCACCGTACGAAGTGATAGCGCCCCCGCGCCAGACGTCGAAGCGCCATGCTGTGGATATCCGCGAGCACGTGCGGGTGGGGACAGAACCCCTGAACGCCTTTGAGCGGAGCAAGCTAAGTATTTAGGTCCCCTAAATGGCGACGCGACCTCGACAGGCTCGGCCGGCGGCGGCACACTGGCGTGTGCGGGCCCACCGGACGGCGGGGCGCTGCGCTGGGCAAGGGTCGGTGAGCAGCCCCCGGGAGGTGGCCAACGTGAGCGACGAGGTTTCCCCGATCGCGGGGCAGGGCGCCGCAGGGGCCGGTCGCCGGCAGGTGCTCGGCCGGCGGCGCCGGGCGAACGTCGCCGGTGGTCGGATGCACGAGCACCGGGTGAAGGTGAGCCCCGAGGAGGAGGCCGTCCTGGTGCGCCTGGCCGCCGGTCAGGGAGTCACGGTCGCGCGCCTGCTGGTCGAGGCGGCGACGTCGGCGCAAGGTGAGACCCCGACGCAGCGGCGCGAGGCCATCGTTGAGCTGTTCGCGATCCGGCGTCTGCTCGCAGGCGTCGCTAACAATGTCAACCAGCTGGCACGGCACGCCAACGCCGGTACTGAGTTCCCGGCGGAGGCGGTCCACGTCCTGACCCGGGTGAAGGTGCTGGCGGATCGGCTCGAAGACACCGTCGACAGGATCGCGCAGTGATCGTGGCCCAGCGATGATGCCCAACGTCACGCGCGGGGAACGGATGGGCGGTCTGCTGTCCTACCTGGTCGGCCCGGGCCGGGCGAACGAGCACACCGAGCCGCACCTCGTGGCGGGTGATGAGCCGGTGATGACGTGGAACGACGACGCCGAGCTCGACCGCACCACGGCGATGGGAATCGCGCAGTACCTGGACCGCCCACGGACCGGCCTGGGCGTCGAGGTCCCTGGTGGGTCGGTGTGGCACTGCTCGCTGTCGCTGCGCGCGGAAGAAGGTCAGCTCGACGACGGCCGGTGGGCGGACATCAGCCGCGACTTCGTCGAGGGCATGGGATTCACCGACGCACCCGGGGACGCCGGGCGCGCACCGTGTCGGTGGGTGGCCATCCGCCACGGGCTCTCCACCGCGGGCAACGACCACGTACACCTCGTGGTGTCGTTGGTCCGCGAGGACGGCACGAAGGCGAGCACGTGGAAGGACTTCACCCGAGCCCAGACCGTCACGGGCGAGCTGGAGCGCAAGTACGGGCTGGAGATCCTGGAGTCGCGGGACGCGGACCGCGGGACGCGCGGTGTGTCACCAGCAGAGCAGGCCCGCGCCACGCGGTCCGGAGCGGTCGAGCCGGAACGGTTGACCCTGGCCCGGCAGGTGCGCGCCGTGGCCGGCGCCAGCAGCGACGAGGCACAGTTCGTGCGCGGTTTGCGGGAGCAGGGCATGTGGGTCCGGGCTCGCTATGCGGCCGGTCGAGACGACGTCGTGACCGGGTACAGCGTGGCCGCCCAGCCCGCCCGAGACGCACGGCCGGTGTGGTTCGGCGGCGGCCATCTGGGCCGTGACCTGACCATCACGAGGCTGCGGCAGGGGTGGCCCGACACCCCGGAGACGTCCAGTGCCGCGGTGGAGCAGTGGCAGAGCGCACGGCGGGGACAGCCGTCCGGCAAGACGCCGCTGCGCGCCGTCCGAGTTGATGACGGGGCGCTGGTGGCCTGCACGCGTGAGGTCGAGGCGCTGCGTGCGCATCTGACGTCGATCCCCGCTGACGACCGAGCGGGGTGGGCGCACGCAGCCCGGGAGACGTCAGGTGCTCTGGCGGCGTGGTCGGTGCGGGTGGAGCGTCGCCCGGGTCGGCTGGCGCGGACTTCGGACGCGCTGGCCCGGTACTCCGGTACACGCGCCTACGTGGAGCCCCGGGCCGCCGTCCGACCTTCCCTGCGAGGCACGACGTTGCTGCTGATGACGGCGGCCGACAGCGGCCGCGGTCGCGCCGCTGAGGCCGTCCTGATCCGTCAGATCGCGCGCACGGTCCGGGCGATCCACGACGCGCAGGTGGCCAGCGGGCAGGCGCGTTCGGCGGCTCATCTGGCCGCGACCGTGCGAGCCGACCTGATGCCGGTCGTGCAGGCCCGGCCCGTTCCGACGACCGCACGGGCGCAGGAAGAGGCACGAGGTCGAGACGACGATGCGGGTCCGGCCGGGCAGGCGACGTCAGCGGACCTGACGGTGGGTGCGCAGGAGGCCGCTCGCTTCGCGGGGCAGGGCCAGGACCCGTCGGTACGCCCACTGGGTTCGCCGTTGCCGTCGACGGGGACGCCGCGGCCGCGGACCACGGCCACACCCGGACGGCACGATCGCGGCCGCGACATCGAGCGGTAGGCAGGACGACGAGTTGTTCAACGAGGGGGAGACAGCATGAGTGAATCCGATGGCATGGAAGAGGCGTTCGAGGGGCAGCTGCGGGTGGGGTTGCTGGTCGCCGGTCGGGTGGCGGAGGAGTTGTCGCGGATGCGCCAGAACGCCGCGCGCGAGGCCGAGGCGCGCAGCGTCCAGGCGGCGCGCGAGCTGCAGGACCGTGTCGCCGCGGAGCGGACGATGGCACGTGCCGCCCTTGCTCCCGTTGGGCGGGATCAGTGGTGGGAGCGGGCCCAGCCGGGCGACATCGCCGCGGCCTGGCAGACCGCGCGGACGTGGGAGACCGTCGAGCCTGACGCCCGGCGCGCCGCCGGCACGATCCGTGAGCAGGTTCGCGACCGGTACGGCGTGGACGTCGACGACCTGGGCGAGCGGGACGGTGGGCTGGAGCGCGCGCTGACCGAGCGGGCGGCCGCGAAGGGAGCCGAGGCCGGGAGCGTCGACGAGCAGGCACGTGCGGCTCAGGACCGGGCCGTGGCCGTGCTGCTGGCCAGTGAGAACGCCGAGGAGCGCGCTGAGGCTGACGAGCGGCTCGTGGCGGTGTCGGGCCGGCAGAGCGCCGCTGCCGAGGCGGGGGTGCGGGCGGCGGCCGCGGACCGGGCGGCAGCTGAGGGCCAGGCCGCGACCGCGGCGGCTGGTGCGGCGGGCACGACGCCTGAGGAGGCCGGTGGGCCGGCCTACGACAGCCCGCAACGGCGACGGGAGCTCGCCGAGCACCTGGGCCGCACGGTCGGTCCGGAGCACGTCGAGGCGATCGAGGCGCGCGTCACTGCCGACAAGACGAGCGCACGGCCCGTGACCGACGTCGCGGCTCAGCAGGGCGCGGTCGACACCACGCGGGCGCGGCGGTCGGCGGCGGCCGGGCGGGGGCAGGAACGCGGCATACAGCGCTGAGAACGGTAGGCGGGGGCGTCGAGTGCGGGGTCAGGCGTCTTCGTACAGGCCCGCGGGCGGGGGCAGCAGCGGCAGGCGGCGCCAGTCCCGCTCCCGACATGGCCGCTTCCGCTGGGGTCTCCGGATCATGGGGTGCACCAGGCCTCAGCCGCGATCAGATTGTTGATCGCTACTGCTTGATCTGGGGTCAGACCGTCGACCCCGTCACCCGTGAGGCGCATTGTCGTGCTCTCGATGAACGCAGGGTCGTCAGGGGAGCGGGACTCGCCCTCATACGTCCCCGTAAGCGACGTGCAAATGTTCCTGGCGTTATCCACGGTGTCCGCGGGCTCCGAGGCCAAGCCGGGAGCGATGCTGTCTAGAGCTGCGACGAGCGCCACTCCCTGGTCGGCGCTCGGGCTGGGGATGCCGGACGGCGCGGGCGGTTCTGAGGTCGCGGGACTGGCCTCGGGCTCAGGGGTGGGCACAGGCTCAGGAGTGGACTCAGGTGTGGGCGCAGGCTCAGGAGTGGGCTCAGGGCTGGGCTCGGTCGACTCCGACTCGGTGCTGACGGGCGTAGGTGCGGCTTCATCAGATCCGGCCCCGCACGCCGTCAGGGCCAAGGCGGCGGTCATTAGGACGACGGGCGACATCTTCAGGTGTCCCCAGCGTTGGGCGAGCACCAGGTTTGAAAGGGTAAAAATCCTCACCCGCCGACCTTATCGCCGCACTTCCGCCCGCAACGGCGAAAAGAGCTGGCCGAGCACCTGGGCCGGACGGTCGGGCCGGAGCACGCCGAGGCGATCGAGGCGCGGGCAGGGCCGCGGCATACAGCGCCAAGCGCGGCGCGCGGGAGGGGGAGAGGCACCTGAGCAGCATTTATGACGTAATGTACGTTATCGGTGACTAAAGCACGGGAGTTGCATTAGGTGCAGGAACTCCCGGTCGGCTGCGAAGCGGCATCCGCGCGGTCCGCCACTTTGCGCCGCGGTGCTGCTTTGGTTGTTGCCAGCGGGTCAGGTTGGCCACCACGCAGGACAGAGGTAGG
>JBBSQH010000141.1:0-5414 GCA_038258055.1 Actinomycetales bacterium
GATCCTCAACCGGCACGAAACCTCGGTCTTCGCTAGGGACGCCCGCTGGCGCGTTGGTAGCGGCGGGCGAGCGTGGCGCAGGCGGCCTTGAGCTCTTCGGGTTGGACGTCGTCGAGGTCCGCGTCGAAGGTGGCGAGCAGGCCGGCGATGCCGGCCCAGGACCATGCCCCGACGGTGAGGCGGGTCTTGCCGGGGTCGGTGTGTTCGACAACGGATCCGCCGGGCGCCCACCGGGCGACAATGTCAGGGGGCAGGGCCATGACCGCGCTGCCGAGGCACTGCCAGCGGGCGGGGGTGTCGCCGCGTTCGTGGCTGGTCATCACGTAGCGGGCCACGTCGCCGCCCGGGACGTCGCGACGGGTGAAGGCGATGCCCGTGGCCGCATGGGCGTGAAGGCGATCCACGCGGTAGATGCCCCACCGCTCCTCGCCCGGCAGGTAGCTGACGAGATACCAGCGTCCGGCCCAGGAGACGAGGTGGTGCGGGTCGAGTCGTTGCGGGGGGGCGAAGTCGGGGTCGGCGGGATCGGGGCGGTGGCCGTCGGGGGTGAGGTGGTCAACGCGTAGCTGGTGACCGTTGCGGACCGCCGAGCCGACGGCGCGCAGGGTGGCGGCTGGGATGGGGGGCCCGGGGAACTCCCAGGCGCTGCGGATGGCGGTCAGGTGCAGCGCTTCGATCTCGGCGCGCAGCGGCGCGGGCATGAGCGAGGCGATGCTGGCCAGGGCGCGCGGGCCGGCGTCGCCGATGCCGGCCACGCCGAGCGGGGCGGTCTGCAGAGCGATGGCGACCGCGACGGCCTGCTCGTCGTCCAGCAGCAGTGGCGGCAGTCGCCCGCCGGCTGCGAGCCGGTAGCCACCGTCAGGGCCCTTGTCGGCCTGGACGGGGTAGCCGAGCTCGCGCAGGGCGTCGATGTCGCGGCGCAGGGTGCGGGTGCTGACCAGTAGCCGGTCGGCCAGATCGGTGGCCCGCCACCGGCTGCGCGCACCCAGCAGGGACAGCAGCGTCAGCAGGCGAGCAGAGGTCGTGGCCACACGTCGATAGTCGCGGACATGGCGGCCACTCGGTGTCCGCTACCGGTGTGAGCGTGTCATCCATGACCACCGACGCCTCCTCGACGCCTGGCTCCTCATCGGTCCGTCCACCCGGGGTGCTTTCGGGCCGCGCGGCCAGCATCGCGCTCCTCGTGGTGCTGTTCGCCTCGTTCATGGACCTGCTCGACGTCACGATCGTGACCGTCGCCGCCCCCGCGATCTCGGCCGATCTCGGTGCCAGCGCCAGCGAGCTGCAGTGGATGGTCGCGGCCTACGTCCTGGCGCTCGGCTCGGGTCTGATCACCGGGGGCAGGATCGGTGACCAGTACGGCCGCCGCCGGATCTTCTTGGGGAGCCTCGCGGCTTTTGCTGTGATGTCGGCGGCGTGCGCGGTTGCTTCCAGCCCGGAGATGCTGATCGCGGCCCGGGTCGCTCAGGGCCTGGCCGCGGGGCTGATGGTGCCCGCGGTCTTCGGTCTGATCCGTTCGTCGTTCACTCCCGCAGGCATGGTCAAGGCCTTCGGGGCCTACGGCGCGGTGCAGGGACTGGCAGCCGTTGCCGGGCCGCTGCTGGGCGGTTTCCTGGTCGACGCGGACCTGTTCGGGCTGGGCTGGCGAGCGATCTTCTGGGTGAACCTGCCGATCGCCGCCGTCGCTCTGGCCCTCGGCGCGCGGGTGCTCCCGGAGTCCGCCGATCGCAGCCCTGCCCGCCTGGACCTGACCGGGGCGGGGCTCGTCGCCCTGGCGGTCCTCGCGCTGCTGCTGCCCCTGGTGCAGGGCCGGGACTGGGGCTGGCCCTGGTGGGGCTTCGCGATCATGGCCGGCGGCGTGGTGCTGCTGGCGGTGTTCCTGCGCCACGAGGCCGCCGAGGCCCGCGCCGGTGGTCAACCCCTGCTGGACCCCGCGCTACTGGGGGTGCGCAGCTTCTCCGCTGGGCTGGCGGCATCCACGGTGTTCTTCGGCGCCATCGGCGCCCTGTTCCTGACCCTGTCGATCTACCTGCAGGCCGGTACGGGCCGCAGCGCCTGGCAGACCGGCGTGGTGATCCTCCCCTACGCGATCGGCTCGCTGGTCACCTCCGGGCTCGGGGTGGCCCTGGCCGCCAAGGCCGGCCGGGCCCTGCTCATCACCGGCTCCCTGACGCTGGCCCTGTCCCAGGGCCTGCTGTGGCTAGCGGTACGCGGAGGCGACGACCCGGGCTACTGGGTCCTGGCGCTGCCGATGTTCATCGGCGGGCTCGGGCTGGGCCTGGCCGCGCCCATCCTGGTCAACGTCGTGCTCGCCGGCGTGCCAGGCCGCGACGCCGGGGCCGCCGGGGGTGTGCTGTCCACGGTCAACCAGCTCGGCGGGGCCGCGGGCATCGCGGTGCTCGGCACGGTCTTCTTCGCCGCCCTGGACCGCAACCTCAGCGCAGCGCCACCGCTGCAGGCCTACAGCGACGCGTTCGCTCTCGTGCTGCCGCTGGAGATGGCGCTGTACCTGCTGGCCGCCGCCGCCATGCTCGCACTGCCACGCACCGCAGCGAGCCATCCCGAGGCGGGCCATCCCGAGGCGGGGAACCCGGCCGAGGCCGGGGCGGCTGCGTGAGCCGGGACAAGTCCGCCGTCGCCGAGGTGATCGTCGTGCGCGGTGCCCGGGTGAACAACTTGTGCGGGGTCGACGTCGACATCCCCAAGCACCGCCTCGTGGTCTTCACCGGCGTGTCCGGCTCGGGAAAGTCCTCCCTCGCCTTCGACACCATCGCCGCGGAGTCCCAGCGGATGCTGAATGAGACCTACCCGGCTTTCGTGCAGAACCTGATGCCGCGGCTGCCGCGTCCTGACGTCGACCGCCTGGAACACCTCAGCGCCGCCATCGTGGTCGACCAGTCGGCGATGAGCGGCAACCCGCGCTCAACGGTGGGTACGGCCACCGACACCCTCAGCGGACTACGCACGCTGTTTGCCCGCCACGGCGCCCCGGACGTCAGTGGCCCTCGGGCCCTGTCGTTCAACGACCCCGCCGGCGCCTGCCCGCCATGCCAGGGCAGCGGCCAGCAGGCTGTGATCGAGGTCGACCGTGTCCTGGACCCGTCCAAGTCCCTGAACCAAGGCGCGATCAGCTTCCCCAACTTTGCTGTGGGGTCGCTGTTCTGGAAGGTCTACGCCCGCAGCGGTGACTTCGACGTCGACCAACCAGTCGGGCAGTTCACCAAGGACCAGCGTGAGCACCTGCTCACCGGCAGCGGGCCGAGCGTGCAGACCGGCTCGCACCCCATGGCCTACGAAGGCGTGCTCACCAAGATCGAACGCCTCTACCTCAGCAAGGACCCCGAGGCCCTGCCCGCCCGCATCCGCCAGGCGGTGCACGACTGCGCCACCGTCGGCCCGTGCGAGCACTGCGACGGCAGCAGGCTCAACGACACCGCCCGCGCCTGCCGGATCGCCGGGCACAGCATCGCCGAGCTGTGCACGATGCAGGCCAGCGACCTGGCCAGCTGGCTCAGGGCACTCGAGCTGCCCGCACCGCTGCGGCCCGTCCAAGGCGGCGTGGTGGCTGCGTTGGAGGCGATGGGGCAGGTCGGGCTGGGTTACCTCGCCCTGCAGCGGCCCACCTCTACCCTGTCCGGCGGAGAAGCCCAACGCATCAAGACGGTGATGCACCTGGACTCCGCCCTGAGCGAGCTGACCTACGTCTTCGACGAACCCGCCGCGGGGCTGCACCCCCACGACACCGCCCGGGTGATCGAGCTCCTGCACCGCCTGCGCGACAAGGGCAACAGCGTCCTGGTCGTCGAGCACCAGAGCGACGTCGTCTTGGCCGCCGACCACGTCATCGACCTCGGCCCCGGCGCCGGCTCCGGCGGCGGACACATCGTGTTCCAGGGAACTCCCAAGCAGCTCGCCGCCTCAGACACCGTCACCGCCCGCCACCTCCACCGCCACCTCCCGGTCAAGACCGACGCACGAGAGCGGACCGGCACGCTGCGCATCGACCGCGCCACGCGCAACAACCTGCACGACGTCACCGTCGAGATCCCGCTGGGCTGCTTGGTCACCGTCACCGGCGTAGCCGGGGCCGGCAAGACCTCGCTACTGGCAAGCCTGCCAACCGGCGACGACGTGGCCGTGCTCGACCAGAGCCCCATCCGCGGATCGCGGCGCTCCAGCTGCGCGACCTACGCCGACGTCCTGGACGACATCCGCGCCGACTTCGCCGCAGCCAACGACGTCAAGGCCACCCTCTTCAGCCCCAACTCCGACGGCGCCTGCCCCGAGTGCTCCGGCCTGGGCGTCACCTGGACCGCCAACGCCCTCGGACCGGAGGTAGCCACCCGCTGCGCCACCTGCCACGGACGGCGCTTCCGGGCCGACGTGTTGTCCCACACCCTGCACGAGCTCAACATCGCCGACGTCCTCGACCTGCCCCTCACCGACGCCGCGACGTTCTTCGCCGGCTCACGCACCGGCGCAACCCTGTCCCGGCTCACCGCCGTCGGCCTGGGCTACCTCGCCCTGGGCCAGCCGGTGACCGAACTGTCCGGCGGTGAACGCCAACGCCTACGCCTGGGCATCGAGATGGGCCGACGGGCCAGCGTCTACGTCCTGGACGAACCCACCACCGGACTGCACACCGCCGACGTCCACGTCCTCATCAGTCTCTTCGACAGCCTCATCGACTCCGGCACCAGCCTCATCGTCGCCGAGCACCACCGAGACGTCATCGCCCGCTCCGACTGGGTCATCGACCTCGGACCCGACGCCGGGCACGGCGGCGGCCACGTCGTCTTCACCGGCACCCCCAGCCAGCTGAAACAAGCCCCCACCCACACCGGGCGCGCGCTGCAAGCCACCCACACCTGACCTGCCGCCCCACCAGCGCCACCATCCCCAGCTGAAGGAGAACCTCATGCCCAACCGTTCCGGCTCCCGCCTCGACCACCTCAACATCGCCGTCCCCGACCTCGCCGCAGCCGTCGCCTTCTACGAACCCGTCCTCAGCAGCATCAACATCACCAAGATGCTCGAGATCCCCGCCCTGGCCGACGACCAGCCCGCGATGACCGGATTCGGCCTGGCGGACGTCAAGCCCTACTTCTGGCTCGTCGACGCAGGCACCGTGGGCTCCAACATGCACCTGGCCTTCACCGTCCAGACCCGCCAGGCCGTAGACACCTTCTACCAAGCCGCCCTCGAAGCCGGCGCCACCTCCCTACACGCCCCAGCCGTCCACATCGAGTACCACCCGGACTACTACGGCGCCTTCGTCACCGACCCCCACGGCATCAACCTCGAAGCCGTCTGCCATCACCCGCCCCACAACCAACCGTGAGCACGCGACACAGCCCGCCGGTAGGAGCGATCGCAGAGGTAGACGGCGGCCGACGGGTCACCGAAAGGCCATC
>JBBSQH010000142.1:0-5377 GCA_038258055.1 Actinomycetales bacterium
CCCGACCGCAGCTGCGGTCGGGGCCCTCCTGCTGCGCCCTCCACGCATGGCACGATCGGGCCATGTCGAGCCCCCTGCTCGGCGCCCCCGGCGCCGACAACTCCGTGCGGCCTGCGCGCGAACCCGACCTGAGCGCGGTCGGGGCCGTCCACGCCGCGTCCTGGACCGGTCCCTACGCCCAGGTCCTCCCGGCCCCGCTGGTGGCGGCCCTGACCCCTGCCGTGCTGGCGGAGGCCTGGCGTCCGGCCGTGGCCGCTCCCCCGTCCCCCCGGCACCGGGTCCACGTGGCGATCGGTGACGGCATCGTCGCGGGTTTCGTCGCCTCGGCCCCCGTGCCGCCCGCCGGGACGGGAGGGGGCGCCGACGGCCAGGGCCCCGAGGCCGCCGACCCCGCAGACGTGATGGAGATCGTCGCGCTCGAGGTGGACCCGCTGCACCAGCGCCGCGGTCACGGCTCACGGCTGCTGGCCGCGGTGGTCGACACCGGCCGGGCCGAGGGGGTCGACGAGGTGCACGTCTGGGTCCACGTCGACGACGCCGCACGTGCGGGCTTCTTCCGCGGGGCCGGTTTCGAGACCGACGGGGCCCGCCGTCGCCGGGCGGTGCAGGGCGGCGACCCCCACGACGCCCGGTCGGTCTGGCCGGAGATCCGCCTCGTCGCCTCGCTGGCCGACGACGGACAGGACCTCGCGGTCGGCCAGGGCGTGGGGAGCGAGGCGCCGTGACTGCGACGACGACCACCTCCCGCTCGTTGCCCGCCCTGCCCCGGTCCCGACGCCTGGTCGGCGTCGACGCCGCCCGCGGGCTGGCCCTGCTGGGCATGATGGGCGCACACCTGCTGGAGCGCTACGACTACGACGGCAACCCGACGGCGTACTACCCGCTGGTGGACGGTCGGCCGTCCGCGCTGTTCGCGGTGCTGGCCGGCGTCGGGCTCGCGCTGCTGGACGGCGGCAGCGACGGCCCGCACATCCCCTACCGACGGATGATCGGCCGTACCGCCGTGCGGGCGCTCGTCATCCTCGTCATCGGGCTGCTGCTCGCCTCGCTGCAGGCGCTCCCGGTCGCCGTGATCCTGCAGTACTACGCCCTGGCGTTCCTGCTGCTGGCCCCGCTGCTGCGCCTGCCCGTCCCCGTCCTCGCCGCCGGCGGTCTGCTCTGGCTGACGGTCGTCCCGTTCGTCAGCCACGCGGTCCGAGACTCGGCCGAGCTGATGGGACCCGGCGTCCAGGTGGGCATGGCTCAGCTCGTCACCAGTCCGCTCGCGTCGCTGCAGGACCTGTTCCTGACCGGGTACTACCCCGTGCTCAGCTGGTTCGGGTACCTGCTCGTCGGGGCCGCGGTCGGACGTCTGACGCTGCGAGCCGCCCGCACCGCGGTCGGCCTGGTCGTCGTCGGCGTCGTCCTCGCGTGCGGGGCGTGGCTGGTGTCGCGGCTGCTGCTGGGCACCGCGGGGGCGCAGGCCGCGCTGGCCGAGCCCGACGCGCTGACCGGTCGGGGCCCCGACGGGCCCTGGTTCGGCACGACGCCGACGTCCTCGTTCTGGTGGCTGGCGGTCGACACCCCGCACGCCGGCACGCCTCCGGACCTGCTGGGGACCACCGGTTCAGCCCTGCTGGTCATCGGGCTCTGCCTGCTGCTGGCCCGCACGGTCGCCGGCTGGGCGCTGCTGCCGTTCGCCGCGGCCGGGTCGATGACCCTGACGCTCTACACGGCGCACGTGCTCGCGGTCACCTACTACTACCCGAGCCTCAGCCCTGTCCTGGTCTGGCTGGCCCACGCGGTCGTGGCCCTGGTGTTCGCCACGGTCTGGGTGCTCCTGTTCCGACGGGGCCCCCTGGAGGCCGCGACGGCCAGCCTGGTCGACATGGCCGCCGGGCCCTCGCGCGACCCGCACCCAGGTCCCGACCCCGAACCGGTGGCCGACGGCCGCCCGGGCTCCGGAACGGGCTGACGCGAGGGGACGGGTGCTCCGCGGGCCGGCCTCCCCCAGACGCGGGACTGCCGGCCCGCCGACGCCTCAGCGGTCGCGCTGCTCGGCGCGGTGGAGCCGGACGGCGTGCCGGGCGGCCGCCCGCCCGCGTCGACGGTCGCCGGCGCCGTCGTAGGCCAGGGCGAGCCGGAACCACGCCCGCCACTGCTGAGGGTCGGCCTCGACCTCGGCCCGGTGCTCGGCGAACACCTCGTCCGCGGCCGCCCGGTCGACCCCGCCGGCCTGGGTCCGGGGGACGGGGCCCGGGAGGGCGTCCTCGGTGGCCAGGGTGCGCCCGAGCCGCTGCGTGGCGAACCCGAACCGCAGCTCGGCCGCCACGGCCCCGACCCCCACGACCACGATGACCACGATCCCGACGGCGAGGACCCACCCCAGCGGTCCGCCGTCGGAGACCACGGCGACCGAACGCGCCAGCAGACCCAGCAGGTAGAACGACAGCACCGCCAGCAGCAGCACTATGACGACCTTGGTGCCCCTCACGACGACGACCTCACGCGTGTCCTCCCGCGCCAGCGGCGACGCTCACAGGTCGAGCCAGTGCTCCAGGCCGACGGTCAGACCGGGGCGCGAGACGACCTCGCGGACCCCCAGCAGCACCCCCGGCATGAACGAGGACCGGTCGAGGCTGTCGTGTCGGAGGGTGACGTACTCCCCCGGACCGCCCAGCAGGACCTCCTGGTGGGCCACCAGACCCCGCAGGCGGACGGCGTGGACGGGCACCCCGTCGACATCGGCCCCGCGCGCCCCGGGCAGGGACGAGGTGGTCGCGTCCGGTGCGTCGGCCATCCCGGCGTCCCGGCGCGCCGCAGCGATCCTGCGCGCGGTGCGGACCGCGGTGCCCGACGGGGCGTCGACCTTGTCGGGGTGGTGCAGCTCGACCACCTCGACCGAGGGGAAGAACCGGGCGGCCCGGACCGCGAAGTCCGCGACCAGCAGCGCCCCGACCGAGAAGTTGGGGGCGATGAGCACGCCGACGCCCGGTCGCCCGGCCAGCTGCTCCCGCAGCGCGGCCAGCCGGTCGTCGTCCCACCCGGTCGTGCCCACCACGGCGTGGACCCCGGCCGCCACCGCGGCCGACACGTGGCCCGGCGACACGTCCGGCACCGACAGGTCGACGAGGACGTCCGCCCCGTCGAGCGCGGCCGAGAGGTCGTCGCCGCGGCCCACCCGGGCGTGGAGCACCAGGTCCTCGGCGGCGTCGACGGCCACGCAGGCCTCCCGGCCCATCCGGCCGCCAGCCCCGGCGACCACGACGCGCAGCGCGGTCACCGGGAGCCCCCCGCCCACGGGTCCGGACCCACCAGGTCCCGGCCCTGCACCTCAGCGTCCGCCACCTCAGCGTCCCGCACGTCAGCGGCCCGAGGTGCCGAACGTGCGGTCTGCGTCGAACGGGCCGACGACGGCCAGGCTCCGGGGCCGGCCGGCCAGCTCGGCCGCCAGCTCCTGGACCTGCTCCGCCGTGACCGCGCGCAGCCGCAGCAGGGTCTCGTCCAGGTCGGTGTAGGCCCGGTGCACGAGCTCGGCCTTGCCCAGGCGCGACATCCGCGACCCGGAGTCCTCCAGGCCGAGCGTCATGCCGCCGGACAGCTGGCCGACCGCGCGCTCGAGCTCGCCGGGGGCGAGCCCGTCGGCGGCCAGGCGCTCCCACTCCGAGCCCAGCAGGTCCACGACCGTGTCCACCTTGGCGGGGTTGCAGCCCGCGTACAGGCCCATGTAGCCGCCGTCGGCGTAGCTGGCGCTGAAGGAGTAGACGCTGTACGCCAGGCCCCGCTTCTCGCGGACCTCCTGGAACAGCCGGCTGCTCATCCCGCCGCCGAGGGCGGTGTTGAGGACGCTCAGCACGTAGCGCCGCTCGTCGGTGGCGGACAGCGCCGTGGTGCCCAGCACGACCTGCGCCTGCTCGATGTCGCGGCGCACCACGACGTCGCGCCCGGAGGGGGTCGCCTCGCGGACGCTGTCCGCGCCGCGCAGGTGCCGCGGCGTGCCGACCCGGTCGAGCCAGCCGGCCTTGCCCAGCTCGGCCGAGACCGCCTCGACGACCTCGTCGTGCTCCAGCCCGCCCGCGGCCGTGATCACCAGCGTGGGGCCCTCGTAGTGGCGCCGGTAGTGGTCCACGACGTCGTCGCGGCCCACGCCCTTGATGGTCTCCGGGGTACCGCCGATGGGCCGGCCCAGCGGGTGGTCGGCGAGCACGGCCTCGGCGAAGCGTTCGTGGACGACGTCGGACGGGTCGTCCTCCGCCATCGCAAGCTCCTCGAGGATGACCTCTCGCTCGGACTCGAAGTCCTCGGCGCCGATCCGGGAGCTGGTCACCATGTCGGTGATGACGTCGATGGCCATGGGCGCGTCACCGGCCATCACGAGGGCGTAGTAGCAGGTGTGCTCCTTGCCGGTGGCCGCGTTGGCCTCGCCGCCGACGGCGTCGAACGCCTCGGCGATCTCCAGCGGGCTGCGCCGGTCGGTCCCCTTGAACAGCAGGTGCTCCAGGAAGTGGGTGCTGCCGTGGTGGCCGTCGGCCTCGTCGCGCGAGCCGACACCGACCCACATGCCCACGGTGGCCGAGCGCAGGCCCGGCATGGACTCGGTGAGCACGCGGACCCCGGACGGCAGGACGGTGCGGGCGACGACGGAACCGCCGTCGGAGGCGACCAGCACAGGCTGGCCGCTCCCGACGGCGGTCGCGTCGTCGATCGTGAGATCGACGGGTGTCATCAGCCCTCGAGCGACCCGACGGACTGGACCGCGTCAGCGGTCTCGGCGGCCGCGTCGGGGCCGTCGGTGTTAACGACGGACAGCGACAGCTTGCCGCGCTGGTCGATCTCGGAGATCTCGACCTGGACCTTCTGGCCCACGCTGACCACGTCGTCGACGTTGTCCACGCGCTTGCCGCCGACCAGGTCGCGCATCTTGGAGATGTGCAGCAGGCCGTCCTTGCCCGGCATGAGCGCGATGAACGCGCCGAACGTGGTCGTCTTGACGACCGTGCCCAGGTAGCGCTCGCCGACCTCGGGCATCGTCGGGTTGGCGATCTGGTTGATCGCCGTGCGGGCGGCCTCGGCCGAGGGGCCGTCGACCGCGCCGATGTAGACGGTGCCGTCGTCCTCGATCGAGATGTCGGCGCCGGTGTCGTCCTGGATCTGGTTGATGATCTTGCCCTTGGGCCCGATGACCTCGCCGATCTTGTCGACCGGCACCTTCACCGTGATGATCCGCGGCGCGAACGGGCTCATCTCGTCGGGCTCGTCGATGGCCTCGGCCATGACGTCGAGGATCGTGAGTCGCGCGTCGTGAGCCTGCGCCAGCGCGCCGCCGAGCACCGAGGCGGGGATGCCGTTGAGCTTGGTGTCGAGCTGCAGCGCGGTGACGAACTCGCGGGTGCCGGCG
>JBBSQH010000143.1:0-4933 GCA_038258055.1 Actinomycetales bacterium
GCCGGCCCCCCCCGCCTCTGCCCCCAGCACGGCCCCGGGGCGGCGCCCCCGGGTCGTGGTGGGGGGCGCCGCCCGCCGCCCCCGGGGGCGCCCGCCCGCCGGGCGGGCCCCCAGGGGGGGCGCGCGCAACGGCTCCCCCGGCTCCCCGCGGCCGGCCCCCGCGCCCCGGGCCGCGGGGACGAGCAGCACGCCGGCCGCGCCTGCGGCCCCCAGGCCCAGGACCTGGCGGCGGCTGGGGCGTCGGACATCGCTGGACAGGTTGCGCACTGGTTGTCTCCTATCCCCCGCACGCCTTCGTGCTTCGGGGGTATCGATCGCAACTTATGTTTATGCGCCGACGTAAGTCAACGCGAGGCGCGGACGA
Source organism: Actinomycetales bacterium (assembly GCA_038258055.1). GTDB lineage: Bacteria > Actinomycetota > Actinomycetes > Actinomycetales > JBBAYJ01 > Aquipuribacter. The sequence goes on from JBBSQH010000143.1 coordinate 365, forward strand.
CCTCGATCATCGGGGGCATGGCCAGGCTCTTGGCGACGACGCAGTAGCGCTCGGTGAGCTGGGCCAGCTTGGCCAGCTGCGCGTCGTCCGCGTCGGCGTCGACGGTGAACACCAGGCGCAGGTCCGTGACCCCGACCGGGACCTCGCGGTCCAGGCCGAGGGTGCCGCGGGCGTCGAAGCTGCCCGTCGCCTCGCCGTGGGCCGAGCGCAGCCCCAGACCCATGGCCGTGGCCACGCTGCGCAGCGTCACGCCCGCGCAGCCCAGCACGGCCTCGAGCAGCATGTCCCCGGAGCACGCGTCGCTGCCGTCGCCGCCGGTGGCCGGGTGCAGGCCCGCCCGGACCGGGCTCCCCCAGCCGTCCACGGTGAACGTCACACCGTCGTCGGCGGTGCTGCCGGAGGCGTGCAGCGGCGTGGCCGCCGTCGCGGGGTCGTCCTTGTAGCGCTGCTTGAGCGGGGCCTGCAGCTCGCGCAGGGTGCTGGCGTCCATCGGTGGGTCCTCCTCGTTCGCGGGGCCCCAGTCTCGCCCAGCCGTGACCGCACCCCGTCCACCGGGTCCAACGACGGGATCTCGTTCGGCCGCTCCGCCGCGCTTCGGCACAATGGCCCCCATGACCACGCCCTCCCCCGCGGCCGACGCCGCCTCCCGTGTCCCCGACAGGCCCACCGTCGACGGCCTGGAGGAGCGCTGGGTACCGGTGTGGGCGGAGCAGGGCACCTACGCCTTCGACCGGACCGCGACGCGGGAGCGGGTCTACTCCATCGACACCCCGCCGCCGACCGTGTCCGGGTCGCTGCACGTGGGTCACGTCTTCAGCTACACCCACACCGACTGCATCGCCCGCTACAAGCGGATGCAGGGGTTCTCGGTGTTCTACCCGATGGGCTGGGACGACAACGGCCTGCCGACCGAGCGGCGGGTGCAGAACTACTTCGGCGTCCGGTGCGACCCGTCCCTGCCCTACGACCCGTCGTTCGTCCCGCCGGAGACCGCGCCCAAGAACGACCGCGACTTCGTCAACGTGTCGCGGCGCACCTTCGTCGAGCTGTGCGAGCGGCTGACCGTCGAGGACGAGAAGGTCTTCGAGACGCTGTGGCGCCGGCTGGGGCTGTCGGTGGACTGGGACCTGACCTACCAGACGATCGACCGCAACGCCCAGGCCGCCTCGCAGCGGGCGTTCCTGCGCGGGCTGGCCCGCGACGAGGCCTACGCGGCCGAGGCCCCGACGCTGTGGGACGTCACGTTCCGCACCGCCGTGGCCCAGGCCGAGCTCGAGGACCGGGAGCGCCCCGGCGCGTACCACCGCATCGGCTTCCCCCGCTCCGACGGCGGCGACCCGGTGTTCATCGAGACCACCCGCCCCGAGCTCATCCCCTCGTGCGTGGCGCTGGTCGCGCACCCCGACGACGAGCGCTACCAGGCGCTGTTCGGCCGCACGGTCCGCACCCCGGTGTTCGACGTCGAGGTCCCGGTCCGCGCCCACCCGCTGGCCGAGCCCGACAAGGGCTCCGGGATCGCGATGATCTGCACCTTCGGCGACACCACCGACGTCACCTGGTGGCGCGAGCTCGACCTGCCCACCCGGGCCCTCATCGGGCGCGACGGCCGGTTCCTGGCCGAGACGCCGGAGTGGGTCACCTCCCCCGCCGGGACGGCGCTCTACGAGCAGATGGCCACCAAGACGGTGCACAGCGCCCGGGAGGCGCTGGTCGCCGCCCTGGTCGACGGCGGGCACCTGGTCGGCGAGCCCCGCCCCATCACGCACCCGGTCAAGTTCTACGAGAAGGGCGACAAGCCGCTCGAGATCGTCGCCAGCCGGCAGTGGTACATCCGCAACGGCGGCCGCGACGCCGCCCTGCGCGACCGCCTGGTCGCCCGCGGCTCGGAGCTGGTCTGGCACCCGGACCACATGCGCCACCGCTACGAGAACTGGGTGGGCGGGCTCAACGGCGACTGGCTGGTGTCGCGGCAGCGCTTCTTCGGGGTGCCGTTCCCGGTCTGGTACCGGCTCGACGAGGCCGGCGACCCGGTCTACGACGCCCCGCTGCTGCCGGAGCAGGCCGACCTGCCGGTGGACCCGGCGAGCGACGCCCCGGCGGGGTTCACCGCCGAGCAGCGCGGCGTGCCGGGCGGGTTCATGGCCGACCCCGACGTCATGGACACCTGGGCGACCAGCTCGCTCAGCCCGCAGATCGCGGCCGGCTGGGAGCGCGACCCCGACCTGTTCGACCGGGTGTTCCCGATGGACCTGCGCCCGCAGGGCCACGACATCATCCGCACCTGGCTGTTCTCGACGGTCGTCCGGGCCGACGCCGAGCACGGCAGCCTGCCCTGGGCCCACGCGGCCATGTCGGGCTGGATCCTCGACCCGGATCGCAAGAAGATGAGCACGTCCAAGGGCAACGTGGTCACCCCGATGGGGCTGCTGGAGGAGCACGGCTCCGACGGGGTCCGCTACTGGGCCGCGAGCGGTCGTCCGGGGGTGGACACCGCGTTCGACCCGGGCCAGATGAAGGTCGGCCGCCGGCTGGCGATGAAGGTCCTCAACGCGAGCAAGTTCGTGCTGATGAACGAGGCCGAGGGCACGAGCGTCGCCGACGTCACCGAGCCGCTGGACCGTGCGCTGCTGGCGCGCCTGGCCGACGTGGTCGACACGGCCACCGCGGCGTTCGAGGGCTACGACTACACCCGGGCCCTCGAGGCGGCGGAGCAGTTCTTCTGGGACTTCTGCGACGACCACGTGGAGCTGGTCAAGGAGCGCTCCTACCGGGGCGAGCCGGCCGCCCGGGCGTCCGCCGTCGCGGCGCTGCGCGAGGCGCTGTCGGTGCAGCTGCGCCTGCTGGCGCCGTTCCTGCCGTTCGCGACCGAGGAGGTCTGGTCCTGGTGGCAGGAGGGTTCGGTCCACGCGCAGGCGTGGCCCACGTCGGCCCCCCTGCGCGAGGTGGCCGGCGACGCCGACCCCGGCATGCTCGCCGTGGTCGGGCGGGCCCTGGCGGGCATCCGCAAGGCCAAGAGCGAGGCCAAGGTGTCGCAGCGGACCGACGTCAGCACGGCCGTCGTCGCGGCGCCCCAGGCGGAGCTGACGCTGCTCCGTTCCGCCGTGGACGACCTGCGAGGTGCCGGGCGGGTGGCGACGCTGTCGCTGGTGGACGGCAGCGACGAGCTCGAGGTGCGTGACGTCGAGCTCGTCCCGGCGGAGTGACGCGCGACGGCGACCGGTCGCCCGACGGCAGCAGGAGGTCGCCGGACGGCGCCCGGTCGCCGGTCGGGCGCGGGTGGTCGGGGCGGACCTGGGTGCTCGTGGCCGTCCCCGTCGCCGTGGTGCTGGCGCTGGTCGTCACCCTGCTGTCCCCCTGGGGACTGGTCGGCCGGGGCCCCGCCGGGGTCTCGTTGCCGCTGCCGGCCGCGGTCGACGGCCTGGACCGGCGTGAGGGCGACGCGTCCCAGCAGGCGGACGACCTGGCCGACCGGTTGCGCGCCGATCCCGCGGTGGCCGGGGTAGCAGTCGGGGCGTTCGACGGTGACGCGTTGTCGGTCGTGGTGCTCCGGCTGTCCCCACGGCGACCCTTCGACGACGAGACGGCGGGCCGGCTGACGGCTCAGGTGCTCAGCGCCTCCGCGACCGCGCAGGACGCCGGCGAGGACGTCATGTCCGCCACCAGCGAGGACGGCGAGGCGCTCATCACCTGCAGCGCACCCAGCCGGACGTCGTCCACCTGCGTCGCCGTCCAGGCCCGGGAGGCACTGCTGGTGCTGACGTCGGGCGAGGTGGACGACCCGCTGTCGCTCACCGCCCGGGTGCGCGAGGACGTGCGGGCGGGCTGAGCGGCCTCAGGCGCTCTTGTCGCGCCGCTCGCGCTTGCGCGGGGACTCCTCGCGCGGGACCAGCGTCGGCAGCACGTTCTCCAGCACGACCTCGCGGCTGATGACGACGCGGGCGACGTCGTCGCGGCTCGGCAGGTCGAACATGACGGGCATCAGGACCTCCTCGACGATCGCGCGGAGCCCGCGGGCCCCGGTGCCGCGCAGGATGGCCTGCTCGGCGATCGCCTCGAGCGCCTCGGGGCTGAACTCCAGCTCGACGTTGTCGATCTCGAACATGCGCTGGTACTGCCGGACCAGGGCGTTGCGCGGCCCGGTGAGGATCTGCACCAGGGCGTCGCGGTCCAGCGGCGTGACGGTGGCGAGCACGGGCAGCCGGCCGATGAACTCGGGGATCAGGCCGAACTTGAGCAGGTCCTCGGGCATGACGTCGAGCATGGCCTGGGTCTCGTCGACCTTGTCGGCCAGCTCGGCCCCGAAGCCGAGGCCGCGCTTGCCGACCCGCTGCTCGACCATCTTCTCCAGGCCGGCGAACGCCCCGCCCACGATGAACAGCACGTTGGTGGTGTCGATCTGGATGAACTCCTGGTGCGGGTGCTTGCGACCGCCCTGGGGCGGCACCGACGCCGACGTCCCCTCGAGGATCTTCAGCAGCGCCTGCTGGACGCCCTCGCCGGACACGTCGCGCGTGATCGACGGGTTCTCGCTCTTGCGGGCGATCTTGTCGACCTCGTCGATGTAGATGA
>JBBSQH010000144.1:0-4922 GCA_038258055.1 Actinomycetales bacterium
CCCCCCGCCCCCGCCCCCCCGCCCCCCACCCGCCCCCCCCGCGGGGCCCCGCCCCGCGGGGCGCCACGTCTTGAGGGGGTGGTTCGGTCAGGCCCGGCTGAGCTGGACCCCCGCGCCGTCCGCGCTCACGGCCCCGACCACGACCTGCACCGACGTGGCCAGCGTCTCCTGCGCCACGAGCCCCTGGTGCTGCTGCGCGGCGGGCTCCCGCTCGGCGGCCACCGTCAAGGTGAGGGTGATCCGGTCGGAAACGTGCAGGCCGGCCTCCCGGCGGGCCTCCTGCACCAGCCGCACGACGTCCCGCGCCCAGCCCTCGGCCTCCAGGCCGTCGTCGACCGCGGTGTCCAGCATGACGAAGCCGCCACCCGGCAGCGCCGCGACGGCGTCGTGGTCCCGGGCACCGCTGACGACCGTGCTCAGCTCGAACTCCCCTGGCTGCAGCGGGACGCCGCCGCACACCACGTCGCCGGCCTCGTCGGCGGCCCAGTCCCCGGACCGGGCCGCCCCGATGACCTGCTGGACCGAGCGCCCCAGCCGCGGACCAGCGGCCCGCGCGTTGACGGTGAGCCGCTGCTCGACGTCGACCCCGACCTCGTGGGCCCGCTCGACCGACAGCAGCCGGACGTCGTGCACGTTGAGCTCGGTCGCCAGCAGCGGCACGAGGCCCGTGACCGGGTCCGGCTCGGGCAGCACGACCGTCAGCGTGGACAGCGGCTGCCGCACCCGGATCCCGGCCGCCTTGCGCAGGCCGAGCGCCGTCGAGGCCGCGACCCGCACCGTGTCCATCGCGGCCACGAGGTCGTCGTCGGCGGGCAGCTCGTCCACGGTGGGCCACGACGCCAGGTGCACCGACCGGCCCCCGGTGAGGCCCCGCCAGATCTCCTCGCTCACCAGCGGCAGCAGGGGGGCGCCGAGGCGGGTCAGCACCTCCAGCGCGGTGTGGAGGGTGTCGACGGCCGCCTTGCCCTCGGGCGTCTCGGCGGACCAGAACCGGTCCCGCGAGCGCCGGACGTACCAGTTGGTCACCGCGTCGAGGGCGTCCCGGAAGGTGCCGGCGGCCACCGCCAGCTCGTTGCGCTCCAGCGCCGCGGTGACGTCGGCCACCGTGCGCCGCACCGTGGCCAGCAGGTACCGGTCCAGGACGTCCTCGGAGGCCGTCGAGCGCTCCCCCACCACCCCGGCGGCCCCGGCGTACAGCGACAGGAAGTACCAGGTGCTCCACAGCGGCAGCAGCACCTGCCGGACGGTGTCCCGGATGCCCTGCTCCGTGACGACCAGGTTGCCGCCGCGCAGCACGGGGCTGCTCATCAGGAACCAGCGCATCGCGTCGGCGCCGTCGCGGTCGAACACCTCGTTGACGTCGGGGTAGTTGCGCAGCGACTTGCTCATCTTGCGGCCGTCGTCGCCCAGCAGGATGCCGTGGACCAGGCAGGTGCGGAACGCGGGCCGGTCGAACAGGGCCGTGGCCAGCACGTGCAGGGTGTAGAACCAGCCCCTGACCTGGCCGTTGTACTCGACGATGAAGTCGCCCGGGTAGTGGTGCTCGAACCAGTCGGCGTTCTCGAACGGGTAGTGCACCTGGGCGAACGGCATCGACCCGGACTCGAACCAGCAGTCGAGCACCTCCGGCACCCGGCGCATGGTGGAGCGCCCGGTCGGGTCGTCCGGGTTGGGTCGGGTCAGCTCGTCGACGAACGGCCGGTGCAGGTCGGTGGGCCGCACACCGAAGTCCCGCTCCAGGTCGTCCAGGGAGCCGTAGACGTCGGTGCGGGGGTGCTCGGGGTCGTCGGAGACCCACACCGGGATGGGCGAGCCCCAGAACCGGTTGCGGCTGATGGACCAGTCGCGCGCGTTGGCCAGCCACTGCCCGAACGACCCGTCCTTGACGTGGTCGGGCACCCAGGTGATGTCCTGGTTGAGCTCGACCATCCGCTCCTTGATGGCCGTGACCTGCACGAACCAGCTGCTGACCGCCCGGTAGATGAGCGGGTTGTCGCAGCGCCAGCAGTGCGGGTACGGGTGGTCGTAGGACTCGTGCCGGACCAGCAGGTGCTTCTCGCGCAGGGCCCGCGTGATCGGGGTGTTGGCCTCGAAGACGTGCATCCCGACGAAGTCGGGGACCTCGGCCGTGAACTCGCCTTTGGCGTCGACCGGGACGACCACCTCGATGCCGGCGGCGTCGGTGACGACCTTGTCCTCCTCGCCGAACGCGGGGGCGATGTGGACCAGCCCGGTGCCGTCCTCGGTGGTCACGTAGTCCGCGGCCAGCACGACGTGGGCGTTCTCGTGGCCCGCGAAGTAGTCGAAGGGCGGGGTGTAGCGGCGCCCGACCAGGTCGGTGCCCTTGAGCCGCTCGACGACCTCGGGGGCCTCGCCCAGCTCGCGGGCGTAGGCGCCGACGCGCGCCTCGGCCAGGACCAGACGCTCACCGGCCCAGTCGCCCTCGCTCGGGCGGACGACGACGTAGTCGATGGCCGGGTTCACGGCGGCGGCCAGGTTGCTGGGCAGCGTCCACGGCGTCGTCGTCCAGATCAGCGCGAGCTCGCCGGTCTCCAGCCGAAGGCCGACCGTGACGGCGGGGTCCTGTCGCTGGCGGTAGACGTCGTCCATCCGGGTCTCGGTGTTGGACAGCGGCGTCTCGCAGCGCCAGCAGTAGGCCAGCACCCGGAAGCCCTCGTAGACCAGACCCTTGTCGTGCAGGGTCTTGAACGCCCACATGACCGACTCCATGTAGTCCAGGTCGAGGGTCTTGTAGTCGTTGTCGAAGTCGACCCAGCGGGCCTGGCGGGTGACGTAGGACTCCCACTCGTCGGTGTACTTGAGCACCGACGTGCGGCAGGCGTCGTTGAACCGCTCGAGGCCCATCTCGAGGATCTCGTGCTTGTGGGTGATGCCGAGCTGCTTCTCGGCCTCGACCTCGGCGGGCAGGCCGTGGCAGTCCCACCCGAACCGACGTTCGACCCGGCGGCCCTGCATGGTGCGGAAGCGCGGCACGACGTCCTTGACGTAGCCGGTCAGCAGGTGGCCGTAGTGGGGCAGGCCGTTGGCGAACGGCGGGCCGTCGTAGAACACGAACTCGTTGTCGCCGTCGGTGCCGGCGTCGCGGGCCTCGACCGACGCGGTGAACGTCCCGTCGGTGTCCCAGTACCGCAGCACCCGCTCCTCGATCTCGGGGAAGCGCGGGCTCGCGGGGACCTCGCCGCCGTGGCGGGGGTAGGAGCTCTGAGGATCGGTGCTCATCGCGGTGCTGCCTCTCGTCGCCGTTCGCCTGCTGCGACGAGGACGACGCCCGGTCTCCCGGTCACCGCGGTACCACCTCGGTTGCCCTCGTACCGGTTGCCCCGGTCCGACGACCTCTCGTGACGGCTGTGACGGGCCTGCCCGGCCGGTTCTACTGAGGTGCGAGCACCCGTTCTTCCGGCGGCTCCCCGGTGATGACCGGATCGGTGCCTGTGACGTCGATGGTAGCGGGCCCTGGCCCCTCAGTGCCCGTGGCTCGCGCCTGCCTCACCGTCCGCCTCGGCCCAGCCCAGCTCCCCGCGCGGCTGCTCGCCCGGGGCCACGATCTCGGCGACGCCCATCATCCCGAGGTCGTGGTGGGTGGAGAAGTGGCAGTGGTAGACCGCCCGGCCGGTGAAGTGCCGGAACCGGGTGAGGAACGTGATGCTGCCGCCGTTCTTGTTGACCAGGACGTTGTCCTCGTAGGACGGCCGGTCCACCGCGACGCCGTCGACGTGGGTGACGATGAACGGGTTGACGTGGATGTGGAACGGGTGGACCAGGCCGGTGGGGTTGCGGACCGTCCACTCCTCCAGGTCACCGAGGCGGACCACCTGGTCGATGCGCCCGGCGGTGTAGGGCGTCCCGTCGAACCCGAACCCGCCGGCCATCGTCATGGACAGCTCGCGCCGGACGTCGACCCGCTGCCCGCGCAGGTCGTCGAAGGGCTCCAGCAGCGCCGGCATCTCCACCGGGCGGGCGGGGGCGCGGCGTCCCTCGCAGCGCACGGTGGCCAGCAGGGCCGCCGGCAGCACGACGCCGAACCCGACGTCGAAGGCCAGGGTCTCGAAAGCGAAAGTCCCCTCGGCGCGGCCGGTGACCAGCAGGTCGGCGCGCTGCCCCGCGGCCAGCCGCACCTCGGTCACCGGCTGTGGGCGCCGGTAGGGGCTGCCGTCCGCCGCGACCCTCACGACGTCCAGCCCGTCCAGGCGCAGCCGGTAGACCTCGTTGACCGAGGTGTTCACCAGCCGCCAGCGCTGGGTCTCCCCCGGCGCGATGTCCACCACGGGCTGCAGCTGGCCGTTGACCAGGCGGGTGTGCTGGTTCTGCCGGGCGACCAGCGGGTCCAGGACCCGGCCGTCGGCGTCGACCTGGTGCGAGGACAGCTGCATGACCCGGTCGCGCGAGATCCCGCGCACGCCCCGAGCCTCGCGCGGGGACTGCACGATCAGCGCCCCGGCCAGCCCGCCGAACAGCTGCCGGGCGCCCCGGCCGTGCAGGTGCGGGTGGTACCAGTTCGTACCGGCGTGGTGGTCCTCGCGGATGTCGATTCGGTAGTGCAGCTCTTCGCCGGACGCGGCCATCCGGAACACGTTGTCCGCGTCACCCTCGCCCGACACGTGCAGGCCGTGGGTGTGGATGTTCGTCGGCTCGTCCAGCTCGTTGACGAAGCGGACGCGCATCGTGTCGCCGGGCGACACCACCAACGTCGGTCCGGGGAAGCCGCCCGGGTGCCACTGGGCGGGGGCGCCGTGGTCGGCCCCGTGGGCCCCGTCGTGCACCTCGGCCTCGTAGCCCAGCACGTGCCAGGTGCGGCCGGCCACGGTCGTGGTGGTCGGCGCCGCCCGCAGCGTCACGTCGAGCGGGGCGGGCCCGCGGGGGCGGACGCGCGGCGCGGGCGCCGGCGGCCCCGCCGCGCCCCG
>JBBSQH010000145.1:0-4837 GCA_038258055.1 Actinomycetales bacterium
CCCATGACCGCGGCCCGCGCGCCGCCCGCGAGGGGTCTTCGGGCTGACGGTCTGTGGTGGTCGGGCGGGCCGACCCGCACCACGAGCCGGCCCGGGGTCTTCGCCGCGGAACGGGTCGCGAGCAGGTCCTTGACGGTGCTCACCACGACCTCGGGCGGACCGGTCAGCAGCAGCTGCCAACGTTCGCCGTCCTCGGTCGGGGCGGGCCCCAGCACGGTCGGTCGCGCCGACGAGGACGCGGCGGCCGGGGCCACGGGGTCCGGCAGCAGCGTGCTCTCGCCCCGCAGGTCGGCGGCCACGTCCGACAGCCCGTGCTCGTCCCCGAGCAGCCGGGCCACGGTGCGGGCCGGGGGCAGGCCGACCTCGTCCCGCTCGTCGCACAGCCGCTCGGCGAGCGCCTCCGGGGCGTCCTGGACCAGCGCCTGGACGACGCGGTGGCCCGGGTCGGCCACGACCACCAGCCGCCCGTCGGCGTCGGCCGGTCGGACCAGGGCGGCCACCGCCAGCCACCGGCGCAGCGTCTCCTCCTCCACGGCCAGGCCGCGGCGGGCCAGGGCCAGGTCACCGTCCAGGACCAGCGCCGCGGCGTAGCCGCCCGCGGCGGGCGGTTCGGTCCCCGGGGTGGCGACGACCAGGCGCGGTGTCCCGGGGACGGGGTCGCTGCGCTGACCGCCGCGGCTGAGGGTGACGGGCACCCCCGGGAACGCCCGCCCGAGCTCCTCGGCCGAACGCGTGGCGCCCACGACCCCGGCCCTCACCTGCGTCCCGGAGCACTCCGGGCACACCCAGGCGTCGTCGGTCCGGGTGCACCACCGGCACGCCAGCTCCCCGGCGGCGCCGACGACGGCGAGCGGCCCGGAGCAGCGACGGCAGCGCACGGCGTGACGGCAGCGGCGGCACTGCAACGCCGTCGCCCAACCCGTGCGGGGCACCGACACCAGGACGGGACCGGTGCGCAGGGCCTCGGCCGCGACCCGGTGCGCCGCCCGGGGCACGCGCGCGTGGATCTCCAACGGGTCGGCCGGGTCCGGGACGACGACCCGGGGGGCAGCACGCCGACGCGTGGCCCGGTCGGGGGCGACGTCCTTGACCCGGCCGGTGCGGACCCACCACTGGGTCCGGACCGAGCGGGCGTGGGAGACCAGCGCCAGGGCCGCCCCGGACGCCTCGGCCCGCAGCAACCCCGCCAGGGCGGAGTCCCAGCCGGGGGCGTGCGGCTCGACGTGGCCGTCGTCCCCGTCGTCCCACACCAGGACCAGGCCGGGGTCCAGGACGGGGGCGAACACGGCGGACCGGGTGCCGACCACGACCCGGGCCCGCCCCAGCCGCAACCGCAGGAACGCCTTCCACCGCGCGGCCGGACCCAGGCCGTGGTGCAGGGCCACGACGGGGTGCCCGGGGCCCAGGGCGTCGCTCAGGACGGCGACGCAGGCCTCGACGTCGACGACGTCGGGCAGCACGACCACGGCGTCGCGACCGGACGCGAGCGCGGCCCGGACCGCGGGGGCGACGGCCGACCAGGGGTCGGCGTCGAGCGGCAGCCGGACGGCGGCCCGGGGCCCCTCGCCGGAGCGGGTGTGCTGAAGGAACGCCGGACCCGCCACGCAGGACGCCCACGGCCCCGGGTCCTCGTCGTCCGCCGCGCGCTGGTCCGAACCCGCCGGGTCCGCGCCAGCCGGGTCCGCGCCAGCCGGGTCCGAGGGCACCGCGTCCGGCCCCGCCCCGGCCGACGGCTCGTCCGCCAGCAGCACGCGTTCGGCCGCGGCGTGCCGCGGCGGCACGGCGGACCGCAGGACGTCGGCCAGCGTGCCCGCGGTGGCGTCGGCCACCGCCCGGGCGAGGGCGGCGACCTCGGTCGTCAACGGCGGGTGGGGGGTGACGACACGCCGGACCGGCCGCAGCCCCGCCACGTCGCCGTCGGCGACGCCCAGGACCCAGCCGTCCTCGGTCCGTCCGGCGAACGGCACGACGACCCGTGCGCCTGGTCGCAGCTGGTCGACCAGGGACGTCGGGACGGCGTAGGAGAACGGGTGGTCCAGGTGGGCCAGCGGGACGTCGACGACGACGGCGGCGACCGGTCCACCCCCCTCGGGCGCGGGGGCCGCGGACCGCGCGCCGCCGCGTCTTCGGGGCGCAGGGCCGAAGAGGGCCTGCTGCGCGGCCCCGCTGGTCACCCGCGCCCGACGCGGCGGTTCAGGCGCCCGTGGCGCTGCGCAGCGCGTCGACCCGGTCGGTCCGCTCCCAGGTCATGCCCGGCAGCTCGCGCCCGAAGTGGCCGTACGCGGCCGTCTGCGCGTAGATCGGGCGCAGCAGGTCCAGGTCGCGGATGATCGCGGCCGGACGCAGGTCGAACACCTCGCGCACCGCGGCGGTGACCCGGTCCAGCGACACGGTCTCGGTGCCGAAGCACTCGACGTACAGACCCACCGGGGCCGCCTTGCCGATCGCGTAGGCGACCTGGACCTCGCAGCGCGTGGCCAGGCCGGCGGCGACCACGTTCTTGGCCACCCAGCGCATGGCGTACGCGGCGGAGCGGTCCACCTTGGACGGGTCCTTGCCGCTGAACGCGCCACCGCCGTGCCGGGCCATGCCGCCGTAGGTGTCGACGATGATCTTGCGCCCGGTCAGACCGGCGTCACCCATCGGGCCGCCGATCTCGAAGCGGCCGGTCGGGTTCACCAGGACCCGCATGCCGGACGTCTCCAGGCCGGCGCCCTCCAGCACGGGCCGGATGACGTGCGCCTCGATGTCGGGCGTGAGCATGCCCTCCAGCGAGATGTCGGCGGCGTGCTGGGTGGACAGCACCACGGTGTCGACCGCGACGGGCGTGGTGCCGTCGTAGGCGATGGTCACCTGGGTCTTGCCGTCGGGGCGCAGGTAGGCCAGCTCGTTGCTCTTGCGGACCTCGCTGAGCCGGGCCGACAGCCGGTGCGCGAGCGCGATCGGCAGCGGCATGAGCTCGGGGGTGTCGTCGCAGGCGTAGCCGAACATCAGGCCCTGGTCGCCGGCGCCCTGGGCGTCGAGGGGGTCCTCGGCGCCGGCGGTGCGGGCCTCGTGGGCCTTGTCCACGCCCTGGGCGATGTCGGGCGACTGCTGGCCGATGGACACCGAGACGCCGCAGGAGCCGCCGTCGAAGCCCTTGACGGAGGAGTCGTAGCCGATCCGCAGGATGGTGTCGCGCACCACGCGGGGGATCTCGACGTAGGCCTCGGTGGTGACCTCGCCGGCCACGTGGACGAGCCCGGTGGTGACCAGGGTCTCGACCGCGACGCGCGAGTGCGGGTCCTGCTCGAGCATCGCGTCGAGGATCGCGTCGCTGATCTGGTCGCAGATCTTGTCCGGGTGGCCCTCGGTGACGGACTCGGACGTGAACAGGCGGTGGCTCATCAGTTCTCCCACGGACGGCACCGTCGACGGTGCTTCTCTGGTGCTGGACGGCTCCGGGGCGACCGGGCCCCGCTCACCCTAAGGGGTGGGCCGAACCCTGCTCCGCACCTTCGGTCAACCGGTGGACGAGCGCGTCGAGGACGACCTCGGCGACGGCGCGCTTGTCGGTGGTCGGGGTCGAGGCGACCTCCACGGCGCCGCCGCGCGCCGGGGCGAGGACCACGACCTGGTTGTGCTCGCTGCCGAACACCGCCCCACCGGACACGTCGTTGACGACCAGCAGGTCGCACCCCTTGGACCGGAGCTTGGCCTCGGCGTGCTGCCGGACGTCGCCGGACTCGTCGCCCGTCTCGGCTGCGAAGCCGACGACGACCAGACCGGGGTGGGGCCGCTCGTGCGCGACCGTGGCCAGCACGTCGACGGTCCGGACCAGGCGCAGCGTGGGCGCCTCCACCTCGCCCGACTTCTTGATCTTGGTGGTGGACACCGTGTCGGGGCGGTAGTCGGCCACCGCGGCGGCCATCACCAGGGCGTCCGCGTCGGCGACGGCCGCCGTGACGGCCGTCAGCAGCTCCTGGGCCGTACCCACCCGCGTGGTGCGGACGCCGTCGGGCAGAGCGGTCTCGACGTGCGCGGCGACCAGGTGCACGTCGGCGCCGCGGTCGCGGGCGGCCTCGGCCAGCGCGACGCCCTGACGTCCCGAGGACGCGTTGCCCAGGAACCGCACGGGGTCCAGCGGCTCGCGGGTGCCGCCGGCCGTGACGACGACGCGACGCCCGGCCAGGTCGCGGACCGGGTCGGGCCCGTCGGAGGACAGCACGGCGCGGACGTGCTCGAGCAGCTCCTCCGGCTCGGGCAGGCGGCCCTGCCCGGTGTCGGCGCCGGTCAACCGCCCGACGGCGGGGTCGACCACGGTGACCCCGCGGCCTCGCAGCAGCGCGACGTTGGCGCGGGTCGCGGCGTGCTCCCACATCTCGGTGTGCATGGCCGGGGCCAGCAGGACCGGGCAGGTGACGGTCAGCAGCGTGCTGGTCAGCAGGTCGTCGGCCAGACCGTGCGCCGCGCGGGCCAGCAGGTCCGCCGTGGCGGGGGCCACCACCACGAGGTCGGCGGAGCGGCCGATCGACACGTGGGGCACGTCGTGCGCGTCGGTCCACACGTCGGTGGCGACGGGGTGCCCCGACAGCGCCGACCAGGTGGGCTCTCCGACGAAGTGCAGCGCCGACGCGGTGGGCACGACGGTGACGTCGTGCCCGTCCGCGCGGAGCAGGCGCAGCAGGGTCGCGGCCTTGTAGGCCGCGATGCCCCCGCTGACGCCGAGGACGACCCGCAGGGGGCGCAGGCCTCGGCGGGGGGGTTGGCCTCGATGGTGAGGAGGCCGGCGTCGATCTCGCGCAGCGCCACGGACAGCGGCTTCTCCTGCACGTGGGTCTCGACCAGGGGGCCGACG
>JBBSQH010000146.1:0-4642 GCA_038258055.1 Actinomycetales bacterium
CCCTCCCCCATTGTGCGGCATGCCACTGTCGATGTGGGGGATGGGAACGACCGTTCGATCCTTGAACCTTCGTCACCGGTCCATGAAGATGCTGTGATCCTCTCCAGGGAGGGGGCGGCGTCGGACCCGGTTATGTGTAGCCAAACGGTTTCGGACCGACTGCACCGTGATCCGGCGCCGCTCCCCCCATGGAGATCCTCTGCGAAAACGACGACGGCGGCTGCGAGCGCACGAAGCTGTGCCACCTGGTGGGCTACTGCCACCTGCGACCGGGCGTCTTCTGGATCTGCCGCCTATGGCCCGATGCCGTAGGAGTCCCTGGAGAGGATCACCAGCGGCTTGACCTCGGAGCGACTAGTAGGACCACCGCGCTGGGCCGCCTGGTCGGACGTCGACGTGTATCGCCCAGCCGGCGCTCTCCCCGATTCCAACGGCGCCGGCCGCGGCGGCTTCAGCGGGGGTAGCTCGGCCCGAAGGGATATCTGCGGCGTCGCCATAGAGGTGACGGCTGCTGGGAGCTCCACCCACACGAGCGTTGTGACCTAGGCACCGGTGACCGCTCACGATCTCGAGCGGGCCCGGTCGTAGCTCCCGTATCCGCTCAAGAACGACGATCAGCTCGCAAGGCGGGCCTCTTCGGTGTCCTGTCTCGCTGTCCTCGAACTCGAACGACGAGAAGTGAGCGGACAGATCACCCATGCGGGTCCTGTCTCGCTGTCCTACGAACTCGAACGCCACCGAAGCCGCCGTCGTGTACGACATGTGGAAAAGCGTCAAGGCGCCTTGACACGTTTCCAAAGCCACCACGCCGGCGACCGAATGGCGACAACGTCAGGAGCGGTGGGCTCTGCCGCGTCCCACCCTCCACGGCTGTCACCCCTTCTTCACACGGCTGCGGGCACGGGACGGCCTGTCGCTTCCGTAGCGTCGATCCGCGGCGAGCCAGGCCAGGATGATCAGCTGTAGGACGTTAAGGGCCGCCAGGGCTACATCCTGCGGAATCAGCGCATCCTCTTTCGCTGAGTGGCTATCTGGCGATCCACGACAAACTTCGTGATCGGGGTCGGGTTTTGAGCCGGGCTGGTGCTGTCGTGAAGGAGCACCGGGTCCATCCCGTCGTAGAGGTTGTCCCACGCCCCCTGGAGCGCAGCGACGTGGGCTGTGTTGATCATCCCCCGAGCATCGACGAGGTTCTCATTCGTGGACGTGAGTGGCACGTAGAACCGGCCTCGACCCTGCCGGCCGCCCAGGGTGCTCTGCTTCCGAACGAGGAGAGCGCAGTTGTTCGGGGGCACGGGGTCGGTGCCGGTGCCAGTCACGGACCGGGGCGCCTCCAGGACGACGGGCGGGCCGCTGGGCTGGCCGACCCGGAGCACCGCGCCCAGGAAGGTCCACCCGGAGGACATGTTCCCCGCCGGGAACTCCGAGAGCCACAAATCGGCGTGCTCCTCAGCGTTGATCTGGCCCACGACCGTAAGGGCCAGCCCGACCGTGGTGACCATCACTTCCGGATCACCAGCGAGAGCGAAACGCCAGGCTGCTTGCGCAAATCCGTCAGGGATAACGAGAGTCATGCTCAACGTTACACAGCACTGCTCACCACAAGAGGGATCGCCTGGGGCGATACGTCCATGCCGGCCCCCTCCCCCCCCCGAGGCCGCTCCCCGGTGGTCGACCACCTTCAGCGCCGGTCACGGCCCGCCGCGGATGCTAGCGCCTCGAGCGACAGGCGACACCGGCCGAGCTGTCCGGTGACGCGATGAGATCGCGGAGCCGACGGGCCCGATCCGGGAGCATCCTGGTGAAGACGGGCTCGGGGAACAGGACGCAGGCGGCCATCTACGCCCGCGACCGCTGCTGGCCCGAGGGCGTCTAGACGGGGTGCAGCTCGCCGTCCGGGGTGATCCTCGCCTGGATCTCCACGATGACGTCGGCCGGCAGCCCGGCCCGTGCCGCAGCCCGCCGGACGGCGTCGGGGTCCGGGGCGTCGTACAGGCAGTACGTCTTGCGTCGGTCGGAGGACAGGAACGAGAAGAGCCAGCGGACGTCCTCCGCCGTGTTCACCTCGTCGATCATCATCAGGTCCTCGGGGCGGACCTCGAGCTGCTCGGCGTAGCGACGCTCGATCATGCCGACGGGCATGGCGGCCTCCCTCGGTGGTCGAGGAGCGTACGCCTGCCCCGACGACGGCACACCGCCGTCGCCGGCCGCCGAGGACCGTGGGGCAAGATGCCCCGGTGACTCGACGCAGAGCGCACCGACGGGAGCGGCGGTGGACGCCGTGACCACCGCCGGACGCCGTCGCCTGACCTGGCTCGTGGTGCTGCTGGCCGTGGTGGTGCCCCTGGTCTCGATCGCCGCGCTCACCCCGCAGGTGGTGGCCACCGGGAACGTCTCGCACTGGCCGTGGGAGGAGCACGGGTTCTGGGGCTGGTGGCTCGTACCCGCCGGTCTGTGGCTGTCGGTCCTCCCGGCGGCGCGTCGCAACCCGCCGCGCCGGCTGGACCGGCTCACCGTGGTGCTGCTGGTGCTGGCCACCGGGACGACCCTGGCGCTGCTCTACAACCCCTGAGCCGTCCCGGTCCGACCGGTGCTCAGACGACGACGTCGCCTTGCTCGCCGGTCTCCTTGCCGAGCGCCTTGGCGGCCAGCTGCAGCAGCGCGCCGACCCGCCCGTGCGGCCCGTCCCAGTACTCGCCGTACTCGACCGACACCTCCAGGAGCCGCACCTGCGGGTCGTCCGCGCCGTCGAAGTAGGCCGCGGCGCCGGGGTTCCACAGCTCGGCGATGCGGTGGCGGTCGTCGAGCAGGCGGGCGGTCCCCTGGACGGCGACGTAGGTGTTCTTGGCCGGGTCGCTGAACGTGGCCGTGGTCGGGGAGCCGGAGGCGTCGAGCGCGGCCACCCAGTCGGCCTGCTCGCTGACCAGGAACGAGAGGACGTCGCGGGCCTGGTCGGCCAGGGACAGGGGGCGGGCCCGCCAGGTGCCGGTGTCGTCGGCGGTGGCCACCATCGCCACGTTGAGGCCGTCGAGGACGTCGGACAGGGTGCGGTCGGTGTCGGTCGTCATGACGACCACGCTGGCACCGGACGGCGGCCGGCGCGCGTCGTGGCGGGCCCGGCACACTCGGACCCGTGACCGACGCCCCCGTGCACCCCGCCGTCCGGCCGCTCGTCGACGCGGTCCTCGACCTGGCGGGAGCCCACGACCGGGTCGTCGTCGGTCTGGCCGGGCCGCCCGGGACGGGCAAGTCGACCGTCGCGGCGCTGCTGGTCAGGGCGCTGGTGGACCGCGGGACGTCGACCGCACTGGTGCCCATGGACGGCTTCCACCTGGACCAGCGCGAGCTGGAGCGGCTGGGCCGGGCCGACCGCAAGGGTGCGCCCGACACGTTCGACCCCGCGGGGTACGTCGCGCTGCTGCGTCGACTGCGGGCCCGGCAGGAACCCGTCACCTACGGCCCGCGCTTCGACCGCGACCTCGAGCAGTCGGTCGGCTCCGCACTGGCCGTCCCGGCGGACGTGCAGGTCGTGGTCACCGAGGGCAACTACCTGCTGCTGGCCGGCTCCGACCTGGTCGGGACGACCGCCGAGCCCGACCCGGCCGGCGCGGCCTGGTCCGAGATCCGGCCGCTGCTGGACCGGTGCTGGTTCGTGGCCACCGACCCGGGCGTTCGCCTGGAGCGGCTGCTGGCCCGCCACGTCGCGCACGGCCGGTCCCCCGACGCCGCCCGGGAGTGGGTGCAGCGCTCCGACGAGGCCAACGCCGTCCTCGTGGAGAGCACCCGGCACCGTGCGGACGGCGTCGTCGCCTGGGACTGAGCCGGGGCCGCAGCCTCAGAGACCGGCGGTGACGACCAGGACGGCCGCCACGACCACCAGGGCGGCCAGCCCCGCCAGCACCATGCGCCCGTTGCGGCTGCGGGCCACGGGCTCGCTGACGGCGCGCGACCCCTCGCGCACGGCCGCACCGCCCGGCCCGTACCAGGCGACGACCGCACCCACCGCGACGAGGGCGGTGAGCACGCGCGGGTCCAGCAGCACGGCCCGGACCAGGTTCCAGTCGTCCCACGGGACGTCGCGCGCCACCACGACCGCGGCGCCGGCCATCAGCAGCAGGGGCGACACGACCAGGGCCCCGACCACCAGGTGGCCCGCGCTGGCCAGCAGGGCCCCGACCAGCCGGACGGGGTACATCAGCGTCAGCCCGGTTCGCGCCCCCGCGCCCAGCCGCCCGGCGCGCCAGCGGGCCTTGGCCGCCGCCACCCGCGACCACTGGACCGCACGGGCCACGGACACCCACAGCAGGCCCACGACCGCCGCCCCCAGGGGGGTGACGGCCGCGACCGCGACGACCACGACCAGACCCAGCAGGGCCAGCCAATGACGACGCGGCAGCGGTGCGACCGGGGGCTCGCCGTAGCGGGCCTGCGGGTGCGCGACCGGGCGGCCGTCGGCCGGGCCGGGTCCGGACGGCACCTGGGCCAGGGCGGAGCCGGCCACCGGGACGGACGAGCCCGCCCCGGGGTACCGGTCGACCGACGCCGGGGGTGCGGCGGGGCGCGGGCCGCTGCGGACCGGCTGCTGGACCGCTGTGCTCTGCGTCGCCGCGCCCTGCACCGCCGTGCCCTGCGCCGCACCCGC
>JBBSQH010000147.1:0-4243 GCA_038258055.1 Actinomycetales bacterium
CTCCCGTAGGAGTCTGGGCCGTGTCTCAGTCCCAGTGTGGCCGGTCACCCTCTCAGGCCGGCTACCCGTCGTCGCCTTGGTAGGCCATTACCCCACCAACAAGCTGATAGGCCGCGAGCTCATCCCTCACCGCCGGAACTTTCTACCACCAGAAGATGCCTTCGGTGGTCGTATCCGGTATTAGCTTCGGTTTCCCGAGGTTATTCCGATGTGAAGGGCAGATTGCTCACGTGTTACTCACCCGTTCGCCGCTCGTGTACCCCCGAAGGGGCCTTACCGCTCGACTTGCATGTGTTAAGCACGCCGCCAGCGTTCGTCCTGAGCCAGGATCAAACTCTCCGTTGAAATCTGTTGGCGTCCGCGCACCCGAAGGTGACACGAGCGCCGAATCAATGGAGTATCCCGGCAAGAGCGTCTCCTCGATCCGAGGACCAGGAGACATGTCTTACCAAAGGAACCGTCTGACGTCGCCAGACCGGCGGACCGGTCTCACGTCGCCGACGGGGCGTTAATTAATTCGTCGTCGACTTTTGGCACACTGTTGAGTTCTCAAGGATCGGGCACACACCGTTGCCCGGCCTTGCGGCCGAGCGTCGGGGCACTCGTTCTAACTTACCGGGTGCGTAGGAGAGCGTCAAATCGCTTCCTGGTCCCAGAACCCGCCCGCGACCAGGCTGTCCTCGGCGCTCGGGAGCACGTCGGAGGCTGATCGTTCACGGGGGTCCTCGTCGGGCCGGCCGCCCGACATCGGAGGCTGTCCGTGTCTTGCGTCCCGTCGCTTCCGGCGAGGCAGGTAGAACACTACGGAGCCACGCCGCGAGACGTCAAATCGCCCTTGTGTGGCCCCCGTCACATCGGTGTATTCCGAGGTCAAGGACGGTTTTCTCGATCCGCGCAGCCGCTTTGCGCCGCCATCAGCGGTGCCGGAACAACAAGGCTGTCATTTCGCGGCCACGAGCAGGTCCGGTGCCAGACCGTCCAGGTCCGCCGCGCCAACCAGCCGCATCGCCTCGACGAGCTCGCTGCGAAGGTCGTCCACGAGCCGACGTACGCCGTCCGGACCGGCCACCGTGAGCGCCCACAGCGCGGGCCGTCCGAGGAAGACCGCCCGCGCACCCAGGCATCGCGCGACGAGCACGTCGAGGCCACGGCGAACTCCCCCGTCCACATAGACCTCCGCACGCTCAGCCACCGCGGCCGCGACCTCCGGCAACGCCCACCGGGTCGACACGGCCTGGTCGAGCTGGCGCCCGCCATGATTGGAGACCCATACCGCTGCGGCGCCAGCGTCCACGGCACGCACCGCGTCGTCTGCGCGCAACACGCCCTTGACGATCACCGGAAGACCCGTCCGGTCGACCAGCCAGTCGATCACGTCCGGTGTCAGGTCGGCCGCCTTCTCCAGACCCAGGTGGTCACCCGCCGCAGTGAGCCGCAGGTCGTGGTTGGCGTGCAGGTAGTCCTCGGGAGTGTCGTCCCACACGGACGGGCCGTCGTCGTACTTGGTCGCCACCACGGGCGTGTCGACGGTGACCACGACGGCCCGCGCTCCGGCGGCGACCGCACGCTCGAGCATGGCCACGGTCAGGCCGCGGTCGCGCAGCACGTAGGCCTGGACCCACCAGGGCGCGCCGACGGCCGCGACCTGCGCGAAGGTTGAGCCGGCATTGCTCGAGACACACACGAGCGTGCCGGCTGCGGCCGCGCCCCGCGCCATCGCCACCTCGCCGGCTTCGTCGGCGTGGCGCTGCAGGGTGGTCGGGGCGACCGCGACCGGGGCGGAAAGCGGCGTACCCAACAGCGCAGCAGCCGTGGAGACCGACGACACGTCTCGAAGCACCCGCGGCCTCAGCCGCACCTCGCGCCAGGCCCGCTCCGCCTCGGCGGCACTCAGCCCGTCTCGGCTGCCCTGCCGGTAGTAGCGGGCGACGGCCTCGGGCAGCAGCCGCGCGGCTTCCTGCTCGAGACCGTCGATCCACCGTGCCAACTCCGGCCTCCTGCTCCTGCTTTGTCTCGCCGCGTCCGGCTCAGGCGTCAGACCCGACCCGTACACCGGCCAGGTTGCGCTTGCCCTTGCGCAGCAGCAGCCATCCGCCGGGCAACAAGGACGCCGTGTCTGCGCGGGCCTCGGGGTCGGTGATCCGCTGGTTGTTGACGTACGCACCGCCCTCGCCGACGGTCCGGCGCGCCTCGCTCTTGCTGGCGACCAGCCCCGTCTCGGCGAACAGGTCCACCAGGAGGGGGAGCTCGGCCGACGGGGGAATCGCCACATGCGGCGCCTCGCTGAGTGCCGCCGTGAGCGTGGCCGCGTCCAGACCCTCCAGCTCACCCACACCGAACAGCGCCGCCGAGGCCGCCTTGACCCGATCGGTCTCCACCGCGCCGTGCGTCATCGTCGTCAGCTCGTCGGCGAGGGCTCGTTGGGCGGCACGCAGGAACGGCTTGTCCTGGACCAGCGCTGCGAGCTCGTCGATCTCCTCGCGTGTCTTGAACGAGTAGTACTTCAGGTAGGTCACGACATCGCGGTCATCGGTGTTGAACCAGAACTGGTAGAAGGCGTACGGCGAGGTCATCCCCGCGTCCAGCCAGATCGACCCCGACTCGGTCTTGCCGAACTTGGTCCCGTCCGCCCGGGTGACAAGCGGGGTCGCCAGCGCGTGCACCCGCTCCCCGTCGGTACGCCGGACGAGCTCGACGCCGGCAGTGATGTTGCCCCACTGGTCCGAGCCCCCGGTCTGCAGCCTGACGCCGTGGTCCCGGAACAGGTTGAGGTAGTCCATCGACTGCAGCAGCACGTAGCTGAACTCGGTGTAGGAGATCCCGGCGTCGAGCCGGGTCCGCACGACGTCGCGGGACAGCATCCGGTTCACCGGGAAGTGCTTGCCGACGTCCCGCAGGAAGTCGATGGTGGACAGGCTCGCGGTCCAGTCGTAGTTGTTCACCACGATGGCGGCGTTGGCGCCTTCGAAGGACAAGAATCGCTCGAGCTGCTCCTGGATGGCGTTCGTCCACTCCTTGACGACGTCGAGGGAGTTCAGCCGCCGTTCCCCCGACTCCTTCGGATCACCGATCATGCCGGTAGCGCCACCGACCAGCCCCACCGGACGGTTGCCGGCGTCCTGCAGACGCTTGAGCGTGAGGATCTGGAGCAGGTTGCCCATGTGAAGGCTCGGAGCCGTCGGGTCGAAGCCGCAATACGCCGAGATCGGCCCGTCCGACAGGTCGGCGCGCAGGGCGTCGATGTCCGTCGAGTGCGCGATGAGCCCGCGCCACTCGAGGTCGTCGAGGACGTGCTGGTTCACGGTCGATCCCTTCCAGGGCCGAGCGCCGACGCGTCTGTCGGTGCTCTGGTACGCCGACCAGCCTGCCCTATGCCGCGCCCGTTCCCGCAACCGGATAAGCCGTGTCCGTCGAGGGGGCGACCACCGACTACCTTGGCCCGATCACCCAAGCCCTGACAAGGCGCCGCCGACAGGAGTCCCGATGTCCGGTCCAGCTGAGGGAGACGCGGTGCGCCCGCCACTCGACGTCGCCGTCCTCACGCGACCCGCCGTCGAGGCGGCACCCCTGCTGCTCGGATGGCACCTCACCCACGTCACCGCCGACCGGTCGGTCACCGTCATGCTGAGTGAGGTCGAGGCGTATGCCGGCGAGCGTGACCCGGCCTCCCACGCGGCGCGTGGCCGGACCGCGCGCAACGCGGTCATGTACGGGCCGGCGGGGCGGCTCTACGTGTACTTCAGCTATGGAATGCACTGGTGTGCCAACCTCGTGGTGGGGGCCGAGGGCGAGGCATCCGCGGTGCTGTTGCGGGCAGGCCGGGTGGTCGAGGGAGTCGAGTTCGCGCGAGTCCGGCGCGGACCTCAGGTCGCGGACCGTGCGCTGGCGCGTGGACCTGCCTGCCTCACCCAGGCGCTCGGTATCGGGTCCGAGCAGAACGGCGCCGACCTGACCTCGGACCCGGCCTTCGCGCTCTGCTCTCCTGCGCGGAAGGTCGGCGCGTTGGCGGTAGGACCCCGAGTCGGGGTTACCGCTGCGCCGGACGTCCCCTGGCGGTTCTGGCTGTCCGGCGACCCGACCGTCTCGGCGTACCGGCGCTCTCCCAGGGCCTGACCCCCGGACCTGCACGAATCGGCGCCGGCCCGACGATCGCCCCGGTCGAGATCCCGCCCCGGTGATCGCCCCCGTCGAGATCCCGCCCCGGTGATCGCCCCCGTCGAGATCCCGCCCCGGTGATCGCCCC
>JBBSQH010000148.1:0-4212 GCA_038258055.1 Actinomycetales bacterium
ACAGCCCGCCGTTCCTGGACTTCATCGAGACCGGTGCCGTGACGACGTTCCCGTCGACGCTGTTCGACACCTTGCGTGGCACGAGCAACTGGGTCCCCTACCTCGACCCGGGGTCGGTGGGCGGCAACGTGCTGATCTCGACCCCTGCCGTGGCCCTCAACAGCGGGATCCTGCTCGTGGTCGGGGTAGCCGGGCTGGTCCACCGCAGCACGCCTCACCGTGCGTTCCTGGGTCTGGGGGCGCTGGTCGGCGTGGTGCTCGTCGCCGCCGGGCACACCGGGGTGGTGCAGGGCTGGTTCGCCCCGGAGGTGCAGGCGCTCCTGGACGGCGTGCTGTCGCCGCTGCGCAACGTGCACAAGTTCGACCTGGTGCTCCGGCTGCCCCTGGTCCTGGGGGTGGGGTTCTGTCTCGACCGCCTCCTCCTGCGTCGGCGGGCGGACCGCGCGGACGACGCGGACGACGCGGCGGAGCCGCCGCCGCTGGCGTTCCGGGTCAACCGGGGTGTCGTGCTGGCCTCCACGCTGCTCGCGGTGGTGGCCACCAGCCTGCCGGTGCTGCAGGGACGCATCGCGCCGGCGGGTGCCTTCCTGGCGACGCCCGGCTACTGGGCCGAGGCGGCGACGTGGCTGGAGGAGAACTCCTCCGACGCCGCGACCCTGGTCGTGCCCGGCTCGGCGTTCGGCGAGTACCTCTGGGGGAGGCCGCGGGACGAGCCGATGCAGTGGCTCGCCGGGTCGCGGTGGGCCGTGCGCAACGTGGTGCCCCTGACGCCACCGGGCACCATCCGGATGCTCGACGCCGTCGAGGCGCGGCTGGACGAGGGACGGGGATCGGCCGGCCTGACGACCTATCTGCGTCGCGCCGGGATCGAGTACCTCCTGGTGCGCAACGACCTGGCGCCCTCCGACGACGTGCCCGACCCGGTGCTGGTGCACCAGGCGCTGGCGACGTCGCCGGGCATCACGCGGGTGGCGGACTTCGGGCCCGACGTGGGTGGCGAGCCCGAGCTCGAGCGGGACGGCCAACGAGTGCTGGTCAACGGGGGGTGGCAGGCCAGCTACCCCGCGGTGGAGGTGTTCCGTGTGGGTGGCACCGACGTGCCGGCGGCGGTGTCGACCGCCGCCCCCAGCGTCGTCGCCGGCGGACCGGAGGACCTCCTGGACCTGATCGACCTCGGGCTCCTCGGTGAGGCCCCGAGCATCCTGGCCACCGACCTGGGTGATCGCCGCCCACCGGGGTCCGTGGTCCTCACCGACGGGTTGCGCGCCCGGGAGCGTGCCTTCGGCCGCCTGCACGACGGCGCCTCCGCCGTCGTCACACCGGGGGACGAGCGGCGGACCACGAGCCCGGTCCCCGACTACCTCTCCGAGGCTGCGGCGGGGTGGACGACCTCGGCACGGCTCGAGGGGGCGCGGACGGTGTCGGCCACCTCGTCGCGGTCGGACGCCGGGACCCCGGGGGGCAGCGACCGCGGGACGCTCCCCTTCGCCGCCGTCGACGGGTCGACGGGCTCCGAGTGGGTCTCGGGCTCCGACGCCGCGGCGGCACGCTGGGAGGTGACCCTCGACGGTGGACGGACGGTGGACGAGGTCCGGGTGACCGGCGGCGACTCCGCTCCGCTGAACCAGCAGGTCAGGGTCGTGCTCGACGACTACGCCAGCGAGGTCCTGGACCTCGGGCCAAGGGAGTCCGTCGTGGTCTCGGTGCCGGGCGACCAGCGGTGGACGGACGTCGTCGGGGTCGTCGGGGTCACGGCCGGCCAGCAGGTCGCCCTGGCGGAGGTCGAGGTCGACGGCCTCATGGTCGAGCGGACGCTGGCTGTCCCGACGCTGCCGACCGCCTGGGGACCGCCGGACGTCGTGGTGCTGCGAGCGGACCTCGAGGCACGGCGCGGGTGCGCCGACGTCGGGGCGGACGTGCGTTGCCGGTTGGGTCTCGACCCGGCCTCCGAGGAGCCCGGTGGGCTCGATCGTCGGGTCGACCTGGGTGGCGAGGCGACCTGGGACGTCGCACTCAGTGCCCGGCCCCGGGCGGGGGTCGCGCTGGAGCGGGCGGTGCAGCGAGGCCAGCCGGGCTCGGTCCTCGCCTCCACATCGGGGTCCGAGGACCCCCGGGCGGCCCCGTCCTCGACCGTCGACGGCGACCCCGGGACGACCTGGCTGGCCGCGGCCGCCGACATCCGACCGGTGCTGCGCCTGGCCTGGTTGGGCGAGCGGACGGTACGCGGCCTGGACCTTCGGGTCGCGCGGGGCACCGCGGCCCGCCTCCCGACCGAGGTCCGGGTCGTCTGGCCCGGCGGGCGCACCGTCGTGGAGCTCGACGACGGTCGTGCGCGCCTGCCGGGGATCCGCACGGACCAGCTCGAGATCCGCGTGCTGGAGGCCGAGCCCGCGACCGACCTCGACTTCGCGGCCCAGGCCTCGGAGGTGCCGGTCGGCGTGGGGGAGGTACGCCTGCGCGGCGTGCCGTTCTTCCCGTTGGCGTTCCCCACCCAGCCGGTTGGGCTCGGCTGCGGCAGCGGTCCCGATCTCGTGGTCGACGGGGAGCGCACCCGTACCGAGCTCACCGCCTCGCCGGACGCCCTTCACCGTGGTGCACCGGTGCCCGCAGCGCTCTGCGGCAGGGGGTCCAGGGCCGCGGAGTCCGAGGGTGGTGGGCTGGTGCTGGAGGACGGCACCCATCGGATCGGGTTCGGCAGGAACGGCCCGACGACCGGCGCGACCGTGGTCCTGACCAGGCGCGGAGGCACGGTGCCCGGGACCGCCGTCCCCGACCCGGCAGCGACCATCGGGTCGGCGACGGACCCGGTGCGGCGGGAGCTCGTGCCGTCTTCGGGTGACGACCTCGTCGCCCTGCGACAGAACACCAACGCCGGGTGGTCGGCCTCGGCCGACGGCGTCGACGCGGAACCGGTCGTCGTCGACGGCTGGCAGCAGGGCTGGTGGGTCGACCCCGGCGCTCCGGACGAGGCTGCTGCGTCGCTGGCCGTCCGCTTCGGTCCGGATGCCGCCTACCGGTGGGGTCTGCTCGGGGGCGCCGTCCTGGTCCTGCTCCTGATGCTGGCCCTCGCGCTCCCGTCCCGTCGTCGCGTGACGCCCCGACCACCGGTCGACGGTGAGCGCGCCCTGCCGTGGTGGGTGGCGCTGCCGGTGGCCGTGGCCGTCCCCGGGCTGGTTGCGGGATGGGTCGCCGCGGGCGTCGCTGCGGCGGTCGTGGCCACGCTGCTTCCCCTGGCACGTTCTCGTGCCGACGCCGAGACCGCTGCCTGGTTGCCGGCCGTGCCGCTGCTGGGTGCGGCCGCCTGGTACGCGGTCCTGCCCTGGGGCAGCGCCACGGGTTGGGCCGGTGCCGCGAGCGGCCCGGCCTATCTCTGCGTGCCGGCGCTCGTGGCGCTGGCACTGGCGTCCTCGTCCGCGGCGGACGGCCCGGTGCGCGCGCCCCTGTTCCGGGTGAACCGGCT
Organism: Actinomycetales bacterium; assembly: GCA_038258055.1. Lineage (GTDB taxonomy): Bacteria > Actinomycetota > Actinomycetes > Actinomycetales > JBBAYJ01 > Aquipuribacter. The sequence continues at coordinate 3,461 of JBBSQH010000148.1, forward strand.
CGGGCGCCGTCCCAGGGCCAGCGCGGGCAGCTCGACGAACCGGTAGGCCGCCTCCGCGGCCAGCAGGCTCAGCAGCACCGTGATCACGAAGATCTGCAGCCCGCGGCCGGCGAACAGCTCCCAGCCGGTGGCCCACATGATCAGGTGGAGCAACGGCAGGTGGAGGCAGAAGACGCCGTAGCTGATCCAGCCGAGCCGGCGCAGCGGGGTGGCCGAGAGCACGGCGTCGTACCGGCTGCCGTCGCGGCTCCCCAGGATGCTGGGAAGGACCACCAGGGCGGCGACCGCGGCGTAGAGCAGGTTCTTGGTCAGCGACTGGGCGGGCGTGGGGGCGGCGAACATGGCCGGGCCCGCCACCGGCGTGGCCGAGGCCAGGAGGAGGGCCGCGGCGAGCGCCCAGCAGGCGCCGGGCTGGTGGGCGAGGGCGTGCACCAGCCCGGCCGCTCGGGGGCTGCGTCCTCGGACCAGCAGCACCTGCAGCAGGGCCAGGGCGATGCCGATCGCGAACCAGGTCAGGAAGGCCGGGAGCCACTGGGTCGGGCTGCCGCCGGTCGAGGAGCCGACCTGGGCCGCGCCGTCGAGGTGCCACCACGTCGAGACCACGGTCATCGCGAGGAGACCGGCCCAGATGCGACGCGTCGAGGTGGGCCCTCGCCCGGTGCGGCCGAGCAGCAGGAGCATCAGCAGCGGGAGCAGGAGGTAGAACGACACCTCGACGGCCAGGCTCCACATGTGCGTGAGGCCCGCGGGGA
>JBBSQH010000149.1:0-4187 GCA_038258055.1 Actinomycetales bacterium
GCGCCCGCTCGCGGCTGAGCGGCTCGGCCCGGTGCTCCGACGTCTTCTTGCTCATGAGCCTCCCGTTCTCCTCTCCGGCACCACTCGTCGGTCACCCGGGTTGACGACCTTACGCCGTATGTCTAGGGTCTCTGGAACTTACATCGTAAGGCGGGCGCCCGCTCGTCCCCCCCCGAGCACCCAGACGGCCTGCCCCGGCACCGCGCGGCGCCCCGCCCACGGGGCGTCCGGGCCCCCCCCACGGGGGCCGGCCGGCACGACCTGGCACCACAGAGGCCGGTCCCCGGCGGTGACGACACACCGCCGGGGACCGGCCTCTCGTGCGTGGCTCCGTCAGGCGGGGCCGACCACGGCTCGCCCCGGGGTCAGCGCGGGGTGAGCGCGGGGTCGGCGCAGGGTCGGCGCGGGGTCAGGCGGACTGGACCAGGGCCTGGCGCAGCGCCGTCCAGCCCAGCAGGGCGCACTTGACGCGGGCCGGGTACCTGGCGACCCCGGCGAAGGCGGGGGCATCGCCGAGCGCCTCGGCCAGGTCCTCGTCGAGCCGGTCCATCGGGTCCATCGTGGTCTCGCCCCGCACGGCCGAGGTGACGATCTCGTGGAACGCCTGGTACGCCTCGGCCGCGTCGCGGGCGCTGCGCCCGGTCAGGGCCTCGACCATGACCGAGGCCGACGCCTGGCTGATCGAGCAGCCCACGGCCTCGTACGACACGTCGGCCAGGGTCCGGTCGCCGCCCCGCCCGTCGCCCAGACGCAGCCGCAACGTGACCTCGTCGCCGCAGATCGGGTTGACCTGGTGGACCTCGGCGTCGAACGGCTCCCGGAGGCCGGCGTGCCGCGGCCGGCGGGCGTGGTCGAGGATCGTCTCGCGGTACAGCTCCTGCAGATCCATCAGCGTGCTCCCCCTGTGCCGGTGGTGCCGGTCGAGCTGGTGCCCGTCGAGCTGTTGCCCGTCGAGCCGGCGGTGACCCGCAGCGGGACGACGCCGAAGAACTCCTGGGTGGCGCGCACCGCGCCGAGCAGCGCGTCCACGTCGGCCTCGGTGGAGTAGACGTGGGTGCTCGCCCGCACCGTGGCCTGGATCCCCAGGCGGCGGTGCAGCGGCCAGGCGCAGTGGTGCCCGACGCGCACGGCCACCCCCGCGTCGTCCAGGACCTGACCGACGTCGTGGGCGTGGACGCCGTCGACGACGAACGCGACGGTCCCCCCGCGCACGGCGAGCTCCGCCGCGGTGCTGCCGGCGGGACCGGCGACGCGCACCCCGCCGAGCTCCGCGAGCCCGTCGAGGATGCGCCCGGTCAGCTCCTGCTCGTGGGCGGCGACCTGCGCCATGCCGATCTCGGTCAGGTAGTCGCACGCGGCGGCGAGACCGACGGCCTGCGACACCATCGGGACGCCGGCCTCGAACTTCTGCGGCGGCGCGGCGAAGGTCGTCCGCTCCATGGTGACCGTCTCGATCATGGACCCACCCGTGAGGAACGGGGGCAGCGCCTCCAGCAGCTCCCGGCGGGCCCACATCACGCCGATACCGGTGGGGCCGAGCATCTTGTGCCCGCTGAACACCGCGACGTCGACGCCCAGGGCGGGCAGGTCGACCGGCAGGTGCGGGACGGACTGGCAGGCGTCCAGCACGACCAGGGCTCCGACCGCGCGAGCCCGCGCCACCAGCTCGGGGACGGGGTTGACGGTGCCCAGCACGTTGGAGGTGTGGACGAAGGCCAGCACCTTGGTGCGCTCGCTCAGCTCGACGCTGCCCAGGTCGAGCCGGCCGTCGTCGGTCACGCCGTACCAGCGCAGCGTCGCCCCGGTCCGGCGGCACAGCTCCTGCCACGGGACGAGGTTGGCGTGGTGCTCCATCTCGGTCACGACGACCTCGTCGCCGGGGCCGAGCGCCAGCGCCTCCGCCCCGGGCGTGGTCGCGGCGTTGCCCAGGCTGTACGCGACCAGGTTGATGCCCTCGGTGGCGTTCTTGGTCAGCACCACCTCCTCCGGCGCCGCGCCCACGAACCGGGCGATCGTGGCCCGGGCCTGCTCGTAGGCGTCGGTGGCCTCCTCGGCCAGCGCGTGGGCCCCGCGGTGCACGGCGGCGTTGCTGGTGGTGACGAACCGGCGCTCGGCGTCCAGCACCTGCAGGGGTCGCTGCGACGTGGCCCCGGAGTCCAGGTACACCAGGCGCTTGCCGTCGCGCACGGTGCGGGCGAGGACGGGGAAGTCCTCGACGAGGTCAGGGCCGGGTCGTCTGGTCACCACCCGCCGACTGTACGCCCAATAGGTCTGCGGGCCGTGACCTAAATCCGTCGTCCCCCGCCGGGGGTCCTGGCAGACTCCCCCGGTGTCCGCCACCCTGCTCGCCCGTGACCTCGCCGCCGGCCACGCGGAGCGGACCCTGTTCTCCGGCCTCGACCTGGTCGTCGCGCCGGGCGACGTGGTGGGTCTGGTCGGGGCCAACGGCGCCGGCAAGTCGACGCTGCTCAGGGTGCTGGCCGGCGACCTGGAGCCCGACGCGGGCGAGGTCCGGCTCAACCCGGCCGACGCCGTGGTCGGCCACCTGGCCCAGGAGCCCGAGCGGCGGGCGGGTGAGTCGCTGCGGGCCTACCTGGCCCGACGCACCGGGGTCACCGCGGCCCAGGAGCGGCTGGACGCGGCCACCGAGGCGTTGACCGCCGGGTCCGACGGGGCCGACGACGAGTACGCCACCGCGCTCGAGCAGTGGCTCGCCCTGGGGGCGGCGGACCTCGACGACCGCCTGCCCGCCGTGCTGGCCGAGGTCCGCCTCGACGTGGACCCCGACCTGGCCATGACGGCGCTGTCGGGCGGCCAGGCCGCCCGGGCCGGCCTGGCCGCGCTGCTGCTGAGCCGCTTCGACGTGGTGCTGCTCGACGAGCCGACCAACGACCTCGACCTGGACGGCCTGGCCCTGCTGGAGCGGTTCGTGGCCGGCCTGCGCGCCGGGACGGTGCTGGTGAGCCACGACCGGGAGTTCCTGGCCCGGACCGTCACCCGCGTCGTGGAGCTGGACCTGGCCCAGCAGCAGGTCAACGTGTACGGCGGCGGGTACGAGGCCTACCTGGCCGAGCGCGGGGTCGCCCGGCGTCGCGCCCGTGAGGCGTACGAGACCTACGAGGACACCGTGGAAGGGCTCCAGGCGCGGTCCAGGATGCAGCGCGGCTGGGCCGATAAGGGGACCCGCAACGCCATGAGCAAGGCCGCCCGCCGGGGCGAGCCGGACAAGAACATCCGGGCTCACATGAAGGCCACCAGCGAGAAGCAGGCCGCCAAGGCCCGGCAGACCGACCGCATGATCGAGCGGCTGGACGAGGTCGAGGAGCCCCGCAAGGAGTGGGAGCTCCGCTACTCGATCGCCTCGGCCCCGGGCGGCAGCAGCGTGGTCCTCACCGCGCGCGGGGCCGTCGCCCGTCGCGGGGCGTTCACGCTCGGCCCGGTCGACCTGCAGGTCGACGCGGGCGACCGCATCGCCGTGACCGGGCCCAACGGCAGCGGCAAGACCACCCTGCTGGCCATGCTGCTGGGACGTCTGGAGCCCGAGGTGGGGACGGTGTCACGGGGCACGTCGGTCGAGGTCGGCGAGGTCGACCAGGTCCGGGCCGTGCTCACAGGGACCGAGTCGCTGCTCGAGGCCGTCCGCGCGCATCTGCCCGACGAACCGCCCGCGGAGGTGCGCACCCTGCTGGCCAAGTTCGGGCTCAAGGCCGCCCACGTCGACCGGCCGGTCGGCAGCCTGTCCCCCGGCGAGCGCACCCGCGCCGCCCTGGCCCTGCTGCAGGCGCGAGGGGTCAACCTGCTGGTGCTCGACGAACCCACCAACCACCTGGACCTGCCCGCCATCGAGCAGCTGGAGAGCGCGCTGGAGTCCTACACCGGCACGCTGCTGCTGGTGAGCCACGACCGTCGCCTGCTGGAGCAGGTGCGCCTGGACCGGCGCTGGGCCGTCGAGGGCGGTCGGGTCAGCGAGACCTGAAGCGGTCGGGGCGGTCGCGACCGCCCCCACCCCGTCGCGGGACCGCTCCGGAACGGCCCGGTCCGCTCAGCGGATGTCGGCGCTCTCGCCGTACAGGTGGAAGTGGGCCACGGCCTCGCGGCGGGCGATCTTCCACCGGCCGTGCTCGCGCACGTAGGCGTCGCGGTAGGTGCCACCGCCGCGGACCCAGCGGCCGTCGGTCATCTCGACC
>JBBSQH010000150.1:0-4169 GCA_038258055.1 Actinomycetales bacterium
CCTCGACCGCGTCGTCGGACGGATCCCCGCTGGCCGCGTCGGGGAGCCCGCCGAGATCGCCCCGGCGATCGCCTGGCTCCTCAGCGGTGAGGCCTCGTACGTCAGCGGGACGGTCCTTCGGGTCGCCGGGGGGATGTGACGACCGCGACCGGCGTCATGAGCGAGGCGAAACCGGTGACGTAGCTCTCGACGTCGACGTCGCCCAGCAGCAGCCGCTGCACCAGGAAACCGGGCATCGCGCCGAACAGAGCCTGTCCGGCGAGCTCGACATCGGTGTCGGCCGGCAGGTTGCCGGCGCTACGCCAGATCTCCAGCAGGGTGACGAAGTCGCTGCGCACCGCGCGGTAGGGCGTGCTGACCTCCTCCAGCAGCACCGGGTCCCGCAGCGCCTCGGCCCATGCGCTGACGCCGACGCGGGTGAGGTCGAGATCGCCGCGCACGGCGACGCTCATGATCTGGTTGAGCAGGTGCCTCAGCGCCTCTGCCGGTGACGCCGGTTCAGGGCGCTCCATGAGCTCGACCAGAGCGCCTCGTGCCGCGGTGAAGATGCCTTCGGCCCCCGCCTGGATCAGGGCGTTCTTGCTCGGGAAGTACCGGTACACCGAGCCGGCCGACAACCCCGACTCGCGGATGACGTCCGCCATCGTCGTGGCGTGGAAACCCTGGTCGGCGAAGCACCGCAAGGCAGCGCCCAGCACCTGTTCCCGGCGCATGGCCAGGTGCTCTTCGCTTCGCCGCGGCACGACCGGATCGTAGCAAAGGGAACGTCCGTTCTTGACAGGTCGACACCGGGGCTGCACGGTGGACCTCATGAAGAACGAACGTTCACTTTTGCTCGGTCCCACCTCCTGGGGGTTCGTCCTGCTGCTGGCGTCAGCAGCCGCGGCGGTGATGGCGTCGTTCCTGCTGGCCTTCGCCTACCCGGCGACCAGCCAGGAGCCGCGGCAGCTGCCGATCGTCGTCGCCGGCCCGCCCGACGCCGTGGAGCAGGTGCAGGCGAGGCTGGGCTCGCAGGACGGCGACGCCTTCGACGTGGTCGCCGTCGCGGACCGGGCGGCCGCCGTCGCCGACGTGCTCGATCGGCGCGCCTACGGCGCGGTCGTCCTCGGGGCGGACGGCCCCACCGAGGTGCTCACCGCCTCGGCCGCCTCGCCGGTGGTGGCCGAGCTGCTCGCCGGCCTGGCCGAGGGTCTTGGCGGACCGGAGCCGGAGCCGACGGTCCCGGTGGTCGACATCGCGCCGACGCCGGACGGGGACCCTCGCGGCGCGGGTCTGGCGGCCGGCTCCCTCCCGCTGACGATCGGCGGGATCCTCACCGGCACCCTGATGGCGCTGCTCGTACGCGGCCCCTGGCGGCAGCTGGTGGGCGTCCTCGTCGGGGCGGCGCTCTCAGCCGTGGTCACCGTGGCGGTCCTCCACGGCTGGCTCGGTTCGCTCGACGGGAACGTCTGGGCGGAGTGGGCGGCGGTGGCGGGCGGCGTCACCGCCATCGCCTTCGTCCTGATCGGGATGAACGCACTGCTGGGCCGCGCCGGCCTGGTCGTCGCCGACCTCGCCCTGGTGCTGCTCGGCAACCCGTTGTCAGCAGCGACCTCGGCCCCGGAGCTGCTCCCGACCGGCTGGTCGGCGATCGGCCACGCGATGCCGCTGGGCGCGACCGTCGACCTGCTGCGCGGCATCTCCGGGTTCGACGGTCGCGGCACCATGCTCCCGGCTCTCACCCTCGCGTCCTGGGCGACGCTGGGGCTGGTCCTGCTTGCCATCGCCTCGCGACGCCGCCACGAGGTGGAGGAGGCCCCGGCACCACGACCTGACGAATCACCGACCCGGAGGGCGTCCGAGCCGTTCGACCAGGTCAGTGACGGACACGACTCCCGGGCATGACGAGACTCAGTCGGGGGTGGTGACCCAGGCCGAGAAGACCGGGACCCGGTCCCACACCTCAGGCCCCACGACCGGGAGCCCAGCGCCCTGGGAGGCGACCGCGAGGACCGCGTAGGGGCGGTTCAACCGGATGGTCGCCCGGCGTACCGGGACCTCCTCGAACGCCGGCATCGCAGAGCCGGCCCGCATCGAGACCGCGGTGATCGCGGCCGCCTTGAACCCGGTGGCGGTGAACTCCGCGACCGCGACCTGCTTGGCCTCGAACGCCACCGGCTGGTCCGCGGGGCCCGCGAACACCGCGAGCCCCTCCCCGATCGCGCCCAGTCCCGGCTCGGCGCCGAGGTCGTGGTCCGAGGACGCCGACCACGGCGGCAGGAACACCTCGTACTCACTGACGGACCCTCGCCCAGCCGGCCGTGACTGCACGGACTCGGTGAGTGTCCACGCGTGGTGCTGACCGAGGTCGAGGTCGAACAGGTCGACCACGCCTGCGTGCCCGGTGGCGACCTCGTGCGCAGCGGCGTGGACGGCTGCGGCCTCGACGTCGGGGGCGGCGACGACCGAGTAGACATCCAGGCCCGACGAGGAAGCCGGGACACTGACCGCGACCAGGCCGGCAGCGGCCGTGTTCGCCAAGAACCCGCGGCGGTCGACCAGGGCGTGGGTGGCCCGGGCGCCGAAGTCGCCGCCGAGGTCGGAGGCCTCCGCTCGCTCCAGCGGCTCCGTCCACGACACGTCGGTGGCCAGGGCCGAGGCGAGCACCAGGAGCGTGTCGGGCTGCAGGGAGATCGGGAACGTCTCGATCAGGCCCTTCGTGCGGGCACCTGCCCACGCGTCGGCCTGTGCCTGCGAGGGGATCGGTCCCCGCTCGACCTGGCGGGGCAGGGTGCTCGTGAACGTCCCGAAGGTCTCCAGCAGCCGGGGTGAGGACCACACCGCGACCGCGGCACCCACCGCGGGGTGCGGGTCAGCCACCAGGTCGCAGGCCATCCCGTGTGCGGTGCTCGGGTCGCACCCCAGAGCGTCGGCCAGCTCGCCACTCCGGTGCGCTGGTACTGCGGGGGCGGCCAGGGCCAGCAGCAGCCACCAGCCCAACGGGGAGCTCACCGCGTGGGTGGTGGTGTGGCGGGCGTTGAACCCCTGGGCGAAGCCCGCCAGGACCTCGGGCAGCCTCGTCGAGGTCCCGCCGGCCCCGGAGCCGTCACCTGGCATGTCGGCCTGCGCGCACGTGGTGTCCATCCGCGGCATCGTGCCGCATCGAGGGAGCCGTGCGAGGTGGGCGCGGGCGTGTGACCGGCGAAGATGTCGACCGATGGTGTGGGGCTGCTGCCCGCCACCGCGTTGCACCGTCCGTCGACTGCGCCGACCAACCGGTACCCGGCTGTCACCTCCTACCGGCTCAGCCAACGAGCGTGACTCGGTGGCGCCGAGCCAGCATCTCCTCAGCGATGCGCTGCTCTTCCGCATCCCGATCCTGTGGATTCATGTTCAACACGTCGTGGCCGACTATCCAGGCGACATCGACCTGGGACTGCGGAGTGGGCCGCCTAGGGGCGTGCACCACGGCCAGAGACCAGCAGCACCCATCCGGGAGGTGTGCGCGCAACCAGGCCAGGACCCGAGGCATGTCGGTGTTGGTCAGCAGAAGGCTGTCGACGCTCCACGACGTGTCCTCCACAGCACCTTCGCCACCTTCGTAGATGAACACCACGAAGTTGGCGCCGTAACCCTGCTCTCCGAGCGCGCGCTCGTCGATGCCCCGAACGTCCATGAGGTGCACCCTAGGGAGCCACCCGCTCATCTGCAGGGAATCGCAGTCCCCACAGCTCGAGACAGACGGGAGGGACGGTTCTGGTGCACGGCCAGGTGTCACCGCACCGCGCCCAGAGGGCTGGGCAGTCCCTCATGTGTTCCGGTGTCAGGTGTAGGGCTTCTCGATCGCTACTCGCTGCAGTCGCGCGTCCATCACCGCCTGCCGGACGCGGTCAGTCGCGAGAACCTTCCAGAACAGCGGCCCCTCACGCCAGAAAACGTCGCTGCCGTCCCAACCGTTGCCGGGATCGATGGGGTACTCGGCGTCGTCATCCAGGGCCTTCTCCTTACGGAAGTCAGCACAACGCCCGGTAGGCAAGAGGAGCTGATAGCCCCCGAGCTGGTCGCCGTTGGCGTACGTGATGCGGGTCGGAAAGGCTGTCCACCCCGACGCATCGATCGCCCGCAGCGTTTCGATGAAGCGGTCGGATGCGACCACGATGTAGGCACCGTCCGACGGCAGCAGGTCCCCG
>JBBSQH010000151.1:0-3970 GCA_038258055.1 Actinomycetales bacterium
CTGCCCTCAAGCCCGAGGGCTCCCAGCTCAAGATCAACCTCCTGCTCGACCGCCTGCCGCGGCTGCGCTCCGGGGTCGACCCGGCGGTCGCGTTCGCGGGGACGCTGCACCTCGGGGAGTCGTGGAGCGCGCTCCAGGCGGCCTACGACGACGCCGCGGCGGGCCGGGTGCCCGACCGGCTGCCCGGCGAGGTCTACTGCCACTCGCTGTCGGACGGCTCGATCCTGGGTGACGTGCCGGCGGGCACGCACACGCTTACCTACTTCGGGCTGCACACGCCGGCCCGCCTCTTCGAGGGCGACGACGGCAGCCGCAAGCAGCTCGCCGTCGAGCGCGCGATCGCCTCGCTGGACGAGCACCTCGCCGAGCCCCTGATGGGCTGTGTCGCGCGCGACGCCCACGGCGACCCGTGCCTGGAGGCGAAGGTGCCGCAGGACGTGGAGCGCGACCTGGCCATGCCCGGCGGCCACATCTTCCACGGCGACCTGGACTGGCCCTGGGCGCCGGGACGCGCCCTGCTGGACACCCCGGCCCGCCGCTGGGGCGTGCAGACCGACCACGAGGCCGTCCTGGTCTGCGGGTCGGGCTCGCGTCGTGGCGGCGCGGTCTCCGGCCTCGGCGGCCACAGCGCCGCGATGGCCGCCCTCGAAGAGCTCGACGGTGCGACCGCGGGGTGAGCACCAGGTGAGCGCGGGATCACCTCTGGCTGATTTCACGCCGCGGCGGGGACGCTGGTAACGTCTGTCCTCGCCGCAACGCAGCACCGCGGCATGCGCCATTAGCTCAATTGGTAGAGCAGCTGACTCTTAATCAGCGGGTTGTAGGTTCAAGTCCTACATGGCGTACCGATCTCACCGAACCAGACGTTCAGGCTCCCTCAGCGGAACCGACATGCAGGTCGGGGACCATCTGCGCAAGGCGGAGACCGAGGACGTCGGCTCCGAGAGCCCGCGTCGGGTCACCCGGTTCGCCCTCTGGGCCAACGCCGTCTCGATGGTCGTCCTCCTGGCCCTGGCCCGCATCCTGACCCAGGGTGACCACGACGTCGACGCCCTCCTCGTGGTCGTGGTCTTCCTCTAGGTGTTCCTCATCCCGCTCTGCGCGACGATCGTGGCGGCGCTGGCGGCGAACGTCGCGCTCTGGGCCGGGAGCGGATCTCCGGGTGGTGCGCGACGGGTCTGCGGGTGACGGGCGGCACCCTCGGGTGGACCGCGGCCGTGTTCGGGGTCGCCGCCGCGCGCTTCCCGGCACCGTCGGCCACCACCGTCGCGTTGAGATGACCCCGCCCGACCTCAGGTCGACCTGCACCCGATCCGCCCTCGCCTTTCCACTCGGTGCATCGCACCCCGAGACAGCGGTCCGGCACCCCGTCACCCACTCGTGGGATACCTCAATTGGGAGAAGCGGGGGGCAGCATGAGAGCCCTAGGCTCTCGTGGAGGCGCCGCCCACCGGGCGGTCCTGACCCCGGGAGGGCGTCATGATGACCACGCCAATCACGGGCACCCCCACCCCGCCCTCGCGTCTGGTCGCCGTGGCCGCCGCCTGCCTCCTGGCGGTGGTCACGACACTCCAGGTGCAGAGCCTCACCCCGGCGCACGCTGCGACCGGCTCGGTCGTGGTGGTGGTGAAGTCACCCGGGGCGCCCTCGGCCGGGGAATCGGCGGTCCGTGCGCGGCTGGTGGCTGCCGGCCACGCCGTGACGCTGGCCGACGACAACGCCGTCGTCGCGGCGGACGTCGCCTCGGCCGACCTCGTGCTGATCAGCAGCACCGTCTCCGACAGCGTGCTCGGTTCCCGACTGGCGGGCGTGTCAGTCCCGGTGTGGGTCGCCAAGCCCTACCTGCTGGACAACTACGGATTGGCCGGGGCGGGCGCCGGGACGGCGTACGGCACCCGCCCCGGCGGCGCGGTCGACGTCACCGATCCCACACACCCGGCCGCGGCCGGACGCAGCGGCGCGGTCGCATTCCAGGCTGCCGGCCAGCAGCTCTCCTTCGGTCGGTCGCCGACCTCGGCCCACGTCGTCGCCACCACCGGGGGCGAGGCCACCGTGTACGCCGTGTCGGCAGGCGACCTGCTGGCCGGGGGCTCGGCCGCGCCCGCCTGCCGGCTGACCTTCCCGCTGGTGAACGACGCCCCCACGACCTTCACCGCGGACGCGTGGGCGATGTTCGACGCCACCGCCGCGTGGGCCGTCGCCGGCTGCGAGGTGGTACCACCCACCCCGAGCGACACGAGCGTCGCCTACCTCGCCGGGGCGCCGGGTGCGTTGAGCGCCCAGGAGCAGTGGGTGATCGACCGTATCGCGGGCGCCGGCCACGACGTGGCCGTCCTCGACGACACCACGGTCACCCCGGCCGCCGTCGCCGGGACCGACCTGGTCGTCGTCGGCCACTCGGTCAACCCCGGGACCCTCGGAGACAAGCTGCTCGACACATCCGTCCCGGTGTGGATCGCCAAGCCCTACTCGCTTCCCCGCTTCCAGGTCACCGGCCCGACGGCAGGCACCGATTACGGCGACAAGCCGGGGCGGACCTGGGTCGTCAGCGGCGGGCACCCGATGGCGGCGGACCGCAGCGGCACGCTCGCGGCGTACTCCGAGACCCGGAGGGTGTCCTGGGGGCGGCCGGTGAGCGAGGCGACCGTGGTCGCGACCGCCGACGGGTCACCGACCGTGTTCACGGTCCCCGCGGGCGCGACGCTGGCCAGCGGCGGCAACGCAGCGGGCTGTCGTTTCACCTTCCCGCTCTTCGCGCTCGGCCCGACGTCGATGACCACGGACGCGCGGGCGATGTTCGACGCGGCGGTGGAGTGGGGCGTCGGTGGCTGCGGCTCGTCGGATCCGCCTGTCACCGGTGTCGAGCACGTCGTGGTGGTCTCGATCGACGGGCTGAACCCGCAAGCGTTGGCAACCCTCGGCGCAGCCGGGGCACCCACCATCTTCCGGCTCGAGGGCGAGGGCGTCTCGACGCGCAACGCACGCTCGAGCTTCGACGAGACCGAGACGCTGCCCAACCACATCTCGATGGTGACCGGACGCCGCGTGGCGCTGCCGGGCGGCCACGGCGTCACCTTCAACGAGGACAACCAGTCGACCGTCCACAACACGGCGGGTGAGTACGTCACCTCCGCCTTCGACGTCGTGCACGACCGCGGCGGCTCGACCGCGCTCTACGCCGGCAAGCCGAAGTTCGGCTTCCTCAACCGCAGCTGGAACGGGACCAACGGCGCACCTGACACCGTCGGCGCCGACAACGGGCGCGACAAGATCGACACCTACCTCCAGGTCACGTCCGGGGCGACCAGCACCGACGCACTGGTCACCGACATCGGCGTCGGCACCCTCGCCGACCTCACAGTCCTGCACCTCGCCGAGCCCGACCAGGCCGGCCACGCGTCCGGCTACCTGTCCCCGGCGTACCTCGCGGCACTCACGCAGACCGACACCTACCTCGGCCAGGTGGTCGACGCACTCGCTGGGTCCCCGACCCACTCCGATGACACGGTGCTGGTCGTCACCAGCGACCACGGCGGCACCGGCACGGTCCACTCCGACGCCACGCTCGCGGTCAACTACACAATCCCGTTCCTCGGCTGGGGGCCCGGCGTGGCCGCGGGGCAGGACCTCTATGCACTGAATCCGACCCGGCTCGACCCCGGCACGGGCCGGCCGGCCGACGCCGCCACGAGCCCGCCGGTGCGCAACGGCGACGTCGCCAACCTCGCGACCGACCTGCTCGGCCTGCCGAGCGTGCCGGGCTCGATGTATGGCCCTGGCCAGGACATCCATCTCGCGCCCTGAACCCCGCTCAGGGCACGGCCGGCAGGCACACGTCGCGCACCTCACCCCGCCGCGGATGTGACCGCGCCACCGGGGGCGACCTAGGCTCGGACATCGTTGCCATCGACAACCGTCTCGGCAGCCGTCCGCGCACCCTGATCCTCCCGAGGAGCCCTCCACCGTGTCC
>JBBSQH010000152.1:0-3953 GCA_038258055.1 Actinomycetales bacterium
AGGTGAACTGGCCGCCGGTGGCCGCCGAGCTGATGTCCCGCGACTGCGCCCCCACGTACAACGAGACCTGCGAGGAGTACAGCGGCGTCGTCAGCGCGGTGAAGGCCGCCGCACCACCGAGCACGATCACGAAGGTGAGCAAGACGAGCACCCATCGCCGTCGGATGGTGAGCCAGTAGTCCTTGAGTTCCACGGGATCCCCATCTGAGCGCGTGCTGCTGGACGCGTCGAGCCTATCCGGGTCGAGACCGTCTCGCGGTGGTTCAGACCAGATGGTCGGTCCGACCGGTCAGCGCCTGCGCAAGCCAGCAAGCGCAGGCCGCACGTCCGCGAGATAGACGAAGGCGGCGATCGTGAAGGCGATGCTCAGGATGAACAGGATTCCGATGAACTGCAGCAGGACCCCGATGCCCAGGATGATCGTCCAGGCCGGTTTGGTGAGCTTCCCGGCGGCCTCGTAGGACTCCGCCGACCACAACAGCGAGTTGATGAAGGCGAAGAGCTTCACCGCCAGCAGGACGACGAACACCACCAGGTCGACGTAGCCCTGAACCGCAAAGATCTCCATGATGGGCCGAGCCTACCGAGACCCCGGACGACGAGAACCCCGGACCAGACGGGCCCGGGGTTCTCGGTGGTTCAGGGGCCGGTGATCACCGGCCTGGGGGCGACGATCAGTCGCCGACCTTCTTGGCGGCCTCGGTGACGGCCTGGGTGGTGCTCTCGGCGGTCTTGGCGGCCGCGGTGGTCGCGCCCTTGGCGCTGCTGCGGGCCGGGCCCGAGGTCTTCTTGGCGGTGCTGGTGGTCTTCTTCGCCGCCGACTTGGTGGTCTTGGCCGTGGAGTCGGCGCTCTTCTTGACCGTGGTGGTCGCGGCCTTGGCGTTGGACTCGACCGAGGTCGCGGTGGACTCGGCGTTGGCCTTCGCGGTCTTGGCGGCCGCGGTGCCCTGGCGCTTGGCCGTGGCGGCGGTCTTGTCGGCCGCCTTGGTGGCCTGCGTCTTCACGGTCTTGGCCTTGGCCTTGGTCGTGCCGGCAGCCTTCGCGGCCCGCTGGGTCGAGTCCTGCTTGCGAATGCGGACAACGAGGTCCTCGCCGCGCTCGGCGAGGCCGACGTAGGTGTCGGTGACGGTGGTGGCCGTCTCGTCGAGGGTCGTGGTGACCTTGCCGCGCAGCGCACGGGGGGCCAGCTCGATGTTCTTGACCGACTTCTGCACGTCGGTGACGCGCTGCTGCACGTCGTTCACGCGCTTCTGCACGTCGGCCACGGTGGTGCGGACGTACTCGACGGCGAGGTCGGTGGCGCCGACGCTGGCGTAGAGCGGGCGGGTCACCTCGACGGGGATCTCGATCTTCTTGATGTCGAACTTGGCGGTGGCCATGTCCATCTCCTTCATCGGTTGGCCCCAGCGCCGGGCTGGGAGTCGTGGGGTTCGAGCTCGGCCTGGGCGTTGAGCGCCAGGAACGAGGAGTACACGTCGAGCAGCGACTGCTTCTGCCGCTCGGTCAGCAGGGGGTCGTTGAGCACGGCGTTCTCGACAGTGACCCCGGTGGAGTCGTCGAGCCCGACGATGCCGGCCCGGACGTACAGCTGGTCCGCGGAGACGCGGAGCGCCTTCGAGAGCTGCTGCAGCACCTGGGCCGAGGGCCGCCGGAGGCCGCGCTCGATCTGGCTGAGGTAGGGGTTGGACACCCCGGTCATCTCGGCGAGCTGACGGAGCGACAACCTCGAGTCGAGGCGCTGCTCCTTCAAGTACTCACCCAGACCGGCCACGGTGTGCCCGACCTTTCCTTTTGCCATGCGTCCATAGTGCTTGCTGCTGCTAGCAGATTGCAAACTCTGCAAGCGTGATGTCGTGCACACTCCGAAGGCGGAATAGCGACCCACCCCTCCAGGTGCGACCATCGCGCCGTGAGGAAAGCACTGATCACCGGCATCACCGGCCAGGACGGCTCCTACCTGGCGCAGCTCCTGCTCGGCAAGGGTTACGAGGTCCACGGGCTGATCCGCCGGGCGTCGAGCTTCAACACAGGGCGGATCGACCACCTCTACCAGGACGCCCGCGACCCGGACGCGCGGCTCTTCCTGCACCACGGGGACATGACCGACGGTGTCCGGCTGCTGACGCTGCTGGGGTCGATCGCCCCGGACGAGGTCTACAACCTGGCCGGCCAGTCCCACGTGCGCGAGAGCTTCGACCAGCCGCGCTTCACCGCCGAGATCGTCGCCATGGGCACCCTGCACCTGCTGGAGGCGATCCGGCACAGCACGGTCGACTGCCGGTTCTACCAGGCCGGCTCCTCGGACATGTTCGGCGACAGCACCCCGCCGCACACCGAGCGCAGCCTGTTCGCCCCCCGCTCCCCCGAGGCCACCGCGAAGGCCTACGCGCACTGGACCACGCGCAACTACCGCGAGGGTTACGGCCTCTACGCCGTCAACGGCATCGCCTTCAACCACGAGTCGCCGCGGCGCGGCGAGACCTTCGTGACCCGCAAGATCACCCAGGCCGTCGCCCGGATCCAGGCCGGGCGTCAGGACCACCTCTACCTCGGCGACCTGACGCCGGTCCGGGACTGGGGCTACGCCCCCGAGTACGTCGAGGGCATGTGGCGGATGCTGCAGCAGGACGAGCCCGACGACTACCTGCTGGCGACCGGCACCGGGCACAGCGTCGAGGACTTCGTCGAGGCCGCCTTCGAGCATGCCGGCCTGGAGTGGCGCCGTCACGTCCGCTACGACGAGCGCTACCTGCGCCCCACCGAGATCGACGAGCTGTTGGGCGACCCGTCCAAGGCGGCCGACCGGCTGGACTGGCGGGCCACGGTGGGCAGGGAGGAGCTGGCGCAGATCATGGTCGACGCCGACGTCGAGGCGCTCGGGCACGAGGGTCGGCACTGGGTCGACGACGTCCGCCTCCCCACCTGGCCTGCTCCGGCGGCCGACTGACCGTCAGCCCGGTGATCGAGGAGGGAGCGCAGCGCCCCGGAGGTCGAGCAGGGAGCGCAGCGCCCCGGAGGTCGAGGAGGGAGCGCAGCGCCCCGGAGGTCGAGGAGGGAGCGCAGCGACCGTCTCGAGACCCCTGCCGCACACTCAGAACGAGGCGCGGATCTCCCCCACCGGCTGCCCGGCGCCGAGCAGCGTGACGACCCCGGTGCCGCGCACGGCCTCCGCGTCGACCCCGGCGTCGTCCAGCACCCCGGAGCGCTCCAGCGCCGCAGCCATCAGCACCGGACGGACACGTCCCGCGCCGTCGTCAGTCTTCAGCGCGAACGCGCGCCCGTCGGGCAGCGCCACGGCGTAGCAGGACTCCGCGCCGGCCTTGCCGATCGCGCCGGGGATCGCGCGCAGCAGGGTCAGCTCGTCGCGGCGGGTCCCGGAGACCATCTGCGGGTGGTGCCGGATCGCTTCGGCGATGCGGCGCTCGGGGCCGTCGTCGGCCACGGCGAGGCGACGGAAGGCGCGGGCGAGACCGGTCAGCGATGTCGAGAGCAGCGGGGCGCCGCAGCCGTCGACGGCCACGGCCTCGACGACCTCCCCGGTCGCCTCGGCGAAGGTGGCCCCGATCGCCTCCTGCAGCGGGTGCTGGGGGTCGCGGTAGGTCGCGAGGTCCCAGCCGTTGACCGCACAGGTGACGAGCATCCCGGCGTGCTTGCCGGAGCAGTTCATCGCCAGCGACGTCTTCTGCCCGCCCTCGCGCAGGGCGCGCTCGCGCTCCTCGTCGTCGATCGGCCAGTCCAGCGGCGTCTGCAACGCGTCCACGTCGAGGCCGGCGGTGGCCAGGATCGCGCGGACGCCGTCCTGGTGCATCGGCTCGCCGCTGTGCGAGGCGCAGGTCAGCGCCAGCAGGTCCTCGGGCAGGTCGAGTCCGGCGCGGACCATCCCCAGCGCCTGGAGCGGCTTGTTGCAGGAGCGCGGCAGGATCGGCGCGGTCGCGTCGCCCACCGACCACGTC
>JBBSQH010000153.1:0-3869 GCA_038258055.1 Actinomycetales bacterium
AGCTCCTCCAGGGGGATGTGGATCGCTCCGGGGAGGTGTCCTGCGGCGTACTCCGGTTCGGGCCGGACGTCGAGGATGACGACGTGGCCGTCGGCGAGTCGCCGCAGCAGTTCGTCGGTGCCGACGGCGGCGGTGTCCTCCGGCCCTAGGTAGGCGCGCCGTGCGAGGTCGGTGTGGGGGCGGTGGGTCTGCGCGACCCGACGCAGGTGGTCCCAGAGGCCCGCGACGTCGGTGCCGGTCAGCGAGTAGTAGATCCGCTTGCCGTCGCGACGGGACTCGATCAGTCCTGCTTCCCGCAGCGTCTGCAGGTGCGCGGAGCAGGTGCTCATTCCGAGGGCGGCCGCCTCGGCGAGGCTCTCGACGCTGCGGGCGCCTTGGCTGAGGAGGTCGAGCAGCTCGAGTCGCTTGGGGTTGCCGAGGACTTTGCCGACGGCTGCGAACTCGGCGAACAGCGCGTCCTTCCTAGCCCGGTCACCCATTCCCGGTCACCTGCCTCTCCGACGTCGTGGGTCGGTGGTGAGTCTCGTACATGCGCAGCGCCACGACGAGGCCGGACACGGCGGTGAGCGCAGCGACGGTCCAGACGGCGGCCTCGACGCCCAGGGCGTCGGCGACGATGCCGGCCAGCAGTGCACCCACGGCGAAGCCGCCGTCGCGCCACAGTCGGTAGACGCCGACCGAGCGGGCACGCCAGGCCGGGTGTGCCACGTCGCCGATCGAGGCGAGGAGCGTGGGGTAGACCATCGCGGTCCCGGCACCGAGGAGCACCGCTGCGACTGCCCAGAGGGGGAACGACTCGGCGAGCGCGATCAGCGCGAGGGCCACGGCTTGGAGCCACATGCCTGCGGCAATGAGCCACTTCCTGCCCCATCTGTCGGAGAGCGCTCCGGTGATGAGCTGCCCGACGCCCCACACGGCCGGGTAGATGGCGGCGAGGACGCCGATCTTGCCGACCGAGAGTCCGGCGCTGGCGAACAGGATCGGGAAGAGGCCCCAGGCGAGTCCGTCGTTGAGGTTGTTGACCAAGCCGGCCTGGCTGGCCGACGACAAGGCGGGTTCCTTGAAGCTGGTCTGCATGAACACCTGGCCGTTGGTGAGCTCGCTGTGGAGGTGGTCGTGCTTGCCGTCGGCGCGGGCGACGTGTCCGGTGGCCTCGAGGCGGGCGTGTTCGCGGGTCTCCTTGACGCCCAAGGTCGATAATCCGAGGCCGAGGGCGGCGAAGGCGATGCCCAGGAAGAACGGCTCGGGACGTAGTCCGTACGACTCCGCGATGTACCCGGTAGCCAGGGCGGTGACCGCGACGGCGGCGTATCCGGCGGCCTCGTTCAGGCCCATGGCCAGGCCGCGCCGCGCCGGTCCCACGAGGTCGATCTTCATCACCACGGTCGTGGACCAGGTCAGGCCTTGGCTGATGCCCAGCAGCACGTTGGCGACGATGATCCAGGTCCACGACGGCGCCCAGATGAGCATGAAGGGCACCGGTACCGCGACGAGCCAGCCGGCTACCAGGACCGGCTTGCGCCCGAAGCGGTCCGACCAGGTGCCGGCGAAGTAGTTGGTGGCGGCCTTGGCGATGCCGAAGGCCAGGATGAAGCTCAGTCCGGCGGTGTAGGCAGTGATGCCGAACTCTTGTTGACCGAGCAGTGGGAGCACGGTCCGCTCCTGGCCGAGCATGCCGCCGACGAGGGCGTTCACCACGACCAGCAGCGTGAACTGGGCGGCGTTCTGGCGCAGCCCCAGCTCGATGTGGGGTCCGGTGCCGGCGGGTCGGGTGGCGGCGTTCACTGGCCGGTCTCCAGGGCGGTGGCGGTCGTGTCGGCCCAGTCCTCGGGGCCGCCGTCGAGGACGGTGACGTGGTGGTGGCCGGCGCGCGCCAGGAGGCTGGCGGCGCCCATGGCGCGTTCCCCGTGCCCGCACATCACCACCAGCGGCTCGTCCGGGAGGTCGGCGGCCCGGGCGGTCAGCGCGCCGAGCTCGGTGTTGTCGGCGCCGGGAACGTGCCCTGCCTGGTACTCACCACTCTGTCGGATGTCGAGGACCCGGACGCCGTCGAGCGCCTCCGGGCCGGCCACCGGGATCGAACCAGTCGGCTGGTCGGCGACCGTCCAGGCGCCGAGGCCGCCGTCGAGCTCCCCGGCGAGCTGGTCGTAGCCGATCTTGCGGGCCTGCCAGATGATCTCGGCCGGGTCTTGGTCCGGGTTCCGGACGACCACGATCGGTTTGTCGGAGTCGATGAGCCAGCCGAGCCAGGTGGCGAACACCGGGCGCAGCGGGATCGACACCGACCCGGGGACATGGCCGGCACCGAAGTCCGCCAGCGGGCGCACGTCGACGACCTGTGCCCGGGCCGTGATGAGGCGGGCCACTTCGGCTGCCGTGAGGGCGGGGAGGGTGTCACCCTCGACCGCGGCGGGGCCACGTCGGTTGAACTCCCCCAGGCGCAGGAAGTACGGCGGGAACGTGCCCAGCGAGTCGAGCAACCCCTGGACGAACGCGTCCTCGGACTCGGCCCGTAGCAGGGTGTTCGTGGCCCGTTCGGTGCCGATCGTCGACGTGCGTTCCGCTCCCGGCGGTGCGGAACAGAAGGAGCCAGCACCGTGGGTGGGCCACACCGAGACGTCGTCATCGAGCCTCGCCAGCCGCTGCAGGGACCGGTACTGCGCGCGGGCCAGTTCCTCGGTGCGGTCCGGCGACACCAAGTCCGTGCGGGCCGCGGAGCCCACGATCAGGGAACCGCCGGTGAACACCCCCAGCGTCCGGGAGTCGTCGAGGAGCTCGTAGGCCATGTGCTCGTGCGTGTGCCCGGGGGTCGCCAAGGCGCGCAGACGCAGACCACCCAGATCGACCTCGTCACCGTCGGCGAGACCCGTGTGCGGGTACTCCCGGTGCCCCGACGCCGAGGCCAGCACCTGCGCCCCTTCCGCGCGCGCGAGCTGCACCGCACCGGTCAGGAAGTCCGCGTGCAGGTGGGTGTCTGCGGCGTAGGCCACCGTCAACCCACGGCGTCGCGACGCGTTGTACAGGGCGCGAAGATCACGACTGACATCCACCGCCAGCGCGCGACCATCATCCAGGTCGAGCAGGTAGGCGGAGTTGCCCAACCCCTCGTCTACGAGCGGGATGACGTTGATGTCGCCCATGGGCCACCTCCAAGGACAAGTCGGACGGACGCCCCAAACCTTACATCATTCCACGAAACAATGGAATGATGGCGGGTGTGCGCGTCCACCTCGCCGCGGCCGCGCCGTGCCAGGGCACAGGCACGTCGTTGGCATCGTCGGGTGCCAGGGCGAGCATCGGGTGGTGAGCAGCTGCTGTGATCCGGTCGGCTACCAGCCACGTTCGGTACGAGCAACCCGGCCAACGCTGTCTCGTCCTCCACGATCAGGGGCCCGCATTCCCGATTGCGGCTTCCTAGGAGCGGCCGCCGTTCCGGCAGTCTCGACCACCTTCGGGCAACGGAACTCACAGACGACATGGCCTTCGTGGTGCCAGCCCAGACCGCGGGAAGACGTAGACAGAGATTCTTGCGGGCTTCTTCAGCGAACCTTCACACAACCGCGACCAGACGAGCGGGGCACCCGAGGCATGGTGGAGGTACAAGACAAGCTGAGGAGTACCTCACGAGGACGGACTTGTTTGGAAACGGCTTGGGCACGGGAGGCTGGGTTTGCATGATCGCGGAAACGGCGAGGTCGACCGCGAGGAGTACGAAGCGCGCAAGTCCGCTCCCCGTGGGAGCGCGCGGCGACCGCTACCGAGCCTGACCCGATGACCGAATCATCGTGGGTTCAGGTCACACCCCCGAGTGATTGAGGAGAGCAGATTCCACATGTTCGAACAGAGCACTCAACTTGTCCGACTGGGCA
>JBBSQH010000154.1:0-3759 GCA_038258055.1 Actinomycetales bacterium
GCGTCGTTACCGGCACCGTCATCGAGGTCGTCAAGGGCGGCCTCATCCTCGACATCGGGCTGCGCGGCTTCCTGCCCGCCTCCCTGGTCGAGATGCGCCGTGTCCGCGACCTCCAGCCGTACGTCGGCAAGGAGCTCGAGGCCAAGATCATCGAGCTGGACAAGAACCGCAACAACGTGGTCCTGTCCCGCCGTGCCTGGCTCGAGCAGACCCAGTCCGAGGTCCGCACGTCCTTCCTCAAGCAGCTGGCCCGCGGCCAGATCCGTACCGGTGTCGTCTCCTCGACCGTCAACTTCGGCGCGTTCGTGGACCTCGGCGGCGTCGACGGCCTGGTGCACGTCTCCGAGCTGTCCTGGAAGCACATCGACCACCCCACCGAGGTCGTCGAGATCGGCCAGGAGGTCACGGTCGAGGTGCTCGACATCGACATGGAGCGCGAGCGCGTCTCCCTGTCGCTGAAGGCCACCCAGGAAGACCCGTGGCAGCACTTCGCCCGCACGCACGGCCTCGGCCAGGTCGTGCCCGGCAAGGTCACCAAGCTGGTCCCCTTCGGCGCGTTCGTCCGCGTCGAGGACGGCATCGAGGGCCTGGTCCACATCTCCGAGCTGGCCGAGCGCCACGTGGAGATCCCGGAGCAGGTCGTCCAGGTCGGCGACGACATCTTCGTCAAGGTCATCGACGTCGACCTCGAGCGTCGCCGGATCTCGCTCTCGCTCAAGCAGGCCAACGACGGCGGCATCGCCGACGAGTCGGCCGAGTTCGACCCCACGCTGTACGGCATGGCGGCCGAGTACGACGAGCAGGGCAACTACAAGTACCCGGACGGCTTCGACCCCGAGACGGGCGAGTGGCTCCCGGGCTACGAGACCCAGCAGGCCGAGTGGGAGAAGCAGTACGCCGAGGCGCAGAAGCGCTGGGAGGCTCACAAGGAGCAGGTCGTGTCGGCCCAGAAGGCCGAGCTCGAGTCCGCCACCTCGGAGACGCCGGCCAGCACCTCCAGCTCGAGCAGCTCCAGCTCCAGCAGCACCGGCAGCTCCTCGTCCTTCAGCAGCGGTGGGGACGACGACGACTCGCAGTCCGGCGGCGGCACCCTCGCCTCGGACGAGGCGCTCGCCGCGCTCCGCGAGAAGCTCACCGGTCGCTGACCAGCACCTCGCACCACCCCTGAGCGGCTGCGGTCGTCAGGACGCACGTCACGGAGGCCCGTCCCCAGCAGGGGGCGGGCCTCCGTCGTGCCAGACTCTCGCCCGTGCTGAGGGTGGGTCTGACCGGCGGGATCGGGTCCGGCAAGTCGACCGTCGCCCGGCGGCTGGCCTCGCACGGCGCCGTCGTGGTCGACGCCGACCGGCTGGCCCGTGAGGTGGTCGCCCCCGGCAGCGAGGGTCTGGCCGAGGTGGTCGCCTCGTTCGGGGACCAGGTGCTGTCCGACGACGGCACCCTGGACCGGCCCGCGCTCGGCCGGGTGGTGTTCGGCGACCCGGACGCCCGACGTCGGCTCGAGACCATCACCCACCCGCGCATCCGGGCCCTGACGGAGCAGCGGTTCAGGGCCGCCCCGGCCGACGCCGTGGTCGTCCACGACGTACCCCTGCTGGTGGAGCTCGGGTACGAGGACCGCTACCACCTGACCGTGGTCGTCCACGCCGACGCCGAGGAGCGGGTGCGGCGGCTGGTCTCGGAGCGCGGCAGCAGCGAGGGCGAGGCGCGGTCGCGCATCGCCGCCCAGGCCGACGACCGGGCCCGCCGCGCGGCCGCGGACGTGTGGCTGGACAACACGGCCGCCGAGGACGACCTGCTGGAGGCGGTGGACGCCCTGTGGCGGGACCGGCTCGTCCCGTTCGAGGCCGCCGTTGGTGGCGGTAGCCCGGTGCCGGCCGGTCGCCTGGTCGAGCTGCTCCCGCCCGACCCCACCTGGAAGGCGACCGGACTGCGTCTGGCGGCGCGCGTCCGCCGGGCGGCGGGGGAGCGGGCCGTGTCGGTCGAGCACGTCGGCTCGACCGCCGTCCCGGGGCTGGCCGCCAAGGACGTCGTCGACCTGCAGCTGGTGGTGCCGGACCTGGCCACGGCGGACGGGTTGGCGGACTCGCTGGCCCGGGCCGGCTTCCCCGCCATGCCGGGGACCTGGTCCGACCGGCCGAAGCCGGCTCATGGGCCGGGGGCTGCTGGTGCCTGGCCGGCTGGTGGCGTCGGTGGCGATGGCGCCACCGCTGACGGGGCTGGCGAGGTCGCAGGTTCCGACGACGCCCAGGTCTGGTCCAAGAGGCTGCACGGCAGCGCGGACCCTGCCCGCCCGGTGCACCTGCACGTGCGTGCCGCCGGGTCGCCCGGGGCCCGGTACGCCCTGCTGTTCCGGGACTGGCTGCGCGCCGACGAGCCCGCCCGCCGCGAGTACGAGGTCGAGAAGCGGCGTCTGGCCCTGCTCCACCCCCTTCGGACTGACTACTCGGAGGCCAAGGAGCCCTGGTTCACGGACGTCGCCTGGCCGCGGATGCAGCTGTGGGCGGCGGCCACGGGGTGGACCCCGCCCGTGTGAGGTGGCAGGCGACGTTCCCGGGTTCCGTGCCGTGGGCCGGGGTTGTGTCCGGGGTCCTGCCTAGTGTGGCCGGCATGTCTTCCACACCAGCGACGCCGACCGGTGAGCCCGGTGGGCCCGGTGACGCCGGGGGTGCCGCTGCTGCCGGTGACGCCGGTGGTGCTGGTGCGGGTCTGGCGGCGGCGGCGGTGGCGGCGATGGCCTCGACGGGGTTCGTGCGGGCCGCGGCGGACGCGGTGGAGCTGCAAGCCATCGCGACCCTGGCCCAGGTCCGTCGCCAGGAGGCCGTGGCCCACGCCCGCGCGGTGGCCCGGGAGACCGACCGGGCCCGCGGTCTGCTGCTGGGCACGACCCGTCCGGCGCGGGTGGACGTGGACAAGGTCGACCGGTTCACCGCGCAGGAGGTGTCGCTGGCGTTGACGCTGTCCCCGGTCATCGCCCGCGACCGCCTCGAGCTCGCCGTCGAGCTCGTCCAACGCCGACCGGTCACGTTCCAGGCCCTGCAGGCCGGTGAGGTCGACCTGGTCCGGGCCCGCCGCATCTGCGACGCCGTCCGCCACCTCCCCGCGACCGACGCCACCCAGGACCCCGACCCCGACCAGGCACCAGACCCGGCGGCGTTGGTGGAGGCCGAGGCCCTGTACCCCGGCAGCGTGCCCACCCTCACCGACCGGCGTCCCGCCCGCCCCGCGGGGGAGCTGACCCCGGCCCAGCTCACCGCCCGACTCGCCCGCCTCGTCCTGCGGGTGGACCCCGTCGGGTCCGGCGACCGGACCACGCTGGCCGACACCCGCCGCGGCTGCAGCCTGCGGAACCTGCCCGACGGCATGGCCCTGCTGTCCATCACCGGCCGCGCCGACCTCCTCCACGCCGCCTTCACCCGCCTCGACACCACCGCCCGCCAGCTCCTCCACACCGACACCCACAGCAGCACGTCAACCCCCGGCACGACGGCCACCGGTCTCGCCGGCACCGAGCAGCCCCCCCCCACCACCGCGGCCACGCCCACCGGTCACGACGCAGCCCGCACGCTGGACCAGACCCGCGTCGACGTGTTCCTCGCCACCCTCCTCGGCACCTCCGACGACCTCACCCGCGCCCACAACGTCCGCATCGACCTCGCCCTCGTCGCCACCGCCGGCACCGTCCTGGCCGGAGGCGACGAACCCGGCGACCTCGACGGCTACGGCCCCATCCCCGCCCCCCTCACCCGCGCCCTCGCCGCC
>JBBSQH010000155.1:0-3741 GCA_038258055.1 Actinomycetales bacterium
CACCCCGCCAGACGAGCCCCCCGCACCCGGAGGACCACGGCATCCTCGGCGAGCCCGGTCACACCCCACCACGACGAGCACGCCCCGACGACGACTGGCGACCACCCGGCTGGGAACCCGACCAGCCCTACCCGTTCTGACCTGCGACCAACCGCGTTCCCGCCGCCGCCCGCGCCCCGACCACCACCGCGCCACCGCGCCACCGCGCCACCGCCACCGCCACCGCGCCACCGCGCGGATCTCGCCGTCTGGACGGTCGCGCGTCCGCGCCCGCACGCGTCGACCCAGCCGACATAACCTGCCGAGATGACTTCGCGAAGCGCCCGATGAGGCTCACCGACACCAGCGACCTGTGGTGGAAGACCGCGGTCTTCTACAACTGCAACGTCGCCACGTTCGCCGACTGGAACGACGACGGGGTCGGGGACCTGGACGGGCTCGCCCACCGCCTCGACCACCTGGTCGACCTGGGTGTGAACTGCCTGTGGCTGGCGCCGCTGTACCCCTCGCCGCGCCGCGACAACGGCTACGACATCAGCGACTACTACGGCGTCGACCCCCGCTACGGCAGCCTCGGCGACTTCGTCGAGGTGGTCCGCACCGCCCGCGACCGCGGCATCCGCGTCATCGTCGACCTGGTCGTCAACCACACGTCCGACCAGCACCCGTGGTTCCAGGAGGCACGCGCCGACCGCAACAGCCGCTACCGCGACTTCTACCTCTGGCGCGACGAGCCCCCGGCCGACGCCCGGCCGAGCATGTTCCCCGACACGGAGGACGGCATCTGGCGCTACGACGAGGTGGCCGGGCAGTACTACCAGCACTCGTTCTACCGCCACCAGCCCGACCTGGCGACGGGCAACCCCGCCGTGGTCGAGGAGATCGCCAAGGTCATCGGGTTCTGGTTGCAGCTGGGCATCGACGGGTTCCGCGTCGACGCCGTGCCGTTCCTCATCGAGTCGGAGGGCGTGAGGCAGCACGAGCTGCTCAACACCCTGCGGCAGTACGTCGGTCGGCGAAGCGGCACCGGCATGCTGCTGGGCGAGGTCAACCTGCCGTTCGCCGAGCAGCTCCCGTTCTTCGGGGGTGACGACGGTGACGAGCTCAGCATGCAGTTCGACTTCGTCACCAACCAGCAGCTGTTCCTGGCGCTGGCCCGCCAGGACTCCCGCCCCGTCCGCGCGTCCCTGCGTGGGCGCCCAGCCATCTCGACCACCAACCAGTGGGCCAACTTCATCCGCAACCACGACGAGCTCACCCTGGACCAGCTCAGCGAGGAGGAGCGGCACGAGGTGTTCGACGCGTTCGCCCCGGAGGAGTCCCAGCGCATCCACGACCGCGGCATCACCCGCCGCGTGTCCACCATGCTCGAGGACCCGCGACAGGTGCGCATGGTCCACAGCCTGATGTTCTCCCTGCCCGGGGCCCCGGTCCTCTACTACGGCCAGGAGATCGGGATGGGCGAGCACCCGGCGCTGCCCGGACGAGCGGCCGTCCGCACCCCGATGCAGTGGACCTCCGGACCCAACGGCGGGTTCTCCGACGCCGAGCCCGGAGACCTCGAGCTGCCGGTGGTCCCCGGCGCCTTCTCGCCCGAGCACGTCAACGTGGCCGACCAGCAGCGCGGCACGGACTCGCTGCTCGCTTTCGTCCGGCTGCTCGTGTCCGCCTACCGCCGCTCCCCCGAGATCGGCTGGGGCGAGCTCACCGTCCTCGACCAGTCCCACGACAGCGTCCTGGCCCACTCCGTGCGCGCCGAGACCGGCGAGCTCGTCGCCCTGCACAACTTCGCGTCCTCGCCCCGCTCGGTGTCGTTGAGCCTGACCGACGTCGGTCCCGAGACCCGCGTCGTGGACATGCTCGACGAGAAGGCCTGCGCCCTCGACGTCACCGACGGCCGGCTCGACGTGGACCTGGAGGGGTTCGGGTTCGCCTGGCTGCGCGTGGTGCGACCGGGCGAGAAGCGCCTGGCCTGAGTCGTCCTCACTACGATCCTGCGATGACCCTGCCCCGCGCCCTGGTCCGCGACGTGTCTCCCCGCCTGGCCGACGCCGAGCTGACCTTCCTGGCCGACCGGAGCATCGACGTGGACCGCGCGGTCGATCAGCACGCCGGCTACGTCGAGCTGCTGCGGACGCTGGGCCACGAGGTCGTCCGGGTCGAGCCCGCCCCCGACCACCCCGACGGCACGTTCGTCGAGGACGCCGTCGTGGTGGTCGACGACCTGGCCGTCCTCACCCGCCCCGGGGCCGAGAGCCGCCGCGGCGAGGTCGCGTCGGTCCGCGAGGCGGTCCAGGGCCTAGGTCTTCGCACCGAGGACGTCGTCGCCCCGGGGACCATCGACGGCGGTGACGTGCTGCAGGTCGGCCGGCACGTGTTCGTCGGGCTCGGCGGACGCACGAACGACCAGGGGCTCGAGCAGCTGAGGGCCGCCGTCGCGCCCCTGGGACGCACCGTGGTCCCCGTCGAGGTGACCGGGTGCCTGCACCTGAAGAGCGGCGCGACGGCCCTGCCGGACGGCACGGTCGTCGCCGTCACGTCCTGGCTGGACACCTCGGTCTTCGAGCGGGCGGGGCTCACGGTCGTGGAGGCGCCGGAGCACGCCGGGGCGGACCTGCTGCTCAGCGGCGACCGCGTCGTGGTGTCCGCGGCCGCCCCGCTGACGGTCGAGCTGGTGCGTCGGCGTGGCTTCGAGGTGCACCCCGTGAGGATCGACGAGCTCGAGAAGGCCGAGTGCGGTGTCACCTGCCTGTCGGTCCTCCTGCCCTAGCCACCGGGGCAGGTCGGGCCGCCCTGGTGGAAGCGGAGCCGCCACCCGGACGCCGGGTCCGTGTCCTCCGACGCGGCGTCGCGCAACCACAGCGAACTGCGGTTGGACGCCGCGCCCGTGCCGTCGGTGACCACGTAGGTCACCAGCGCCACGTCCGGCGCGACGGGCCGGGCCTTCAGCTGCTCCGGCGGCCACGCCACGTCGATGTCGGCGGCGGGCGCGTCGAGGATCTCCTCGCGCGACCAGCGCCGACCCGACCGGCCGAACTCGTGGAAGTCCCGGTGCAGGACCCGCTCCATCCAGGAGCGGTCGAACCGGGTGGCGCTGCGCCACAGGGTCCCCTCGAGCCGGAGCAGGTCCTGGAGTAGCCCGGCGTCCGTGCCGTCGTCCGTCATCGCGCCATCGTGTCCCGGGTTGCTCGCCGCGCCAACGCCGAAGGGGCGCCCGGGATGTCCCGGGCGCCCCTCCAGCCCCCCTGCCGAGGAGGTATCAGGCGTGGCTCAGACCGTCAGGGGTTCCTTCAGGTGAGCTGCACGTTCACGCGGTGCTGGGTGCCGTCCTCGACCGTGACGACGAACTGGCGGCAGGTGCCCGCCCACTCCTCGTCGGTGTCCCAGAGGTAGAAGTACTCGTCCGCGCCGCGGTTGTACTTCAGCTGGGTGCGGGCCTTCTGCTCCGTGGGCGTGGTGATGGCGAACTGCAGCGCCTCGCCCGTGGTGCAGTCGACCTGCTGCGAGGCGAAGGAGTGCGTGTTGTCCAGCACGTCCAGGCCACGGTTGCCGCCGAGGCTGAACCGCATCGGGACGGCCGCACCCGCGTCGCGCAGCAGAAGCTCGTCCGTACCGCCCTGCGGGTTCATGTCCCCGAAGCCCTCACCGGTCGCGACGCACTCGGCCGGGACGTCGAACGCCTCGGTGTTGTCGTCACGACCCGTGGTGCCCTGCACCGCGGAGTAGCCCAGACCACGACGG
>JBBSQH010000156.1:0-3671 GCA_038258055.1 Actinomycetales bacterium
CCGCCCCGGACGACCACTCCGAGCGCCACGACGGCGTCCACCTCGGGCGCCAGCGCGGCCGCGGCCACGGGCAGCTCGAACGACCCGGCGATGTGGACCTCGACCACGTCGGTCACGCCGGCGTCCGCGAGGGCCCGGCGCGCCCCGGCCAGGAGCCCGCCCATCACCTCCTGGTGCCAGCTGGCGGCCACGACGGCGACCTTGAGGCCTGCCCCCGAGCCGGCTTCCACGATGACTGCCGGTGCTCCGTCGCCGCTCATGCGGTCCTCCCTGGTCCTTGGTCCCCGCGTCGTGCGGGAGCACCACCGGGCAGGACGCCCGGCAGCACGTGGCCCATCCTGTCGCGCTTGACCGCGAGGTAGCCGATGTTGTCCGGCCCGGTGCCGACCACCAGCGGTGCGCGCTCGTCGACGTGGACGCCGTGGGCCTCCAGGTCGTCCACCTTCTCGGTGTTGTTCGTCATCAGCCGGACCCGCTGCACGCCCAGGTCGGCCAGGATCGCGGCCGCGGCGCCGTACTCCCGCGCGTCGGCGGGCAGACCTTGGGCCGTGTTGGCGTCGACGGTGTCCAGCCCGGCGTCCTGCAGGGCGTAGGCGGCGACCTTGGCGGCCAGGCCGATCCCCCGGCCCTCGTGCCCGCGCAGGTAGACCACCACGCCGCCCTCGACGGCGATGCGGCCCAGGGCGGCGTCGAGCTGGGGGCCGCAGTCGCAGCGCAGCGAGGACAGCGCGTCGCCCGTGAGGCACTCCGAGTGCACCCGGGTCAGGACCGACCGGCGGCCGGGGGTGTCGCCGGGCCCGGCGGGACCGGACGGGCCGGAGGCCGCGACGGCCAGGTGCTCGGCCCCGGTGACGTTGTCGACGTAGGCGTGCACCCGGAACGAGCCGGCGGCGGTGGGCAGGTCGGCCGAGGCCACGTGCCGCACCCGGGGGCGGACGTCGGGTCCGGAGGGGGTGACGGCGCTCGACGCCCCCTGGTCCTCGCGCTCGCGGCGCCAGGCCACCAGGTCGGCGATCGACAGCACCAGCAGGCCCTCTCGGGCGCCGAGCTCGAGCAGCTGCGGCAGCCTCAGCGGCTCCCCGACGTCGTCCACCAGCTCGCAGATCATCCCCACCGGGGCCAGCCCCGCCGCACGGCACAGGTCGACGGCGGCCTCGGTGTGGCCGTTGCGCTCCAGCACCCCACCGGGTCGGGCCCGCAGCGGCAGGACGTGGCCGGGCCGGATGAGGTCGCCGGGGACGGTGGCGGGGTCGGCCAGCAGCTGCAGGGTGCGGGAACGGTCGGAGGCGGAGATGCCGGTCGTGATGCCGCTGCGGGCGTCGACGCTCACGGTGTACGCCGTCCGCAGCGGGTCCTGGCCCTCGCCCACCATGAGCGGCAGCTGCAGGGCGTCGGCGTGCTCGGCCGGCATGGGGGCGCAGATGTAGCCGGAGGAGTGCCGGACGGTCCACCCGACCCAGTGCGGCGTGGCCGCGGCGGCGGCCATGATGACGTCGCCCTCGTTCTCGCGGTCCTCGTCGTCGACCACGATGACGGGCCGGCCGAGCCGGATCTGCTCGACCGCGGCGTCGACGTCGGCCAGCCGGACCCGGTCGGGGCTCACCGGGCACCGCCGTGGGCCAGCTGGGCCTCGACGTACTTGGCCAGGACGTCGACCTCGAGGTTGACGACGTCGCCCACCGCGCGTCGCCCCAGCGTGGTGGCGTCCAGGGTGGTGGGGATGAGCGACACCTCGAAGGCGTCCGGCAGCAGGGTCGACACCGTCAGCGACGTCCCGTCGACCGCCACCGAGCCCTTCTCGACCACGTAGCGGCGCAGCGCCGCCGGCAGCGAGATCCGGACGACCTCCCACCGGTCGCCCGGCACCCGGGCCAGGACCTCGCCCACGCCGTCGACGTGGCCCTGCACGACGTGGCCGCCGAAGCGGCCGTTCGCGGGCATGGCGCGCTCCAGGTTGACCTGCTCGCCCGGGGACAGCGCCGCCAGCGAGCTGCGGCGCAGCGTCTCGGCCATGACGTCGACGGCGAAGTCGTCGCCGTCGAGCGACGTGACGGTCAGGCACACGCCGTTGACGCTGATGGAGGCCCCGAGCACGGCGTCGGAGGCGACGAGCGGGCCCCGGACCGACAACCGGGCGGAGTCGGCCCCGTGCTCGAGCGCGACGACCTCGCCGAGCTCCTCGACGATCCCTGTGAACATCAGACGGGCTCCTTCTCGGGGGTGCTGACCAGGACGACGTCCCCGCCCACGCGGGCGACGTCGGACAGTCGGAAGCGGAGGGTGTCCTCGACCGTGGCGACCCCGCCGTCGCCGACGGCGGGGGCGCCGGCGCCGAGGACGGCGGGGGCGACGTAGGTGACGAGCTCGTCCACCGTGCCGCTGCGCAGGAACGCGGCGGCGACGGTGGGACCGCCCTCCACCCACAGGTGGCGGACCTCGCGGGCGGCGAGCTCGTCCAGCGCCTCCCGCACGTCACGGGTGTGCAGCTGCACGCTGGGCGCGGCGTCGTCCAGCACCCGGGCCGCGGCGGGCAGCTCCCGCTCCCCGAGCACCACGCGCAGCGGCTGGTGGTCGTCCAGGACCACGGTGCCGTCGGCGACGGCACGTCGGGTGGTGAGCCACGGGTCGTCGACCAGTGCGGTCCCGGTGCCGACCAGCACGGCGTCGGCGGACGCCCGCCGGGTGTGGACGTCGGCGCGCGCGGCAGGCCCGGTCAGCCAGCGGCTCGTGCCGTCGGCCGCCGCGACCCGACCGTCCAGGGTCGCGGCCCACTTGAGGGTGACGAACGGCCGGCCGGCGGTCACCGCGTGGGTCCAGTACCGGTTGAGCGCGGTGGACTCGCTGGCCAGCACCCCGGTGACGACCTGGACTTCGCCGGCCCGGAGCACGGCCGTCCCGCCGGCGGCGACGGGGTTGGGGTCCTGCGCCCCGACCACGACCCGGCGGACCCCGGCCTCGAGCAGGGCCCGGGCACAGGGCGGTGTCCGACCGGTGTGGGAGCAGGGCTCCAGGGTGACGACGGCCGTGGCGTCGGACAGGTCCGCCCCGGCGCCACGGGCCGCGGTCAGCGCCTCGGCCTCGGCGTGCGGGGCGCCGGCCCCGGAGTGGTGGCCCTCGGCCAGCACGGTGCCGTCACGGCCGAGCAGGACGCAGCCGACCCTGGGGTTGGGCCCGTGGGCCAGGCCCCTGGCGGCCAGGTCGAGGGCACGCAGCATCGCCTCGGTCTCCCGAGGGGTGACCCCGTAGGGGCCTGAGGCGGTGTCCACCCGGTCTGCGCTCCTTCGTCAGGGCGCTCCGGGGGGTCGGGTACGGGGGTACCCAGGCACCGGCACCGGGCGGGTGCCCGTGCCGTCGCGTGCGCCTCTCATCCGGACTCTCACCGTCGGTCCTGGATTTTCACCAGGTCAACCGACCGCTGGCTGCGGTCGGGTCGCGGACTGTCACCGCCGGCTCGGATTTTCACCGACCCCGGAGCACGCGTTGCTCTCGTCCCAACAGCATGCCACGCCCCGGTGTTCCGCCGCCGCACCTGCGCCCGGGCGAACGGGTGGGTCCGTGTCGCCCGCCATGGCCGCTGCTGCCGCCCGGACAGCACGACGTCCGGGGGGCCGCCGGCGGGGCCGGCGCCCCGGCGCGGGCCGACCACGGGCCCCCGGGGGGGGCGTGGCCAA
>JBBSQH010000157.1:0-3553 GCA_038258055.1 Actinomycetales bacterium
ACCTCGCCGCCGGCGGCGACCCCGACCCCCGTACCCCCCGGGCGCCGCGGCCGGTCAGCGGCTGAGCCGGGCCAGCAGCTCCGGGCCGCGCCGGTCGAACAACCCGCCGCCCAACCGCACGCCGACGGCCAGCACGACCGTCCCGTAGCCGGCCCCGACCGCGACGACGGCCCAGCCGAGGACCGGGGTGAACCACGCCCAGGCGGCGAGCCCGAGCAGCGGGGCCAGCAGCGGCACCAGGACCAGCATGGCCAGGCCCTGCTGCACCAGCGCCGCCGAGCTGGAGCCCGGGTTGCCCGCGAACGGGTTGGACCCTGCGGGCGGGACCGGGAACGGCAGCGCCGCCGACGTCACCGCCGCGACCCCGTTGCCCACCAGCAGCGTGCCCACCGCCAACCCCACCGAGGCCGGTACCAGCTCCGCGCGACCGGCGACGACGGGGCCCACCACGGCCACCAGCACCGTCAGCGGCATGGCCCACAGCAGCAGCGCGCACACCCGGGCGCTGCGCTCCTGCCGGCCCGTCACCGCGGACGCGAGCGTGGTCCACAGCCCCGTCCCGTCGAAGGCCAGCTCGTTGAGCATGGTGAAGGCCAGCAGCAGCCCCAGCAGCGGGCCGCTGGCCAGCGCCAGGCCGGCTGGGGCGTCGGTCAGCAGGGGCAGGACCAGCAGCAGCCCGACCACCACGGGCAGCGCGATGACCGACACGACGTAGCGGGAGTCGCGCACCCAGTAGCGCAGGCAGCGCTGGACCAGGGCGCCGAACGGGGTGTCGGGCAGCACCCCGCGCCGGCTCACCACGACCCGGCGCTGCTCCGGGGTCCGGCCCCGGGCCCGGCCGCGACCGGAGCCGGTGGGCCGCAGCCGCGCCCGCACGGCCCTGCCGTAGACCAGCCACAGCAGGGCCAGGGTCGCCACGGCGACCACGGCGCGGCCGGCGACGACCGGCCACCGTCCCTCGGCCGCTGCCCAGGGCATCGCCCAGGCCGCGCCGAGCGGGGTCCACGCCATCACCTGGACCGCCGCGTCGACCGCGCCGGTCTCCAGCCGCTCGCCCAGCTCGGCCAGGACGGGACCGCTGAGCCCCAGCAGCGACACCACCAGGACCCCGATGCCGATGCTCGTCTCACGACCCCGCCGGCCCGCCAGCAGCGAGGCGGCCGAGGTCAGCAGCGCCCGGGACGCGAGCAGGCAGGTCAGGGTGCCGAGGACCGCGGCGACGAGCGCGACGAGCACCGACACGACAGGGGACGGGCCGCGGGCGAAGGTCACGGTCAGCGCGAGCGAGGCCACTGCGGTGGCCACCGCGACCGGGGACTGGGCCGAGCCCACCACGCGGCCGGCGCCCAGCGACCGGGACGGCAGCGGCAGCAGCGCGAACCGCACCGGGTCGTTCATCACCTCGTCGGCGCTGGTCAGCAGCGGCAGCAGCGCCCACGCGACGACCACGACCGACCCGAGCACGACGACGCCGGCCCCGGCCAGGTCCAGGGTGGTGAAGCGGAGCGCGACCAGCAGGACCGCCCCGCCGAACGCCGTACCGGCGGCGACGAGGAGCCCCACGAGGAGGATGAGGACCTTCTCGGTCCCGCCGCGGGCCTGGTTGCGCAGCAGCGTCAGCCTCAGCCGGACGAGGACGCCAACCACGACAGGCCACCCCCCAGGTCGCGCGACCCGCCGGACAGGGCGACGAACCGCTCCTCCAGGCTGCCGTCGCCCCTGACTTCCGCGACGGTCCCGGCCGCGACCACGCGGCCCGCGACGGTGACGCCCACGTGGTCGCAGAGCTGCTCGACCAGGGCCATGACGTGGCTGGACACCACGACCGTGCCGCCGCCGGCGGCGAACCGGGTCAGCAGGGCCCGGATGGTGGTGCCCGACACCGGGTCGACGGCCTCGAACGGCTCGTCCAGGACCAGCACCCGTGGGCCGTGCACCAGGGCGCAGGCCAGCCCCACCTTCTTCTTCATCCCGGCGGAGTAGTCGACGACCAGCGTGCGGTCCGCGTCGGCCAGGTCCAGGACGTCCAGCAGCTCGGCGGCGCGCTCCGCCGCCTGCGCCCGCGGCAGGCCGTGCAGACGACCGGTGTACTCGACGAGCTCCGGCCCGCTGAGGCGGTCCATGGTGGCCAGACCGTCGGGCAGCACGCCGAGCACGCGGTGCGCCCGCTGCACGTCCGCCCACACGTCCTGCCCGTCCACCACCACGGCGCCGGAGTCGGGGCGCAGCAGGCCCGTGGCCATCGACAGCGTGGTCGTCTTGCCCGCGCCGTTGGGTCCCACCAGGCCGAACAGCGAGCCGGTGGGCACGGTGAGGTCCAGCTGGTCCACCGCCAGGGTGGTCCCGAACCGCTTGGTCAGGCCGTGGCACGACAACGCCCCCGGGGTCATGGCACGACCGTATCGGCTGGCTCACGCCGTACCGTTGGGCGGGTGAACGGGCGGAGGTGTCGATGAGCGGGACGCAGCGCGTGGGTCCCTACCGCCTGCTGCGCGTCATCGGCGAGGGCGGCATGGGGGTCGTCCACCTGGGGCTGGACCCCAACGACCGGGCCGTGGCGGTCAAGGTCGTCCGGCCCCACGTGGCCGCCGACCCGCAGACCCGGGCCCGGCTGGCCCGTGAGGTCAGGTCGTTGACCAAGGTGCGCCACCCCCGGGTCGCCGAGGTCCTGGACGCCGACTTCGACGCCGAGCTGCCGTACGTGGTGATGCGCTACGTCCCGGGCGAGGCGCTGGACACCGTGGTCCGTCGCGACGGCCCGATGGCGGGGGCCGACCTGCACGAGATGTGCACGGGGCTGTTCGAGGCGGTGTCGGCGATCCACTCCGTGGGCGTGGTGCACCGCGACCTCAAGCCGGGCAACGTGCTGGTGCTGGACGGCTCGCCCGTGGTGATCGACTTCGGCATCGCCCGGGCCCTGGACGACGTGTCGCTGACGTCGACGGGGCTGATGGTGGGTACGCCCGGGTACCTGTCGCCGGAGGTGCTCGACGGCACCGACGTCGGCACCGCGGCCGACTGGTGGGGCTGGGGCGCCGTGGTGGCCTTCGCCGCCACCGGGCGGCCGCCGTTCCGCTCCGGGCCGATGGAGGCCGTGTGGGACCGGGTGCGACGCGGTGCGGTGGACCTGGACGGGCTGGACCCCGACCTGACGCGTCTGCTGAGCGCCACCCTGCGCCCCGACCCGGCCACCCGTCCCTCGCCCGCCGACCTGGCCGACGCCGTGGCCGGGCTCACGGGTCGACGCCCGCAGCTGGCGGCGGCGCCCGGCGGGGTGGGGGCCGTCGCCGGGTCCGGGGCGGCCATAGCCGAGCAGGTGGTGGCGGGCACGCGGGTCTCGCCCCGGCCGGCCCCGCCCGCCGCGCCCCGCACCGCCGTCGAGACCCGACCGGACCCGACCCGGCAGGCCCCGCGCCCAGACCGGCAGGCGCCGCGCCCGGACCCGACCCGGCAGGCCCCGCGTCCGACGCGTGAGCCGGTGCCCACCACCCGCGTCATCGAGCGCCCACCCCCTCCCGCCCCGGTCCGACCGGCGGCGGGTGCGGCGCAGGGC
>JBBSQH010000158.1:0-2976 GCA_038258055.1 Actinomycetales bacterium
ACTCCTGCCTGGGGCACCGACCGGCCGGAGGCCGGACCCACCAGACCGTCGCGCGGGACGGCACGCGCCCGGGGTCAGCGCACGTCGACGAACGCCACCACGTCACCGGTGTCGTGGTCCTCGACCTCGACCGTGCCCGGGGTGGTGAAGGTCAGCTCCTGGGCGGTCTCGCCGGCCCCGAACTCGACGTACTGCTCGGGCGTCGAGTGCACGTGCAGCTCGCCCGCGCGGTCCGACTCCACGCTGACGGTGATCGAGTCGCCCACTCCGACCTCGAGCTCGGCTGCGTTGGGGCTGATCTCGTCGCCGGCGATCTCGACGGCCAGGTCGGCCTCCGGCGCCGGCGCCGGTGCCCCCGACCCGCGCCGCCTCACCACGCCCGTCTCAGTGCTGGGCGTCGGGGTGGCGGACGCGCTCGCCGACGTCCCCCCGGAGGAGGCCGGGTCGGCCGCGGACTCGTCCTGCCCTCCGCAGGCGGCGAGCGTGGTGAGGGCGGTGAGGGTCAGGGCGGCCAGGCCCAGGCGGGTGCGGTGGTGCACGGCGTTCTCGATTCCGGGTCGGTCCCCCGGATCGCCCGGGCGGGTCGACCCCATCGTCCCGCCCCGCACAAGCAGGCAGAGCGCCGCCTCACCCGGCGTGGGGTGACCCTGCCGCCACCTCGGAGGGACAGGATGCGCCCCATGCCCCGATTCCCCGCCGAGGACGACCTCTTCACCGAGGAGCTCCCCGGCCCGGCGGACGACGACGAGCTCGACACCCCGCCCGCCCCCGACGCCCAGGACACCGGGGCCGCGGCCCTCAGGTCACGACCTCGAAGGTGATCCCGGCGGCCTGCAGCCGCCCGGTCAGGTTGTGCCCCATCGCCTGCGCCGTGGTCACGCAGCCGGCGGTCGTCGGGTTGTCGTCGAGGGCCAGGCACAGCGCCGACTCCGCGAGCATCACGGCCGTCTCGCCGTACCCGGGGTCGCCCCCGCTGACCCGCGTGTGGATGGTGCGGCCGTCGCCCTCGCCGACGAAGTCGACGGTGAACCACGACCGCTCGCGGCGGGCCTGGTCGGGCCCCTCGCCCTGCTTCATCCGGCCCAGCAGCAGCGAGCGCACGGGCTTGACCTGGGCAGCCGCGACCAGCGCCATCAGCCCGGCGGCACCACCGGCGGCGTAGCGCAGGGTCTTGGTGCCGACGTAGTGGCTGTAACGGAATTTCGGGCCGTAGGCCTCCAGCGCCGCCCCGCTGCGCGCGACGACCTGCGGGTCGATCGTGGGCAGCGGCAGAAGCCAGTAGCCGAGCAGCCTGTCGCGGTGCGGCTTGCCGGCGACCGCGCGCGAGGAGCGGTCGGGGTCGCGCGGCTCGAGGCGGCGGCGGGCGGCGAGGGCGTCGCGGGCCTGCTTGGGGCGTGAGATCGCGTCCATCGCGGAGTGGAAGGTGCCGCCGGACGCCGTCCCCCCGGCGCGGACCACCCCGCGCACGCTGACCGGGCCCGCGGCCTTGAGCTGCTCGACGGTGTAGAGCACCCCGAGGTCGTGCGGCACGGAGTCGAAGCCGCAGGCGTGCACGATGCGCGCGCCCGAGGCCTCGGCGGTGCGGTGGTGGGCCAGGTACATCCGGTCGGCGAACTCCGGCTCCCCGGTCAGGTCGACGTAGTCGGTGCCGGCCTCGGCGCAGGCGGCGACCAGCGGCTCGCCGTACTGCCGGTAGGGCCCGACGGTGGTGATGACCACCCGGGCCTGGCGGGCCAGGTCGGCCAGCGAGGCCGGGTCACCGACGTCGGCGGGCAGCAGGTCGAGGTCGGCGAGTGCCGGGTCGATCCTGGCCAGCCGGGCGCGGACGGCCTCGAGCTTCTGCGGGTTGCGGCCGGCCAGCGCCCAGCGCAGGCCCGACGGGCCGCTGCGGGCGAGGTACTCGGCGGTCAGCCCGCCGGTGAATCCGGTCGCTCCGACGAGGACCAGGTCGTACGCGCGGGTGCCGGATGTCCCGGAGGTGTCAGCCATGCCCGCATCGTGGCAGAGGGACCGACAGCCGCCCAGCCCCACCACACCCCCCGTGCGCAGCCCCCGCACGGACGGTCGGGGTGGTAGACCTCCTCGATGAGCGACTTCTACACCGACGCGCAGCGCGACCTCCAGCGACGCCACGACAGCGAGCGGCTGGCCGACCGGCTCGAGCAGGCGATCGTCTCCGACGTGGTGGACCTGGACCAGCACGGCGCCTTCATCGCCGGCCGGGACTTCTTCTTCCTCTCCACCGTCAACGGCCGCGGCGAGCCGACGGTGTCCTACAAGGGCGGCGACCCGGGGGTGCTCGCGGTGCTCGACGAGCACACACTGGCCTTCCCCGACTACGACGGCAACGGCATGTTCCTGTCCCTGGGCAACATCGCCGAGACGGCCAAGGTGGGCCTGCTGCTGATCGACCTCGAGACCCCGCACCGGCTCCGGGTCCAGGGCACCGCGTCCGCCATCGCCGACGACCCGCTGGTGTCGCGGTGGCCCGGGGCGCGCTCGGTGGTGCGGGTGCGGGTCGATGACGTCTTCGTCAACTGCGCCCGCTACGTGCACCGCCACGAGCGGACCTCGCGGTCGCCCTACGTGCCCGACGCGGACGGCGGGGCGCCTTACCCGTCGTGGAAGCGCCTCGACGTGATCACCGACGCCCTCCCGCAGGCCGAGCGGGGCCGCACCGAGGCCGAGGGCGGGACGATCGACCTGACGGAGTACGCCTCCCGGCTGGCGTCCGGCGACTCCTGACCCGGCGGCCGGTCCGGACGTACGCTGGCGGCATGTGCCGCAACATCCGCCCGCTCCACAACTTCGCCCCGCCGGCCACGGAGGACGAGGTCGACGCGGCGGCGCTGCAGTACGTGCGCAAGGTCAGCGGGTCCGCGAAGCCGTCGCAGGCCAACCAGGCCGCCTTCGACCGGGCGGTCGCCGAGGTCGCCCACGCCACCCGTCACCTGCTGGACTCGCTGGTGACCACCG
>JBBSQH010000159.1:0-2863 GCA_038258055.1 Actinomycetales bacterium
CCGTCGT
Organism: Actinomycetales bacterium; assembly: GCA_038258055.1. Lineage (GTDB taxonomy): Bacteria > Actinomycetota > Actinomycetes > Actinomycetales > JBBAYJ01 > Aquipuribacter. The sequence goes on from JBBSQH010000159.1 coordinate 8, forward strand.
GGTCTGGGCTACTCCGCGGTGCAGGGCACCACGGGTCGTGACGACAACACCGAGGCGTTCGACGTCCCGGCCGAGTGCGTCGCGACCGGTGAGGGCTTCGGGGACATGAACCCGCAGGGCGGTACGGACGAGCTCCTGCTGCGCGACGCGGGCGCGGCCGTCCCGATGACCTTCGGCCTCGACGGCAACCGCGGCTTCGACGTGCTGGCGAACACGCACTCGTTCGCCTCCCGCCAGGTCGACTGCGCCACAGGTGACCCGGTGCAGTTCGCCGTCACCACCCCGACCGAGCTCCAGGGGCGGACCCAGCTGAAGTACAACCGCGGCCAGGGTGAGTACTTCTACCTCTGGGACACCGACGAGGAGTGGGCGGGCACCTGCCGCGAGTTCGTCGTCACGCTGGTCGACGGCACCCAGCACACGGTCGACGTGCGGTTCGAGGAAGCCTGACGGCTGAGGTGAACGAGCGACGCTGACCCGTCAGGGGAATCGTCGCGAAGGGACGAAGAGGGGCGCTCGGGACATACCGGGCGCCCCTCCGTCACGTCCGGTCACGAATTCCCTACCGGATGTTCACGAAGGGGTATGCAGGCTGCGGCATCCGGGTTAGCGTCATTGTCACTCCCGGTAATACCCTCCGTCACGGTGAAGGACATCCCATGCAGCTGACCCGAACGAAGCAGACGACACGATGAGACGGCGCAGGGCCGTCCTGGTTGCCCCGGTGGTGCTCGTGGCGATGCTCGCCGCCCCGCTCCCGGTGATGGCCGGCAGCGTCGAGGCCGAGGCGTTGACCCCGGCAGACATCACGGACGTCGAGAAGATCGCCACGGACTTCCTCGCGGCCAACGCGACCGACTACGGGGTCGCCGCCTCCGACGTCGCCGACCTCGCGGTCCGCAGCGCCTACACGAGCAAGCACAACGGCGTCACGCACGTGAACGTCTTCCAGCGCTACGAGGGGCTCGAGGTCTTCACCGCGGCCGCGACGGTCAACGTGCGCAGCGACGGCTCGGTGCTCCACGTCGGCGAGGTGCTCGTGCCCGACCTCGCCCCCGCCCCCAGCGCCCCGGTCGAGGCCGAGGCCGGCCCCGCCGAGGCCGTCGAGGCGGCCGCCGAGGCGCTCGACCTGGCCGAGCCCGAGGACCTGCGGCCCGTGGTCGCGGCCCGCACGGCGGCCGACCCGGTGGAGACGCTGCTCACCGACGGCGGCATCTCCGACGAGCCCATCCCCACCACGCTGGGCTGGCAGCCGACCGACGAGGGGCTGCGCCTGGCCTACCAGGTCGTGATCGACGACTCGACGGACGTCCACCTGTACAACGCCACCATCGACGCCGAGACCGGCGAGATGCTGGCCGTCGAGGACTGGACGGTCGAGCACGAGGAGGGCCAGATCGAGAGCACCATGGCCCGCACCGGGACGGCCGGCGCGGCCGCCGCGGCGCTGGACGACCACGGGCCCAGCACGCACGGGAGCAACGACCCGGTGGACGACGGCTCGAGCTACACCGTCTACGAGATCCCCAAGGAGAGCCCGAACGACGGCCCGCAGACCGTGGTGACGAACCCGGCCGACGGCACGGCGTCGCCCTTCGGCTGGCACGACACCGACGGCGTCGTCGGCCCCGAGTACACGACGACCCGGGGCAACAACGTCCACTCCTACCTGGACCGGGACAACAACAACCAGCCCGACCCCGGGGGCGACGTCGACGGCGGCCCGGACCTGCTCTTCGACTTCACGGTCGACCTGTCCGCCAGCCCGCTGGACTACCAGCCCGCCGCGGTGACCAACCTGTTCTACCTGAGCAACGTCGTCCACGACGTGCTGGCCCTGTACGGGTTCGACGAGCAGGCCGGCAACTTCCAGGCCGTCAACTACGGCGGTGGTCCTGGCGGCGGTGACTACGTCCGGGCCGAGGCCCAGGACGGCGGCGGCACCAACAACGCCAACTTCTCCACCCCCGCGACCGACGGCAGCCCGCCCCGGATGCAGATGTACCTGTGGAACCCGTCCGGCAGCGCCGCTCCCAACCAGCTCGTGGTCGACAGCGGGTCGGCGGCCGGCACGTACGGCCTGGGCAACGCCGCCTTCGGTCCGTCGTTCAGCGCGGTCGGGGTCTCCGGGCCGTTCGCCGTGGTGGACGACGGCTCCGGCACCACCGAGGGCTGCGGCCCGCTGGTCGGCTTCCCGGCCGGCGCGATCGCCATCGCCGACCGCGGCACCTGCCCGTTCGTCGACAAGGTGCTCAACGCCCAGAACGCCGGCGCCAGCGCCGTCGTCATCGGCAACAACGCACCGGGGGCGACCATCGCTCTCGGCGGCGCCAACCCGGCCATCACCATCCCGTCGGGCATGGTGACGCAGGCGGACGCGACCACCATCAAGGCCGGCCTGCCCACCACGGGTACCGCCCGGGCCAACCCGGACATCCCGCCGCAGCGCGACGGTGACCTGGAGAACGGGATCATCATCCACGAGTACGGCCACGGGATCAGCAACCGCCTGACCGGTGGTCTGAACGTGAACTGCCTGTCGGGGCAGGAGCAGATGGGTGAGGGCTGGAGCGACTACTACGGCATCACGATGCTGCTGGACCCGAGGCTGGACGACCCCGAGGGCGCCCGCGGCATGGGGCCCTATGCGGTCTACCAGGACAGCCGCGAGGGTGCGGGCATCCGCCCCCGCCCCTACTCCCGCGACATGAACACCCAGCCGTTCACGTACGACCGGATCAAGACGAACAGCTGGATCACGGGTGCGTCGTTGGCCACGCCTCACGGGGTGGGTCACGGCTGGAACTCGGTGCTGTGGGACCTGACGTGGAACCTGGTCGACGCGCACGGGTTCAA
>JBBSQH010000160.1:0-2642 GCA_038258055.1 Actinomycetales bacterium
ATCTTGCCGGTGAAGCGACTGGTGTGGGTGGTGTAGGCCGTGGCGACGCAGGTGCCGGACTCGTAGCCGATGTCGGTGGTCTCGTCGGCGGAGAAGATCATCGCCTGGGTGGCTCCGACCCGACCGCCGCCGACGGCTTCACCGTCGTAGTAGAGAGTGACGTCACCGCCCTTCCCGAGCCCGCCGCCGTCGTAGGCGTCAGGGTGGGGCCCGCAGCACAACGCGGCCGAGGACCTTCGCCACGGGCACACACGGTGCGCGCCAGGTGCGGCTGTCGTTGGACCTCACCCGGTCGTCACCCAGCAGCAGCACGTGGCCGACCGGGACGTCGAAGGTCCCCTGCGGCCCGCACGGGTTCACGACGTAGGGCTCGACAAGGACCGTCCCGTCGACCGCGACCCCACCGGCGGGGGTGACAACCACCTGCTCACCGCCAAGGCCAACGACACGCTTCACCACGACCCGCGCCAACTCGTCGGACTTGACGACCACGACGTCGCCCCTGCGCACCCGCCGGGACGTGGCCAGGCGCCGGGTGAGAACACGTCGACCAGGCAGCAAGGTGGGGGCCATGGAGTGGGAGCTGATCAGGGTCACGAAGGCGACACTTCGTCGGATCACGACGCCCGCCGCGAGTGCCATCGTGACCGCGCCGACTGTTCGCGTCGCCCCGCCGGTGCGCCGGCCGGTCATTCCTCGTGGTGGTGGTGCGCTGTGCCGGTCCCCGGGAGGTCGTGGTCCTCGCCCTCGGCGAACTTGAAGAATCTGACGTAGGCCTCGATGTAGGCGCGACCAGCATCGACGTCGTCGATGTCGTAGTCCTGGCGCTCCAGCACTGTGGCGAACCGACGCTCGAGCTCCGGTCGCCGATCGGAGGGCACCTGGCCGGCGAGTGCCTGCAGGTTGCGGTCCGCAATGCTGCGGTCGGCCGCTGCCACTCTTTCGTCGACGGGTGTCCCGGTCGGCTTCAGCCCGGTGAACGCGACGCCTTCGCCGGCGCGGTGGAGTCGTACGAGGTTCTCGAGGAACCAGCGGTCCGCGACCTCGCGGGCCGCGCCGCCGAGCTCGCGGGCCGCCAGGGAGCGCTCGAACACCGCGGACAGCTCCGACGCACCCTTGGGGCCGACCCACTTCAGCGCGACGCTGGGGTTCCCGGTGTCCAGGGCTGTCTGGCCGTCCTGTGCGGTTGGCCCGTCCATGGTGTCGCAGTGCGCGCTGGCGCGCTGCGGGCGCACCATGACGGCGAGGGCCAGTGCGGCTGCGGACGCCGCCAGGGTGGGGACGATCTGCATGTCGGTCTCCTTGAGCGTGGTGTCGGACCTTCAGGGTGTCCCCGGCCGGCATCGGGGGGCAGGGGCGATGGTCCCCGGTGGTAGACCGATCGGCGGCCTTGGTCCTCGCGGCGGGTGAGTGTGGGTCTGTGGAGACCGGGGGCACCGCGTAGGTGGGCTGACTGCCACCCAGGTTCTGGCCGTCACCGGGTTCGGGCCGTCGATGACACTGGCGCGGACGCCGGGGTGGTCGCAGGTTCCCCGGCCAGCGCCAGCTGCACCGCATTCGGCCCCAATCGGTGTGCCTTTCGGCCCTGATCGGGACGGCGCCGACCGGCGCAGGCTGGGGGAGTCCTCGCCGTCGTGGGGACCCATGACGCGAAGGACCCCTCATGCCTCCTGCCCCCGGACCCGTACGACGCCCGCCAGGCGTGACCAGCTGGGAGAACGAAGGCGGCGGCCTCGACGGTGGACGGCTTGGGGCGCACGTTCGGGATAGACACCCCGGACCCCCGGTGTCGGCCACCGTCCAGCCGACACGCGCGTCGGTTGGCACCCGACGACCCGAGGGGCGTTTCGCATGACGTCGGTCCTCGGTACGCCGCCCGCGAGCGGGGCGTCGACGGGGTCTCGGCAGCCGTCACCGGTGGTGATGCTGGTCGTGGCCACGCTTGGGTTCGCGGTGAACTTCTGGGCGTGGGCCTTGATCAGCCCCCTGGGCCCGATGTTCCGCGACACCGGGTCCCTGGGTGAGCTGAGCGAGTCCGACGTGGCTCTCCTCGTCGCGGTGCCTGTCCTGGTCGGGTCGCTCGGGCGGATCGTGGCGGGGGCGCTGACCGACCGCTACGGCGGGCGTCTGATGTTCCCGGTCATCTCGGCGGTCACGATCGTCCCGGTCCTCTTCATCGCCTTCGTCGCGCTCGACTCGTACGCGCTTCTGCTCGTGGGCGGGTTCTTCCTCGGGATCGCCGGAACGGTCTTCGCGGTCGGCGTCCCCTTCGTCAACGCCTGGTTCCCACCCGAGCGTCGTGGGCTCGCGATCGGCGTCTTCGGCGCCGGCATGGGCGGCACCGCGATCAGCGCGCTGACCACGGTCACCCTGTTCACCGACGTCGGTCGACGGGCTCCGTTCCTGATCACCGCGGCGGTGCTGGCTGCGTACGCCGTCCTGGCCTGGTCGCTCCTGCGGGACGCCCCCGGTCGGGTGGTGCCGACGACGAGCCTGCTGACCCGGTTGAACGCGAACGCCCGCCTGCCGATCACCTGGCAGGCCAGCGTCCTCTACGCCGTGGCCTTCGGCGGGTACGTCGCGTTCTCGGTGTACCTCCCGGCCTACCTCAAGACCGCCCACGACCTGTCCGCCGCCGACGC
>JBBSQH010000161.1:0-2280 GCA_038258055.1 Actinomycetales bacterium
CTCGGCTCGGCGCCGCGCACGGCGCCGTCGTCCCCACCGCGGGATGGCCCCCGGCGGAGGCCGTCGCGTCATGACGCTCTGGTACGCCGCTCGCGCGGCTGGGCTGGTCGCGCTGGCGCTGCTCACCGTGGCCACGGCACTCGGGGCGTTCGCGTCCGTACGCCAGCCGGGCGACGGCTCGAGCGTGCAGCGCTGGCGGTTCGCGCTGCAGTACGTGCACCGTGCGGCCGCCGCCACGGGAGTCCTGCTCCTGGTCGTCCATGTGACCTCGTTGGTGCTCGACGCCCGGTCCGGCGTGGACCTGAGGGCGGTGGTCGTGCCGTTCACCGCGTCCTACCGGCCCGTTGCGGTCGCGCTCGGCACGCTGGCGCTGTTCGTCACGGTGGCCACGGCACTGGTCGGTGCCGCCCGTGGTCGGTTGGCGACCTCGGTCCGGGCCACCCGTGCCTGGCGAGCGCTGCACCTGTCGGCGTACGCCGCGTGGGGCCTGGCCATGACCCACGGGTTCACCGCAGGGACGGACAGCACGTACGGACCGGTGCTGCTCGGCTACCTCGGAGCGTTGCTGGTCGTCGGCATCGCCATTGCCACCCGCCTCACGTCGCACCAGAACGCCCAGGCCGGATACCTGGCCCAGTCGCGGCGTTCCACCGTGCGTACCGCCACGTATGTCGGTCGCTCATGATGCGCACCACGAGTCCCGCGGTACCCGCCTGGTCGATCGGTGAGGCGCGGCTGCTCGCGGGCTCGTCCGCGGGTGGCACGGTCAGCTGGCCCGAACACCGCGCTCTTCACGGGGATCTTCCCCGCCTTTCTCGCGCCGACCTGCAAGACCTCACCGCGACCGCGGCGCTGCTGGGACGCGGGGGAGCCGGGTTCCCGGTCACCCGCAAGCTCGCGGCGCTGCCGGCTTCGGGGACGCACGCGGTGGTGGTCAACGGCTCGGAGAGCGAGCCGCTCAGTGCCAAGGACCGGATGCTGATGCGGACTACCCCGCACCTCGTCCTGGACGGCTTGCTCGCGGTCGCCAACGCGATGAGGGCGCGCCGGGTGGTGGTCAGCGTCCACGACCCGCGCGCGGCGGAGGCCATCGCGGCAGCGATCCGCGAACGCCGCGATGCCAGGCGGATCCGCGTCGACAGCCGCCCGACCCGGTTCGTCGCGGGCGAGGCGCGGGCGGTGATGCGGGGTGCAGGAGGCGGCCCGGCCGTGCCGCACGGTCGGCGTACCCTCCCCTCGGACGAGGGGCTGAACGGGCGGCCGACGTTCTTGTCCAATGCGGAGACCTTCGCCCAGATCGGTCTGCTCGCCCATCTCGGACCTCACGCGTACGCCGACCGCGGAGTGTCCACCGAGCCGGGCACGAGCCTGCTCTCCGTGGTCGGAGCCGTGCGGCATCCGGGTGTCGTCGAGGTCCCGAATGGTGTCCCGCTGGGCGTTGTCCTCGAGGCGGCCGGGGCCGAGACGGGATCGGCCGTGCTGCTCGGTGGATATCACGGCCTGTGGGTGGCGGCCGGGGCGTCACCTGGTCTGTCGCGTCCGGAACTTCAGCAGGCGGGGCTGACCTTCGGGGCCGGTGTCGTCGCCGCGGTGTCTCCCGAGAGCTGTCCGCTCGGTGAAGTCGTCGCGGTAGCGACCTGGTTGGCGGGTGAGTCGGCCGGGCAGTGCGGACCGTGCGTCTTCGGCCTCCCCTCCATCGTGGACGACCTGAGCCGCGTGATTGCGGGCGACGTGGGCGGCTACCACGACCTCGAACGGCATACCGGCCTGGTCACCGGGCGGGGTGCTTGCGCCCATCCGGACGGGGTGGCGCGCTTCGTCACCTCGTCCGTACGTCGCTTCGGCGAGGACATCGACGCCCACCTGCGCGAGGGCGGCTGCGGCCGCGCGGTCCTCGGCCAGCTCACCCCCCGGCCCGCTGTCGCACCGGTTCAGGTCTCGGCCACCGGGTGGGCGTCATGAGCGCGATACGCGCGTCAGCCTTGCCGGCCGCCGCCCGGCTGGAGATCGACTGGACGCGATGTGATGGGCACGGTCTGTGTGCCGCGCTGCTTCCTGAGCGCATCGCCCTGGACGAGTGGGGCTTCCCCCTGATCGCTCACGACCCGCTGTCTGCGGGGGAGCTCACCGACGCCCGACGCGCCGTGCTGGCCTGTCCCGCCCTCGCGCTGCGGATCCAGCACGGCTGACCTCCCCCTGTGGCGGTGGCACCGAGGCCCGGGGGGCCCCGGGTGTTGGGGCCCCGGGGGGGGGGCGCGCGCGCGCGGGGGGGCGCGGGGA
>JBBSQH010000162.1:0-2095 GCA_038258055.1 Actinomycetales bacterium
GAGCATCTCCTGGGCGCGGGCCCGGATCGTGGGCAGGCGCAGGTCCCGGCAGGCCTGCTCGACCGCCGCGTCCGCGGCCTGGTCCGTCATTCCCCGACGACGACGCAGGGCCGGCGCCGCCGGCGGAGGCGCAGCAGGTCGGGCGGGTGGGCTGGTGGTCCTGAGACCTGTCCTTCCGAGGATGCCTGCGCTGGCTCGGTGGTAGTGGTGGGGGGTGGGCGGGGGCGGGTGAGGAGCTCGTCGTAGGCGGTGACCGTCGGCGCGGGCCGGGCCTCCGGCGGCAGGCCCGCGATGACGGCGGTCGGGTCGGCGAGGCGCCGCGCAGTGGGCGACGCGACCCGCGCTTCTGGCACCTGCACCGAACGAGCGTCGTCGTGGCGACTGGAGGCGACGTCGGTAGGTCGTTGGTCGGCGATGCGGCGGGCCTCGACGGCGACGACGTCGGCGCGGACCGCCCCGACCCCGAGGGCGGCGGTGAGGGCGTCGACGACGTCGACGCCGCTTTGGTGCCGGTGCAGCAGCAGGACCTCCACCAGCTCCCGAGTCCCCGCAGCGTCGCCGTGGGCCTTGCGGGCCGCGGCCCAGAACGCGTCGTGCGCGCTGGGGAACGCGCCGCAGGCACGGGCCTGTACCAGGGCCGTCGCGCCGGGCAGGGCGCCGGGCTTGTGGGCCAGGACCTCCAGGTAGTGATCCAGCAGCAGCGTCGCGGACCCCCGGACGGTGGACCGTTCGTGGTGGGCGACCTCCACCCGCCCGTCGAAGACCACCAGCTCGTCCGCGCGCAGCAGGGCCCGGACCCGGCGCCCGACCAGGCGGGCGGGGACGGAGTAGTGGCACTGGCGGACCGTGATCCGGGCGTGGCGGTCGACCCGCGGCGTCAACGCCAGCCCGGCCTCGAACGCCTCCATGGGCAGCGGCCGTAGGTGGGGTTGCTCGAGGGCGAAGTCCTGCCCGACGGTCCGGACCCGGTTCGCGATCCGGCGGGCGTCGTCGGCCTCGTCATGGCGGGCCAGGCGCGCGTTGAGCTCGGCGATGGAGGCGACCTTGGGGACCGGGACGAGGTGGGTGCGGCGGAACCGGCCGCCCTCGCCCTCGACCCCGCCCTTTTCGTGGGCGCCGGTGACGCCGGGCTGGCAGTAGAACGCGTCGAAGCCGTAGTGGGAGCGGAAATGCACCCACCTCTCCGACTCCACCCGGTCCCGACCGAACAGCACCCGCGACACCGCGGACTTCAGGTTGTCGTAGCGGACATGGACGGTCGGGACGCCGCCGAGGACGGCGAAGGCCTCCAGGTGCCCGGCCAGGAACGCCTCCTGGCCCTGGGTGCCGAACGCCCGGTGGACCGCCTTCCCCGAGCAGGAGAGCCGGAAGGTGAACATCTGGACCTTGGTCCGGACCCCGGCCAGGTCGACCCACAGGTCCGCGAAGTCGACCTCGCCTTCTGCGCCGGGCGCGTGGGACTGCGGCACGAACGCCGTCTCCAGCACCCGACCGCCCTCCACCGCGATCTCCGGACGGCGCCGGGCCACGTAGTCCCGCACCGTCCAGTACGACACGTCGACGACGTCGTGCTCCTCGATGAGCCGCGCGAGTACCCGCCGGGCGGTGTGCTGCTGCTTGCGCGGCGCGTCCAGGTCCTCCCGCAGCATCGCGTCGATCACCGGCGCCACCCGTGCCAGCTTCGGCGCCGCCCGCTGCGGGACTTTTCGTGCCGGGGGGACAGCGCTGTCCAATGCCTGTCTCACCGTGCGCCGATGCACCCCGTGGCGGGCCGCGAGCTCCCGGATGGACAGCTCCTCCCGGCGGTGGTCGCGCCGGATCGCTTCGAACAGCTCCACCCTCGACACCACCCTCACGGCCTCCCGCCGCCCGTGGAACGACCCACGACCGACACGATCCACCCCGCGGCAGTGGGGCCAGCTCAAGCCGCCACAACGGCGTGTCGCCCCACAGGTGGGGCCAAATCAGACCGGGCGGATTCCAGCGGTCGTCGCAGCACCTGAGCAGGATCTTGGTGGTGCGTCATGGCAGGAAGAGGGCGTCCCGGTGTCGAGCCGTTGTTCGAGCAGCGGGAGTTGTTCGGTCGCCTGATCGC
>JBBSQH010000163.1:0-1908 GCA_038258055.1 Actinomycetales bacterium
CGAACAAGGCATCGACCTCCGCATCGACGTCATCGGCTTCCTCGTCGACGACACCGCCCGCGACATCCTCCAGTGCATCGCCGACGCCGGCGGCGGCCAGTACGTCGACGCCACCGACGCCACCGAGCTCGCCACCGCCCTGGACACGGCCGCCGAGCGCGCCTACCGGGTCTACGAGGCGGAGGGCACCCCCGTGCAGGGCACGGCCACCCCGGCCGGCGCCCCGGCGCTGGAGCCGGGCCTGTACCGGGACCAGTTCACGCCGGGCGAGACCCGTCACTACGTCGTCGACGTCCCCGCCGGCGCCACGGCGCACCTGGCCGCCACGGCCATCCGCGACGGCGACAGCGCCGGCATCCAGGCCGGGCGCGGGAACCTGAGCCAGCAGACGACCGTCGACCAGAGCCGCTGCAGCGACTCCTTCGCCACCGGCGGCACCAGCGGGGTCGAGGGCCCGGTGACCACTGCCCTCGCCCACGGCCCGGACGTCGGTCAGGCCATCGGCGAACGTGACCCCGAGTGCGACCAGGGCGGGCCGGTCGTGCTGGCCGTGGAGTGGTCGGACGAGGAGGGTGCTCCCCCGACCGAGGTCGAGCTCCTCGTCCTGCTCGAGGACCCGCTCGCCGACGGGGCCGACCTCGGCCCGGCCGTGGCCGCGGACACCCAGGTCGCCGGCGCCCAGCCCGCCACCGAGGTCGTCGGGTCCGTCGAGGGCGGCGGGTCCTTCTCCACCGCGACCCCGGTCGGCCCGGGCGGGTACGAGGACACCGTCCGTCCCGGGGAGACGCTGTTCTACAAGGTGGACGTTGGGTGGGGGCAGCAGCTGAGCGCCCGCGTCGACATCCCCGGCTTCGAGTCCGGCACCGCCGAGCGGGAGGCCCTGGGCAGCAGCGTCGTCGGTCCCTGGACCAGCGTCGAGCTGTTCGGTCCCGCCCGCGCCGCGGTCGTGGGCCCGAACGAGGACGGCGCCGTCCCGTTCACGACCTTCGCCCGCGGCAGCAGCGGCACGGAGGTGGGAGCGACCACGGTGCCGGTCCTCTTCGCCAACCGCACGGAGCCGATCGAGCAGCGCGTCGCCGCCGCCGCTCTGGCCGGGGAGCACTACGTGGCGGTCACCCTGGGACGTTCCGAGGGGCAGGCCCCGGACGAGGTCGGGGTCGCGATCCCGTTCGTCCTCAGCGTCGGGGTCACCGGTGAGGTGACCGAGGCGCCGCCGTACGAGGTCGCCGCTGCCGTACCCAGCGTCACTCCCGAGGCCGCCGAGGCCGCCGAGGGCACCGAGGCCCCGACGACCCAGGCGTCCGAACCGACGGCCTACCTGGACGACGCGGCTGCGGCGTCCAGCTCCCGGGGGCCCTGGGTCGTGGCGCTGGTCGTCGCGGCCGTGCTGCTCACCGTCACCCTGGCCGGGCTCGTCGTCTTCGGCGTCAGGTCGACCCGCCGCACGCAGCCGCAGGACGGCTCGTAGCCACTGCACCACCCGCCCCGCCTCCCGGTGGCGGCCCGTGCGCCCGGGCGCGCCCACGACGCGTCGCACGCCCATCACCTCGTCATCCGTCCGCTGCCCGTCCGACCCAGGGGGACCACATGTCTCGGCACCTCGGCCCGTCCCGGCTCCGCACCCCGCTGCGGCTGCTGGTCTCGTTGACCGCGCTCTCGACCGCGGTCGTGCTCACCACGACAGGCACCGCGGCGGCCGGCTCGGCACCGTTCGCCTCGGAGGCGCCGGAGCTGGTGGTGGTCCTGGACTCCTCCGGCTCGATGGCTGAGACCGACGCCGGCAACGGCCAGACCCGGATGGACGCCGCCAAGCAGGCCGTCACCGACCTCGCCACCAGCACCCCCAGCAACACGAGGCTCGGGCTGAGAACTTATGGCGACGGCGTCGACTCCCAGGCCGCCGGGTCC
>JBBSQH010000164.1:0-1860 GCA_038258055.1 Actinomycetales bacterium
CGCGTACGGCTTCGGCCTGGTGCTGATGGTGATGGGCGTGGTGCTGATCATCGGCGACGTGGTGGCCCCGATCTCCCTCTCCGGCTGATCATCGCGGGGCGGCTCCGGGCCCCTCCGGGCCCGCCCGGGACGTCATGCGCCCCGAGGACACGTGGTCTCGATCGGGATGACGTCCTGGGGCGCCCGGTACCACCGCTCGGCCGGCAACTCTCCACCGTCGACCCTCGTTCACGGCCGTCCCCAGCCACAGCGCCGCCGGATGTCGTGCCGGTCGACCGCGCCCGACGCTGCTGGCATGGTCCTGACCTCCATGCTCGACTCCCGGGCGCTCCGCGACGTGCGTGCCCTGGCTTCACGACAGGGCGGAGTGGTCTCCCGTCGCGACCTCTACCGCCTCGGCGTCACCCGGTGGCAGGTGAAGGGCGAGGTCCGAGCCCGGCGCTGGGTCACGATCGGTGACCAGTCGGTGTGCCTGCACACCGGGCCCATGGACGTCCTCGCGCACCATTGGGCGGCGGTCTTCCAGGGAGGTCCCCGCGCCTGCCTCGACGGTGCCGCGGCCCTGGTCGCCTCGGGACTCCAGCGCTTCGACGTCGACCGGGTGCGCGTGTCCGTGCCGCGCGGTGCCCGGGTGCGGCGCTGCGCGGCGTACGACGTCCGTCAGACCCGCCGGTGGTCCGCCGACGACGTGGTGACCCGGGGCGGACCCCCCCGGACCCGCCCGGAGGTCGCGGCCGTACGCGCGGCGCTGTGGGCGGCCACCGACCGGCAGGCGACGTACCTGCTCACCGTCGCCGTGCAGCAGGGTCTGACCACGCCCGAGCTGCTCGGACGCGAGGCGCTGCGGGTCCGCCGCGACCGCCGCCGCCTCCTGGTCCACGAGATCGTCCTCGAGCTGCTGCAGGGCGTGCGGTCCCTGGGCGAGCTGGACGTCGCCCGCGCCCTGCGGGAACGCGGCCTGCCCGCTCCGGACCGGCAGGTGCTCAGACGGGACGCCCGTGGTCGTTACTATCTCGACCTGTACTGGGCCGCCTACCACCTGGTCGTCGAGGTCGACGGGATCCACCACACCTGGGTCGAGGAGGTCGCGGCCGACGCCCTGCGCCAGAACGCCCTGGTGCTGAGCGGCGACTCCGTGCTGAGGATCCCTCTGCTAGGTCTGCGGCTCCAGCCGCACGAGTTCCTCGACCAGGTGGAGGACGCCCTGCGCCTGGGCGGCTGGACTCGGGCCGCCGCCTGAGGCCGGCGTCCCGCCAGGACGTCATCCCGATCGAGGACACGCCCCCACGGAACGGATGACGTCCTGCGGCGGGTATGACGTCCGCCGCAGGGGGAGGGGTGGCGACGACCGGGCAGTACGCTCGGAGACATGAGCACCGTCAGCCTCGGCATGCCCGCAGCACCCCCGCCGGTGCTCGCACCGCGTCGCCAGACCCGCCAGATCCAGGTCGGCAAGGTCGGGGTGGGCAGCGACCACCCGATCTCGGTGCAGTCGATGACCACCACGCTCACCAGCGACATCAACGCCACGCTGCAGCAGATCGCCGAGCTGACCGCCTCGGGCTGCGACATCGTCCGCGTGGCCTGCCCGAGCCAGGACGACGCCGACGCGCTGACCGCGATCGCGACGAAGTCCCAGATCCCGGTCATCGCCGACATCCACTTCCAGCCCAAGTACGTCTTCGCCGCCATCGAGGCCGGTTGCGCCGCTGTGCGGGTGAATCCGGGCAACATCCGTGCGTTCGACGACCAGGTGAAACAGATCGCGGCGGCTGCGGCCGACCACGGCACGTCGATCCGGATCGGCGTGAACGCCGGTTCGCTGGACAAGCGCCTACTAGCCAAGTACGGCAAGGCGAC
>JBBSQH010000165.1:0-1684 GCA_038258055.1 Actinomycetales bacterium
CGCGGCATCGTCGTGGTGCTGACGATGTCCGGAGTCGCGCTGCTCGACAAGGCCGGCTGGGCGCCCCTGGGCCGGGAGGAGACCAGCCCCATGCTGGTCGCCGGCATCGGGCTGGCCATGGTCGTGCTCGTCCCCGTCGTCTGGGGCCTGCTCCGCAAGGAGCAAGGGCTGCCGTTCATGGGCGCGCCCACCATCGCCGAGCTGGAGGACCCGGGCCAATCAGAGAGAACCCGGTCAACACCGGCGGCAGGCGACTAACCTCGGGTCTTGATCGACTCCCGACCCACGAAGGTGCCCCGGTGTATCTGCTCACCAACCCCGTGCGCGACTACGCCTGGGGATCCGAGCGCCGACTGGCCCGGTTCCTGGGCCGGGAGCCCAGCGGCGGCCCGGAGGCCGAGCTGTGGATCGGCGCCCACGAGGGCGACCCGTCGCTGCTCCCGGACGGTCGGCGCTTGGACGATGTCATCACGGCGGACCCGGTCGGCATCCTGGGCGAGCGGGTGCACGCCGACCACGGCGCCCGCCTCCCGTTCCTGATGAAGGTCCTCGCGGTGGCGGAGCCGCTGTCGCTCCAGGTCCATCCCTCGGCGGAGCGGGCACGGCTGGGGTATCGCCGCGAGGAGCGCGCCGGCATCCCGGTCGACGCCCCCCACCGCAGCTACCGCGACCCGTGGCACAAGCCGGAGCTGGTCTACGCGCTGACCCGGGTCGAGGGGATGGCCGGGTTCCGCGACGTCGGTCGCTCCGCCGCCCTGCTCGAGCTGCTCCGCCACCCCTGGGCCGACGGCGTCGCCGCGCGTCTCGACCCGGAGTTCGCCAGCCAGACGCTGCGTACGGTCGTCACCGAGATCCTCACCACACCGACCGACGACGTCCGCGGGATCCTCGCCGGCCTGGTGGAGGCCGCCCGCGGTGCTGCCGCGCGAGGTCACCAGCGCGAACGCACCCACGGGGCGCTGCGCAGCCGGCGGGACACCGAGGAGGCGGTCGTCCGGCGTGAGGCCATCCGGGCCTTCGAGCTTTTCCCCACCCTTGCGGTGCGCTACCCCGACGACCCGGGCGTCCTGGTCACGCTGTTGCTCAACCATGTGGTGCTCGCCCCCGGCGAGGCGATGTTCGTCGGCGCGGGCGTGGTGCACGCCTACGCGTCGGGGTTCGGGGTGGAGATCATGGCCGCCAGCGACAACGTGCTCCGCGCCGGGTTGACCCCGAAGCACCGGGACGTCCCCGAGCTGCTGGACGTCACGGACTTCACGCCGATCCCGGTCCCCCGGTGGCAGCCGGTGGTCGACGGGTCGTCGCACCGTTTCGGCCCCCCGGTGGCCGACTTCGCACTCACTGTCGCACTGGCCGGAGGCCGGTTCCCGGCGTCGACCGGCCCGCGGGTGGTGCTGGCCCTCGAGGACGCCTGCCGGGTCTCCTGCGGCGGCGCCGACCACCGCCTGCAGCGCGGCCAGGGCCTGCTGGTGCCGGCGGGGGCGGACACGCTGGAGGTCGACGGGCGGGCAGCCATCGGGTCCGTCGGCGACTGACCTCTCAGCTGCAGGCGCTGGCCGAGGTGCTGCCCTGGTCGCCCGGCACGACGCCCGGGGTCACCTCGAGCCGGGGGTCGCCCACCTGGCCCTCGCCCGACGAGGCCGACCAGGTGACCCGTACGTCGTCGCGAGAGTCCAGGAGCACC
>JBBSQH010000166.1:0-1651 GCA_038258055.1 Actinomycetales bacterium
ACGGTCAGCGTGGCCGCCACGTGGGCACCGTCGACCTCACCGGTGTCGACGTCCACGCCGGACGGGGTGTCGACCGCGACGACCGGCACCCCGGCGTACCGCCGCAGCTCGACGGCCGCGTCCGGCCGCAGCCCGGGCCGACCCCCGATCCCGACGATCCCGTCCAGGACGACGTCGGGCCGGTGGGCGCTGCCGCGCGCCACCGTGCGTCCCCCGGCGGCGCGGAGGGCGGCGAGACCCTCGGTGTGCGCACGGTCGGCCAGCAGCACGGCCTCGACCGCGCACCCGCGCGCCGCCAGCCGCGCCCCCGCCCACAGGGCGTCCCCGCCGTTGTCGCCGCCGCCGACGAGCAGCAGGACGCGACGCCCGTACGCCGGCTGCTCCCCCGCCGGCCCGGCCAGCAGGCCCAGCACCGCGTGCGCCAGCCCGGCCGCGGCCTGCTGCATCAGCGCCCCCTCGGGCACCCGCGCCATCAGCGCCCCCTCGGCCGCCCTGAACTGCTCCACCGTGTGCGCGCGCCTCATCCCGCCACGCTAGCGGGGCGCCGCCGCCCGCCGCCCCGGACGAGTCGTGGGTCGGACGACGCGCCATGGCGCGTCCACAGACCCACGACCTGCCGTCGTCACGGGTGTGGCTGTGGAGGAGCGGTCGCTCCGTGTCGCGCCGGTCCCATCCTGGACGGATGGATGCCTCGCTGGACGACCTGCTGGAGCTGCAGCACGGCGTCGTGTCGCGGCGTCAGCTCAGAGCTCATGGACAGGACGCGGACCGGGTCCGCAACCAGGTACGAGGCGGACGCTGGGCGCTGGCCACCCCCCGCGTCGTCGTCACCAGCACGGGGCACCTCTCGGTCGACCAGCGCCGGTGGGCCGCCGTGCTGCACGCCGGGCCCCGCTCGATGCTCGGCGGCCTCACCGCTGCTGCCTGCCACGGGTTGCGCCACTGGGACCGCGACGAGGTCACCGTGTGGGTCGACGACCTCCGTCCACCGCCGGTGACCGGTGTCGAGTTCGTTCGCTCGCGTCGACCGGTCGAGCAGCTGCGGAGCCCGGCACCCGGGGTCCCCCGCGCCCGGCTGGAGCCGGCCGTGCTGCTGTGGGCGGCCTACGACGCACCGCCCCGCGCAGCCGTCGGTGTGCTCGCGGCCTCGGTCCAGCAACGACTCACCTCCGCGCCCCGACTGCTGGACTCGGTCGAGACACTGCAGCCCCTGCGGCGGGCGGGCCTGTTCCGGTCGGTCCTGGGCGAGGTCGGGGCCGGGTCGCACTCGGCCGCCGAGCACGACGTCGTACGCCTCTGCCGCCGCCACGCGATCGCCGGGCCCCACCGCCAGCGCCGCCGACCCGACCGCGACGGCACGGTCCGCTGGACCGACTGCGAGTGGGACCTGCCCGACGGCACCGTGGTCACCCTCGAGGTGGACGGTGCCCTGCACCTCGAGGCCGCGACCTGGACCGTCGACAAGCGACGGGCCCGACGCCTCGCCGGGCCCGGTCGCATCCAGCTCTCCTGCACCGCTGCCGAGCTGCGGACCGAACCGGAGGAGGTCGCCCGCGACCTGATCGCCCTCGGCGTGCCCGGTCGTGGGTCGAGGGGCGCGCGGGGGCGCGGCCGGGGTCCCACGGCACCGCCCGCGCGCCCCCCGCCGCCC